>JBJELD010000049.1:0-54250 GCA_051878975.1 Candidatus Caccovicinus sp.
TTGGGCAATTTTGAGCTAACAGGCAATACAATTTTCAAGTAGCACAACGAGTTAATTTATATTTAAAATAATCGGACGAACCGGCTGCTTCTGTGGTATGATAGAAAACAGAAGCGATCAAAAATGAAGAGGCGGTAAGAATGAAAGAAGGAAGCTATTTTCAAAAAGCATTATCGGACTTTATGTTTGAATCTGCCAGCGGCGGAGCAATCCGTCATCTTGTGGATCACGGCTATACGGTGGACCAGATCCGGAAAAAGCTTGATTTTCCGACTCCGCTTGACCGCATTCAGCAGACGGTGTGGGATCATATGCTGGAGCGGGAAATTTTGACTTTTGAGGAGCCAGGCAGCAAGAAGCAGAAAGAAAAGGTGGACTATGTGATGGAATTCAATGAATACGGAAGACGCAGCTTTCGGCAGGTTTCGGTGCCGTGTGAGGAGCCGAAGGTTCCGGTATGGTCGGAGCATGCTTACAGCGAACTGGACGGTGCGCTGTCCGCCTTTCTTGCAGAAAAGTGCAGGCAGAACGGGGAGGAGAAAGCGTATATTTCCTGCGATTTTGGGCTGCGAAGCAGGCGGGAGCCGAAGCATTTCGCTGAGATGCTGAAGTTTTTGGATGAGCAGCAGCGAAATTACGTCGAAGGGATTCCCTGGGAGCGGCGGATGGTGTATCACAGACTGGATAAGCGGATGCGGGAAATTGTCTGCAGGCTGTACGAGCAGGGGGAGTATCACGGATTCTGTTATTTCATAAATCTGGAGGAGAAGGTAAAAATTTAGGCAGTTTGATTCAGAGCGATGGTTTCGGCCTGATCGCTGCTTGCAGAAATTACAAAATGAATCGCTCAGTTTTTTTCTCTGAAATCTTTCAGTTGACTTGACTAAAGGATTGACTTATAATGTTAAATAACTATGGCGAAAGAGAGGCTGGTGCGATGTTAAAGAGCATGACGGGTTTCGGCAGATACGAGACCGTCACAGACGAATATAAGATTTCTGTCGAAATGAAAGCCGTAAACCACAGGTATCTGGATTTAAGTATCAAGATGCCGAAGAAGTTCAATTATTTTGAAGCATCCATCCGGACGCTGTTAAAGAAATATATTCAGCGCGGGAAAGTGGATGTGTTTATTAATTATGAAGATTATACGGAAGGGAACATGTGTCTGAAATACAATAGTGCGCTGGCCGCAGAGTACATGAGTTCTTTTCAGAAGATGGCAGAACAGTTCGGGATTCCGAATGATGTAACGGTATCGGTTTTATCCAGATGTCCGGAGGTTCTGACCATGGAACAGGTTCCGGAGGATGAAGAACATCTTTGGAAGGTACTTTCTGAAGCGATTGAGCAGGCTTCGGAAAAGTTTGTGGAGACCAGGCTTGCGGAGGGGGAGCGCCTGAAGGAGGACCTGATCAAAAAGCTGGATTACATGAAAGAGCTGGTATGCTTTATCGAGGCACGTTCCCCGCGGATCGTGGAGGAATACCGGGCAAAGCTGACGGAAAAGGTTCAGGAGCTTTTAAACGGAGCCGCAATCGATGAAAACCGGATTGCCACGGAAGTAACGATCTATGCGGACAAGATCTGCACCGATGAAGAGATGGTACGTCTGAAGAGCCATATTGAAAGCATGAAAAGTAAACTGATTGCCGGCGGCAGTATTGGCCGGGAGCTGGATTTCATTGCCCAGGAAATGAACCGGGAGGCGAATACCACCTTGTCCAAGGCCAACGATCTGGAGACGGCGGATAAGGCGATTGCGCTGAAGACGGAGATTGAAAAAGTAAGAGAACAGATTCAGAATATTGAATAGGAAAAAACTTGGAGGAAGTTCGATGAGCCAGCAGGGAATTTTAGTTGTGATTTCCGGTTTTTCCGGAGCAGGAAAGGGTACTTTGATGAAGGCGTTGCTGGAAAGATATGACAATTACGCGTTGTCCGTATCCGCCACCACGCGTCAGCCGCGGCCCGGAGAGGCAGACGGAAGAGAGTACTTTTTTGTGAGCCGTGAGCATTTCCGTTCCATGGTTGAGCAGGATGCCTTGATTGAGTATGCCCAGTATGTCGATAATTTCTACGGAACACCGAAAGAATATGTGGAACGAAAGCGGGCAGAGGGGAAGGATGTCATTCTGGAGATTGAGATTCAGGGTGCTTTGAAGATCAAAAAGAAATTTCCGGATACGCTGCTGCTGTTTGTGATGCCGCCCAGTGCGGAAGAACTGAAACGCCGCCTGATAAAACGCGGGACAGAAAGTCTGGATGTGATTGAAGCCAGACTGAAGCGTGCAGCGGAGGAGGCGTCCGGCATTGAAGCCTATGATTATATTGTAATAAATGATCAGATTGACACCTGTGTCGAAGAGCTGCATCAGCTGATTCAGGCACAGCACAATAAAACTTCCAACCGACTGGATTTCATTCAGGAGATGCGGAAGGAATTACATCAATTATAATGCTTTTATTTTGAAAGGAGATTATTCATGTTACATCCATCCTATACGGATTTGATTGAAGCAGTAAACAGTGATATTGAGCCAGGTGAGCAGCCGGTTGTTCAGAGCCGTTATTCGATCGTGATTGCGGCATCCAAAAGAGCCAGACAGCTGATCGACGGCGCAGAGCCTCTGGTAAGCGGCGCTTACAACAAAAAGCCGCTGTCTATTGCCGTAGACGAGCTTTACAAGGGCAAGGTGAAAATTCTCAGCGAGAACGAGCAGGATGAGGATGCTGAGGAAGTATTTGAGGAAATCAGTGAACTGGAAGGCGCGGAAGCAGGAGAAGCTGACGCAGCAGAGGAGAAGACCGAAGAATAACATGCCGGAAAAGGGGGAATTGCGGAAACTTCATTCAAGTTTTGTAGCTCCCCCCTTTTTCTTTGGAATGAATGAGATAAAGGATTGAAGCTGGAATGATTAAAATATTGTTTGTTTCACTGGGCTGTGACAAGAACCTGGTGGATACGGAAAAAATGCTGGGACTTCTGGGACGGGAAGGCTACGGTTTTACGGACCGGGAAGAAGAGGCAGATGTGATCGTGGTCAATACCTGCTGTTTTATCGGGGATGCGAAGGAAGAAAGTATTAACACCATTCTGGAAATGGCACAATATAAGGAGAGCGGACGATGCCGCGCTCTGATCGTGACCGGCTGTCTGGCACAGCGTTATCGGGAGGAAGTGCTTCAGGAGATCCCGGAGGTGGACGGAATCCTGGGAACCTCAAGTTATGATGCGATTGCAGAGCTTCTGAAGCAGATTCTGGAGGAAAAGGGAGAGCATCTTGCCTGCTTCCATGACATTAACGCACTTCCGAAAACGACAGCAGGGCGGATGGTGACAACCGGCGGCTATTATGCGTTTTTAAAGATTGCAGAGGGCTGTGATAAACACTGCACCTACTGCATTATTCCAAGTCTTCGCGGAAATTACCGCAGTGTGCCGATGGAGGAACTTCTGGAAGAAGCCTCCGGGCTGGCCGAAAACGGTGTAAAAGAACTGATTCTGGTTGCGCAGGAAACTACGCTTTACGGAACCGATCTGTACGGGGAGAAACGGCTGCCGCAGCTTCTGCGGGCACTGGCTGAGATTCCCGGAATTCAGTGGATCCGGATTCAGTACTGCTATCCGGAAGAAATCACGGATGAGCTGATTCAGGTGATGAAGGAGGAGGATAAGATCTGCCATTATCTGGACATGCCGATTCAGCATGCCAGCGATCCGGTATTAAAACGGATGGGACGCCGTACGAATCAGCAGGAGCTTCGCGAAATCATCGGCCGGCTCCGGGAGGAGATCCCGGATATTGCAATCCGGACAACTCTGATTTCCGGTTTTCCGGGTGAGACCCAGGAGGATCATGAGGAACTGATGGCTTTTGTGGATGAGATGGAATTTGACCGTCTCGGAGTATTTGCCTATTCTCTGGAGGAGGACACGCCGGCTGCACGGCTTCCGGATCAGATCCCGCAGGAGGTCAAGGAGGAGCGCCGCGATGAGATCATGGAGCTCCAGCAGGAAATTGCTTTTGAAAAGTCGGAATCCATGGTCGGACGGATCCTGGATGTGATGATTGAAGGAAAGGTAGCAGACGAGGCGGCCTACGTGGGTCGTACCTATATGGACAGTCCGAATGTGGATGGTATGATTTTTGTAAATGCAGAGCTGGAGCTGATGAGCGGCGATTTTGTCCGCGTGAAGGTGACCGGAGCTGCAGAGTATGATTTGATAGGAGAGGTGTACGATGAATCTGCCGAATAAACTGACAATGGCGCGAGTAATTATGATTCCGTTTTTTGTATTTTTTCTTCTGGCTCAGGGCGGAGAAAATGTGATGTTCCGCTGGATTGCAGCAGGCATTTTTATTGTTGCCAGCCTGACGGATCTTCTGGACGGAAAAATTGCCAGAAAGTATAATCTGGTTACTAATTTTGGAAAATTTGCCGATCCGCTGGCAGACAAGCTTCTGGTCTGTTCTGCATTGATCGGCCTGATTGAGCTGGGGCAGCTTCCGGCCTGGATGGTGATCATTATCATCAGCCGTGAGTTCATCATCAGCGGATTCCGCCTGGTTGCATCGGATAACGGTGTTGTGATCGCGGCAAGCTATTGGGGCAAATTTAAGACCACTTTTCAGATGATTGCCGTTATTCTGCTGATTGTCCGGATCCCGGCGCTGACGCTGGTGACCAATCTTTGTGTCTGGGTGGCGCTGGCCCTCACGATTATTTCATTAGTTGACTATATTGCAAAGAATCACAAGATATTGACAGAAGGGAGTATGTAACAGTCATGGTTTGTGAATTGATTTCGGTTGGAACCGAACTGCTTTTGGGGAACATTGTCAATACCAACACCCAGTTTCTGGCAGAAAAATGCGCGCTTTTAGGCCTTTCCATGTATCACCAGGTTACGGTCGGAGATAATAAAGAGCGTCTGGCTGAGACGATCCGGACTGCGCTGAAGCGGTCGGATGTGGTGATTATGACCGGCGGACTGGGACCGACGGAGGATGATCTGACCAAGGAGGTCTGTGCGGAGGTAATGGGCTGTACTCTGGTGGAGGATTCTCATACAAAAGGGCGGATCGAAGAATATTTTAAAAATAATATTTATAAAGAGATTCCGGAAAATAACTGGAAACAGGCGATCGTTCCGGATGGTGCGATCGTGCTGGACAATCACAACGGCACGGCTCCGGGCCTGATTATTGAAAAGTACGGAAAGTCTGCGATTCTGCTGCCGGGACCGCCGAATGAACTGTATCCGATGTTTTATGAACAGGTTTTTCCGTATCTGCAGAAGCTGCAGCCGGAGGTGATCCGTTCTCAGATGGTTAAAATCTGCGGCATGGGGGAGAGCCAGGTGGAGGATAAGCTACTGGATCTGATCGACAAGCAGACCAATCCGACTATTGCAACCTACGCGAAGACCGGAGAGGTTCATCTGCGTGTAACGGCAAAAGCAGCCAGCGAGGCGGAGGCCGATAAGCTGATCAAGCCGGTGGTGAAGGAGATCAAGAAGCGGTTCGGAGACTGCGTATATTCCACCAATGAAGAAGAGACGCTGGAGATGGCAGTGGTGCGTCTGTTAAAGAAGCTGGAGCTGACTGTGACCACGGCTGAGTCCTGTACAGGAGGAATGCTGGCGGCTCGTCTGGTGAATGTTCCAGGCGTATCGGACGTATTCCGTGAGGGCTTTATTACATATTCGAATAAAGCAAAACGGAAGATCCTGGATGTCAGCAAGGGAACTCTGAAGAAGTACGGCGCTGTCAGTGAGCAGACGGCAAAGGAAATGGCAACCGGTGGTGTATTTGCAACGGATGCGGATATATGCGTGGCCATTACCGGCCTTGCGGGACCGGACGGCGGAACCGAGGAGAAGCCGGTGGGACTGGTTTACATTGCCTGCTATCTGAAGGATCATGTGAATGTGGAAGAATACCGGTTTAAAGGCAACCGGGCCAAGATTCGTGAACAGGCTGTGATGAAGGCGCTGGATCTTCTTCGCCGCTCAATTTTAGACAATTACCGGTAAAGGCCGGCGAAACCAGGAGGAAATCGCGTTGGAAACCCGAAATGGAAAAAGAATGATGGCGGCAGCCTGCCGGTACGCATACAGCCGGTTTGTGCTGAATGACTATATGTTTTATGAGATGATCGCAGATGAACCGGAACTGTCTGCAAAGCAGAAAGAGTTCTGCGATGCATGGATTGATCTGACCGGAAATTTTCTGAAAGGAGAATATCCGCTGGAAAAGCTGGATGAACTGCGCTGTCAGATTATTCAGGAGATGGAGATCATTACGGCCTTTGTGGACTGCTTCCAGATCTATGAATATGTTTTGAATCGTCTGGAAGGCCGCTTCTCGGACCGTTCGTTCCCGGTTCTGGATGATGAGCAGGTGACAGACGAGATTATGGAATTTGTGGTCTCTGCAAAGGAGACCGGTGAGCAGAATGCAAGGATCCGGGAGATTCTCGGCCAGCTTCCGCTGCGTTTTACGAAAACCAGGTTTTTTGCCCTGATGTCCCAGTGCCTGTCCGTCTATGAGGGCACCGACAGGCAGGCACTTGTTCAGGTGCTGGATATGCTGCGCTCTGAGGCAATGCTGAATCTGCCGGAGGGCATGGAGCAGGGACATGAAGAGATCTATGGTCTTCTGGAAAATCTCCGCCGCGGAGATTATAAAAATCTGGACGGCGAAGGCTTTCAGAAGCTGAAAGACAGCCTGATGCTGGCAGAAGAAAAATTGGTTGCTGAGTCTTCCGGCTGTATGACGATCATGGATCTGGTCAATGATTTTTATGTCATCTGTCTGACGCGGAAGGAGACGTTGATGGACAGCGATGAGGAAGCGCTGTTCCTCCGTATTGTAACGATGGTATGGGAGAAGCTGAGCCGGAAAGATTACTCTGAGCCGGAGGAGGATATAGAGGATCTGCTGATTCAGATGGAAGGCCGGCAGGAACGCTATTATGAGCAGTGGGCCCGGTATGAGCTGGCAGACCCGGATTCCGTATCAGAGGAGGAGAAGCATTCCGGAGAGTATCCGATCCTGTGGAAGCTGGACCGCCTGTTGTCCACCAGCTCGTTTATGTCACTGGAGCCGCCTGCTGAACAGACGGAGAAGGATGGAATCCTGTTAAGCCGCAGGGCTGTAGAGGAGCTGTGTCAGCCTCTGTTTGAGGAGCTGGAGGCTTCCTGGAAAACAATGCCGAAATGCGTGATGCGTGCTGTGATGGCAAAGCTGCTGTCGGTGATGCCGATGTTCTTTACCACCTCGGATGAGGTCCGCGAGTTTATCGGCGGCTGCCTTTCCGCTTGTGCCGATCTGCCGGAAAAGGTTGCCAGTGTGGAACTGATTCGTTCAATCATGGAGAATGAAGATGCTTTGGTATAAGAAGCTTTATACTGGTGAGATGGCAGAAAAAGGACGCTTTGGAATGATCCAGAAGATTCGCAGCGGAAAGGCGCCGGCTTTCACTTATCTGATTGTACCGGCCGCAAATGAAAAGAATCTTCTGGACATATATCCGGCTTCTGAAATCTGCGGCCGAGAGGAGAAGTGGAGCCGCATCAATGAGAGGGAGCCTCTGATCCTTGGAATTGCCCTGGGATACCAGGATGCGCTGAAGCTGGCCGGAAGGATGGTAGAGGAAGTCTACACAGCGACCGGCGGCTTTGATATCCGGTCCTATCTGGGTGTGGAAAATTATTATGAATCAGATGGCGCAGCCGCCGGAACGGGGGAATCGGAGCTGTCTGAGATTCTGGGAGCCATGGAATGATACGTGTGCTGAGCATACTGCTTTTAATCTTGAAAGTCATAGGATGGATGTTGCTTGGGATTCTGGGGATAATCCTTGGAATCCTGCTTTTCGTGCTCTTTTCTGCGATCCGTTACCGGATTGACGGAAAGAAAGACGAGGGCGGCCTGGAAGGGACAGTTCGGGTTACCTGGCTGCTTCATCTTCTGTCGGTTACAGCCCTTTATCAGGACGGACTTACGGTGACAGCAAAGCTTCTGGGACGGACGATCTGGAAGTCGGAGGCGGAGGGGAAAGAAAGCGGAAAAGACAAGGAAGAGAGAACGGAAGAGGAGGCGCCGCCGCTCGGTCCGGAGCCGGTCCAGGTATCGAAGGAAGCAAAGCCGGAGCCGGTTCAGGTACCGGAGAACACCGGACAGGAGCTTCCGAAACCGGAAAAGGGAGACGAGCCGGAGCGAAAGGCAGAGACACCGCCGGCCGGAACGCTTTTTTCCCGGCTTCAGGAAAGGTTTTCGCGTCTTTGGAAGAAACTTTCGTTTTCATTTCAGGTATTTTGTGGTAAACTAAAGCAAATAGGACGAAGTGCGGAAAATCTGCAGAAAAAGGTGTCCGAACTGACGGAAAAGTTGGAGAAACTGCAGGACTTTGTTCAGGATCCGGCAAACAGACAGTCGGCAGGACGGATCCTTCGTCAGACAGGACGAATGGTACGGCATATACTGCCGCGAAAGGGGACGGCGGATATCACGTTTGGCCTGGAAGACCCCTATCGGATGGGGCAGATACTTGCTTTTGCCAGTGTCGTGTACCCTTTTGCCCATCGATATCTGACACTTCATCCTGTTTTTCAGGAGCAGCGGCTGGAGGGCGAGGTGCATGTCTGCGGGCACATCCGGATCGGCGTACTTTTGGGCTGTCTGCTGAGCCTTCTTTTGGACCGCAATATCCGGACCAGGCTCTGGAAGGCGATCCGCCCGCAGAAAGCAGGTAAAAAAGGCAGCAGCCGAACCGATAAGAGCAGCCGCAGAAAGCGGAAGGAATCGATATAGGAGGAAGGAAATCTTATGGCAGAAAATCACTTTTCATCAACGATAGAAGCGCTTTTTAAGGGCATGGACCAGTTTGTTACGACCAAGACGGTTGTAGGGGATGCAGTAAAAATTGATGACGCAATCATCCTTCCGCTGGTAGATGTGTCCTGCGGAATGGCGGCAGGTGCCTTTGCGGACGGCGGCAAGAATAAGGACAACGGAGCCGGCGGAATGAGTGCGAAGATGTCTCCCAGCGCGGTGCTGGTGATTCAGAACGGCGTTACCAAGCTGGTCAATGTAAAAAACCAGGACCCGATCACAAAAGCCATGGATCTGGTGCCGGATCTGGTAAATAAATTTGCAGGCGGCCCGAAGGGCGCAGGCATTGTTTCTCCGGAAGCCATGGAAGCGGCAGAGGAGATAGCTGGCAGAGATCCGGAAAGCGAGAAGAAGTAATCGAAAAAGCATTTTTTCAACGCCCGCTGCATAGGATATCTCATAAGGACAACGAAGAGGGGTATCCGGATGAAGCGGGTTTGCGGTTTAATGCTGTTTTGTTTCAGCTGCGGGATGGTTACCCTCCTGTTTATTCCGGTCAGACTGACTACGCTGATTTTTATCGTGGCCTGCCTGATTGTAGGATATAATCTGTTTTGCTGCTGAAAAACGCAAAAAATAACTCCGGCAGGAATCTGCCGGAGCTTTCTTGTTGGTTTTCATTTTCTCTGATTAAGCTCTTTCCACTAAACCGGATCTTAAGCAAGAAGTACATACGTACATCTTCTTAGCACCACCGATGGTCTTAACCTTAACAGATTTTACGTTAGCTTTCCACATTTTGTTGGATCTTCTATGGGAATGACTCACAGCATTACCGAAGTGAGCAGCCTTTTCGCAGATTGCACATTTAGCCATGACTTTTGCACCTCCTTTAACGGTACTTGGACTTCTTTTCAAAAATCCACAACAAGTGTATATTAACAGAAACTCGATAAAAAAGCAAGTGAAAAATAAAATTTTATTTCTTTTTTTCTCAAAATAGTGTATACTTGTCCATATAAATCATTAGGAGGCTACAATATGAGGGGTCGAATCAATAATAAGCTGGGTGAAATCCAGATTAGTTCTGACGTCATTGCATTATATGCAGGCACCACTGCAGTTGAATGTTTCGGAATTGTCGGCATGGCGGCTGTCAGCATGAAGGATGGCCTGGTGAAGCTTTTAAAGCGTGAAAGCCTGACGCACGGAATCAATGTGGACATCCGGGATAATCATATGACCATAGATTTCCATGTGATCGTATCCTACGGCGTCAGTATCTGCGCGGTTGCAGACAACCTGATTGAAAGTGTAAAATACAAAGTAGAAGAATTCACCGGAATGGAAGTTGACAAAATCAACATTTACGTAGAAGGTGTGAGAGTGATTGATTAAGGAGGAAACCGGTGAGATGAATACCATTGATGCGAAGCTGCTTCAGAGAGCATTTTTGGCTGGGGCAAGTAACCTGGAAGCAAAAAAGGAGTGGATCAACGAATTAAATGTATTCCCGGTACCGGACGGTGACACGGGAACCAATATGACTTTGACGATTATGGCGGCTGCCCGCGAAGTGGCTGCAGTAGAAAAGCCGACGATGGAAGCTCTGGCAAAGGCGATTTCCTCCGGATCTCTGCGAGGCGCAAGAGGAAACTCCGGCGTTATTCTGTCCCAGCTGTTCCGGGGCTTTACCAAGGAGATTAAGGGCTGTGAGGAGATCGATGCCACGATTCTTTCCCGTGCGATTGTGCGCGCTTCAGAAACGGCGTACAAGGCTGTTATGAAGCCGAAGGAAGGTACGATCCTGACGGTTGCAAGAGGCATGTCGGAAAAAGCGGTAGAGCTTGCGCAGGAAACCGATGATATTCTGGAATTCTGTCAGAAGGTGATCGAGGAAGGAGATTATGTGCTGAGCCAGACTCCGGAGATGCTTCCGGTCCTGAAGCAGGCCGGAGTGGTGGATTCCGGCGGCCAGGGCCTGATGCAGGTGGTCAAGGGCTGTCTGGACGGTCTGCTGGGCAAGGAGATCGACATGACGTCGGCAGCAGGAGCCGTAAAACCGGCAGCTTCGTCTGCTGCAGCGCTGGATAAGTCCCAGATTGATACGGCAGATATCAAGTTCGGCTACTGCACCGAATTTATTATTAACGCGGAGCGGGAATTTCGCGATGAGGATGAGCATGCATTTAAGGCATATCTGGAAGAAATCGGAGATTCCATCGTTGTGGTTGCAGATGAGGATGTGGTCAAGGTTCATGTGCACACCAATCACCCTGGTCTTGTTTTTGAGAAGGCACTTACCTACGGCTCCCTTTCCCGCATGAAGGTGGATAATATGCGCGAGGAGCATCAGGAGCGCCTGATTAAAGATGCAGAAAAGGTGGCGGCCGATCAAAAAGCGCAGGAAGAAGCGGCAAGGGCAGAAAAGAAGGCGCAGGAACCAAGGAAGCCTTATGGTTTCATTGCCGTTTCGGCCGGAGAAGGGCTGTCTGAGATTTTTACCGGAATCGGAGCGGATTACCTGATTGAAGGCGGTCAGACTATGAATCCGAGTACGGAGGATATCTTAAATGCGGTAGATCAGGTCAATGCAGATACCATTTTCGTACTTCCGAATAACAAGAACATCATTCTGGCGGCGGAGCAGGCCTCGTTCATGGCAGAAGGAAAAAAGCTGGTGGTAGTTCCATCCAAAACCGTTCCGCAGGGAATTACTGCGCTGATCAATTTTATGCCGGATCTGTCTGCGGAAGAAAATCTGGAGAATATGAAGGCAGAAATGGCCAAGGTGAAAACCGGTCAGATTACTTATGCGGTCCGCTCAACCAACATTGACGGTATGGATATCTGCGAGGGCGATATCATGGCGATCGGCGATCGTGGCATGCTGGCGGTGGGCAAGAACCTTCCGGAAGCGGTCATGAAGGCTCTTGAGGCCATGATCGAGGAGGAATCCGAGCTTGTGACACTTTACTTCGGTGCAGAAGTGGCGGAAGAAGAGGCGCAGGCTGTGGTGGAGCAGGCCAGGGAGCAGTTCCCGAATGTGGAAATTGAGCTGCAGAACGGCGGTCAGCCGGTTTATTACTATATGATTTCGGTTGAATAATCTTCATGCATCATAGTAAGGTTGAAGTGGTTCCGGGCAGGTCTCGGAACCGCTTTTGCCGTGTGCGGCATGTACATACGCCGCTTCTGTTCACAGGGAGCTTGTGAACAGAAGCGGGAAAGAGAAGGAGGCAGTCAGGAAGAATGAAGAATGAACAGCCGATTGAAGAATTGAAGGGAATCGGAGAAAAGACCGGAAAACTGTTCCGGAGGCTGGGAATTGAAACGGTTGCCGATCTGCTTCAGTATTATCCGAGAGCGTATGATGCATTTGAAGAACCGGTTCCGATCGGACAGCTGAAGGAGCAGGACGTCGGAGCGGTCTGCGGAGTTCTGATGAAGCCGGCGGATCTTATGCGGTTTAACGGACTCCAGTTGGTTTCGGCCCAGCTGAAGGATCTGACCGGAAGCCTTCAGGTAAGCTGGTTCAACATGCCATATATGCGTGCCAATCTGAAAACCGGCGTGCAGTATGTGTTCCGCGGCCGTGTAGTGAAGAAGCGGGGAAGGCTTACCATGGAGCAGCCGGAGGTATTCGCGCCGGAAAGCTACGGGGAGCTGGTTCACTCGCTGCAGCCGATTTACAGCCAGACCAGAGGCCTGGGAAACAAGGCAATTTCCAGGGCGGTTTCCCAGGCACTGGCAGTCCGCCAGCTGGAGCGGGAATATCTGCCCAAGGAGCTTCGGATGAAGTATCAGCTTGCAGAATATAATTTTGCCGTGGAGCATATCCATTATCCAAAAGATACCGCGGAGCTTCTGTTTGCCAGAAAGAGACTGGTTTTTGATGAATTTTTTCTGTTTCTGATCGGTGTGCGCAGGCTGCAGGAGAAGCGGCAGAATCAGAAATCCCGGTATGTGATACATCCCTCTGCCGAGGTGGAGGCCTTCCGGGAATCGCTCCCCTATTCGCTTACCAGTGCGCAGGAACGGACCTGGAAGGAAGTGAAAGCGGATCTGTGCAGCGGCCTTGCCATGAACCGGCTGATTCAGGGAGATGTAGGTTCCGGAAAAACGATCATTGCTGTTCTGGCACTTCTGGAGGCGGCTTGCAGCGGTTATCAGGGGGCGCTGATGGTACCGACGGAAGTGCTGGCCAGGCAGCATTACGAATCGATGGTACAGCTTTTTGCGGAGCATGGGATCACGAAGGTCCCGGTTCTGGTCACCGGATCGATGACGGCGAAGGAAAAGCGTCTGGCTTATGAAAAGATCCGGACGCATCAGGCGGACCTGATTATCGGAACGCATGCGCTGATTCAGGAAAAGGTGATCTACGATAATCTGGCACTGGTGATCACCGATGAGCAGCACCGGTTCGGTGTGGGACAGAGGGAGGCGCTGGGAGAAAAGAGCACCGGGGGTCCGCCTCATGTTCTGGTCATGAGCGCGACTCCGATTCCGCGGACGCTTGCCATTATCCTGTATGGTGATCTGGACATTTCGGTAATTGATGAGCTTCCTGCAAACCGGCTCCCGATCAAAAACTGCGTGGTGGGAAAGGATTACCGGAAACGGGCATATGACTTCATTGCGAAGCAGGTCACCCAGGGCCGTCAGGCTTACGTGATCTGCCCCATGGTGGAAGAAAGCGAGATGATCGAGGCAGAAAATGTGCTGGATTATACGAAACACCTGCGAAAGCAACTGCCGGATACCATTTCGGTGGAATATCTCCACGGAAAGATGAAGGGAAAAGAGAAGAATGCGATCATGGAGCGGTTCGCTGCCGGACAGATCCAGGTTCTGGTTTCGACGACCGTTATCGAGGTCGGAGTCAATGTGCCGAATGCTACCGTGATGATGATCGAGAATGCGGAGCGGTTCGGACTGGCTCAGCTGCATCAGCTGCGTGGCCGGGTCGGACGCGGAAAGTACCAGTCCTACTGCATTATGGTGAACTGTGCGGAGGACGGGGATGCCGGGGAACGGCTGGATATTCTGAACCGGTCCAATGACGGCTTTTACATTGCCTCAGAGGATCTGAAACTGCGTGGGCCGGGAGATATTTTCGGAATGCGTCAGAGCGGAGAACTTGCGTTTAAGCTGGCGGATATCTTCACGGATGCCAACATTCTGAAAACTGTTTCCGAAGAAGTGAACCGCCTGCTGGATGAGGATCCAGAGCTTCAGGAGGAGCCGCATCAGGAGTTAAAAAAGCGGATCGATCGTTATCTGCTTGCTCCTGACATCAATTTATAAAAAAGGAGAAGTGAATATGAATCAGACGATTGAAACAATTTTATCAAGAAGAAGTACCCGAAGCTTTCAGGTGAAAGGCATCGAGGAGGAGAAGTTAAAGGAGATCGTAAACTGTGCGCTTCATGCTCCGAGCGGCATGGGAAGGCAGACCTGGAAGTTTACGGTAGTTGTAAACCGGGAGAAGATTCAGAAGCTGGCGGCAGCCGTGGGGAAGGAGCTGGGACGGGACGGATATAACATGTATGCTCCGGAAGTCCTGATCATTCCGTCCAACCTGCGGGAAAGCCCCTTTGGCAAGGAGGACAATGCGTGTGCCATGGAGAATATCTATCTGTCTGCAGCTTCACTCGGAGTCGGCTGTGTCTGGATCAATCAGCTGCGGGATGTCTGTGATGCTCCGGCAGTCCGCAGCATCCTGAATGAGTTTGGTATTCCTTCAGACCATGTGGTGTACGGGCTGGCTGCACTGGGATATTCAGACGGTACCCCGATTCAGCCGAAGGAGCGGATTGGCCAGGTAGAATGGATCCGGTAACCAGGTGGTGAGCGGACATTACATAGTCAGACTGTTTCCGGTCTGCTTTCTGCTGCTGGTGTGTGTGCTTTCTGCACTTTTCCTTGCAGTGTTCCGGAAGAACATGCGGATGGCCGAACAGCTTCGGCGCCGGCAGCAGATCGGAAAGCTGGGAGAGGAGGATACACTCCGACAGCTGGAGAAAATCCGGGGGCATAAGCGTATTCTGTCCAACCTGTATGTGCCGTTGCCGGATGGAGAAAACACAACAGAGATCGATGCGGTAATGGTTCATGAGAAAGGGATATTTGTTGTGGAGAACAAAAATTATTCCGGAACGATTTACGGCAGAGAAGAGGAATACCGCTGGCTGCAGATACAGAGACAGGGAAGAAAGAAGTGGACGAAGCATTTTTACAGTCCCGTCCGGCAGAATCAGACGCATATCCGGCATCTGAAGCGATTCCTTTCACAGAAGGAAGAAACGCAGCCGATCCCTTATATTTCGGTGATCACCTTCAATGATGGGGCAAAGCTTAGACGGATCCGGATCCGTTCGAAAGAAATGATGGTATCGGAAAGCAGGAAGATAAAAAAAAGGCTGCGAAGAAAAATGAGATGGATGCCCAGGGTGCTTACAAGAAAACAGGTTGAAGAGATTTACGAGGCGCTGCTGCCTTTGGAAAATCCGGGAAGGCGTATCCGGAAGCAGCATGCGAGGTATCTGAATTACCGTTGAAAATCAGATGAAAGAAGGAAATATCGATGCAGATGGACAGCGCCAGTGCGCAGTATGAGAAAATGACGGAGACACCGGTACATCGTCTGGTGGTGATGTTGGGGATTCCGACCTTGTGAGCAGCCTGGGTACCAGTGCCAGCGGGGCGACCGGAATTGTGTTCGCTCTGATGGCGATCATACAGGCATTCGGTTACAAGCTTTTTCCTCTCCCTGCTTTGCGGGAGCGTGATCCTGGTTCTGGGATTATGGTTTCAGAATCCGCTGATGCGTCTTCTGGGAAGCACGGACTCCATTCTGCCTTATGCAAGAGACTACAGCACCTATATCCTGCTGGCGGCTCCGGCCATGGCTTCCAGCTGCGTCAGTGCCTTTAATTACGGAGCCGGGAAGTACAGCCGCGTCAAGGAAGCCTTTCGTTTTACCTGCAGCTTCAGCATTGCAGTTATGTGCGTGGCTGCTGGTCTGGGAATGGTTCTGGCCGGACCGATTATCGCCACATTCGTAAAACTGCCGCCGGGATACTGCAGGAAGGCTGATGCCTCATCATGATTTACCCATCGATCTTCGGGGAAGCGAAGAAAATCATACCGTACACAGCAGCTAAATGGTATGTTTTAAAGTAAACTGGTTTTTGTGAAATTCCAGAATTTCTTCCTCCCGCATGCGTCCCAGTTCCTTGGAAAGCGCGCTGCGGTCAAGATTCAGATAATCGGCCATTTGCTGACGGTTAAATGGAATTTGAAAGGTAGTGCTGCCGGCTTTCACAGATTCATGAGATAGGTAGGTCAGAATCCGGGCCCGAATGGATTTGGGCGCTGTACAGAAAATTCGGTTGGAAAGCACGATATTTTTCTGAACCGATGCACGCAGAATGTTTTTCAGAAATTTGTTCTGCCAGGAACGATTGGAAAACGGATCGCCTGTCAGAATATGCAGATTCAAAAATAAAATTTCACAGCTTTCAGCAGCGATTACATCCACCATCATTGGTTCCTGACATAAGGCGTAAGTTTCTGCAAAAATTTGACCGGGAGCAACATTGCTCAGGATGCTTCGATTTCCCCAGAGATCGTTGATTTCAATGTTGACGCTGCCCGACTGTACGATTCCGATTTCAGATACAATGGTTCCGGTGTGGAAGATGACCGCATTTTTTGCAAAGGAGCCACGCCGCATACAGTGAGTTTTTTGCAGCTCGTTCCATTCCGTTTCCTCCATTCCGTCAAACAAGGAAGATAAGATTTTTTTCATAGCACGTCCTTTCGTGGTTATAACCACCGAATTGATGATTGAATTATAGTATAATGAGGCCATCAAAACAAGGAGGCAAAGAAACATGATCAGAAGAATTATTCATATTGATGAGGATAAATGCAATGGCTGCGGAGCCTGCGCCAGCGCCTGTCATGAGGGAGCAATCGGAATGGAAAATGGAAAGGCAAAGCTTTTGAGAGAGGATTACTGTGATGGCCTGGGGGATTGTCTGCCTCAGTGTCCGACCGGCGCGATTACCTTTGTGGAGCGTGAGGCGGCAGCTTATGATGAACAGGCTGTGCTGGAAAACAAAAAGAAGAAAGCGGAACAGCCGGTTTCACACAGCTGTCCCGGACAGGCCCTGAAGCAGTTTCACCGTTCTGATGAAAGCGCACTGCAGACGGAATTCCGGAAGCCGATCTCTCAGCTTGCCCAATGGCCGTGCCAGATTAAGCTGGTCCCGGTCCGGGCACCTTATTTTGACGGCGCAAAGCTGTTGATTGCTGCGGACTGCACAGCATACGCCTATGCCGGAGTACATCAGGAGTTTATGCGCGGAAAGATTACCTTGATCGGGTGTCCGAAACTGGACGCGGTGGATTACAGTGAGAAGCTGACCCAAATCCTTGCAGACAATGATATCCGCAGTGTGACGGTGCTTCGTATGGAGGTACCGTGCTGCAAAGGGCTGGAGATCGCTGCCCAAAAGGTGCTGCAGAACAGCGGAAAATGGATTCCATGGCAGGTAGTTACGATTTCTGTGGACGGCAGAATTTTAGATTAACGAAAAAGAGCAATCATCGTGAATGCGGCAAATGAGTCCCTGCTTGGCGGCAGCGGTGTGGATGGGGCCATTCATCATGCGGCTGGTCCGAAGCTGCTGGAGAAATGCCGTACTCTGGGCGGATGCAGGACCGGTTTATTTTGCAGCAGGTAAACGAAAAGCGACCAACCGTAATAAGCTGGTCGCTTTCGTATATGTGCATGGTCGGATATTCATAACCATGATCAGTCGCTTTCGTTCAGGTCCTTTGCGGCCTCCTTCTGGATGTCCGGGAAAGCGGACAGCATCGGTTCCTCATCCAGACCGCGGATATGGCGGTCCACATAGTTTTTGGTGATCTTACATACCACCGGGGACAGCGCCAGCACGCCGATCAGGTTGGGGATGGCCATCAGGCCGTTAAAGGTATCCGACAGGTCCCAGGCCAGATCAAGGCTCATGGTTGCGCCGCCGAGAATGAAGAGAATGAAGACCGTCCGGTAAATAACGGACGCTTTCGTGCCGAACAGGTACTGGAATGCAATCGTTCCGTAGTGACTCCAGCCCAGCACGGTGGAGAATGCGAACAGCAGGATCGCCAGGGCAATAAAAGCAGGACCTGCCTTGCCGAATACCGTTGCGAAAGCTTCTCCTACCAGTGCGGAGCCCTCTGCCTGGCTGATCACCGCACCCGTTTCCAGATCCACCAGTCCGGAGGATAATACGGTAAATGCGGTCAGACTGCAGACTACGATGGTATCTGCAAATACTTCAAAAATGCCCCACATACCCTGGCGTACCGGCTCTTTTACGTTGGAGCTGGAATGTACCATAACAGAGGAACCAAGGCCGGCTTCATTGGAGAAGACACCACGCTTCATGCCCCAGGTAACGGCCATCTTGATGCCGGAGCCTACGATGCCGCCGCCGACTGCTTTCATGGCGAATGCACCTTTGAAGATAGCGGTCAGAACGGCACCCATCTGGTCGATATTTGCAATGCAGATAATCAGTGCGCCGATTACATAGAAAATGGCCATGAACGGCACCAGCTTTTCGGTTACGGATGCGATCCGCTTGATGCCGCCGAGAATCACCAGACCGGCCAGGATCATCAGAACGATGCCGGTCACCAGATTCGGGATTCCGAAAGCAGCCTTCATATTTCCGGCAATGGAGTTGATCTGGCTCATATTTCCGATACCGAAGGATGCCAGCAGACAGAAAACGGAAAACAGGACGGCAAGCACTGCGCCTACGGTACCCATTCCGGCTTTTGCGCCCAGGCCGTCCCGCAGGTAGTACATGGCGCCGCCGCACCATTCGCCCTTGTCGTTCTTTCTGCGGTAGTAGATGCCCAGAACATTTTCTGAGTAGTTGGTCATCATACCGAAGAATGCCACGATCCACATCCAGAAGATGGCGCCGGGGCCGCCGAAGAGCAGGGCAGAAGCCACGCCTACAATGTTTCCGGTTCCGATGGTGGCTGCCAGAGCAGTGCAGAGAGACTGGAACTGGGAGATCGACTTATCATCCTCGCCGGTATGACGGGTAATGTGCTTATCCGTAAAAATGCTGCCCAATGTATGCTTCATCCAGTATCCGAAATGGGAGATCTGGAACACCCTGGTCAGAATCGTCATTAAGATTCCGGTTCCGACCAGCAGCACCAGCATGGGGATACCCCAGACAAAGCCGTTGATCTTGTCGTTGACACTTGCAATCAATTCAATCATAATATGTTTCCTCCTGTTTTGTCCGGCATGGAGCGCCGTTTGATATGGTGTGAGCAGGACCGGATTATACAAAAAGCAGGGGGAAGACCGGTTCCTCCTGCTTGGTTCTGTTCACTTTTACTTTATTTCAATAACATATCACAGTGATGAAGAAGTGTCAAGCATTTTGTTGCTCCATTTTGTCGTTTCGCGCATGACGGCACATGAAAGAAAATGGGGCGCTGCTCCGCAGATTGTGAATCATCTATGGAGCAGCGCCCATTTTCCTGTTTTACAGGAGCTTACTTACCTGCCATCTGACGCTCCTGCGCCTCGATCATCTTTTTAACCATATAGCCGCCGACGGAACCATTCTGTGCGGAAGTCAGGTTTCCGTTATAGCCGTTGCTTAACGGTACGCCGATTTCGTTTGCAACCTCCATTTTCAGACGGTCCATTGCTTCCTTTGCCTCAGGTACGTTTGTT
Organism: Candidatus Caccovicinus sp.; assembly: GCA_051878975.1. Taxonomy (GTDB): domain Bacteria; phylum Bacillota; class Clostridia; order Lachnospirales; family Lachnospiraceae; genus Caccovicinus. Next base: position 19,627 of record JBJELD010000049.1, read on the forward strand.
CGATTGGAAGAATTGCTTGCCATATCAAATGCCTCCTTTTCTTCATTGCCCGCATCGATTCGGTGCGGGTTGTTGTTTGTTACACTCCTATTATGTGCGGTTCCGGACGGATTAAGCTAGAAGGTTTTTCGAATAATGTCATATTTTAGGAAGGCATTTTCGGCCTGTATCCAACAAAAAACAAACTGAAAAAGGCAAAAATCTTGAAAAATCCCTTGTATATCTGAATTATTCATATTATACTAAATGGGATAAAGCGAGGAGAGACTATGAGAGTAATAGCAGGAAGCGCCAGACGCCTGGCTTTAAAAACCATCGAAGGGATGGATACCAGACCGACTACAGACCGGATCAAGGAAACACTGTTCAACATGCTGCAGTATGAAATTGCGGACTGCCGGTTTCTCGATCTGTTTGCAGGAAGCGGTGCGATCGGGATTGAAGCGTTAAGCCGAGGAGCGAGGGAAGCGGTCTTTGTGGAGAACAGTCCGCGGGCTGCCGCCTGTGTCCGGGAGAATCTGAAAACAACGCGTCTGGACGGCCGCGCCATGGTGATGGAAACGGATGTGTTGTCTGCTCTCCGTCGTCTGGAGAATAAAAGCGAGCCGTTCGATTTTATTTTTATGGATCCGCCGTATAATCACGGGCATGAACAGACAGTTCTGCAGTATCTGACCGGTTCCCGTCTGGCCAATGAGCAGACGGTTGTGATTATTGAGGCATCGAAGCAGACGGATATCAGCTGGATCGGGCCGATGGGATGGCAGATTCAAAAGGTCAAGGAATACAAGACCAACAAACATATTTTTACTATCAAAGGAGATCAGTAGATGTCAATAGCCGTATATCCGGGCAGCTTTGACCCGGTGACTCTGGGACATTATGATATTATAGCCAGAACGGCTCAGATTATGGATCGGGTCGTGATTGGCGTGCTGAACAATCAGTCGAAAAAGCCGCTGTTTACAGTGGAGGAGCGGGTTGAGATGCTCAAAAGTGTCACAAAGGATCTGCCGAATGTGGAGATTCAGTGTTTTGACGGGCTGACCATTGATTTTGCCCGCCGCAATCATGCAAAGGTGGTTGTCCGCGGACTGCGGGCGGTTACGGATTTTGAATATGAGCTTCAGCTGGCTCAGACCAACCGGGTCATTGCCCCGGAGGTGGATACGATGTTTCTGACGACCAGTCTGAAATATTCTTATTTGAGCTCCAGCATTGTGAAGGAGATTGCTTCTCTGGGCGGGGATATCAGTGAATTCCTTCATCCTCAGATTGCGGAGCTTGTATTAAAAAAATATGCCCAGCTGCAGAAGGAATAAAGAACCGGAGCGAGCAGCTTCAAGCATACAAAAGCGGCCCTGCGGACAGGCGCTTTGATTCAGAAAAGTGAGGAGATAACGTAATGAGCAGAATTGAGCAGTTAATTGATGAAATCGAAGAGTACATTGACAGCTGTAAATATCAGCCGCTGTCCAGCACTAAGATTTTAGTAAATAAAGAGGAGCTGGAGGAGCTTCTGGTGGAGCTTCGGCTTCGGATCCCGGATGAAATCAAGCAGTACCAGAAGATCATCAGCAACCAGGAAGCAATTTTAAATGAGGCCAGAAGTCAGGCGGATACCATGGTTGCAGAGGCCACTGCACAGACCAATGAGCTGGTCAATGAGCATGAGATCATGCAGAAAGCGTATGCGCATGCCAATGAAGTGATCGATCAGGCAAACGCTGAGGCACAGAGTATCGTGGACAAGGCAGTTGAGGATGCAAACAGCATCCGTCAGGGTGCCGTGCAGTATACCGATGATATGCTGCGCAGCCTGCAGACCATTATCAATCATACGATGGAAGGTGCAAAGGGACGCTTTGACGGCTTCATGGCTTCCATGCAGTCCAGCTATGATATCGTGTCCTCGAACCGGAATGAGCTGGCCGGAGGAATTGTGCGGCCAGAGGAGGAGCCTGCTACGGAAGAACAGCCGAAAGCAGAGTAAGAATGAGGCAGGAAAGCAGACTGTGAAGCAGTTTCCACAGTACATAATGCCGGATGGATAATCCGGCATTTTTTGTTACGCTTTTTACCTGAAAGATCCCGGAAAAACCGCCGAATGTGCCGGCCCATAAAACGAGAAGCGCACAGGGAAAGCCGGTGACTGTGCGGGAGGCTTCCTCCATTCCGGTTGTCATCTCTGCCGCAGAAAGGAGCAATGCCGGCAGAAAATGTCCCGGAAACGGGATCCGTTTCAGGAAAGAGGCCAGAATGGAAAACATCATGAGATACCCGCCGATCTTGACCATGACTTCGATGGAAGACATCAGCGCTTCATCCAGGGGAAGAGACGGCTTTCTGTCTGCCGGTGCTTCGGCCGGCGGTTCCGGCTGCGGCTTCCGGTTCGTAGAGGAGGAAAAGCCGTAGATCCGGGAGGCACAGAAAAACAGGGGAATGACCGGCAGATAGACGGCGGCTGCCAGTTTCCAGAACGGAACCTGAGGAGCCTTTGCTGCCATGAAGCCGGCCAGAAACATGGGACTGGGAAAGCTGCTGACGGCGTAAAGCGATTGGGCCTCCGGGCGCGGCAGACAGCCCTGATCCAGAAAGTCGCTGCAGGTTTTTGCCCCCATAGGATAGCCGCACAACATGCCGCACAGCAGAATGAAGCAGCCGGAATCCGACAGGCCGAACAGCAGCCGGAAGAGCGGTGCGGCTGGCGCGGTCAGAAAACGGACAGCCTGCATGCTGATCAGAAGATTGGTGCAGACCATGAATGGAAGCAGGGTGGGAAGAACGGTCTGATACCAGAGAAGCAGCCCGTTTCTGGCACCTTCCAGGGAAATGCGAGGGAAACTAAGCAGCAGGGCCATCAGTGCAGACAGCAGGATTCCGCTCAGACGAAAAGTTTTCCGGTTTTTCACTCGTTTTCTCCCTCCCTAAAGCATATACATAATGGATATGTAACCGTTTTGAACGGCAGCGCTCGGAACGGTTGCATTGATAAAATATATGTGGAGGCGGGGAGGACATATGCTAAAGATCTGGGCTGCAATTCTGCTTTTGGCTGTATATCAGACGGCATTTACCGACTATTTTCTCACGAACCCGGATTTTTATCAGCTGGATGGCTATACCTGGGAAAGCGAAGCCTTCCGCTGTCTTAGGACCGGGGAGGTCATGACGGCTTATCTTCAGGAAAATCCGACGGAGGAAGGCTTTGCATGTCTGACTGCTCTGATGGCAGCCGGCGATTTTGATTTAAGAACGATGAATAAAGAAGAATGGGAGAAATGGCCTGTGCTGCGTGCCTCGCTTCTTCGAAGGAAGCCGGTGGAATACCGGAAGCTGAAAAATGCCTATCAGATGCTTTATCAGGATATTGCATGCTTCCCGGTTCCGGAAATTTTTTCTGCCGGCGGAGAGCCTGTCCCGGATATCACCTATTCAGACAGTTTTCTGGAGCGGAGAACGTATGGCGGAGAACGGCAGCATGAGGGCTGTGACCTGATGGGAAACCGGATGCCGCGGGGCTTTTACCCGGTTCTTTCCATGACCGGCGGTGTGGTTGAGCAGGCAGGATGGCTGGAAAAGGGAGGCTGGAGAATCGGAATCCGAGCCCCCTCCGGCGCGTATTTTTATTATGCTCATTTGTATGGATATGCAGAGGAGTGGAACGCCGGCGACCCGGTGGAGCCGGGAACGCTGCTGGGGTATATGGGAGATTCCGGATACGGTATTTTGGAGGGAACCGTGGGAAATTTTGAGGTTCACCTCCATCTCGGCGTGTATCTTTCTACAGACCATGAGCCGGAGCTCAGCGTTAATCCATACTGGCTGCTGAAATACAGTGAGCGTTTCCGGCGCAGGGTGACTTATAACTTCACGCTACCCATTTCCGGTGTTCCGTGATATAATTTACCCGATAAGCCGCCAAGGCATTTTGGGAGGAATGAATTTGAAACGAATGGATTTTCCAGAACAATTTTTAGCAGAAATGAAAACGCTGCTGGGGGAGGAGTATCCGGATTATCTGGCTTCCTTTGAGACGGCCTGGAACCGCGGTCTGCGTGTCAATGAGCGCAAGCTTTCCGCAGAAGCATTCCGGAAACGGATGGAACACGAGCCGGATGTCAGGCTGGAGCCGGTTCCATGGATTACCAATGGTTTTTATTATGACGAAAGCTGGGCGGCAGCCAGAGATTCCTATTATTATGCAGGTTTGTATTATCTGCAGGAACCCAGCGCCATGACACCGGCCAGCTGCCTGCCGGTTGAACCGGGAGACCGGGTGCTGGATTTATGTGCCGCACCGGGCGGAAAGGCGACGGAGCTCGGCGTCAGGCTGCAGGGCCGCGGGCTGCTGTTTGCCAATGATATCAGCAATTCCCGGGCCAAGGCTCTCTTAAAAAATCTGGAGCTGTTTGGGATTCCCAATGTATGTGTGACCAGCGAGACGCCGCAGAAGCTTTTGAAAATGCTTCCCGGTTTTTTTGATAAAATCCTGGTGGATGCGCCCTGCTCCGGTGAAGGAATGTTCCGGAAGGAGCCGGACATGGCAAAGGACTGGTTGGAGCGCGGGCCGAAATATTATGCACCGATTCAGCGGGAAATTCTGGATCAGGCGGCCGGCCTTCTGAAGCCGGGGGGTTTTCTGCTGTATTCAACCTGTACCTTTTCCCGGCTGGAGGATGAGGAAAATGTGCTCTCTTTTCTGAATCAGCATCCGGAGATGGAGCTGGTACCGTTAAAGCAGTTTCCTGGTGCTTCGGACGGTTTCGGTGTGTCCGGTGTGCTTCGGCTGTTTCCGCAGAAAATCCGGGGCGAGGGTCATTTTCTGGCGCTGTTTCGAAAACGGAACACGGAAGGGAACGCAGAATGCTTTTCTGCTGCAGAATGGGCGGATGCAGAACAGGCGGAAGTGAAGCCGGCCGGTCTGGGCGATTTCCCGGAGTTTGCAAAAAAGCTCTCTTTCCCGATGGATGCCAGCCGGATCCGGCGGATTCAGGACAGCCTGTATCTTTTGCCGGAAGGATTCCCGGAGGGCGCAAAGCTTCGGTATCTGCGGACCGGACTGCTTCTTGGAGAAGTCCGGCGCGGTCGGTTTGAGCCGGCCCAGGCACTGGCCATGGCGCTTAGGCCGGAGGAATATCCGCAGGTTCTCCGGCTTCTCAGAACGGATGAGAGGGTGCTTCGCTATTTAAAAGGAGAGACGCTGGCGCTGACGGAGTCAGAGGAAAGCGAGAAGGGCTGGGTTCTGGTCTGCCTGGAGGAATTTCCTCTGGGCTGGGCAAAGGGAAACGGCCGGGCACTGAAAAATAAATATTATCCAGGCTGGAGGTATCTGTGATGCAGATGCGTTTAGATAAATTTTTAGGAGAAATGGGTGTCGGAACCAGAACGCAGATCAAGGAGCTGGCCCGGAAGGGACGTATTCTGGTAAACGGGCAGACCGAAAAAAAGAGCGAGACGAAGATCGATCCGGAGAAAGACCAGATCCAGGTGGATGGTCAGATCATTGCATATGCCGCATATGAATACTATCTGTTAAATAAGCCTCAGGGAGTGGTGTCTGCCACAGAGGACAATCGGCACCGGACGGTGCTTGACCTTCTTAAGGAGGTCAAGCGTAAGGATCTGTTTCCGGTGGGACGGCTGGATATCGACACGGAGGGCCTGCTTCTGATCACCAATGACGGGGATCTGGCTCACCGGCTGCTGTCACCGAAAAAGCATGTGGACAAGGTGTACTATGCCCGGATTGAAGGAACGCTTCCAAAAGACAGTGTCCGCCAGATGGAGCTTGGCGTGACACTGGAGGATGGAACGAAGACCCTTCCGGCGAGGCTGGAGATCACCAGAACGGCGCCGCAGGAATCGGAGGTCCTTCTGACGATTCAGGAAGGAAAATTTCATCAGGTCAAACGGATGTTTGAGGCGCTTGGCTGCCGGGTGGTGTACTTAAAACGTCTCTCCATGGGACCGCTTACGCTGGAGGAATCTCTGGCGGCCGGAAGCTTCCGGCCGCTGACGGAAAAAGAGCTTGCGCTTTTGAAATGCGCAGAAACAAAGACAGAACAGGATGTGGAAAAGCATGAATCAGGTATTAAACAAGAAAAAAGCGGTAATCTTTGATTTAGACGGGACACTGGTGGATTCCATGTGGATGTGGAAAGCCATTGACATGGAATTCCTGAAACGCTTCGGCTGTGCTTGTCCGGAGGATCTGCAGAAGTCTATTGAGGGAATGAGCTTTACCGAAACGGCGGATTATTTTAAGCAGCGGTTTGAGCTTCCGCTTACCCGGGAAGAAATCAAAGCCGTCTGGACAGAAATGTCGATCGAAAAATACCGGCATGAGGTTCCTCTGAAAAAAGGTGCCCGGGAATTTCTGGATTCTGTGAAGGCGGCCGGGATTCCCATGGGGATTGCAACCAGCAACGGCCGGGAGATGGTGGATGCTGTGCTGGAGGCACTGAACATCCGGGATTATTTTGCAGATGTCACGACTGCCTGCGAGGTGGCAAAAGGAAAACCGGCGCCGGATATTTACCTTCAGGTGGCCAGAAAGCTTCAGGCAGAGCCGGAAGCATGCCTGGTTTTTGAGGATATTCCGGCCGGGATTCTGGCCGGAAAGGCGGCCGGAATGACCGTTGTGGCCGTGGACGATGCATTTTCCCGCGGAATGAGGGAAGAGAAAAAACGGCTTTCGGACCGTTTCATTCTGGATTATCTGGAGCTTGTGGACAGCCAGAAGCCCGATGGAGGACTGTATGGAAAAGAATCATGATTTTCTGCCGACCAGCAGAAGGGATATGGAAAAACGTGGCTGGGATCAGTGTGATTTCGTTTATGTTACCGGTGATGCTTATGTGGATCATCCGTCCTTCGGCACGGCAATCATCAGTCGGTTACTGGAGGCTCACGGATACCGGGTGGGGATTCTTGCGCAGCCGGACTGGAAGGAGGACTCCAGCATTGCCGTGCTGGGAGAGCCGCGGCTGGGTTTTCTGGTCTCCGCCGGAAATATGGATTCCATGGTCAATCATTATACGGTGTCCAAGAAGCGGCGGAAGGAAGATCAGTACACGCCGGGCGGCGTGATGGGGAAACGGCCGGATTATGCGGTGGTGGTCTATTGCAATCTGATCCGGAGAACCTTTCCGAAGACTCCGGTGATTATCGGCGGAATTGAAGCCAGCCTGCGGAGGCTGGCCCACTATGATTACTGGTCCAACCAGCTGAAGCACTCCATTCTGGTAGATTCCCAGGCGGATCTGATTTCCTATGGAATGGGAGAGCATTCGATTGTGGAGATTGCTGATGCGTTAAACAGCGGTCTGGCCGTACAGGATATTACGTTTATTGACGGTACAGTATACAAGACGAAAAGTCTGGAATCGGTGTATGATGCCGTGCAGCTTCCGTCCTTCGAGGAACTGAAGGCAGATAAAAAGCAGTATGCAAGAAGCTTCTTTATTCAATACAGCAACACGGATCCCTTTTCCGGGAAGCGTCTTGTGGAGAAATACCGCGACAATCTGTATGTGGTCCAGAACCCGCCGGCAAAGCCGCTGAGCCAGGAGGAGATGGATGATGTTTACCGTCTTCCTTATATGCGGACGTACCATCCTTCCTACGAGGCGGCAGGCGGTGTACCGGCCATCCGGGAGATCAAATTCAGCCTGATCAGCAACCGGGGGTGTTTTGGTGCCTGCAGCTTCTGCGCGCTGACCTTTCATCAGGGGCGGATCATTCAGGCCAGGAGTCAGGAATCGCTGGTGGAGGAGGCAAAGCTTCTGACCGAAGAGCCGGATTTCAAAGGATATATTCATGATGTAGGCGGGCCGACCGCCAATTTCCGTTTTCCGGCCTGCCAAAAACAGCTGACCCAGGGGGCCTGCCCGACCCGGCAGTGCCTGTTTCCGGAACCCTGCCGGAATCTGAATGCGGATCATTCGGATTATATCCAGCTGCTCCAAAAGCTTCGGAGTCTTCCAAAGGTGAAGAAAGTCTTTATCCGTTCCGGAATCCGATTTGATTATCTGCTGGCTGACCGCAGCCGGAGCTTTTTAAAGGAGCTGTGTGAGTATCATGTCAGCGGTCAGCTAAAGGTAGCGCCGGAGCATGTGTCGGATGCGGTGCTTTCCCGTATGGGGAAGCCGAAAAATCAGGTGTACCGACAGTTTGTCCGGGAGTATGAAGGGATGAATCAGAAGCTTGGAAAAAAGCAGTATCTGGTTCCGTATCTGATGTCTTCCCATCCTGGTTCTTCCTTGAAGGAGGCGGTGGAGCTGGCAGAATATATCCGGGATCTGGGCTATATGCCGGAGCAGGTGCAGGATTTTTATCCGACTCCGTCCACGATCTCCACCTGTATGTATTATACCGGGCTGGATCCGCGGACCATGGAGCCGGTTTATGTGCCGGTAAGTCCGCATGAGAAAGCCATGCAGCGGGCGCTGATTCAGTATCGGAATCCGGAAATGTATGATCTGGTGGAGGAGGCCCTGATCCGGGCCGGCCGGCAGGATCTGATCGGCTTCGGGCCGAAATGTCTGATCCGTCCCAGATATGCTCATGCACAGGAAAAATCAAATGACAAAAAGGGACACACCAGAAAAACAAACGGAGGCCGGGCAGCTGCGGGACGAACCGCTGCAGGCCGGACCAATCCGGGAAGTGCGAAAGCGGAGAAGAAAAAAACGATCCGAAATATCCATAAAAAGAAGGGATGATGGAAATGAAGATTGCAGTAATCACCGGAGCATCCTCCGGTATGGGAAGAGAAACGGCCATTCAGCTTGCAGACCGTTTCGGCGGGCAGCTGGATGAGCTCTGGCTGATTGCCCGGAGAAAGGAACGGATGGAAGCGCTTCAGGGACATTTGCCCACAGGACTCCGCCTGTTTCCGATCGATGTGACGGACCGGATTCAGCTGGAACGGCTGAAGATGGCGCTGGAGGAGGAAAAGCCGGAGGTGGTTTTTCTGGCAAATGGAGCCGGCTTCGGAAAGATCGGACAGGTGGGTGAGCTGCCGCTGGAGGATGAGATGGGAATGGTACAGCTGAACTGTCAGGCTCTGTGCGCGGTAACCCACATCGTCCTGCCTTATATGAGAAGAGGCGGCCGGATCCTGCAGTTTGCATCCTCTGCCGCCTTTCTTCCGCAGCCGAAGTTTGCCATCTATGCGGCAACAAAGTCCTTTGTTTTAAGCTACAGCCGGGCGCTGAATGTGGAGCTGAAGCCGAGAAAGATTACGGTGACTGCCGTATGTCCCGGACCGGTCAGGACGGAGTTTTTCGATATAGCCGAGACGACCGGGAACATTCCGCTTTACAAAAAGCTTGCTATGGCAAAACCGGAGAAGGTGGTCAATCAGGCGATTCGGGACAGCATTCAGGGAAAACCGGTGTCGGTTTACGGCCTGACGATGAAGGCTTTTTTCCTCCTCTGCAAAGCTGTCCCCCACTCCCTGATTTTGAAATTCTGGGAACTGTTTAAATGATACCAATCGAAAAGAGGATAAGAAAAATTGAAACGAATGAAACGGGAAAAGGGCCAGTATGGCTATCGGAACGCGCATCAGAAAAGAGAACTGGCAAAAATCCTGTTTGGCGCGGCGGCGATTCTGATTCAGCTTGGCGCCAGGAGTCTGACGGAACAGGAAGCATGGAAAAATATCCTGACAGTAATGGCAATTCTGTCCGTGCTGCCTACGGCCAACGTGGCTGCCTCCTTTCTGGCGGCAGTCAAATATCGGACGGCGCCGGAGGCCTTTCATCAGAAATTGTCTCTCTATGAAGGACAGCACGCCATTCTGTATGATCTGATCATTACCTCAAAGGAACTGATTCTGCCGATGGACGGTATCTGCGTTCATCCGACCGGAGTGTACTGTTACTGTTCCAATCCGAAGATCCTGCCGCAGAAGGCTGAGAAGTTTTTAAATGAGATGTTTTCTGCGCACCGGCTGGATCCTCACGCAAAGGTCATTACGGATGAGAAGACCTTCTTTAAACGGATGGAGGCGCTGAAGCCGTCCGACCAGTATGAGGATGACGGAAGCGTCGGCTATACCCTTCAGCTTTTGAAGGACATTTCCATGTAAACATAAACATAAAACGCAGTCGGCGCAGAGAAAGGATAAGGTCCATGCAGGAAATTACAATCAAGGAAAATGAGGCCGGACAGAGAGTGGACAAGCTTCTTGCCAAATATCTGAATCTGGCCCCGAAAAGCTTTCTTTATAAAATGATGCGGAAGAAAAATATTACCGTAAACGGGAAAAAATGTGACGGCTCCGAAAAGCTTGCGGTAGGAGACACCGTCCGCCTGTTTCTTTCTGACGAAACCATAACGAAATTTTCGCAGGTAAGGGACTACGGCCGGGAAACGCAGCCGACAAAAAACGGCGCGCCTTCCGGAAAACGCCTGGATATCCTTTATGAGGATGCCAACGTCCTGATTATCAACAAGCCGGCCGGCATGCTTTCCCAGAAGGCGAAGGAATCGGATTACTCTCTGGTGGAGGAAATCCTGAATTATCTGATCGAGTCAAAGGGAATCCGCGTTGAACAGCTCAGAACCTTCCATCCGTCGGTGTGCAACCGCCTGGACCGGAATACCAGCGGCCTGGTGGTGGCCGGAAAATCTCTGGCCGGTCTCCAGATCATGTCGGAGGTACTGAAGGACCGCAGCATTCATAAATATTATCAGTGCATCGTAGCCGGCCGGATCTGCAGAAAGCAGATAATTGCCGGCTTCCTGAAAAAGGATGAGAAAACCAATCAGGTTTCTATAAGCTGCCAGGAGACGGAAGGCAGCGTTCCGATCATGACAGAATATGTGCCGCTGTCCGGAAATGATTCCTATACTCTGCTGGCTGTGACACTGATTACCGGCCGTACGCATCAGATCCGTGCCCATCTGGCCTCGATCGGTCATCCGATTGTGGGCGATTACAAGTACGGCCGGGCCTCCGTCAATGAAGAGGTGCGCAAAAAGTACCAGATCCGTTCGCAGATGCTTCATTCCTGGAAGCTGGTAATGCCGGATCTGCCGGCTCCGCTGGACAATTTAAGCGGGCAGGTGTTTGAGGCTCCGCTTCCGGCCGCGTTCGGACGTATGGCGGCCGGAGAACATTTTAAAGCATGGTAACTGCCGCCGCCTTTACTTGACATCGGGCGGCCCGGGCGGTATATTAATAAATATTGATTAGACAATATTGGAAGGAATAGAACAACTATGGGAAAAATTATTTTAACAGGCGACCGGCCTACAGGAAAGCTTCATGTGGGACATTATGTAGGTTCTTTAAAGCGGAGAGTGGAGCTGCAGAATTCCGGCGAATTTGATCAGATCTTCATCATGATCGCAGATGCACAGGCGCTGACGGATAACGCGGACAACCCGGAAAAGGTCCGCCAGAATATTATTGAGGTGGCGCTGGATTATCTGGCGGCAGGTCTGGATCCTGCAAAATCCACGCTTTTCATTCAGTCTCAGATTCCGGAGCTGACGGAGCTGTCCTTTTACTATATGAATCTGGTGACCGTATCCCGTCTTCAGCGGAATCCTACGGTGAAGGCTGAGATCCAGATGCGGAACTTTGAGGCGAGCATTCCGGTGGGCTTTTTTACCTACCCGATCAGCCAGGCGGCGGATATTACGGCATTCAAGGCCACGACCGTTCCGGTAGGCGAGGATCAGATGCCGATGCTGGAGCAGACGAGAGAGATCGTTCACAAGTTCAATACGGTTTACGGGGAAACCCTGGTGATGCCGGAGATCCTTCTGCCGGACAATAAGGCCTGCCTGCGCCTGCCCGGTATTGACGGCAAGGCCAAGATGAGCAAGTCCCTCGGAAACTGCATTTATCTGTCCGACAGTGAGGAGGATGTGCGCAAGAAGATCATGTCCATGTTCACGGATCCGAACCATCTGAGAGTGGAGGATCCGGGGTGCGTAGAGGGCAATCCGGTCTTCATTTACCTGGATGCATTCTGCAGGGATGAGCATTTTGAGAAGTTCCTTCCGGAATATAAGAATCTGGACGAGCTGAAGGCTCATTACACAAGAGGCGGTTTAGGCGATGTCAAGGTCAAGAAGTTCTTGAACAAGGTGATTCAGGACGAGCTGGCACCGATCCGGGAGAGAAGAAAAGAATTTGAGAAGGATATTCCGGCAGTGTACCGGATGCTGGAGGAAGGAAGCCGCAAGGCTGAAGCCGTGGCTGCCCAAACACTTGCAGAAGTGAAGCGCTCCATGAAGATCAACTATTTTGAGGATCAGGCTCTGATTGAAGAGCAGGCAAAGCGCTTTAAAAGCTGAGCCGGACCGGGAAGAGCCGATTTGGAGAATCGGCTTATGAGAATGTATTTAGAGAACAGAGGGTGTTGTAAGACTCGGAAGGGAGTTTTGTAACACCCTTTCCCAGACACAAAGGGATTCCAGGAGCATATGAAAGGAATACCCCCTGCGGGGGATAAAGGAGTGAGAACGGAATGGGCACATGGCATACCAGAGGTTTAAGGGGTTCCGGTCTGGAAGATCTGATCAATCATACCAACGACAGCTATCGGGAGAAGGGTCTGGCACTGATTCAGAAGATCCCCACCCCGATCACTCCCATTGAGATCGACAAAGCAAGCCATCATATCACGCTGGCATATTTTGAGCAGAAAAGTACGGTGGATTATATCGGCGCCGTGCAGGGGATTCCCGTCTGCTTTGACGCAAAGGAATGCCGGACTGATACGTTCCCTCTTCATAACATTCATCCTCATCAGATGGAATTTATGAAGGCATTTGAGGAGCAGGGCGGCATTGCCTTTTTTATTTTGTCCTACACGACAAAGAATGAAGTCTACTATCTGCCCTTTGATGATGTGGCCGCGTTCTGGAAGCGGATGGAGGAAGGCGGGCGGAAAAGCTTTACTTATGAGGAAATGGACCGTTCCTATCCGATTCGTGCGCACCGGGATATGTTTATTCATTATCTGGAGCCGCTGCAGAAGGATCTGGACCGGAAACAGGAGGCGGAGAAAAGATTTTATTGACAAGTACCCGTCTGTCTCATATAATAGTAAGCACGTTATCAAATTAGCACTGTACCATGTGAAAGTAACGGCTGACCGGAACTTTTATCAAAGTGGCCTGCAGGAAGAAGAGATGAAGGAGAGAAGATGGCAAACAAGTTAATCCATACACCCGAAGGCGTCCGGGATATTTATGGCGCAGAATGCAGACAGAAGCTGAAGGTTCAGGAGAAAATTCTGAAAACACTGTATCTCTACGGCTATCAGCACATTGAGACGCCAAGCTTTGAATTTTTTGACATTTTCAATGAGGAACGGGGCAGTGTCAGCTCCAGGGAAATGTTTAAATTTTTTGACCGTGACAACAGTACGCTGGTTCTCCGGCCCGACATGACTCCGGCGATTGCGCGCTGCGTGGCCAAGTATTTTTCGGAAGAAACCATGCCGCTGCGGCTCTGCTATCTGGAGCGTACCTTTACCAACAATACCAGCTATCAGGGACGCCTGAAAGAATCGACCCAGACGGGAGCTGAGATGATCGGAGATGATTCCAGCGATGCAGATGCAGAAATGATCGCCATGGTGATCGACTGCCTGCGGGCTGCCGGGCTTCAGGATTTTCAGGTCGAGCTGGGGCAGGTGGAATTTTACCGCGGTCTGGTTGAGGAAGCCGGTATGGATGAGACGACCCAGGAAAAGCTGCGGGATTTCATTGAAAATAAGAACTTTTTCGGCGTAGAGGAGCTTTTGAATGCTAATCCGGTTAAGCCGGAGTTAAAAGAGGTGTTCCTGCGCCTGCCGGAGCTGTTTGGCTCCATTGATCAGCTCCGGGCCGCCCGGTCCCTGACCGCCAACAGGCGGGCGCTGTTTGCAATCGAGCGTCTGGAGAAGGTATATCAGATCCTGGAGAATTACGGCCTTTCGGAGTATGTCTCCTTTGATCTTGGCATGCTGAGCAAATATCAGTATTACACCGGAATCATTTTCAAGGCCTATACATACGGAACCGGCGATTATGTGGTGACCGGCGGCCGTTATGACAAGCTGCTGCAGCAGTTCGGAAAGAAGGCGCCGGCAGTAGGCTTCGGCATCGTGGTGGATCAGCTTTTCATGGCGCTGGCCAGTCAGAAGATCCGGCTGGAGGTGGAAAAGACCAGCACCATGATTCTGTTTGATGTGTCGGCCCGTGTGCCGGCCATTGCACTGGCGGCTCATTTCCGGGAGCAAAATATTCCGGTTCAGTTTCAGAGAAAGCACCAGACTCCGTCTTTAGAGGATTATCGGAAGATGGCAGAGCGCGGCGGCCTGGAGCAGGTGCTGTATGTGTTCGGAGACGGCAGCCAGGTCCGCATTTGCCCGGTCGGCGCTGCTTCCGGAGAAGAACGGATCGCTGCTCTGTCCGAATACCTGGGCTGAGACAAAAAAGAATACCGACAGGGATGGGAGAAGAAGATGAGATATTTAACCGTGGCTCTGGCAAAGGGCCGGCTTGCCAATAAGGCAATGGATATGTTTGAGCGGATCGGTATCCGCTGTGAGGAGATGAAGGACAAATCCTCCCGAAAGCTGATTTTCGTAAATGAGGAGCTGGGGATGCGCTTTTTCCTGGCCAAGGCAAATGATGTTCCCACCTATGTGGAGTACGGCGCTGCCGACATCGGAATCGTGGGAAAGGATACGATCCTGGAAGAAGGCCGGAAGCTTTATGAGGTGCTGGATCTAAGGATGGGCAGATGCCGTATGTGCGTCTGCGGACCGGAGTCAGCCAGAGAGCGCTTGATGCATCATGAATTGATCCGGGTGGCTACCAAGTATCCGCATATTGCCAAGGATTACTTTTATAATAAGAAATATCAGACCGTGGAAATCATTAAGCTCAATGGTTCCATTGAGCTGGCCCCCATCGTTGGCCTGGCTGATGTAATCGTGGATATCGTGGAGACGGGAAGTACTCTGCGGGAAAACGGGCTGGTGGTGCTGGAAGAGGTCTGCGGCCTGTCGGCCAGAGTAGTGGTCAATCAGGTCAGCATGAAGCGGGAAAATGAGCGGATTACCCGGATCATCAAGGATCTGCAGGAGCTTTTAAGGGAGGAACAGGCATGAGAATCGTACAGTTAGATGAAGAGACCAGAAAGAATATTCTGGAGGGGCTGTTAAAACGTGACCCCAACAATTATACCACCTATGCGGACACCGTTCAGCAGATTGTGGATGACATCAAGGAGCGCCGGGATGAGGCACTGTTTGAATATACCAGAAAGTTCGATCAGGCAGAGCTGACTCCGGAAAACATCCGGGTCACCGATGCGGAAATTGCAGAGGCCATGGAACAGGTGGAGCCGAAGCTTTTGGAGATCATGAAAAAGTCCATGGCCAACATCCGGGAATATCACCAGAGACAGGTGCGCCAGAGCTGGTTTGAGAGCAAGCCGGACGGTACCATCCTGGGTCAGAAGATGACGGCACTGGAGAGTGTGGGTGTATACGTTCCGGGAGGCAAGGCGGCCTATCCGTCTACCGTGCTGATGAATATTATCCCGGCAGAGGTGGCCGGTGTGGAGCGCATCGTCATGGTGACGCCTCCCGGTGCGGACGGCAAGGTAAATCCGGTGACACTGACGGCAGCGCATCTGGCAGGAGCTACGGAGGTTTACAAGGTGGGCGGTGCGCAGGCGATCGCTGCTCTGGCCTTTGGCACTCCGTCCATTCCGAGAGTCAACAAGATCGTGGGTCCGGGAAATATTTTTGTGGCCCTTGCAAAGAAGGCTGTATACGGCCATGTGAGCATTGACAGCATTGCCGGACCGAGTGAAATTCTGGTCATTGCCGATGAGACGGCAAATCCCAGGTATGTGGCGGCGGATCTGTTAAGTCAGGCTGAGCATGACGAGCTGGCCTCTGCCATTCTGGTGACCACCAGTATGGAGCTGGCAAAGGCGGTTTCGGCTCAGGTGGATGAGTTTGTAAAAACCCTTTCCCGGAAAGATATTCTGGAGAAATCCCTGGAGAATTACGGTTACATTCTGGTTGCGGATTCTCTGGATGAGGCGGTTCGGACGGCCAATGAGATCGCTTCCGAGCATCTGGAGATCGTGACGAAAAATCCGTTTGAGGTGATGACCAAGATCCGGAATGCGGGAGCCATCTTTATCGGAGAATACAGCTCCGAACCGCTGGGCGATTATTTTGCAGGTCCGAATCATGTGCTGCCGACCAACGGAACGGCGAAATTCTTCTCTCCGCTTGGCGTAGATGATTTTGTAAAGAAGTCCAGCATCATCTATTATTCCAGAGAAGCGCTGAAAAAGGTGCACCAGGATATCGAGGCCTTTGCAGAATCGGAGCATCTGACCGCACATGCCAACTCCATCCGGGTGCGGTTTGAAGCGGAGGAAGCAGAATGAGAGAAGCGCGGATTGAGAGAAATACCAACGAGACAAAGATTTCCATGATGCTTCGGCTGGATGGAAGCGGGAAGGCGGATATCCGGACCGGAATCGGATTTTTTGATCATATGCTGAACAATTTTGCCCGGCATGGTCTGTTTGACCTGACTCTCCGGGTGGAGGGCGATCTGGAGGTGGATACCCACCACACCATTGAGGATGTCGGCATTGTGCTGGGAAAAGCAATCAAGGAAGCTGCAGGAGACAAGAAGGGAATCATCCGGTACGGTTCGAAAATCCTTCCGATGGATGAGGCGCTGCTGCTCTGCGCGCTGGATCTTGGCGGACGGCCGTATCTGGTTTGTGATCTTTCACTGGACCGGGAATTTGTGGGAGATTTGGAGACCGAAATGATCCGGGAATTTTTTTATGCGGTTTCCTATGCCGGCGAGATGAATCTGCATATCAAGCAGCTTTCCGGCAGCAACAATCACCATATTATTGAAGGGGCCTTCAAGGCCTTTGCCAAGGCGTTAGATGAGGCAACCCGCTTTGATGAACGGATCACCGGCGTGCTTTCCACCAAGGGAAGCCTGACGGATTAGCAGATAAAAGGAGAACAATGATATGCAGTTATATCCTGCGATTGACATGAAGAACGGACAGTGTGTCCGGTTAAAACAGGGAGAATTCAAAAAGATTACCGTATATTCGGATACACCGGAAAAGGTGGCGGCTTACTGGCAGGCGCAGGGCGCGACCTTCCTTCACCTGGTGGATTTGGACGGCGCTCTGGCCGGTCATTCCGTCAATGAGGAGGTCATCCGCAAGATTGCACAGACGGTATCAATTCCGATCCAGATCGGCGGCGGGATCCGTTCAGCAGAAGCAGTCCGCAGCATGCTCTCTCTGGGTGTAAAACGAGTGATCATCGGAACCAGGGCAGCGGAGCAGCCGGAGTTCCTGAAGGAGCTGACGGAAGAGTTCGGCCCGGATGCCATTGTGGCCGGAATCGATGCGAAAAACGGCATGGTGGCAACACAGGGCTGGGAGCAGGTAAGTTCGGTAACGGCGTTGGAGCTGTGCCTGAAAATGAAGGAATACGGTGTAAAACACATCGTCTACACCGATATCTCCCGGGACGGCATGCTGTCCGGTCCCAATGTGGAGGCCACCAGGAAGCTTAGGGAGGCCACCGGCCTGGATGTGATTGCGTCCGGAGGCGTATCCTGTATGGAAGATTTGGAGCAGCTGCATCAGGCAGGAATTCCGGGTGCGATCATCGGAAAAGCCCTGTATGAGAAACGGGTGGATTTAAAGGAAGCTATCTCCCGGTTTGAATCAGCCGGAAACGCGAAATAATGGGAGGAAGAAAACATGACGGAAACGAAACGGCTGATTGCCGGTCTGGGATGCAGAGAAGGCAAAGCGTACTGCCGGATTAACGGAGAATTTGCGGAGCAGGAGGAGATCCGGACATTGTGCCGGCACTGCAGTGACAACGGAGCGGATGAGCTTCTGATTTATGATCTGTCACAGACAGACGAGGATCATGAAAGAACTATTGGCACAATAAAAGAGATTGCCCGCCAGGTCGATGCCCCGATCATTACCGGAGGTCGGGTAAAGCGCCTGGAGGATGTGAAAAAATATCTGTATGCCGGGGCCAGCGCTGTATTTCTGGATGCGGGAAAAGAGGAGAATATCGATCTTATAAAAGAGGCTTCCAGCCGGTTCGGGAGCGAGAAGATTTATGTCTGGATGCCGGATGCTGCAGCCTGGAAAAGGGCGGAAGAATATCATCAGCTCGGTGCCTCCAGGTTCCTTTTTGCAGGAAGCTGGGGGGATGAGGAACAGGCTGCGGCAGAAGTGCTGAAGCTCCCGGTTCTGATGTGCTGTGAGAAGGAGGAGGAAGCCGCTTCTCTGCTTTGCACTCCGAATATGGAAGGAGCTGTCCTTCCGGCCTGCTTTGCCGGAAACTGGATGACGTGCAAGCAGTCCTTAAAGGCACAGGGAATTCCGATGGAAACCTTTGAAAGCGCTGTCCGCTGGGAGAAATTTCATCTGAACAGCGACGGTCTGATCCCGGTCATTGTCCAGGATTACAAGACCAATGAGGTGCTGATGTTAGCCTATATGAATCAGGAGGCTTTTGAGAAGACGCTGGAAACGGGCATGATGACCTATTTCAGCCGCAGCCGTCAGTGTCTCTGGCTGAAGGGGGAGACCTCCGGTCATTTCCAGTATGTGAAATCCCTGAGCCTGGACTGCGACAAGGATACCATCCTGGCCCGGGTGCATCAGATCGGAGCTGCCTGCCACACCGGCAGCCGCAGCTGCTTTTTCCAGCCGCTTGTGCAGAAGGAATATAAGGAAACCAATCCGTTGAAGCAATTTGAAGAGCTTTATGCCGTGATTCAGGACCGCAAGGCTCATCCGAAGGAGGGTTCCTATACCAATTATCTGTTTGACAAGGGAATTGACAAGATCTTAAAGAAGTGCGGAGAAGAGGCGACCGAGATCATCATTGCCGCCAAAAATCCGGATCCGGAGGAGATCAAGTATGAAATTTCCGATTTTCTGTACCATGTGATGGTTCTTATGGTGGAAAAGGGCGTGACCTGGGAAGAGATTACCAGAGAGCTGGCCAACCGTTAGACATGCTGGGAGACAAACATTATGCTGGTAAGAGACAGAGAAAAATTAAAGGATAAAAAGAGGATCGTCATCAAGATCGGTTCCTCCTCCCTGACCCATCCGGAGACAGGGGACTTAAACTTAAGCAAAATTGAAAAGCTGGTCCGTGTCATCAGTGATCTGAAGGGGGCAGGAAAGGAAGTGGTTCTGGTGTCCTCCGGCGCGATTGCAGCCGGCCGTCAGGCGCTGGGACACCGAAGCCGGCCGGGAAGCCTGGCGCAGAAGCAGGCCTTTGCTGCAGTCGGTCAGGCCAGACTGATGATGGTTTACCAGAAGCTGTTTTCTGAATATAATCAGACAGCGGCGCAGGTTCTTCTGACCAAGCACACCATGCTGCAGGACAGCTCCCGGTACAATGCGCAGAATACCTTTGAGGAGCTGTTAAAGCTGGGTGCAATTCCGATTGTGAATGAAAATGACACCGTGTCCACGGCTGAGATCCCCTATGTGGATACCTTCGGAGACAATGACCGCCTTTCGGCTGTGGTGGCAGCTCTGATCGGGGCGGATCTCCTGATTCTGCTTTCCGATATAGACGGGCTGTACTCTGACGATCCAAAATCCAATCCGGATGCACGTTTTATCAGTATCGTTTACGAAATCAACGAGAAGCTGCTGGCTATGGGAAAATCGACCACCAGCAGCGATGTGGGAACCGGCGGAATGGCAGCCAAGCTGGGCGCGGCCCGGATTGCCACAGACAGCGGCACCGATATGGTCATTGCCAACGGGGAGGATGTGACGATCGTGCAGGAAATCATGGACGGCAAAGATCTGGGAACCTTGTTTATGGCTCATACCGGCCAGGACTTCGACCTGATGTATTATCTGACGAACGAATATTAGCCGGCAGCTCTGTGCAGGGAGCACTTCAGAAAAGGAAAAACTGGGACACGAAAAAGGACAGGAAGAATATATGTTAGAAGAAAAAATTGACCGTATTAATACGTTATACCATAAATCTCAGTCCGTCGGATTGACGGAAGAGGAGAAGAAGGAACAGCAGCAGCTTCGCCAGGAATATATAAAAGCGATCCGGGAAAGCCTTCGCGGCAACTTAAACAACATTTCGATTAAGGAAGCGGATGGAAGCATTACCAATTTAGGCGAAAAGTACGGAAAAAAGAAAAAGGAAGACAAATGACAGACGGACAGAGGATTGCGAAGCAGAAGCAGCTGCTGCGGAAACGGATCCGGGCACTCCGGGAGGAAATCCGGCCGGAGGAAAAGGCGGACTGGGACGAAAAGCTTTGCAGCCGTTTTTTTCAGCTGTATGAGTCGGATCCGGCCGGCTGGGTTTATCTGTACATGGATTTTCGGAAGGAAGCCGGGACCGGTCAGCTTCTTGAAACGCTCTGGCAGCGTGGTGTTCATGCTGCTGCCCCGCGTGTAGAGGGGAACGAGATGAGGTTTTATGAGATCCGAAAGCCGGAAGATCTGGTTCCCGGTTATATGGGGATTTTGGAGCCGGCTGACGGCCTTAATGAAGCATCGGCTGAAAAAGCCCTGGTTTTGGTTCCGGGTCTGGCTTTTGACCGGGACGGTTACCGGCTGGGATACGGCGGAGGCTTTTATGATCGTTTTTTTGAACAGGAGCCGCAGCATGTGAAGTGGGGACTGGCCTACGAATTCCAGCTTGTGGATGCGGTCCCGCGGGAAGCTTTTGACCGGAGGCTGGATGCAGTCCTTACACCGAAAGCGGTCTACCGGAATTAGGAGGGATGTTATGACATTACAGGAAATCGGACGTCAGGCAAAGGAGGTTTCCAGAAAGCTGGGCATTCTCGGTGTGGCGGAAAAAAATCAGGGACTTTTACATGCGGCCGGGCAGCTGATTGCCGGTCAGGAGGAGATCCTGTCTGCCAATCAGGAGGACATGGAACGGGCCGCTGCTGCCGGCATGAGTCAGGGACTGCTGGACCGTCTGAAGCTGACGCCGGCCCGGATCGAAGGGATGGCAGACGGACTGCGTCAGGTTGCTGCGCTGGAGGACCCCATCGGGGAGGTGCTTTCCATGAAGCAGCGTCCCAACGGCCTTCTCATCGGGCAGAAGCGTGTTCCGCTGGGGGTCATCGGCATCATTTACGAGGCCAGACCGAACGTAACGGCAGATGCCTTCGGTCTGTGCTTTAAAAGCGGAAATGCTGTGATTTTAAAGGGCGGAAGTGATGCCATTTCCTCGAACCGTGCCATCGTGGCCTGCATGAAGCGCGGCTTAAGGGAGGCCGGACTTCCGGAAGATGCAGTGCAGCTGATTGAGGATACGAGCCGGTCTGTCACCATGGAACTGATGAAGCTGAACCAGTATGTGGATGTGCTGATTCCGAGAGGGGGAGCCGGTCTGATCCGGGCCGTGGTGGAAAACAGCACCGTACCGGTGATTGAAACCGGAACCGGGAACTGCCATATTTTTGTAGATGAAACGGCGGATTTTGACATGGCGCTGGATATTATTTTCAATGCGAAGACTCAGAGGATCGGCGTCTGCAATGCCTGTGAGTCTCTGGTAGTGCATCGGAACATTGCAGAGACGTTTCTGCCGCGCTTAAAAAAGCGTCTGGACGAAAAGAAGGTGGAGATCCGCGGGGACGAGGAAGCCTGCCGGATCGAGCCGGGATTTGTAAGAGCTTCCGAGGAGGACTGGGGACGGGAATATCTGGATTACATCCTTTCCTGCAGGCTGGTTGATTCCATTGACGAAGCCATTGATCATATCAACCGCTATAATACCAAGCATTCGGAGGCGATTATTACAAGGGATTACGCCAATGCGCAGCGGTTTTTGAATGAGATTGATGCGGCGGCAGTCTATGTGAATGCTTCTACCCGATTTACTGACGGCTGTGAATTCGGTTTCGGCGCGGAGATCGGCATCAGCACGCAGAAGCTTCACGCAAGAGGACCGATGGGGCTGAAGGAACTGACCACAACGAAATATATTATTTACGGAAACGGACAGATCCGGCCATAGCGGATCATCTGCCGATAAAAACGGTGCTGCATGAACAAAGAAAGCTGCGGCATCGTTTTTTATCTTTCCGAATTAAGTATTTCCAAATAGATTTTGCTATGCTATAATAAACTGGCTTTGGATAAAAAGAACATAAAGTAAGGATGAGATCATGGAGAATTATTTACGTCAATTTGATTTTCATAAAATTCATGCAGAGGCTCCTTCTGAGGAACCGGCCAGACAGCAGTATTACATGGATATCGACCAGAAGCTTTTTCAGGCCAGATTCCGGGAGCTGATCGAGTCGGGAGAGGCCGAACGGCGTTACGGCGAAGCGCGAGTGAAGGAGATGCTTGCCCGCTCGACCGTGGGGCTGATGCACATTGAAACCTTCGGGTGTCAGATGAACGCCCGGGATTCCGAAAAGCTTCTTGGTATTCTGGAGCAAATCGGCTTTGAAGAGACCGGAACAGAAGAGGCGGATTTCGTTCTCTATAATACCTGTACGGTACGGGAGAATGCCAATCTGCGCGTGTACGGGCGGCTGGGACAGCTGGGTGCCCGGAAGAAAAAACATCCGGATATGATGATTGCCCTCTGCGGCTGCATGATGCAGGAGCCGGAGGTGGTGGCCAAGTTAAAGAAAAGCTACCGGTTTGTGGATCTGATTTTCGGCACGCACAACATTTTCCAGCTGGCAGAGCTTCTTTGCCGCTGTCTGGAGAGTCAGAAGATGGTGGTCGAGATCTGGGAAGGCACAGACAAAATCGTGGAAAATCTTCCGGTGGAGAGAAAGTATCCATTTAAGTCCGGTGTCAATATTATGTTTGGCTGCAATAATTTCTGCAGTTACTGCATTGTACCTTATGTGAGAGGCCGTGAGCGGAGCCGGAATCCGGAGGAGATCCTTCGGGAGATCGAACGCCTTGTGGCAGACGGTGTCGTAGAGATCATGCTGCTGGGTCAGAATGTAAATTCCTATGGAAAAACACTGGAACATCCGATTTCTTTTGCCGAGCTTCTGCGGCGTGTGGAAGCGGTGGAGGGCCTTCGGCGCATCCGGTTTATGACCTCCCATCCGAAGGATCTGTCGGATGAGCTGATTGAAGTGATGAAAGAGTCGAAGAAAATCTGTCCGCATCTGCATCTTCCGCTTCAGTCCGGAAGCAGCCGGATCTTAAAGGCTATGAACCGGAAATATACGAAAGAACAGTATCTGGAGCTTGCGCTTAAGATCAGACGGGAGATTCCCGATATTTCCCTGACGACGGATATCATTGTGGGCTTCCCCGGCGAGACGGAGGAGGATTTTCTGGAAACCATGGATGTGGTGGAGCAGGTGGGCTTCGACAGCGCCTTTACGTTTATTTATTCCAAACGGACCGGAACTCCGGCGGCCGCCATGGAAAATCAGGTTCCGGAGGAGGTGGTCAAGGACCGCTTTGACCGTCTGTTAAAGAAGGTGCAGGAGACCGGAGCCAGGGTTTCCGGCCGTGAGGTTCATACCGTGCAGGAGGTTCTGGTGGAGGAAGTCAATGATCATGACCGTACACTGGTAACCGGACGCCTCGGAAACAACACGGTGGTTCATTTCCCGGGAGATGCTTCTCTGATCGGAAAGATCGTCAACGTGTCTCTGGACGAATTTAAGGGCTTTTATTATATGGGAAAAGAAGTGAGGTAGTTCATGGCTGGTATGACACCAATGATGACCCAGTACCTGGAAACAAAAAAGCAGTATCCGGACTGCATTCTGTTTTATCGTCTGGGTGATTTTTACGAGATGTTTTTTGATGATGCGATCAAGGCCTCCAAGGCCCTGGAAATTACGCTGACCGGAAAAGACTGCGGTTTGGAGGAGCGGGCGCCCATGTGCGGCGTCCCTTTCCACGCTGTGGACAGCTATTTAAATAAGCTGGTTCAGAAGGGCTTTAAGGTGGCGATTGCGGAGCAGATGGAGGATCCTAAGCTTGCAAAGGGACTGGTCAAGCGCGAGGTGATCCGCGTAGTTACGCCGGGAACCATCACCAGTGCTCAGGCGCTGGACGAGACCAAGAACAATTATCTGATGGGCATTGTCTATATGGATGAGACCTTCGGCATTGCCTCCGCAGACATCAGCACCGGTGATTTTTTTGTAACAGAGGTAAAAACGGAACGGGATCTGTTTGATGAGATCAACAAGTTTTCACCGTCGGAAATAATCTGCAATGAAGCCTTTTACATGTCCGGCGTGGATGTGGACGAGCTGCGGGAGCGGTACCACACAGCGATTTCTTCTCTGGACGGCCGGTTCTTCGGAGATGATAGCTGCCGGAAGATCCTGAAGGAGCATTACCAGGTGCAAAGTCTGGACGGGCTGGGGCTTGGCGACTATGACACCGGCGTGATTTCGGCCGGCTGTGTCATGCAGTACTTATATGAAACGCAGAAAAGCACACTGGACCATCTGACTACGATCACGCCTTACCAGGTGGGGCAGTATATGGTAATTGATACTTCTACCCGCCGGAATCTGGAGCTGCTGGAAACACTTCGGGAAAAGCAGAAGCGTGGAACACTTCTGTGGGTGCTGGATAAGACCAGGACGGCCATGGGCGCGCGGCTTCTGCGCAGCTACATTGAACAGCCTCTGATTCATAAGGATGAGATTCTGGCCCGTCAGGAGGCCGTCCAGGAATTGAATATGAATTACATTTCCAGGGAGGAAATCTGCGAATATTTAAATCCGATCTATGATCTGGAGCGGCTCATCGGCCGGATCAGCTATAAGACGGCCAATCCGCGGGACCTTCTGGCTTTTAAAAATTCGCTTTCCATGATTCCGTATATCAAGGATATTCTGAAGGAATTCCGCAGTCCGCTGCTGAAAGGCTTTCAGGAAGAGCTGGATCCCCTGGAGGATCTGCATGATCTGGTTGAGCGGGCGATTGTGGAGGAGCCGCCCATCTCCCTTCGGGACGGCGGCATGATAAGAGAGGGCTTTTATGAGGAGGCGGACAAGCTTCGCCATGCCAAGACGGAAGGAAAGACCTGGCTGGCTCAGCTGGAGGCAGAGGAAAAAGAAAAAACCGGAATCAAGACGCTGAAAGTAAAATTCAACAAAGTGTTCGGATATTATTTTGAGGTCAGCAATTCTTTTAAAAATATGGTGCCGGATTATTTTATCCGGAAACAGACCCTGGTAAATGGGGAACGGTATACCACGGATAAGCTGAAGGAGCTGGAGGACATCATCATGGGGGCCGAGGAGAAGCTGGTTTCCCTGGAATATGATTTGTTCTGTCAGGTGCGGGATACGATTGCGGCAGAGGTGCTGCGGATTCAGAAGACCGCAAAGGCTCTGGCGGCGATCGACGTGTTTGCCTCCCTGTCTGCGGTGGCCACCCGCCACAATTATGTAAAGCCCTCTATTAATGAGAAGGGTGTCATTCAGATCAAAAACGGACGCCATCCGGTGGTGGAGCAGATGATGCGGGATGACATGTTCGTATCCAATGATACGACGCTGGATAACAGCAAAAACCGGATCTCTATTATTACCGGCCCGAACATGGCCGGAAAATCCACCTATATGAGACAGGTGGCGCTGATCGTGTTGATGGCGCAGATCGGAAGCTTTGTTCCGGCGGATGAGGCCAATATCGGAATCTGCGACCGGATCTTTACCCGTGTGGGTGCGTCTGATGATCTGGCCAGCGGCCAGAGTACCTTTATGGTGGAAATGACGGAGGTGGCCAATATCCTTCGCAATGCCACGAAAAACAGCCTGCTGATTCTGGATGAGATCGGACGCGGAACCAGCACCTTTGACGGGCTTTCCATTGCCTGGGCGGTGGTGGAGCATATCAGCAATCCCAGACTTCTGGGGGCGAAAACGCTGTTCGCTACCCATTATCATGAACTGACGGAGCTGGAGGGCACCATAAACGGCGTCAATAACTACTGCATTGCCGTCAAGGAACAGGGAGACGATATTGTTTTTTTAAGAAAGATCATCAAGGGCGGCGCCGACAAGAGCTACGGTATTCAGGTGGCCAAGCTGGCCGGTGTGCCGGATTCTGTGATTGCCCGGGCGAAAGAGATTGCAGAAGAATTAAGCGGCGCGGACATCACCGCGCGGGCAAGAGAGATTGCCGAGGTCAGCGCCACGGTGACACAGCGCAAGGCGGTGCCCAGGCCGGATGAGGTGGATATGCAGCAGATGTCGCTGTTTGATACCGTAAAGGATGACGATATCATTCGGGAGCTGAGGGATCTGGAACTGGGACATATGACTCCGATCGATGCGCTGAATACCCTGTACCGGCTCCAGACAAAGTTAAAAAACCGCTGGGACGGAAAGTAAAGGATCGGACATGACGGAAAAGATGCACGGAAAATAAAAGGAGGAAATCGCAGCCATGCCGAATATTACTGTACTGGATCAGAGTACGATCAATAAGATTGCGGCCGGAGAGGTCATTGAGCGTCCGGCGTCGGTTGTCAAGGAGCTTCTGGAGAATGCCATTGACGCCAAAGCCACTGCCATTACCGTGGAAATCAAGGACGGCGGGATTTCCTTCATTCGTGTGACGGACAACGGCTGCGGAATTCCAAAGGAGGAAATCAGCCTGGCCTTTCTGCGCCACGCCACCAGCAAGATCAAATCCGTGGAGGATCTGTTTACCATCTCTTCTCTGGGCTTTCGCGGTGAGGCGCTTGCCAGTATTGCGGCGGTGTCACAGGTGGAGCTGATCACGAAAACGCCGGACTCTCTGACCGGTTCCCGCTATCAGATCGAGGGCGGCCTGGAAAAGAGCCTGGAGGAGATCGGTGCGCCAGAGGGCACCACGTTTATTGCAAGAAATCTGTTTTTTAATACGCCGGCCCGGAAAAAGTTTTTGAAGACCGCTGCAACAGAAGGAGCGCATGTGGCGGAGCTGGTGGAGAAGATCGCCATGTCTCATCCGGATATCTCGATCCGGTTTATCCAGAACAATCAGAACAAGCTCCATACCTCCGGAAACAGCAATCTGAAGGATCTGATTTATACCGTGTTCGGAAGAGAGATCGCTTCCAATCTGCTTCCTGTCGATACGGTTCAGGGTGATGTGGCCGTAACCGGATTCGTGGGAAAGCCGGTGATTGCGAGGGGCAGCCGGGGATTTGAAAATTATTTTATAAACGGTCGCTACATCAAAAGCAGCATCATTGCCAGAGCTATTGAGGAAGCGTATAAGCCGTTCATGATGCAGCATAAATATCCGTTTGTGCTGCTGCACTTTACCATGGAACCGGAATCACTGGATGTGAATGTTCATCCCACCAAGATGGAACTGCGGTTCCGGGACGGAGAGATGGTGTTTACCATGATCCGGAACACCATTTCACAGGCGCTGGCTCATAAGGAGCTGATTCCGCAGGTGGAGCTTACCGAACCGGATCCGGCCGGGCGGGCAGCAGAGGAAAAGGAGCGGGTCCGGAAGCTTTCTTCCAGCCCTGAGCCATTTGAAAAGAAGCGAATGGGGCTGTATGAGCAGACCTTAAAGCAGTTGACCTCGATTCCGGAGGACAGCTTTCTGCGCGACAGGCCGGACCGGAAGCCGGAAGAGAGGCGGCAGCTGACGCCGCTTCGCTCGCAGCTTGCAGAAGCTTCGGAACGAACCGGGGACAGCGAGGTTCTGGCTGGAAATGGACCGGAAGAGAAAATCTCCGGGCTGCCTCAGGAGCCAGCGAACGGAAAAGAGCTGTCGGGAGAACAGCTGGAGCTGTTTGACGACCGCTTTCTGGAGAAAAAGGCCAGAGAACGGCACCGTCTGATCGGTCAGCTGTTTGACACTTACTGGCTGGTGGAATACAATCAGCAGTTATTCATTATTGACCAGCACGCGGCCCATGAGAAAATTTTATATGAAAAAACCATGGCTTCTCTGAAAACCCGGGACTTTGGAACACAGCTTCTCAATCCGCCGATCATCCTGACGCTGAGCATGACAGAAGAGGTTCTGATGAAACAGTACATGCGCTATTTCTGCGATATGGGATTCGAGATCGAGCACTTCGGCGGAAGAGAGTATGCTGTGCGCGGCGTTCCGGCAAACCTGTTTTCTATTGCCAAGAAGGAGCTTCTGCTGGAAATGCTGGACGGTCTTTCGGAAGATGCGAAGGTTTCCAATCCGGATATGATCTATGAAAAGGTGGCTTCCATGTCCTGTAAGGCTGCAGTCAAAGGAAATCATGCCATGTCTGCGGCAGAAGCAGATGCACTGATCGACCAGCTTTTGGATATGGAGAACCCATATGCGTGTCCTCATGGACGGCCGACGATCATATCCATGAGCAAGTACGAGCTGGAGAAGAAGTTTAAGCGGATTGTGTAGCAGGAAAGGAAAAACTATGGAAAAACGTCCACTAATTATATTGACCGGGCCGACTGCAGTGGGAAAAACAGATCTTTCGATCCGTCTGGCAAAGGCCGTCGGCGGAGAGATCATCAGTGCGGATTCCATGCAGGTTTACCGGCATATGGATATCGGGTCTGCAAAGGTGACGCCGGAGGAGATGGATGGCGTTCCTCATTATCTGATTGACGTGCTGGATCCCACCGAGGATTTTAATGTCGTGATTTTTCAGCAGCTGGCCAAGGACGCTCTGGAGAAGATCTATTCCCACGGAAACATCCCCATTGTGGCGGGCGGGACCGGATTTTACATTCAGGCGCTTCTTTATGACATTGATTTTAAAGAGAATCCGGAAGGACAGCAGATCCGGGCAGAGCTGGAGAAGCTTGCTGCGGAAAAAGGCGCCGGATATCTGCATGAACAGCTGGCAGAGGTGGATCCGGAATCGGCACAGGCCATTCACAGTCACAATGTCAAGCGGGTGATCCGCGCACTGGAGTATTACCGGCAGACCGGGGAAAAGATCTCCGAACACAATGAGGCAGAACGGCAGAAGGAATCTCCTTATGATTTTCTGTACTATGTGGTAAATACCGGCCGTGGTCTGCTTTATGAGCGTATTGACCGCAGAGTGGACAGGATGCTGGAGCAGGGACTGGTAAAGGAAGTGGAAAAGCTGAAGCAGATGGGCTGCTGCCGGGGCATGGTTTCCATGCAGGGGCTGGGATATAAGGAAATCCTGGATTATCTGAACGGAGACTGTACGTTGGAAGAAGCAGTTTACGTGCTGAAACGGGATACCCGCCATTTTGCAAAGCGCCAGCTTACCTGGTTTAAGCGGGAGCGGGATGTGCGCTGGCTGAATCTGCCGGAATTTGATTACGACAGGGATAAGGTGCTGGAGCATATCCTGGAGGAGATACGTGAAAAATACCAGCTGAATGTTCAGCTGATAAGATAAAAAGAAATAGAAAGAAGAACAACATCATGAAATTAAATGAAATGTATGAAAAGCTTGGCATCAGTGAGAAGGTTCTTTCCTTCTGCTCGGAAATTGAGGAGAGCCTGAAGCCGCGTTTTGAAAAAATCGATCAGACAGCAGAATACAATCAGATGAAGGTCATCAAGGCCATGCAGGATAACCGGGTCAGCGACATCCATTTTGCTGCTACCACCGGCTATGGCTATAATGATCTGGGACGCGATACCCTGGAGGACGTGTATGCCAGTCTGTTTCATGCAGAAGCAGCGCTGGTCCGTCCGAACCTGATCAGCGGTACTCATGCGCTGCACGTTGCCCTGTCCGGCAATCTCCGTCCGGGCGACGAGCTGCTCTCTCCGGTGGGAAAGCCTTATGATACTCTGGAGGAGGTGATCGGCATCCGGGAGTCGGTCGGTTCTTTGAAGGAATACGGCGTTTCCTACCGCCAGGTTGATCTTCTGCCGGGCGGAAAATTCGATTACGAGGGAATCCGCCGTGCAATCAATGAGAAGACGAAGCTGGTTACCATCCAGCGTTCCAAGGGATATGATCCGCGGCCGACGCTTTCTGTGGAGCAGATCGGCGAGCTGATCTCCTTTATCAAAGGAATCAAGCCGGAAGTGATCTGCATGGTGGATAACTGCTACGGAGAATTTGTGGAGACCATCGAGCCGACCGATGTTGGTGCTGACATGGCTGTCGGATCGCTGATTAAAAATCCGGGCGGCGGCCTGGCTCCGATCGGCGGCTACATTGTGGGAAAAAAGGACTGTATCGACCGTGCTTCCTATCGGCTCAGTGCTCCTGGTCTGGGAAAAGAGGTAGGCGCCAGCCTGGGGCTGAACACTTCCTTCTATCAGGGATTGTTTTTGTCTCCGACTGTGGTGGCCGGTGCGTTAAAGGGTGCCATCTTTGCCGCCAATGTCTATGAAAAGCTGGGCTATGACGTGGTTCCCAACGGAACCGAGGAGCGCTATGATATTATTCAGGCGATTACGTTTGGTACCCCGGAGGGTGTCATTGCTTTCTGCCAGGGAATCCAGGCAGCAGCCCCGGTGGACAGTTATGTCAGTCCGGAGCCGTGGGACATGCCGGGATACGATGCGCCGGTTATCATGGCAGCCGGTGCTTTCGTGCAGGGATCTTCCATTGAGCTGAGCGCAGACGGTCCGATCAAGCCTCCGTATGCCGTTTATTTTCAGGGAGGTCTGACCTGGTATCACGCAAAGCTGGGCATCCTGATGTCCCTGCAGAAGCTGGTGGAACGGAAGGTTGTATCGCTTCCTGTGTCTGAATGATTACGAAAGATTACGGAATTATAAAAATTTTTTAAAACGTGTACAGAATCGGAAAGTTATGATAAAATGAAAAATGAGCAATTGATGGGGGAGCAGAGAAGATGAGAAACAAAAATGTTTGGGTGCTGCTGATTTTACTGCTGGCCGGCGTCGTGCTGGGCGGATTCATTGGAAGTATGACGGAGGGGATTTCGTTCCTTTCCTGGCTGAACTTCGGAGAGTCCTTCGGCCTGAATACGCCGCTGGTATTAAACTTCGGTATCCTGGTCATCACCTTTGGTCTGTCCATCCGGATCACCATGGCGGGCATTATCGGCATGGCTCTGGCGCTTCTGATTTACAGATGGCTGTAGCTGTCTGCAGATCAGTGTATGGAAATCTTCCGCGCATTCGTACTTGGAGAGTATGGAAGAAGGAGGATTTTTAATCATGCGAAAGAAAATGAAAGACATTCCGGTGCAGGAACGTCCCTATGAGCGGTGTCTGGCAATGGGGCCGGAGCATCTGACGGATGCAGAGCTTCTGGCAGTCATTATCCGGACCGGTTCGAAGGAGGAGACGGCTCTTGAGCTGGCACAGAAGATATTAGCCTTAAATTACCCGAACAGGGGTATTTTAGGGCTTTTGCATCTTTCTCTGCCGGAATTTTTAAGCATAAAGGGCATCGGACGTGTAAAAGCGATTCAGCTTCTCTGTATCGGAGAGCTTTCCAGACGGATCTGGAAACAGAGTGTCCGCCCGGCAAGCCCGGTATTCAAGGACCCGGGTGAAATTGCAGCGTACTGCATGGAGGACATGCGCCATCTGGAACAGGAGCAGGTCCGGGCCTTGTTTTTCGATACCAGACAGCGGCTGGTGGGGGATGTAATGCTTTCAAAAGGAACGGTAAATGCTTCCGTGATTTCCCCCAGAGAGATTTTTATCGAAGCGCTCCGCAGCAGTGCGGTTGCGCTGATCCTGGTTCACAATCATCCCAGCGGAGATGCTTCTCCCAGCCGGGAGGACGAGCTGATGACCAGGCGTGTCCGGGAAGCCGGACAGATTTTAGGGATATCCCTGTTAGACCATGTTATTATTGGGGATACTACTTATACAAGCTTACGGGAACGAGGAAAGATGTAAATGGAAACAAAACGCAGCAAATATCTGTTGACCGGCCTGACGGTCTTCTGTATCCTGCTGGTAGGAGTTACTTCAATTAAAGACGGAGTCCTGGAGCCGCTTCGGACCGGCGTGGGATATTTTCTGGTGCCGCTTCAGACCGGTGTCAATGCGGTGGGCGGCGGAATTTATACAGGCATCCGCGATTATACCCAGCTGAAGGGTGCACTGGAGGAAAATGAGAAGCTGAAGGAGCAGATCGCGCTTCTGACAGAGGAAAACAACCGACTTCAGGCCAATGAATTTGAGCTGTCCCGCCTGCGGGAGCTTTACCAGCTGGATCAGGACTACATGAATTATGAAAAGATCGGGGCCAGGATCATTGCCAAGGATTCCGGTGACTGGTTTCAGGTATTCCGGGTAAACAAGGGTTCTGCGGATGGAGTAGAAGTAGATAATAACGTCATTGCCGGAGGCGGTCTGGTCGGGATTGTTACTGATGTCGGGGCCAATTATGCGACAGTCCGCTCCATCATCGATGATTCCAGCCGTGTCAGCGCCATGGCGATACAGTCCGGTGATAACTGTATTGTTGCTGGTGATCTGACCCTGTTTGAGGAAGGACGGCTTCGGATCACTAATATTGCAAAGGATGGGGATGTGAAGGACGGCGATCAGATCGTGACTTCCAACATCAGCTCCAAATTCATGCCGGGAATCCTGATCGGCTATGCCGCAGATATTACCGTGGATCCGGAGCGCCTGACGAAATCCGGTTATCTGATTCCGGTAGCCGATTTTGACCATCTGCAGGAGGTTCTGATTATTACCGGAACCAAAAATACCGGTGAGGAAGAGAAAGAAGCGGGAGAGGGGGCTGGCTCGTGAAGCGGATTCTTGTAAATTTGCTGCTGATGGTGCTGGCCTTCACGATTCAGACCTGCATTTTCCCGATGATTCCGTTTTTGTCTGCATCCCCGAATCTGCTGCTGATTCTGACCTTTTCCTTTGGCTTTATTCACGGCAGTCAGGCCGGGATGCTGTACGGACTGTTCGCGGGCCTTCTTTCGGATCTGTTTTACAGCGGCCCATTTGGTTTTTATATGCTGATTTTCATCTATATCGGCTACATGAATGGAATCTGCACCAAATATTATTATGAAGATTACATTACGCTGCCGTTGATTTTATGTGTGGTAAATGAACTGGCCTATAACCTGTATATGTATGTGTTCCGCTTTTTGATCCGCGGAAAGCTGGATCTGTTCTATTATTTCCGGAAGATCATGGTGCCGGAAATCATTTTCAGCGTTGTTACCACTCTTTTTATCTACCGGCTGTTTTTATTCACCAGCCGCAGGCTGGAGGAGATGGAAAAAAGGAGAGATACTACCATTGTTTGATGACCTGCGTGAGATACTGAAAGAATTTATTCATAAAGTTGCGTATTCCAGACTATTCGCCCTGACGATCCTTTTTACCTGCCTGTTTGGAATCCTGGGAATCCATCTGTTTCAGCTGCAGATCGTCCAGGGAGAGGATATTCTGAATCATTATATTCAACAAACTGAACAAATCGTGTATACGCCCGGTACAAGAGGGAATATTTACGATAAGAACGGAAATATACTGGCCTACAACAAGCTGGCTTATTCCGTTACCATACAGGATACCGGGGCATACCGCACCGATGCGGAAATGAATACCATGCTTCTTAAGCTGGTACAGATCCTGGAGAAGCACGATGTGGATGTTCAGGGAAAGTTTGAGGTCGGGATGGATGAGAACGGAGAGATGATCTACACCTCCTACAGCGAAACCGGCCGGAAGGGCTTTCTCCGTGACGTATACGGACTGAGATACATTGATGAGCTGAACGAAGAGCTGGATAAGGACCTGGGCAAATATGCAGCCGACGTGACAGCCAGAGAACTGTTTGAAAAAAAGAAAAAAAGCTACAAGCTGGATCAGATCAAGGATGAGAAGGGAAACACGGTGATGCTGGACGACAGGACCGCACTGGACATCATCAATATCCGCTACACCATGTCCCTGACCTCCTTCCAGAAATACCTGGCGACCACGATTGCCACTTATATTGATGATGAAACCGTAGCGGAGATCATGGAAAACATTGCAGAGCTTCAGGGAATTGATATTGCCGAATCCTCCGTGCGTGTTTATAATGACAGCATTTATTTTGCACCGATTATCGGCTATACGGGAAAGATGCAGAAGGACCGGCTGGAAGAGCTGCAGAAAAGCAATCCGGACTACAGTATCAATGATACGGTCGGACTGATCGGCATTGAATCCTCTATGGAGCTGTCTCTTCAGGGGAAGAAAGGATACCGCGTGGTAAACGTGGACAACCGCGGAAGGGTACGGGAAGAAAAAGAAAACGTGGATCCGGTGGCCGGTCATGATATTTACCTTACCATCGACAGTGATCTGCAGAAGGGCATCTATCATCTGATCGAGCAGCAGCTTGCCGGTATTCTGGTCACCAAGCTGGTGCCGGAGGATGAGCCGAATACGGAGAATACAGATTCCACGAATTTGAAGATACCGATCAAGGATGCGTATTTCCAGCTGATCAACAATAATGTACTTTCGCTCAATGAATTTGCGGCGGAAGATGCCTCAGATACGGAGCGGCAGATTCAGAGTACCTTCGAGGCGCAGCGGGAGCGGATCATGGCGCAGCTGCGTACTGAGCTTATGAGTGAAAATGCCACGATCATGAAGAATCTTCCGAAAGATATGGCCAATTATATGGTATATATCTATTCGTAC
>JBJELD010000050.1:0-2547 GCA_051878975.1 Candidatus Caccovicinus sp.
CAGACGGAAAGCGAAGGGGAGAAGAGGAACGAGCTGGTAAATGAGGAGGTTGACGAGGAAGAGAAAAGCGGCGAAGAACTGAAAGTGGATCATAAAGTCCTTGGTCAGACACCGGAAATCGTCACGGAAGGATTGGAAGAGACGGTGGCGACCCCGTCCGTAGCGCTTATGAGTCTGCGAAGCCTGAGCCTTTGGAGCGGGATGGAAATGAGTGACCATTTTGACGGGGAAGGGACGAAAGAAGACCCTTATCAGATTAATTCCGGCAAGGACTTGAAGCTGTTGGCCTATAGCGTTGCCAATGAGGAAGTGGATGGATATGAAGGCTGCTATTTTGCCCTGACGAAAGATGTATCATTAAGTGATACGGCCTCCTGGCTTCCCATCGGATATTTTACAGAAGCCGGGGATTCAGAGCCAAAGCCGTTTAAGGGAAACTTTGACGGACAGGGCTACCGGATCATTAATTTAAAAATCAGTGATACGACACAGGAGTATGCAGGCTTGTTTGGAAGCATCCACGGAGCGGTGATTGAAAACCTGGTGGTGGACGGGCAGGTCAATGCCTCCACCAAAGCTGCAATCCTGGCAGGAGAGGCGAATGACAGCACGATCCGAAACTGCCAGTCCAAAGGCCAGGTTCGGGGCGTAGGAGTCATCGGCGGCATCGTTGGTGAAGCGTATGACAGTGTGATCTTAGAGTGTGAGAATACAGCCGGTGTCCTTGGGGGAACGGATGCGTCCGGAGAGCAGGAAGCCTTTGCCGGAGGTATCTGCGGCTCTGCATGGTCTTCTTTTTTAAGTGACTGCACAAGCGATACCACCGACAGCTACAGTGCTCTGTATTCCGAAGGATATGTGGGCGGCATTGCCGGAAATATCTATGAGACCGAGGTTTATAACTCCTATGTGGAAGGAAAGGTAGGAAGCACCTCTGCAGATTACATCGGTGGGCTTATCGGCCGGATGCAGAGCGGCCAGGTGAAGAACGGGCGGTTTGCCGGAACCATCGGCGCTTCTACTTCCAGTACCTTAAAAACGGCAGGCCTGTTCATCGGGTATCTGGAGGGCGGAATGATTGAGCTGGGGGATGATTTGGCATACCTCTATACGGACAGCGAGGATAAATATTCCTTAAACCCATTCGGAAACAAATTAACGCCGCAGATTCGTTTAGAGCATCACATTGGTGCCTATTACTCCAACCAAAGGGATTTTTCTCTCTACCAGATGGGAACTTTTACAAAACAGACCAACCGCTATTTTTATGAAGAGCTTGAGGAAGGTGTCCTGGAAATCGGGAAAGAGAATGTCCATCACTTTGCCCCCAGTAAGACCGGAGATCCGGTCAGAGGGTACCTTGTGACAATTCCGGTGGTGGATCATGGAACTCTTTCCGTCTTGGAAGCGCAGAATAATTTCGCAAAGGAGATCGACTGGGCAAATCCCGGCGCTTTCGCAGCAGGAACAAAAATCCTTGTCTACACAAGCCCGGTGAACGAGGCGGACAGCGAGCCTCCGGTCTATTACGAACTGGTACCGGATTCCTTGTTCTGGACGGCAGATGATTTTGATTCGAAGGAGATCATTCAGACCGGAGCGACTGAGGTAGCATTTACTATGCCGGAAGAAAACATCACGATTTCTGCCAGATACCGTGCGATGACAAACGGGGTGGTTCTGGATAAAAACGAGCTGACCTTTGAGGTGGAGCAGATCCGCAGCGGCAGCCGTTGGGATCCGCAGATTGGATGGAAGATCACAGACCCGCAGAAATTAACCGCAGCCATCATTCCGGATTCAGCTGCCAATAAGAATGTGATATGGAATGTGAAGGACACAGACGGCTCCTCTACGGATATGATCAGCGTGACGGATCATGGAGAAGTCTCTGTGAATGCTTCTGCAAAGTGGATTCAGGAGCTGATTAAAGCAGGCGTTACCAATCAGGAGCTGTATCCTTCCAAAAAGATTACAACGGAAGGAAAAGAGTATGCAGCTGTCACGGTTACTACCGAAGCAGGGCAAAAGCGGGCCAGCGCTTTTGTAACTGTGAATTTTAAGATAACGGACGAAACGGTTGTTCCGGTCTCCGGCGTGGAATTGGATCAGTCGGAACTGGCATTTAAGATTACAAGGACACTGGAGGGAGACCGTTTGAATCCGGTGGAATCCTATGCAGTGACACCATCCAGACGTCTTTACGAGACGGTTGCACCGGAATATGCCGATAATAAGAAGGTAACATGGACAGCCGGAGATTCGGATATGCTCCGCGTTGATCCGGAGGGCATGGTGAGTGCAAAGGAAAGCGCCAGATGGATAGCGGATCTCATCCGTGCAGAGGAAGAGAAAAATCAGAAGAATCCCTATGCAAAGCGGGAGGCGGCTGGAAACCGTTCCTCCTATATCACGGTCACGACAGAGGATGGGGGAAAACAGGCAGTCTGTGCGGTGAATCTTACCTTTGAGACGGTAGATAATACCATTGCACATGTAAACAGTGTTTCTTTAAACCAGTCTGAGTTAAAGTTTTCTGTAGAGAAG
>JBJELD010000051.1:0-12796 GCA_051878975.1 Candidatus Caccovicinus sp.
GCTGATTTATGGCAGGGATCCTCTGACAGACCTTGCTAAACTTAATGACATTGATCGTCTATAATCGTCAGCACATCAGGCCCTGCCTCCTGAGCCAGAATCATCACTTCTACTTCTCCGGCATGGAGCTTTGCTTTGTACATTTTTCTATCACTTTCATCTTTGATCTGCTCTACATGAATCCAATCCGTGGACACCAGTATTTGCCTGCAGGCAGAATCCTCTTTTTCGGTTATCTCATGAAATACTGCTTCCGGAATGCTGATCACTCCGTACAAAGCCCGAAGCAAATGAAGCTGGTCTGCATTGCAAAGAGCAATCAGAGGAGTGGAATTCACGATAACCTTACGCATTATTCATTTCCTCCAAAAACTCTTCTTCATCATCAAAATGAAAGATAGAAATATGATTCTTTCCCAAATATCTGATAAAGTCTTCTTCTGGCATTCCTGCAATCTGAGCGCAATAACCAATGGAGACACCGCTCTGCGTATAATACCCCAAAGCCACTGCCCCGCGTGCAAAATCGCAGGCCTCTTCTTTGCTCATACGTGTATCATACAAAACTGCATCCGGTATATTGATTGCAAGCTGACACATATTTAACTCCTCGTCCGAATGTCTTCTCATAGATTGCACTTTCATTATAACTGCTTTCATAAGCAGATACAACTTTTATTTTCACGACGCCTTCTCACCAACTTATAAGCCTTGTCAATCATGGCATTGCCGTCAAGGGTACGTGCAAACAGCGATTCCGATAATGTAGCGCTGCGGAAACTTTGCAAAGATCCAGGTGCGGCGGCCGTTCTGCAGCGAACCTGCTGTTTCATAAGTAACGCCCTCGCCTAACAGGGAATCTGTAAAGGCGAAGGCGTCTGCATTCTGGACGACCTTGTAGCGGTCTGTAACTACCCCCAGTATCTGGTTGTCGGTTTCTCTTACATTGGCTTTGAAGCTTTGCACAGGAATGCCGTCCTCCGTGCAAAGCTTTTTCTGAAACACCCTCCAGTCAAGCTCCGCAAGCTGCAGGGCTGCTGCAGAGGTTGGAGCTTCCGTTACCAAGGTTCCCAGGCCGTGGCAAACTTTTGCATTAGCAAGTTTTTACCACTCATCTTCATCTGAATAACTGTCGTCTTCTGGATTTAATAAAGGAGAATCTCGAAAAGCGCTCATTCCATCAGCAAATCGACTATATTCCTCTCCCAAAGGGGTATTCCTATTTTCTCTTGCTCTTGTCCTGGCTGTACTCTCCATTTGTCCTGCTATAGCCTTTCCAATATCTCTCCAACTCATCCCAATAACCTCCTCTTAATTGTTTTTGGACAACTCAATTATACCAAACCAGACGGTTTCATGCTATTTTATTGCCAGCATTTATTGAATTTTCCAGGCGCATCGGCACTTATTCAAGTGCGAAGTTTGAGTAAAAAAGAAAGGAAGAGAGAAAAGCCCATGATTATTTACGAAATTAAAGATATTTGTGAGATATTAAAAATTGGGAAAAGTACAGCATATGAATTGGTGAGGACAAAGGAACTGGCTGCATTTAAAATTCGTGGAATCTGGAAAATAACAGAAGAAGCCCTGAGAGACTATATACAAAGCCATATGTAAAAAGATTCCAGGCTCCAAATAAAGAAGAATCAACTCGATTCCATGGAATTCCATGGAATTTCTAAATAATATGTTTGAGGAAATGGGTGGAATATGGAATATCATTGCAAAGCTCTATGGTGTGAATGCCATAGGGCTAATCGCAAAAATCATGGATAAACGGAATTGGTGATATCGCGGAAGGAGTGCCCCAGCATTTTCTTGTGCTCATTCTTGTGCCCCAGGGAGTCTTCACAGAATTCTGAGAAGGTGTGGTATCAATCGTGTGGCGTATGATGTTACAGGATTCGTTGTTAAAAAAGAAATAGCTTGAATGAGCTTTTCTGAGGGGATATAATAATAAAAGAAGGCAGAATTCGTTATTTAAATTGGAGGTGAGGAGATGCCGGTTACAAT
Source organism: Candidatus Caccovicinus sp. (assembly GCA_051878975.1). Lineage (GTDB taxonomy): Bacteria > Bacillota > Clostridia > Lachnospirales > Lachnospiraceae > Caccovicinus. The sequence goes on from JBJELD010000051.1 coordinate 2,014, forward strand.
CAGAGAGCTTGTGCATGAGTTTGCAAAGAATATGCGGCAGCTATTTGGTGAGCAGTTAAGTCGTATTATTGTATATGGTTCTTATGCGCGGGGAGATTATACAAATGATTCGGATGTTGATATTATGATTCTTGTAAAGATTCCAGAAGACCAGATCAGAAAGTTTAAGGATAGTGTTTCTGACTGTGCGTTTGATTATTTGATAAAGTATGGCATTGACATTTCACCGATTATTGTGAGTGAAGAGCATTTCAATTACTGGGTAGATTCATTGCCATATTATCGGAATGTGAGAGATGAGGGGGTAGTTGTGAATGTCGGATAGGGATAAGGAGTTATCAAGCTATCGTTTTTCCCTGGCGGAAGAGACCTTGGCGAATGCTATGATGTGTATTGAGAATCATTTTTACAGGGACTGTATCAACCGTTCTTATTATGCTGCATTTTATGCGCTTAAAGCGGTGCTGGCGATAGAGAGCATTGACTTTAAAAGGCACAAAGACGTAGTCGCTTACTTTAACAAAACATATGTTGCATCGGATATTTTTCCAAAAGAGCTAGGGAAGCGTCTGGGAAGAATCAAGATGTTACGAGAAGAGAGCGATTACAGCGATTTCTTTGTTGCTTCCGAAGCGGATGCAAAGATTCAGTACGAGACAGCCGAGTATACTGTGCGAATGGTGAAAGCATATTTACAGAAAAAGGATGTACTGGCATAGTGCGAAGACGCGGTTATCCATACTGGGTTTCTACACCAAATTTCAGATAAACTTTAATCTGCAGTAAATGAAAACCGAGAAAATCCAGTGATTTTACTGCGTATTAAACACTTATAAATGAAGAAGAGGAGGCTTTTTCATAACCTCCCCTTTTTGACCGGCCCCGGATGCAATGGCGCATCGGGGCCGGTTTTTTCGCTCCGTCCTTTGCGCCGCTACTCTACCAGCCAGATCTCCTGCGCCCCATTATCACGGGTGTGCCAGCAGGCACCTTCCCACAACCCGTCCGGCGTATTATCCAGGAAGAACCAGTCGCCGCTCCCGTCCTCCGGATCGCAGACCGCACCGTCCCAGCGGTGCCATCCGGTCACCATGTAGCCATCCGGATTGAACAGATACCAGTGATGATTGATCAGCTCCCATTTGTTCTTCGGGTAGCTGCCGTCCTCATACCGGTACCACCAGCCGATGCCGTCTTTTATCCACCCAATCCGTGTCTCCTCTGGTTCCCAGGTCCGCATAAACTCTTTCGGATTTGCATACAGCTTCTTAATTCCAGCCGTCGAGGATCCCCAGTTCGGCAGCTGGAAATGTGGTTTGTCCACAATGGATTTCCAGTTGCCGCCCCATTCCAGGCCGATCTCCACACCGATCGCACCGACACGGTCGAAGAACCTGCCGGATTCGTTGTAGGCTCCCCGGCCATCATTGCGATAAAAGTCAAAGGCTGTACCCCACTGATGGTAAGAGCTGTAGCTGCTGCCAGGCGCATTGGTCACGATCTGACCGGGCTTTGTGCGGCCCTGGGCATACAGTTCATCCTGCTCTTCCTTGGTCCGGAGGGTTTCCCCAATCCTGATCTGTAATCTCTGCTTGCTGCACTCTTCCAGCAGCTGCGCCGCCAGTTTCTGCAGGCGCGGATGGCACAATGTAATGTCTCTCATAGTTGAACTCCTTTTCTTTCATTATATGAAGAAAGGCTCAGGGTTGTCCCTGAGCCACGAAACGGAGCCGCTGCAATATCGCAACTACTCCTTATTCGATTTCTGCGCCTGTGTGCCAAAATAAAAACCAACTATCATTGTGAAGATCGTCAAAAACTGATCACCGGTAATTTCACCGGCACAGGTCAGCCCAATAAATCCGCCGGTCAGCGCAAGCGTCATAATAGACTTCACATCAATTAACTTTGCGATTTTCTCCTTCATTATATTCCCCCTCCTCACTGTAAATATATGCACTGGATGAACATAATGACGACTCTGCATTTTTGCTCTGACGCAAGTTTGCCGCCTGACTGCTCTCATTGGTCCTTCTCCTTATATTTTTTCTGTTTCCGGCTATACTATCTCCGGAGGTGATACCATGCAGCGTCATTATGATACAGACCGCTACGGCGACGGCGATGTCCCTGAAGTGGATTATAAGCCCTATCAGGACAACCAGTTTGAGCCGCATCCACAGGCAGAAGGAGACAACAAAGCCGGCAGCTCCGGTTTCCGGTCTGATAGCAGGAAAGAAATGCCATCCGTAAAGGAACGCAGCGTATAACCATTCAAACCTTCCGCCACATCCGGTACTGTTTCCCGGATGCAGACAGCTCCCGCAGGCAAATGCCGCACTGCTCTGCTTCAGGAACTGCTCCGGATGGAGGCGCCAGGTTCATTCCCAGACTGCAAACAGTAAAAATCGCCGGCAGATTCCGGAAACGGACGGCGGTGTTCCAGCCGACAGGCAGCAGTGTCTGCGTCTTTTGACAGTAACCTTTTTTTGAGTTGTCCATATATTATAGTACAAACATCAAAAAAGGAGTTTTCAACCATGACTGACAACACAAACACAACCATTCGTGACACTTACTGCGCACAGCACTGCACTCCCAGCTGTCCGCCCAGCTGCCCCTGCCCGATTCTTCTGGACATCGTTACCTCCATCGCCCATCAGGAAGATGCCCTGGCATGTATCCTGAATGCAGAATGCGCCAAAATCAACAAGATTCTGGATCATCATGACGATGCAGAAACCCTGATTGCCATCGACACCTCTGTGCAGGTAACGATACAGCGCATCACCGAACTGGAAGGCGTATTAAAGGCAAAGCTGGATTCCATTATCCCGCTGCTGCACGACTGCGTATAAACCAGACGGCAGAACATGACGGTGTCAGGGCGCCCCTCCAAACCAGGGGCGCCTTTTCTGCAGCCTCTTCTCACCGGCTGTCCGGTTCGCTCCCGCATTCCTCAAGCTTTGTACCTTCATAAAAAAACTGAAGAATTTCTTCACAGGTCATGCCTTCCTTGGCCATACCCTGGGCGCCATTCTGGCTCATGCCAACGCCATGACCATATCCGCCTCCACAAATCTGAAACAGATTGCTTCCGTCTTTTGCCGTTCCCACCTCCCAAACAGCGATAAACGCGCTGGGAAGCAGACTCATTCCGCTGATCGTCTTTCCGTCCTTTCTCTCAATTTCCAGCTCTGTGCTGCCGAGCGCCTTCCGAACCTCCATCTGGCCGTGATACGTTTTTTTCTGTCCGTCCTGATCCACTGCCGTCAGCTCCTGAACGACACCTCCCGGACCGCGTCTGGTCACCTCCAGAGAAACCACCTGACCCAGCCCCAGCTGGCGCCCTAACGTGCTTCCCCGGTACAGCGCCGTCCAGCGATACATGGGATATCCGCTGTCAAAGGCCGGCACATCCGGATTCTGAATAAATTCTGCAAATGCTTCATTTGAAGTCAGATCCCGGCTCTTTCGCTGCCTGCTCAGCTCGGTCGCTTTCAGATACGGCGTGGCGCTTCCGTCCCCGCCCCACACGCTTCCGTCAGTCCCATGTCCGCAGGAAGTCGAATAATAATACGCCTCCACCGGATTTCCTTCATAGGTCAGAATTTTTCCGCAGGTTTCATCCACAGCCTGGCTGGTCCGTATATTAACCTCCACATTGTTGTAAACCTGGAAGTTGGTGCTGTCATCTACATGGGCGCCATACTGGCTGTAACTGTTTCCGATGATCTGACGGTATGCATATGTCCGTGCACAGACCGCCTGCGCCTTCAGCGCTTCCATCTCATATCCGGCCGGCATCTCACTGGGTACCACCTTTTTCAGATAGTCCTCCAGAAACAGTTCATTGACCAGAACCAGGCTGCCGCCTTCCTGGCGGATCTCCAGTGTCCCGTCATAGACCGGATTTCCCTGTCCCCGGCTGATACTGTCGATCCGGATTCCGTCTTTCTGATTCAACGGCGTAATCACTGCTCTTCCTTCTGCCAGGCAGTCATCACCTGGCTGAATCGTAAGCTGCGTTCCGGCTTCCAGCCGCGCCTGCTCTTCTCCTTTTTCTCCAAAGGTAAGCACTGCGTCACCGTTCAGTGTCAGCGTGACCTGCCCGTGGAACACGGATCGGAAGCCATCGTCCATCAAAAGTACACGGATCCGCTCTGCATGGAAGGGGCGCACCGTCAGAGCCGCACACAGCTTCCCATCCGCCGCCACAAATTCCTGCAGATCATATCCCACCAGAATATCGGACCTCGTCTGCTCCTCATACTCTCCGTAAACCTTGTAGACCCGAAAACCGTGGGCAAGCGGCACCGGACCATAGCCCTCAATTTCAATGAAATCCGGTCCTACCGCCAGAACCTTTCCGCGAATTCGGTCCTTTTTCATCGTGACTTTTTCCAGTTTTCCCTTTTTCAGATTTAAGTCCACAATATTATGTACGATCTCCTCCGCATCCATGCCCGAATCGGGAAGAGAAAACTGCCGGGTAATGGTTCCGGCATGAACCGACAGCATATCACCTTCAAAGCTTTCGACCCAGACATTCTCGTAAACTACATGTTCTGAAAGCAGCCGTCCTGCTCCGGCTATCTCCCCGTTCCGGACATAGATCCGGACTTTCCTGTCCAGATAGGCGTCCAGAGCCAGACCCTCAAACCGGAAATCTCCCTCACTGGTGTAGCAGGTCCAGCTGGAGGCAGCCTCCACATTGGTCGGTGTCCCGTACAGAATCACGTCCAGCGCCTGAATCCGGTCCTCTCCGGCCTCCACTTCCTCCTCCGTCAGGCGTTCGTCTTTCTCGAGAACCGCCTCCTCATAGATCTGCCACCACTGCTCTGCCGGAAACGGCTGATCCTGGTTGCTGCGGTTTACATTGACCAGATTTCCATACTTTTTTCCAAGAAATCCGGCCAGGAGCTTCGCCTCCTGATAGGTCAGCTTCTGCTGAGCAGCCTTTGCCGTGCTCTCCGTATATTCCTCCGACAATCCGCCGTGGTCATACAGATAATCCATATAAATTACATACCAGTTGCCCCGCTCTTTTTCCTGAAAATGAGACTCTCCGCTCTCCTCCTGATATTGAATGCAGCGTTCTCTGGAGACAGAAAAGAGCGCTGCCGCTTTCGCGGCCTGCGCCCTTGAAATCCCCGGTTTCTCCGGCTCCAGATAGAGAATTGCCGCAATCAAAGCGAGAAGGAGAGCCAGAATCCCCATAAATCTCACATGGAATTCTTTCCCACTCATAGAATCCTTTCCTTCCGTTTATTTTTTCTCTTTCGGCATACTCTCATCCCCGGTCCGCCGTATCTCCATTTTTTCTTCGTCCACGTAGTATTCGCCTTCATATGCAGAGGTTTCGACCGGCAGATTCCTTTTCCGGAGAGCTGTTTTCACACCGTCCGACATCAGCCGGTAAATAACCGCAAAGGTCGGGACGCCGATAATCATTCCCACAAAACCGAACACGCCTCCGAACAGCAGAATGGAAAACAGCACCCAGAAACTGGATACACCGGTGGATTCTCCCAGAATCTTTGGTCCCAGAATATTTCCGTCAAACTGCTGCAGAAGCAGAATAAAGCCGAGAAAATACAGACATTGAACCGGATTGACCAGAAGCACCAGTATGCCGGCCGGAACCGCACCAATAAACGGTCCAAAAAATGGAATGATATTGGTGACCCCGATAATCACACTGACCAAAAGAACATACGGCATTTTCATCAGACTCATGCCAAAAAAGCAAATAATTCCAATAATCAGGGAATCCACCAGCTTTCCGATAATAAAGCCGCCGAATACCTTATGGATGCATCTTGTCTCCCCGATAATCCGGTTTGCCCATCCGGCCGGAAAAATACCGTACACGCATTTTTTGGCAATTGTGGCCAGGCTGTCCTTCATGTTCAGCAGATAAACCATCACGATCAGGCCGATCAGAATATTTTTTAACCCGATAATGACGCTGTACATTCCGCTGGAAAGCCCTCCGATGATCTTATCCAGATTCGGCGCCAGAACCTGTCTGACCCAGTTTTTCGCCCAGACAATGACCTGATCCATATAAGACACCACAACGCCTCTGGCCTCCGGATTGTTATTCAGTACCTTCTCCACCCAGTCCATGAAGTTGCTTACATTTCCCGGCAGAGCATCGATCACATTCTGAATGCTTTTCAGCAGTTCCGGAATCAGCATGGAAATCAATCCCGCCACAACCGCAAACAGCACAGCCAAGCTGACCAGTGTGCCGGCACACTTTCCGATTCCGTCCCGTTTCCGACCGTCTGAAATCCATTTTTCCAGTCCCAGGCTCACCTTTCTCCTGCACCAGTTATATACCGGCGTCAAAAGGTAGGCCATTACGGCGCCGTAAATCACCGGCATCAGTGTTGTCAGCAGAAAAAACACACCTTCTTTTACCCGTTCTATTCTCAGAAGAAGATATCCGAAGGCAATACTTGCCGCAATCACACAAAAAGCCGTTATTCCCCAGTAAATATAGTTGTTAAATTTATGCCTGTTTTCCATCTGAAATCCCTTTTCTCCTTTGAACCCCACAAACCTGCTAAGTAAAGATAAAGCAGCGATTACTCGCTGCTTTTTATCCTTGGTAACCCCAGAATGCCGGTTCTTACTAATTGACGCCTAGCCTTGCTAGGTGGGTAACCTCACTTAGACTTCTGCCTTCCACTCACAATGGAGGCCTGACATCCGCCTAAAAATATTGGAATCCCGTATGTCATACTGTAGGTTCAAATAAGGTAAGAGTATCGAACATCCCAGGAATCACTTCCTGCTTAAATCATACTGCTTCATTTCATGGTTCGATTATACAACAGTCATATCTCTTTTTCAAGGACTTTTTTGAAGCCGCCGGATACATGAACAACGGCTCAGTAGCTTCCCTCCTCAACTGCCTCTGCCTTCGCCAGCTTGACGATCCGGCTGGTTCCCAGCCTGGATGCCCCCAGCTCCAGGAATTTTTCCGCATCTGCAAAGGAACTGATTCCGCCTGCAGCCTTAATGCGCACCTGAGGTCCTACATGACCGGCAAACAGCTTCACATCCTCAAAAGTAGCGCCCGCCCTGGAAAAGCCGGTAGAGGTCTTGATGAAATCTGCGCCCGCAGCCGTCACTGCCTGGCACATACGGATTTTCTCTTCCTCCGTCAGCAGGCAGGTCTCCACAATCACCTTGAGAATATGGGTTCCGCATGCTTCCTTGATCTGCCGGATCTCATCTTCCACCTTATCAAAATCGCCGTTCTTTACATCCCCCAGATTGATCACCATATCAATTTCATCAGCGCCGCCGGCAATGGCATCCTTTGTCTCAAATACCTTCACCGCCGTGGTATTATATCCGTTTGGAAATCCGATTACCGTACACACTGCCATCCGTTCTCCCAGATAATCCTTTGCACGCTTTACATAGGACGGCGGAATGCATACCGACGCTGTGCCGTATGTCAGCGCATCCTCACAAATCTGCCGGATTTCTTCCCAGGTGGCTGTCTGCGCCAAAAGCGTGTGATCCACTGCCTGAAAAATCTGTTTTCTCTCCATTTTCTGTTTCTCCGTTTCCGTTTTCTTACCTTTCTGTTGATTCTGCGTTTTCTTTCCGGCCGCCCGAATTCAGAGCGGCCGGGCAGCTTATGCAAGGATTTTTTCCAGCGCACTCTCTCCCGCAATACCGTGTTCTGCTTTTACGTCCAGATAATCCAGAATCGTAGCTGCGATATCCGCGAAGGATGCCCGGGTTCCCAGGTTTACCCCTCGCTTTACCTTTGCACCGGCAATCACCCACGGCGTATATTCTCTCGAATGATCCGTTGAAGCTGTGCTCGGATCACAGCCGTGGTCCGCCGTGATCATCAGCAGATCGTCCTCTCTCAGCATTCCCAAAAGCTCTGGAAGTCTCTGATCAAAGTAGCTCAGCGCTCCGGCATAGCCGTCCACATCATTCCGGTGTCCATACAGCATATCATAATCCACCAGGTTGGTAAAGCAGATTCCGCCAAAATCCCGTCTTCCATACTCCAGGGTGCGTTCAATGCCCTCCGCATTTCCAGCTGTGCGGACCATCTCCGTAATACCCTGTCCGGCAAAAATATCATTGATCTTTCCCACCGCCAGAACATCCATTCCGGCTTTCTTCACCGCATCAAGCATGGTTTCCTGCGGAGGCACCAGCGAATAATCATGGCGGCGGCTGGTCCGCTTAAACGGATAGTCTCCTTCAAACGGCCTGGCAATCACCCGTCCCACGCCATACGGTCCGGTACAAAGTCTTCTGGCAATCTCACAGTCCCGGTACAGCTCCTCCACCGGCACCACCGATTCATGCGCTGCAATCTGAAATACACTGTCCGCCGACGTATACACGATCAGTTTCCCGGTCTTTCTGTGCTCTTCGCCGTAATCCCGGATCACATCCGTACCGGAATACGGCCGGTTGCAAAGCACTCCGCGCCCCGTCTCTTTCTCAAATGCATCCAGAAGCTCCTGCGGAAAACCGTCCGGGAAGGTCGGAAGCGGTTTCTGGGAAATCACTCCCGCAATCTCCCAGTGTCCGATCGTCGTATCCTTTCCTCTGGAAATCTCCGTCATTCTGGCAACTGCCCCGTCAAATGAAGCGGTTCTGTCTTTTCCGCTCCAGTCTCTCACACCGTCAATCTGGAACAGTCCCAGCTTTTCCATATTCGGCATCGCAAAATACGGGCTGGCAGCCGCTGCCTTTAAGGTATTGCTCCCCTCGTCCTGAAAATCTGCAGCATCCGGCATTTCTCCGATTCCCACACTATCCAGCACAATCAAAAATACTCTTTTCATATTTGATGATCTCCTTTTCTTCTTCGCCTATTTTATCATACTTTCCACGCTCATAAAAGGCCACAGATCAGTTTTACGAAAAGAAAAATCAGATTTCCGGAAACGCAGCCGCTCAGGCCTCTCTTTCCATTTCAAACCAAAACGTGCATCCCTGCCCGATCTCGCTGTCCACACCAAATTCTGCCTTCTGCGCCAGCAGAATTTCCTTGACAATAGCAAGGCCGAGGCCGGAACCTCCTCCGCGGTTCCTCTGCTGTCTGGCCGTAAAATACCGGTCCCAGATAGAAGAAAGTTCTTCCTTCGGAATACCTTCCCCATAATCCCGGATTTCAGCCCGGACCACGCGGTCCGTTCCCTTTACCAAAATCTGCACCCGCGGATCCGCCCCGGAATGGCGGACCGCATTATCGATCAGATTGTAAAACACCCGGTTCAGCTGTTTTTCTTCTCCCTTCACTAAAAGTCCCGGTTCAATCTGCACCTCCATACGGCATCCTTTCTGGCGGCACAGCGGCACAAACTGTCCGGCTGCCGCCTCTGCAGCCGCGCTCAGATCAAACACAGAAAGCTCTGCAGCCGACTCCCTTCCATGAATCGAGGAATATTCCAGAATATCATTGACCAGGTCTGTCAGACGGTCTGTCTCCCGGATAATCACCGCCAGGTCCTGCTCCCGCATCTCATCATCCTCCCAGGAAATATCCCGCACCATTTCTGCATAGCCTTTCATCATGGTAAGAGGGGTCCGGAGATCATGAGAGACATTTGCAAGCAGCTCCCGGCGGGCATTTTCCAGCTGTTCCAGAGCCGCTGCAGTTTCTCCAAGAGTATCCGATAATTCATCCAGTTCCTGACAGAAGCCTTTTTTATAGTCTCCTCCAAATTCTCCTCTGGCCATTCGCCTGGCCTGCTCGGAAATCGCAGATACCGGCCCGGAAAACTGTCTGGAAAAGAAGTAAGCAATCACAAATCCGATGACCAGAGAAGCAAGCGTCACCCAAATCAGCTGGATCCGAAGAATGCCGGCAGCAGCTCCGACGGCGCCCAGCTGCATGCTGATATAAAGAACCGCTTCCTCCCCGCCGGACTGACCGGGCGCTTTCAGCGCCATCCCGTAAACGTAGGCCTCTTCATTTTCCGTAGTATATCCGACGGTTCCGTTTTCGCTGACCGCCAGCTGCTCCAGAAAAACGGAATAGTCCTGCGGCAGATTGCGGAATGCCCCGATCTCCCAGTTCATCATCTGCTCCTGATTCCGGTACGGATTCTCTTTTCTTCCCTCTTCCGTCCTCTGCTCCAAATGCTTTTCATAGACAGAGCTGTGCTCATCCGCGCTGTAATAAAGCTTTCCCTGCCAGTCAGTCAGAAAAATCAACAGGGAATACCCGGAAGCAAAGCAGTCAAGACTTTCTTGAAGGGCTTCCCCCTCCAGCTCCTCCGCCGCCTGTGCGATCTGCACAGCCACCTGTTTGACATTATGTATGGCCATACGGTTGTAAAAGCTCTGCAGCAAAACGGTCTGCAGAAGCCACAGTGCCGCAAAAATTGATGTAGCAAAGGCCACAAAACACAGCCAGAGCCGCATTCCAAAAGATTTAGGATTCCATTTCAAATTTATAGCCCACCCCTCGCAGTGTGATAATACAGTTCCGGTAATTTCCCAGCTTGTTCCGCAGCAGTTTTACCTGCCAGTCCACCGTGCGGTCATCCCCGTAATATTCATAACCCCACACCGCATTTAAAATCTGACTTCTTGTCAGTGCAATCCCTTTGTTGCTCATAAAGTAATTCAAAAGATCGTATTCCTTTGCAGTCAGCTCAATTTTTGCGCCGTCCACAAACACATTCCGGCCCAGCGTATCGATGCGCAGGCCATCCTTTTTTTCTTCCTTAGGTCCGCCGGATGTCGGCTTATGGCGGTTCACAATCACATTTACCCTTGC
>JBJELD010000052.1:0-12468 GCA_051878975.1 Candidatus Caccovicinus sp.
ATATCAAAGAGAGGAATCCGATATGCTGATGCTGAAAATCCTGATCGTGGAGGATGACGAATCCATCCTGAATTTATATCAGATTATCCTGAAAAAAGAGGGGTATGCGACGCTTACGGCCCACAACGGAGAAGAGGCCTGGAGGATTATGGAAACAGAACATGTCGATCTGGTCATTACCGATGTGATGATGCCGGTAATGGACGGCTATGAATTTGTGCGGACGATCCGGGAAAACAATCCTCTGCTCCCGGTTCTGATGATTACTGCAAAAGATGATTTTATGTCAAAAAGCATTGGCTTTTCTCTGGGTACGGACGACTACATGACAAAGCCCATCGATCCGGGAGAAATGGTGCTGCGGGTAAACGCGCTGCTTCGACGGGCCAATATTGCCCATTCCAGGCGCTTAAGCTTTCATGATACACTGCTGGATTATGATTCTCTGGCTGTCACCTGCGGGGAAGAGACCATCACGCTCCCACCCAAAGAATTCTTTTTATTATATAAGATGCTCTCCTATCCCAACAAAATTTTTACCAGAAGGCAGCTGATGGAAGAAATCTGGGGACTGGACAGCCAGTCTGATGTCCAGACTATCGACGTCCATGTCAACCGGCTCCGGCGGCGTTTCGAAAACAATCCGGACTTTGAAATATTGACCATCCGGGGGCTGGGCTATAAGGCGGTGGTCCGGCCATGAGAAATTTTCGTCTGTGGTTTCTGTTTGTCGCCATCATCTCGGCCGCCTGCCTTTCCGGCTTCTTTATTACCGGCTTCATTGCCTACGCCGGTATCCGGATGCATTTAGTATCTTTAACGGCACCGTCCAGTCTGCTTCCCTTTCTCGGCATGTTTGTCTCGGCAGCCGTTATATCCTTAAGCCTTACGGTCGTTGCGTCCCGGGTGTTCTTCCGCCCGATCCACGAACTGATTCAGGCCTTAAAAACAGTAGCAGGCGGAAACTTTCGTATCCGCCTGCCGGAAAATGCAAGATGGAAAGACATCCAGGAGATGAATGTCAACTTCAACCGAATGGTGAAGGAGCTGAATTCCATCGAGCTGCTTCAGTCTGATTTTATTCAGAATGTATCGCATGAGTTCAAAACACCACTTGTGGCGGTCGAAGGCTATGCATCCCTTTTATCTGCGTCTCCGCTTCCCGAAGAGCAGAAGGAATATGCCCGGCGCATTCTGGAAAGCAGCCAGAGACTTACCGCACTGACGGGAAGCATCCTTCTGCTTTCCAAGCTGGAAAACCAGCAGATCACGCCGGAACGGCACCGGTTTTCTCTCGATGAGCAGATCCGCTGCTGCATCCTCGCCATGGAACCGCTCTGGAGCCAGAAGAAGCTGGACATGGATATCGATCTGCAGGAGATCATGTACTACGGACACGCAGATCTTCTTGCCCATGTCTGGACCAATCTTCTTTCCAATGCGGTAAAATATACGCCCGAGGGAGGAACGATTTCTGTCAAGCTTTTGGAAACCGATGCCAGGATCCAGGTACTCGTCCAGGATACCGGCATCGGAATGAATGAGGAGGTACAAAAGCATATCTTTGACAAATTCTACCAGGGCGAGCAAAGCCGGAGCACCGGTGGAAACGGTCTGGGACTTGCATTAGTCAAACGGATTCTTACTCTGTGCGGCGGAGCCATTGAAGTGGAAAGCCAGCCGGGAAAGGGATCGCTGTTTACCGTTCAGCTGCCTGCCTCTACTCCAGATTCGAGTGATTCCGATACATATCCTCGCTGGTGATGTGATATGCCTCCATCAGGAACATCACCATAATATCCAGAAGAATTCCCACACTCTGTTCAAACAGACTTCCCATGGGCTGGATGGAGGCCGCCGTCCGGTTTTGTTTGGATGATGCCTCGATCAGCAGGCTTTCGTCGCTGACTGCAGCCAGCGACGAGGCTGCATTGGCGGTGATCAGCAGAATCCGGACACCCATGTCATGGGCTTTCCTGGCATGCTCAACCAGTGACGGAGTTTCTCCGGAGGCGCTGCAGATAAACAGGATATCCTCCGGCGTGATCGCCGGCGTTGTCGGATCGCCCACAATCCGGGCTTCAAATCCCATCTGAATCAGCCGCATGGCAAAGCCTTCCACCTGAAGCCGGCTTCTTCCTGCCGCATCACAGAAGATCCGCCGGTCCTTCCGGATCTGTTCCGTCATCCGGCTGATCTTCTCCTGCGGAATTCCCGACAGGCTCTGATGCAGCTCTTTAAGCACTACATCTCTTATATTCTGTTCTGCCATATTCTCACGCCTTTCCTGCCAATTTTGCCTTTAAAGCCGTAAATGGAGAATTGCCGGACTTAATGAAATCAATATATACCGCGATCAGGATTACAATGCCCTGTACCACATACTGCCAGGAAGAATCAATGCCCAGCAGGTTCATTCCGTTATTCAGAACACCGATGATAATAACACCGATGACCGTACCGGAAATGCTGCCCTTTCCGCCGCTCATGCTGGTTCCGCCAAGTACTACTGCTGCAATCGCATCCATCTCTGCGCTCTGCCCCATTACCATGGTTGCAGAGAAGGTTCTTCCTACGGTCCAGACACCGGCCAGAGAAGCCAGAAGGCCGCTGAAAACAAACACGAACAGCGTAACCCGCTTCGTATTGATACCGGAGTATTCCGCTGCGGTCTTATTTCCTCCGGTTGCATAAATGTGCTTTCCCAACTGCGTCCGGTTCAAAATAAAGGAGCAGACAGCCACAACGGCAATGATCAGAAACAGCTGAACCGGAATGCCCAGGATCTTTCCCTTGCCCCAGAAGGTATAAGCATCATCCATTACCGAAATGGTCTGTGCATTGGTGTAAATTCGTGCAATACCGCGGCCGATATTCATGGTTGCCAGCGTTACGATAAAGGCCGGGATCGTGGTACGGGAAACGATAAATCCATTGAACAGACCGACCAGCGTACCGCAGAAGATACCGATCAGAATGCCCACCGGAACCGGCAGCCCGACCCAGGTCACCATTCCGGCACTGATACAGCCGGAAATTGCAATCACAGAGCCAACTGAAAGATCGATTCCGCCAAGCAGAATGATAAAGGTCATTCCGCAGGCCAGATACAGATTAATGGAAATCTGGCGCACGACGTTAAAGAAGTTTGTAACCGTTGCAAATTTATCGGTCATAACTGACAATCCGATGCAAAGAATCAGCAATCCCACAAGAATGCCTAAATTCGATTTTAACATACGGGCAATGGACTGCCCTGCATTACTTTTTTTCTTCATGGCTTCCTCCTACACTTCCTTTGTTGCCAGCGCCATAATGCGCTCCTGCGTAAATTCACTTCGTTCCAGTACTCCCGTGGTACGTCCCTGATTCATGACCACGATCCGGTCACACATATTGATCAGTTCCGGCATTTCCGAGGAGATAAAGATTACCGACAGTCCCTGGGCCGTCAGACGGTCGATCAGATGGTAGATATCGGATTTCGTCTTGACATCGATACCGCGGGTCGGCTCATCCAGAATCAAAATGCTCTTCGTAGCCAGCAGCCAACGGCTGATGATCACCTTCTGCTGATTTCCGCCGCTGAGACGCTCGATCGGCTGCTCCAATCCGGCATATTTGGTCTGCATCACCGCATTCACATACTTTTCCGTCAGTTCGATCTCTTTGCTGCGGTCGTAGCTTCCATGCTTCATAAATTCATCCAGGACCTCGATCGTCGCATTAAACCGGATTCCCTGAATTCCAAATATGCCTTCTTTTTTCCGGTCCTCCGGAACCAGTCCGATTCCATAATTCATGGCGTCCTTTACACGGTCGATCCGTACCTCCTGTCCTTTGAAAACGATTTTTCCCCTGGTTTTCTTTCTCAGTCCAAAGATGCAGGTCATGGTTTCCGTACGGCCGGAGCCAACCAGACCGGAAAAGCCCAGGACCTCGCCTTTGTGCAGTTCAAAGGATGCGTCCTTTACTTCCCGGCCGGAGGCCAGGTGCTCCACCTTCAGAATCACTTCATCGGAGGCATGATTGTGCTTGTCATACAGATCTCCAAGCGCACGTCCTACCATCAGTGCCACCAGCTTGTCATGATCCGTTTCTTTTGTCACAACGGTGTCAATGTATTCGCCGTCCCGCATGATCGTAATCCGGTCCGAAATTTCATCCAGCTCCGACATCCGGTGGCTGATATAGATAATTCCCACGCCGTCCTTTTTCAGCCGGCGGATCACCCGGAACAATACCTCCGTTTCATTGTCCGTCAGGGAGGAGGTCGGCTCGTCCATTACAATGACCTTGCTTCCGAAGGAAACTGCCCTGGTAATCTCGATCATCTGCTGCTGGGCGATGTTTAAATCGCCCACCAGATCAGTCGGTTTTAAGTCCAGTCCCATATCTTTCAGGAACTTTTCCGTGTCCGTTTCCATTTTTTTCACATCCAGAACACCGCTCTTTGTCTTAGGCTCCTGGCCCAGGAAAATATTTTCCGCGATGGTCATGTACGGAATCAGCATCAGCTCCTGATGGATGACGCGGATTCCCTGCCGTTTGGCACTTTCCACTCCGTTAATCTCAATTTTCTTTCCTTCCAAATAAATCTCGCCGCTGTCCTTCGTGTATGCACCGCCCAGAATCTTGATCAGCGTCGATTTTCCGGCTCCATTTTCGCCCAGCAGAGCATGGACCTCTCCGGCACGCACTTCCAGCCTGACTCCCTTTAAGACCTTTACATCCGAAAAGGATTTGCATATCTGTTCCATCCGAAGCAAACTCTGTTCCATATTCTTCTCCTTCCGATCGTTTTCTCCCTCCGAAAGAGGGCACGTTTCCTGCCAGCCGTTGATGCAGAGGAAATCCTACTGCCAGCCATCCATGTAATCGGAAACATTGGTGATGTCAATGCAAAATACCGGCACATTGATCTGGCTGGATTCCAGCGTCTCGCCGTTTAACAGCTTGACGGCGGTATCATAGCAGGTTTCGCCCATCTTGATCGGAGACTGCGCAGCGGTCATCTTGTAAATGCTTCCCTCCTGAGCAATCACTTTCTTCGCATCCGGGTTTCCGTCTACACCGTAGATTGCCACATCTGCATCTGCGATCGTACAGGCTGCATAAGCACCCATTCCGGCCTGGTCATTGATGGAGAAAATCGCCGTCAGATCCGGATGTGCCTGGAGAATATCGCTGGTGATGTCCTGACCTTTTTCAACCGTTCCTTCTGCATCAAAGGTTGCCACGACTTCAAAGCCATGGCCCTCGATCGTCTCCAGGAAGCCGTTTTCACGATCCAGGCAGGCGCTGTTGGCCGGATAATTCAGAACCGCGATCTCGCCGCCGTCTGGAAAATCTTCTATCAGAGCCTCAGCACAGAGTACGCCGGCCTGCACGTTGTCCGTCGCCACGTATGCATCTACCAGCTCCAGCTTTGCCACAGAAGAGTCGAAGTTGATGATTGGAATGCCGGCCTCATTTAAAAGCTCCAGCGCCGGAGTGACGGCGTCACGGTCTACCGGATTCAGAAATACAGCGTCCACACCCTGTGTAATGAAATCCTCCACGATCTGAATCTGCTTGGCGCTGTCCTGCTCCGCATTTACAATGACCGTGCTGTTTCCGTCCGCTTCCGCTGCCCTGGTAATGGAGGAGGCAATGGTTTTGAAGAAATCCGACTCCGTCCAGTAAGTAATGCCGAAGGTCTTTCCTCCTGCCGCACTGCTGGCTGCACCTTCTCCCGCATGTTCCTTTCCGCTTTCCGCAGTGCTTCCGGACTCACTGCCCGCTCCGGCTGCTGTAGTATCGGCAGGAGCTGCCGCCTCTTTCGTGCCGGAGCTTCCGTTGGAGCATGCTGTAGAAGCTGCTGCCACAGCGATGGTCATCATGATTGCTGCTGTTCTCATCCATTTTGTTCTTTTCATAATTGGTTTCCCCTTTCTTCTCATAAGCCGTTTTGTACGGCAAAATTTGCATAATCTTTTCCTTTTTCCCTGTTTCTTCCTAACTTTTCCTTATTTTTGGCGTACTTTAAGAAGGGGTCGGAAAAATCATGGTCCGATCGTCTTGCTTTTCGTCATGTTACATTCTGAACCTTCTTAAAATATACACGGAATGATTATTCCGCCAGATCATAGAGAGCATCAAAATCCTGGATCATATGCTCATAGAAACGGTCATAGACCTTGTGGTATTTTCGGTAAATTGCTGTTTCGTCCGCATTCGGTCCGGTTACCTGTCCGCATCCGGCAAACGTTTTGCTGGTCTTCCGGACATCTTCAAAGACGCCGGCTCCTACGCCCGCAAGAATAGCCGCCCCATAAGCGGGGCCTTCCTCCTGCACCAGACGAACCACATCACATTCATAGAGATCAGCCATGATCTGCCTCCATACCGGATTTTTGCTTCCGCCTCCGCAGACCCGCATTTCCTTTACATGAACGCCCAGCTCCTTCAGAATCTGATTGCAGTCCGCAAGAGAATACGTAATGCCTTCCATGATAGACCGGAGAAGATGAGCCGGTGTATGAAGTGCAGTCAGTCCCACAAAGGCTCCGCGGCATTTCGGATTCATGTGCGGCGTCCGCTCTCCCATCAGAAACGGAAGATAAATCAGACGATCGCTGCCCGGCAGAATGGCTGCCGTTTCCTGATTGATCCGCTCGTAAATGCTTTCCCCGTTTTCCTCCGCCTTCTTCATCAGACCCTGGCAGAAATTTTCCTTGAACCATTCTACCGAAAGTCCGGCCGCCTGCGGGCCTCCCATGGTAAACCAGGCGCCCGGCACTGAGCTGCAGCACAGATGCAGGCTTCCTTCCGGAATCGGGATGTACCGGTCCATGGCAGTGTACACCAGTGCGGATGTCCCCAGACTGGTAAAGGCATCTCCGTCCATGACCACTCCGGTTCCGACCGCAGCGGCTGCATTATCTGCGGAGCCGGCAGTCACCGGTACGCCTGCCTGCAGGCCGCACTGCGCTGCAATCTCCGGGAGGATATATCCGGTCACATCCCTGGACTCATAAACCGTGCCAAGCAGACCACGGTCAATCTCCAGCGCCTGCAGCACCTCATCCGACCAGCAGCGGTTTTTCACATCCAGAAGCTGCATTCCGGAGGCATCCGATACATCCGTTGCCAGCGCCCCGGTCAGCGCATACCGCACATAATCCTTCGGAAGAAGAATACGGCGGCATTTTGCAAAGCGCTCCGGTTCATGCTCCCGCACCCACAGGATCTTGGCTGCCGTCCACGCGGCAATCGGAGGATTGGCTGTAATCTCCAGCCATTTTTCGGCAGGAAGCCGTTTTTCCATCTCCGCAGTCTGCTCATGTGAACGCTGATCGCACCAGATAATGGAACGGCCGATCGGCTTTCCATCTTCATCCAGCATCACCAGCCCATGCATCTGACCAGAAAGCCCGATTCCGCTGACCGCTTCCTTCGGTATGCCGGATTTTTCCATGACTTCTTTTAATGTATCCAGCGCAGCACGTTTCCAGTCCTCCGGATCCTGCTCCGCCCAGCCGTTCTGCGGCTGATACAGCGGATAGGCTCTGGTCGCCTGCGCTGCAACCGTTCCCTTTTCATCCATCAGAATCGTCTTGGTCGCACTGGTTCCCACGTCGATTCCTATCAAATATCTCATGATGCCGATTTCTCCTTTCTCTCCTGTCCGATCAGCGCCCTGTCTTCTTCCTCCGGCATTCCGATCGGCACCGTGTCCTGTGCCTGATACCGCAGCAGATTCTGTTCCAGGCCGTCCTGGAACAATGCCTTGCCCATGACAATGACATCTGCTCCGGCATCCAGAACATATTCCAGGTTATTTTCATTGATATCCCCGTCTACTTCCAGGTCGATCCGGCGGCCGCTCTTTTCAATACAATGCCTGGCCTGCGTAATTTTCTCCAGCATGGTGGAATTAAAATGCTGTCCCTTCAGCCCCGGCTGAACCGTCATCAGCTGAATCACATCGATCTGCTGCCAGATGTCCAAAGTCAGCTCCTTAAGCGGACTTTCCGGCTTCAGCACCACACCGGCCCGCTTTCCGAAACGATGGATTTCCTCCAGCACCTCTTCCAGGCTGTCTGAAGACTCCAGATGTATCGTAATGATATCCGCCCCGGCTTCTGCAAAGGTCCGGATATACTGCTTCGGCTTCTGAACCATCAGGTGAACATCCAGTTCCAGTGATGTTTCTTTTCGAAGCGCCTGTACAAAATCCGGCCCGAATGAAAGATTTGGCACAAAACTGCCGTCCATGATATCGACATGCAGCCTTGTAATCCCGGTCTGCTCCATCACGTGAATCTGCTGCCGCAGCTTCATATAATCCGCTGCGTATATGGATGGCGCCAAGATATACATGATTTTTCCCTCCTTTGTTTCTTTACGTACTCTCTGAACCTCTTTGTACCAGAATTTGTGCGCAGCCTTCAAAAAATCAGCTGCAAAGCCGGGTGCAGAAGAGCCTCCGGGCGTACATTTTGATTGCATTTGGTTCGGTTTTGCGTTTTACTTGATTTTGTTGTAATCAATCGTGATCTGATTTCTCTTGAGGTATTTGGAGAAATCCTGCTTCTTCTGATTGATATATCCCAGATACAGCACATCCAGAATGAACTGATCGGCAACCCGGCGCGTCACTTTGTCCCGGTCTACTGACAGATCACTGATTGCAATATACAGCGGGATATCCACATACTTCAAAAGCGGCGATTTGCTCATTTTGGTAATACAGATAGTGGTGGCCCCCCGCTTTTTGGCGATAGACATGGCCTGCACGACATTCCGGGACCGCCCCTCATAGGAAACCGCCAGCGCCACATCGCCCGGGCCAAGATTATTGGCTGTCGTAAACTGCATCATGATATCGCTGTGTGCCGAGGAGACTACTCCAAGCCGGCAGAATTTCATAAAGGCAAACTGACATGCCGCATAGGCATCTCCCACTCCGAAAAAGTGAATGGATTTTGCATGTACCAGCGTATCGACCGCCTTCTGATAATTCTCATCTGCCATAACCATAGTATTCTGCAGGGTCTGGACATTGCTCTGGAACACTTTCTTCATAATATCCGTAATCGAATCGGTAGAAGATACGTGTTCATCGTAAACCGTTTCCTGCTCTGATACCGCTGCTATGCAGGCCTGCTTCAATTCCGAGTATCCGTGAAATCCAAGGCGTTTGCAGAATCGGATCACAGAAGCATCGCTGCTCCCGGTCTCCCGGGCAATTTCCGCCAGTGTCATATGGTTCACCGCCTCCGGATTTTCCAGCAAGGCCTGGGCAAATGCCTTCTCCGCCCGCGGCAGCATTGGAATCAGAAAATTGATCTTTACAAGCAGTTCGTTCATCGTTTCCTCCATTTCTCAATCACCGCAAATGAAGTATTTCTTATGTCTAAATTATAAATTTTGCCGGGATTGAAGTAAATCATGCAATATTTTTTTGGTATTTATGTATATCATACTCGACATTTTCCCCTCTTTGCAACGGTTTCTTTTCGTCAATTTGACAGAAGAATCATTTCCTGTACTTCATTTTGGAGTTTTTGTAAATGAAATTCGCTTCAATGAAGAGCTCATCCAGCACCCGGAAAACCGAGAAGACAGCATTAAAAAAACGGTTCCGCAACAAGCAGTGCCAAAGGCTTTTCTGCTCCTCTCAGAACCGTTCCGGTCAATTCTTTTATGCTTTATTCTCCTGGTTTCAATCTTCTTGGTTTCAATCTTCTTGGTTTCAATCTTTCTGGTTTCAATCTTCCTGGTTTCAATCTTTCTGGTTTCAATCTTCCTGGTTTATTGCTTCTCTTCATCCTGTCGCTTTATTTTTTCTGCCAGGGCATCATCTGCTCAATAATCCGGCTTCCCGGATTCCGGACCGCATCCTGCATCAATATCCAGATGTACGCGTCCTCCAATGCCTCCGCAAACGGATATACTTCCGTGCCTTCTTCCAGATAAGTTCTCATATCCAGCATCACAGACGCAACTGCGTATTCATCCTGCCAATCATCCAAGGTCAGAAACGGACTCCAGGTATCCGGTATCATGCCAATTTGTTCTGCTAATGCACGGTACGCAGGACATATATACGGGCGAAGCCGTTCTTCAACCGGAAGGTGCCGGCTGTTCACATAGCGAAGAACGGTATCATTCCATTCTCCGTCCTGTCCCCGCACATTCAGATGGCGGGAACGAATATAAGAATGATACTGTACACCCGAAAAATCATATACTGCTGTTTTCCCAGAAGCAAATTCCATTAAAATGTAAGTTCTCTCCCGCTCCTTCACACTTCCGTCTGTGACCGGGCCGAAACGGGAGTCTGTCTCCGTGACCGGATAAATATATCGCTGTCCACATAAGGTAACCAGATCGCGGTTATTGTACAGGCTCTGCAGCCGATTCCGCTTATCTGACTGGCGCTCCAAGTGATCCGGAATGAAATTTCCCGAGCGAGCCGGCTCCGGATTCAAAAAATGACGGATCAAACTGACACCGTGGTAGTCATGCGCCGCCGATAAATAAAGCGCATACGGTTCTCCGATTTTTCCGTCAGAAAGCGCCTTCAGACCTGCCGCCAGGATCGGATAGCGGATATACTGCTCCGCCACCTGAATTCTGGTCTTTTCCTGGGTAACCAATGTCCAGAGCTCCTTCAGCTGCTCTAGATTCATTCCAACAGGCGTCTCGCAGAGCACAGCAAAACCTTTCCGCGCCCATTCCTTTGTCACTTCACTGATAGATGGCTTGCTGACTGCTACCACTACAAAATCCGGCTCTGCCGCTTCACAAACCCTTGTCGATGTGGTCGTCGGAATACCATACTCCCCGTGGATGCGCTCTGCCTTTTCCTGACTTCGGCAAAGCATAAATAAAAGCCGAAACTGTTCCGGATACCGATTAGCTGCACGCGCATAAAACATAGCCCGCCATCCGGAACCAACAATAACAAAAGATAATGGTTTCATAACGTCAAATCTCCCCCGAAGCCTTCAGCTTCTCCAGAAAGCCCTCACACCCGGCTTTCACATCCCGATACGTTGTTTCAAAATCACCGGTATACCACGGATCCGCCACATCCCGGCTGCTGCCGGCAAACTCCAAAAGCTTATGCACCTTCCCCTCCGGGTCGCCTCCCAAAATGCGAAGCATGTTCCGGATATTCCAGTCATCCATGCCGATCAGATAATCATACTGGTCATAATCACTCTTTTTCATCTGCACCGCGTACTTTCCTGCAGTGGAAATTCCAAGCCGCTTCAGCAGATTCCTGGTTCCATGATGAACCGGATTTCCGATTTCCTCCGTACTGGTCGCCGCTGATGCAATCACAAATTTCTGTTCCAGATGTTTCTTCTTTGTCATGTCTTTTAAAACGAATTCCGCCATTGGGCTGCGGCAGATATTGCCGTGGCACACGAAAAGTATTTTTATCATCCATCTAAACCTCTTGAAATTACTGATTTTCCTTGATTTTCGGGCATTTTCTCAAATGGCCCGATGCTCGTTCACTTGGCATATCGTAGCATAAATTCGCACATCTTTGCCAGCAAAAGTAGTACAACGAGTAGTAAATTGGGCCTAAAATCGTGTTTTACTACTGGCCCTTTTCTGCGATATATGGCGAAATTCTATGGCAGAGCTTTGCCGCAAATCCTTGCCCTGCAACAAGAGTACGGATTGTACCGGAAATTTTCTGCCGTTTTCATATTTTGCCGTATCGCATACCCGCTGAAATCCCTCTACCGCGAAAAGTAGTAACTACTCAGCATTGGCTACTCGCTGCAATTCCTCCTGCGCATCCTCAAATCCGATGTGCGTATAAGTATTGAGCGTCACGCCAATGTCAGAATGACCCATGATGTATTGAAGCGTCTTGGGGTTCATTCCGCTTTTTGCCATGTTCGAGCAGAACGTATGTCTGCAAACGTGCGGCGTGATCTTCGGCATCTGCACTTTATAGATGCTGTTGTACTTCTCGCAAATATGCTGGAAATACTTTTCCCAATGCAGGGCCACCATCGGCATATCGTTTTTATCCAAATAGAGAAAACCGCTTTTGCCGCAAATCATCGGTTCCACTTTTGGTTTTTTCCTGTTGGCAATGATGCGCTTGAAGCACTCATACACATCATCCGTCATAGGGATAACCCGTGTACCGCTGCTTGTCTTGGTGTCCTCGATGATATACTCCATATTCCGCTTCCGCTGCAACTGATGGTTAATGTTGATCTTCCGATTTTTCATATCCACATCCGCCAGCGTCAAACCCACAAACTCGGAAATCCGAAGCCCGGTCTTGAACAGAATATAGATACCATCATAGTATTTGCAAAAATGCTTGTCACTCGCCACAAATTCAAGAAACGCTCTTTCTTGCTTTCTGGTAATCGCTTCCCTTGTCACGCTGTCGTTGACTACGACGGTGGCAAGCTGAAATTCAAATGGATTCTTGCGTATCAA
>JBJELD010000053.1:0-51127 GCA_051878975.1 Candidatus Caccovicinus sp.
AACGATTGCAGAGAATATGTATCTGGGAAGATATCCGGTCACAAAGATCGGACCGCTGCAGATCATTAATCATAAGAAAATGAATGAAGAGGCTGCCGGATGGCTGGAGAATGTGAAGATGCCTTATGATCCGAAGGCGAAGCTTGGTTCTCTTTCCATTGCGCAGATGCAGTCTGTGGAAATCGCAAAGGCAGTATCCATGAGCGCGAAGGTTGTGATTCTGGATGAGCCGACGTCCTCCCTGACAGATAATGAGGTGGAAGCGTTGTTTCGTATTGTCCGGGATCTTCGTTCCAGAGGCGTGTCCATGATCTATATTTCTCATAAAATGGCAGAGATCCGGGAGATCGCCGATGATATTACGATCATGCGTGACGGAACTTATGTGGGCACCTGGGAAGTGAAGGATATCAGCGATGACGAGATTGTACGTCAGATGGTTGGACGTGAGCTGACCAATGTGTACCCTCCGAAGGAAAATACCATAAAGGACGAGGTGGTTCTGGAGGTCAAAAACCTCTGCAGCATCCATGAGCGTTCTTTCCGGAATGTCAGCTTTACGCTGAGAAAGGGAGAAATTCTCGGCTTCGGCGGACTGGTAGGTGCACAGAGAACGGAACTGATGGAAGCCATCTTCGGCATGCGTCATGTAAAGAGCGGCGAGGTGCTTATGAACGGAAAGCCGATCCATGTGACCAGGCCGCGTGACGCGATCAAAGAAGGAATCGGTATGATCACGGAGGACCGCCGTGGCACCGGCATTCTGGGGTGCCTTTCCATTGCGGATAATGTATCCATTTCTTCCCTGAACAATTATCTGAAGTTCGGACCGGCATTGGATACCAAAAGGATCGAGGAACTGGTTCAGGAAAATGTATCCAAATTAAATATTAAAACTCCCAGCAGCAAGACACTGATTCAGTCGCTGTCCGGCGGCAATCAGCAGAAGGTGATTATTGCAAGATGGCTGGCAAATAATCCGGATGTTCTGATCATGGATGAGCCGACCCGTGGTATTGATGTGGGTGCCAAGTACGAGATCTATCAGATCATGATCCGTCTGGCCAGGCAGGGAAAAGCCATCATCATGATTTCTTCCGAAATGCCGGAGCTGATCGGCATGTCGCACCGGATTCTGGTTATGTGCGACGGAAGGCTGACCGGAGAAGTTTCCGGAGAAGAAGCGACGCAGGAGAATATCATGAGCCTGGCTACACAGTTTAATTGAGGGAGGATACAAAGATGACGAAGAAAGTAGATATTAAGAAACTGATGCTGGACAATGGTATCATCATTGTTCTGCTGCTGCTGGTTCTGATCACCGGCATTACCAAGGACAATTTCTTTTCCTGGAATAACCTGTCCAACATTTCCGTAAATACCGCAGCGCGTGTCATTATTGCATTCGGTGTCAGCGGCTGTCTGATTACAAAAGGTACGGATCTGTCAGCCGGACGTCAGGTTGGCCTTGCTTCCTGTATTGCAGGTACTCTGCTTCAGAATGCGGATTACAGCGGTAAGTTTTTCCCGAATCTGGGCGATATGCCGGTACTTGGTGTGCTTCTGATCTGTATCCTGGTTTGTGCTGTTTTCGGTCTGATCAATGGTATTGTTATTTCTTATCTGAATGTACCGGCCTTCATCGGCACACTGGGCATGCAGCTGATGGTATACGGCATCTGTCTGGTATATACCAATGCGACGCCTCTGGGCGGCTACCGCAAGGCGTATACGATTATTGCAACCGGCAAGCTGGCAGGGATTCCGTATATGTTCATCATTGCATTTATCATCGGTCTGATCATGTGGTTTGTTTATAACTATACCCGTCACGGCAAATATATGTATGCCATCGGCGGCAATGAAGCAGCAGCGGAGGTATCCGGTGTAAATGTAAAAAAGACCAAGATCATCATCTATGTAACTGCAGCAGCACTGTATGCAATTGCAGGCTTCCTGTTAGGTGCAAAGGCAGGCGGCGCAAGTGTAAACATGGGTCAGGGCTATGAGCTGGAAGCGATTGCGGCATGTACCATCGGCGGCGTATCAGTAAACGGAGGTATCGGACGAATTTCCGGCGTTGTGATCGGTGTTCTGGTGTTTGAGCTTCTGAAATCCTCCATGCAGTTTCTTGGAATTCAGACGAACTACCAGTATATTGTACAGGGTATCGTTATTATCGTGGCAATTGCATTGGATATCAGAAAATATATTGCGAAGAAGTAAAGAAACGGTTATAAAAATGGCTGCAGCTTTTGGTGCTGAATACCAGAAGCTGCAGCCATTTTTTCGTTTCAGGCGAAACCTGCATACGTCCGGCAGCAGACGCGCCGCCGCCGTATAAGTGATAAAGATGAAAGGAATCAGTAGTTTTCTTTGCGTACTTCAAAATAGCTCTGCGGATGGTTGCAGACCGGACATACTTCCGGAGCCTTGGTGCCGACTACGATGTGGCCGCAGTTCCGGCATTCCCAGATCTGTACTTCACTCTTCTCGAAAACGGCCTTCGTTTCAACATTGTGCAGCAGAGCACGATAGCGCTCCTCGTGGGATTTCTCGATGGCAGCTACACCGCGGAACTGTGCAGCCAGCTCGTGGAAGCCTTCCTCATCTGCTTCCCGTGCCATGCGGTCGTACATATCGGTCCACTCTGCGTTTTCGCCCTCTGCAGCGTGCAGCAGGTTCTCAGCGGTATCACCGAGCTCACCGAGTGCCTTGAACCAGAGCTTTGCATGCTCCTTCTCGTTTTCAGCAGTCTTCAGGAAAAGCTCTGCGATCTGCTCATAACCGGCTTTTTTTGCAACAGAAGCAAAGTAGGTATACTTGTTGCGGGCCTGGGACTCACCTGCAAAGGCTTCCCAGAGGTTTTTTTCGGTTTTTGTTCCTGCATAGGGATTTTTCTTGGTTTCCATAAGATAGGTTCCTCCATTCCTTTTTGAAAACTTGGTGTCGGTGATTCGATTGTTTCCTGTTCACCAATACTGCCTTTATAATATCAGATTTTGAAATAAATATCCAGAAAAATTTCGATGCCTGCAGAAAAATATGCCGTTCCGTTTACAGGGAAATTCCAGAGGAAACGAAAGAATAAAAAGTGAGGGCGATGAAAAAAACTATAGAATTTTAAGAAAATGTTTGCAAAATAAGAGAATCCGGGAAAGGGGTTGCGTTTTGAAAAACAGGATGCTATAATCCAAACCATCATACGGAACGGAGCACAAAGAGGTCTCTATCACAAGTGAGTGATTGAGGTCTCTTTGTTTGATTTCAGGGAAAACGAAGGGGTTTTCCTGCCGGCAGGAATGGCGGCGGGAGAATCCCTTTTCGCTGTATGGAGAGCTTCGTTCTTCATTGAAAATCCAGAATGAGGAGGAAATTATTATGAAAAAGCGACTTTTATCTGTAGTACTTATGACAGCGATGACGACCTCTATGTTTGCAGGCTGCGGTTCTTCCGCGCAGCAGGCAGCTTCGGGAACCACCGCAGCAGAGACGACCGCAGCTGCAGCAGCCGATACCGCCGCAGCTGCTGCAGAGACCACCGCAGCAGCTTCCGGAGATGAGGATCATGTGATCAAGATCGGCGTGGTCTGCTCCCTGACCGGCGGCTCTGCCATTTACGGCGAGGGCGCACAGAACGCGGTGACCATGGCGGCAGAAGAGATCAATGCCGGTAATCCGGAATATACGATTGAGATTGTGAATGACGGAAAGCTGATGGATGATGCTACCGATGCCAAGCAGGCGATCAATGCATACAACGGTCTGATGGCATTCGGACCGGAAGCGATTGTAGGATGCTTTTTCTCCTCCGTAACCCTGCCGATCGCAGAGCAGGCATCGAAGGACAATATGCTGGTACTGGCTACCGGCGCAACCAATAAGGATGTTACCCTGAAGGGCAGCACCATTTTCCGTGACTGTTTTATTGACCCGTATCAGGGCAAGATGGCGGCACAGTTTGCAAAAGAGCAGGAATGGAAGAAAGCAGCTGTGATTTACGCGAAGGATGATGATTACTCCAACGGTCTGAAGGATGCGTTCATTGAAAATGCAGAGGCAAACGGAATTGAAGTGGTTTATGTGGGGGAATGTACCACCAAGGATACCGATTTCTCTGCACAGGCTTCCCAGGTTGTGGCGAATGAAGCCGATTTCCTCTTCTATCCGTGCTTCCTTGATACCGTTCCGCTGCTGGTAGGCGCAGCAAGAAATGCCGGCTTTGAGGGCGCGATCATGGGCGGCGACGGCTGGGACGGCGCAGACACCTCCGGCCTGGAAGAAGAATTCAAGAACTGCTACTTTACTAATCATTATTCCTCTGAGGATACCGCTCCGGCAGTTGCAAACTTTGTATCCAAGTATACGGAAGCTTACGGAACCGAAAGTCTGAACGCCTGTGCAGCTCTGTATTATGATGCAATTTATATGCTGGAAGAAGCTGCAAAGCAGGGCGGCGGCAGCGATACGGCCTCTCTGGTAAAAGGTATGACCGGAATGACCTTCACCGGTGTTGGCGGAACCTTCACACTGGATGAGAACGGCGACCCGGAGAAATCGGTAGCAATCAATACTTACGAAGACGGACAGGTAAAATGGATGATGACTCTTTCTCCAAGCGGTGACAAGCAGTAAAACGCATAAATGAGACGGCGGCGGTGTGCATGAGGCTGAAACGGTTCATGCACACTGTTGCATTTCAGCATATTTTCAACGAATAAAAAAGAGAAAGGAATCCGCTTATGACGTTTTCATTATTTTTTCAAAATCTGATCAACGGTCTGAGCCAGGGCGCGATTTACGCGCTGATCGCTCTGGGCTACACCATGGTTTACGGGATTATCCGCATGATCAATTTCGCGCACGGCGATTTTATCATGATCGGAGCCTATACTTTATTTTATACGATTCCGCTTATGACCAATGCCGGAATGCCCGCGTGGATGGCAGTCTTCATTGCGATCGTGGTCTGCTCGGCAGTCGGTGTGCTGGTCGAGACGGTCGCCTACAAGCCGGTCCGCAAGGCGGGTTCCCTGTCTGCATTGATTACCGCAATGGCAATGAGCATTTTTCTTGAGAACCTGGCAATGGTTCTGTTCGGCGCAAAGCCGCATAATGTACAGAAGATCTTCAGCCTTCCGAATATTAAATTTATGGGAATTACCCTGTCGGTCAACGTCCTGATCTCCATTGGCATCGGCATCATTATGATGGTTGGTCTGCAGCTTTTTATCCGGAATACCCGGATGGGCAAAGCGATGCGGGCCGTGCCTCAGGACAAGGACGCTTCGATCCTGGCCGGCATTAACGTCAACCGGGTCATCACCGTGACCTTTGCCATCGGTTCCGGTCTGGCAGCTGTTGCTGCCCTGATGTACTGTGCAAACTATCCGCGTGTGACCAATGACATGGGCTCTATGATGGGTCTGAAAGCCTTTATTGCCGCCGTTTTAGGAGGAATCGGTGTGATTCCGGGCGCTATGCTGGGCGGCATCATCATCGGCCTTGTAGAAATCTTCGTCAAGCTGTTTGCGCCGGGCTGGTATGAGGCTGTGACCTACAGCCTGCTGATTGTGATTCTTCTGGTAAAACCGTCCGGCATTCTCGGCAGGAATGTGGGAGAGAAGGTCTGATGGAGGTGAGAACATGAAACGAGAATACAAGATTTCCTATCTGATCAACCTGGTGGGGCTGATCCTGCTGTTTCTTCTCTTTGTGCTGCTGTTTGAAAGTCAGATCTTCGGAAGCCGGACACAGTACATCAAGGGAATCTGTACAACAGCGTGCTATACCATTGTGATGGTAACTTCCTTGAACCTGATTGTAGGCTGTATGGGCGAATTTTCTCTTGGCCATGCCGGATTTGTGTCGGTGGGAGCGTATGCTTCGGCGATCGTTTCCGGTGCTCTGGCAGGAAAGGGACTGCCGGATCTGGCGCTCTTTCTGGTGGCACTGATCGCCGGCGGTCTTGCCGCCGCGGCAACGGGCGTGCTGGTCGGCATTCCGGCCCTGCGTCTGCGCGGCGACTATCTGGCAATCGTAACGGTTGCTTTTGCGGAGATCATCCGCGTATGCTTTTGTAATTTTGAAATCACCGGCGGCGGCAAGACCATGAGCGGCATCCTGAAGCTGTCTGACTTTTATTCCTGCTTCTGGATTACGGCGGCCTGCGTCACGATTATGTATATGTATGTGCGGAGCCGATACGGGCGGACAGTGAAGGCGATCCGGGAAGATTATATTGCGGCATCGGCATCCGGCATTAACGTCACCTTTTACAAGGTGCTGACCTTTGCGATTGCAGCATTCTTTGCAGGAGTAGGCGGCGGAATCTATGCGCATTACATGACAGCCATGATTCCGACCAACTTTAACTTTAACTATTCGGCGGAGCTCCTGTCCGAGGTTATCATCGGCGGCACCGGCTCCCTGACCGGCTCCATCATCGGCGCAGCATTTTTATCGTCGCTTCCGGAAATGATGCGTTCCTTCTCTCTGTACCGGATGCTGGCCTATTCGGTGGTACTGGTACTGGTTATGATTTTTAAGCCGGGCGGGATCTTCGGCTCCTGGGAATTCTCCCTGACGCGGCTTCTGCGCGCGGGAATCGGAAAAATGCGGGGCGTAAAGACCGGGCATGCAGGAAAGGCAGGTGCGTGATATGGCAGCAGCAAATACCGTGCCGGTATTAAAGGCACAGAATCTGGGAATTCAGTTCGGCGGTCTGAAGGCGGTGGACAGCTTTAACATGGAGATCGGGCAGTCGGAGCTGGTAGGTCTGATTGGACCGAACGGAGCCGGAAAGACTACGGTATTCAACTTGATCACCGGAGTATACAAACCGACAGAGGGCTCTTTCTATTTAAATGGTGAGTGTATGAACGGGAAGAAGACGCATCAGATCGTACATGCCGGCATTGCCAGGACCTTTCAGAATATCCGGCTGTTTAAGAAAATGTCGGTTATTGACAACGTGAAGGCAGCCATGAACGCCGAACTGACTTACGGCATGCCCCAGGCGATTTTCCGCACGCCTTCCTACTGGAGGCAGGAGGCCAAAATCACGGAGCGTGCAAAAGAGCTTTTGAACATTGTGCATTTAAGCGGCAAGGAAGATTATGACGCGGCAAACCTGCCTTACGGCCAGCAGCGCCGGCTGGAAATTGCCAGAGCGCTGGCTACCGATATGAAGCTGCTTCTTCTGGATGAGCCGGCGGCCGGTATGAATCCGACTGAGACGGAGGAGCTTCTGGAGATTATCAACTACATCCGCAATGAGTTTAAGATTTCCGTGCTTTTGATCGAGCACGATATGAGTCTGGTTATGAAGATCTGTGAGCGGATCCAGGTTCTGGATTTCGGAACTACCATTGCGTCCGGAACGCCGGCAGAGATCGCAAAGAATCCGAAGGTTATTGAAGCTTATCTGGGCAAGGACGAGGAGGTGGCAGCTGATGCTTGAAGTAAAAAATCTGGATGTATCGTACGGAGCGGTTCATGCCATTCATGGTGTGTCACTGAAGGTCAATGACGGCGAGATCGTGTCCCTGATCGGGGCAAACGGAGCGGGAAAGACTACGATCCTGCGCACGATTTCCGGACTGAAGAAGGCGGACGCCGGCGAGATTCTGTTTGACGGGACCGATTTAAGAAAGACCGAGCCCAGCAAGATCATCAATCTGAAGCTGGCCCATGTGCCGGAAGGACGCCATATATTTGCACAGATGACGGTGGAGGAAAACCTGGAAATGGGCGCATTTGCGGACGGAAAAGATATGGCGGAGACCATGGCGGATGTTTATGAGCGCTTCCCAAGATTAAAGGAGCGGCGCAGACAGCTGGCCGGAACCTTGTCCGGCGGTGAACAGCAGATGCTGGCCGTAGGCCGGGCGCTGATGGCAAAGCCGAAAATGATCCTGATGGATGAGCCGTCCATGGGACTTTCACCGCTCCTTGTAAAGGAAATCTTCTCGATTATCAAGGAAGTCAATCAACGCGGCATCACGATTCTTCTGGTTGAGCAGAATGCAAAGATGGCATTGTCCATCTCGAACCGGGCGTATGTGCTGGAGACGGGAAACATTTCGATCGAAGGCACAGCGAAGGAGCTGCTGAGTGATGACCGTGTGCGGAAAGCATATCTGGGGCAGTAGTGAGGAGGCTATTATGGCAGAACATTATTTTGCGATTGCAATTACCCGTACCTGCGGCAGCGGAGGAGGAAGCTATATCGGCAAAAAACTGGCGGAGGATTACGGCATCGACATTTATGACCGGAAGCTGCTTCGGCTGGCATCGGAGGACAGCGGCATCAATGAGACTATTTTTGCGAATGCCGACGAGAATACGAAAAAGACGCTTTTGTATCGGGTATCCCAGCATATTTACAATGGGGAAATGATCCCGCCGGAGAGCGGAAACTTTATCTCGGATCAGAACCTGTTTCATTATCAGGCCAAGGTTCTCAGAGAGCTCCTGGAGCAGGAATCCTATATCTGTGTCGGGAGAGCGGCGGACTTTGTGCTGCGGGATAAGCCGAACGTGGTAAGCGTGTATCTGGATGCCCCTTATGAGGCGCGGGTGCAGCGGGAAATGAAGCGTCAGGGAGTCCGCCGTGCAGAGGCGGAGCGCTACATCAATCATCTGGACAAATACCGGAATTCCTACTATGTATACCACACGGGGAGACGCTGGAAAAACCCGGAAAACTACGATCTCTGCCTGGACACAGCCAGTCTGGGACTGGATAATTGTGTGAATCTGATCGAGGAATATGTGCGTTTGAAATTCGGTGCGGAGCCTCTGCACCGGTAAAAATCATATTTGGCGCAGAAGAATGCGCCTCGAAGGAGGATAGGTTCCATGAAAGAGCTTGCATATTATGACGGAAAAATCGGAACGCCGGATGAACTGACGGTCCCATTTAATGACAGAGTTCACTTTTTCGGTGACGGTGTTTACGATGCCACGGTGGGCGGAAATCACAAGGTATACCTGCTTCAGGATCATCTGGACCGGTTCTATTCCAGTGCAAAAGCACTGGATATCCGGATTCCGATGGAAAAGGAAGAGCTGGGGAAGCTGCTGACGGATCTGCTTGCCCGGGTGGAGGGGAATACTCATTTCGTCTACTGGCAGGTGACGCGGGGGACCGCGTCCCGCAATCATGTGTACAGCGAGAATATGGAAGGAAAACTGTGGGTGATGATCCGCCCGAACACGCTTCGTGACCCGGATCAGCCGATCCGCCTGATCACAAAGGAGGATACCCGGTTTTATCACTGCAACATTAAAACGCTGAATCTGCTTCCGTCTGTTGTGGCGGCGCAGGAGGCCCAGCGTGCAGGTGTGGATGAGACCGTATTTCATCGGGGTGAGCTGGTTACCGAGTGCGCGCACAGCAATGTATCGATTTTGAAGGACGGTGTATTGATCTCTCATCCGAACGATCATCTGATTCTCCGCGGAATTGCCAAGACCCACATGATCGCGGCCTGCTACCGGTTGGGCATTCAGGTAATGGAACGTCCGTTTACGCTGGAAGAGCTGCGGGCTGCAGATGAGATCCTTGTGACCTCCTCTTCTAATTTCTGTCTGCATGCCTGTGAACTGGACGGTATGCCGGCCGGCGGAAAAGATCCCAGTACCTTAAAGAAGCTCCAGGAGGCCGTGCTGGAAGAATATCTGGAATATACAGGAAAAGAAAGCATTTTTGATTAGGGCGCGCGGAGGATGGCTGCTATGAACAGAGATGAACTGGAAAAACGAAATGTAGGAGAAAATCTGGATACTTTGATGAATCTGGACCCGAGAGGATACGGCGTATGCCGTATCCTTTATGCCGGCAGCAGAGCCCATGTAGGAGAACCGCTTGCCATGAGTGCAGCAGAAGCGCTGTGCGGTACAGTCAAGGAAGGAGACGCGGTATTGATTCTGACCGGATTTGTGCTGCTTCCCCATAAGGTGCCGGAGATGGACGGCATGGTAAGCTCCATGCTGCTGTCCAGGGCGCTGGTGATGGCCTTCCGGGCCAAGCCGATCATTGTCTGCCCGGCTGACAGCGTGGAGGCAGTGAAAAAGTGTGCCAGCGTGGTGGGACTGCATGTTTATGAGGACATCAATACGGTGATGGAGCTCCCGCTGAGCATGGGCGTTGTGGCGTTTACAAAGGAACCGGCCGAAGCACAGGCACAGGCGGAGAGCCTTTATGAAAGTGTACGGCCCTCGGCTGTGATTTCGGTGGAAGCGCCGGGCGCAAATGCCTGCGGTCATTATCACAATGCCATCGGGAAGGATGTTACCAATCTGGAGGCAAAAAGTGATGTGCTCTGGAAGCTTTTAAAGGAGCATGGCGTGATGAACATTGCCATCGGAGATCTGGGAAATGAGATCGGCATGGGAGCCATTGCGGAGCATATCTGCCGGTATGTGCCGTTTACCGATCAGGGAGAATGCTGCTGCGGCTGCGGAGGCGGAATCCTGGCGGCAACGGATACCGATCACATTATCACGGCTACCTGCTCAGACTGGGGCTGCTACGGGCTGATGGCAGCGCTGGCGTATCTGAAACGTGATATGGAAATTCTGCACCGGGAAGAGATGGAGGCCGAGGTGATGCGGGTGCTGTCCAGAAGCGGAATGATCGATATGACCGGATCCCTGCTTCCGGGAATTGACGGCTTCAACACCCGCATGAATACCGGAATTGTCGGGATGATGAGACAGTGCACCGAATATGCGGTCCGGTATTCACACAATTCGGATCACTGGTTCGGACCGGTGCTGGAAAAGGGATTTTTTCATTAAGAGTTGAGATAAAAAGCGGGGACGGATATGGCGCAATATGAAATGAGAATCAAGCCGGTAGGAGACCGGGCGGTGCTGGTGGAGCTGGCGGACCGGATCGACGAGACGGCAAATAAAAAGGTGATGGCGCTGGAGGCGTTGGTGCGGGAGATGAGCACCGCTTTTGACAGCGGAATTTTAGAGACGATTCCGGCATTCACTTCCCTGCTGATCCTCTATGATCCTGTCCGGACGGATTATGAAGCCGTATTCCGGACAGTCCGGAAGCTTTCTGGAAAGCTGGAGCAGCGGGGAACAGCTGCAGAGCGGATCGTGGAAATCCCGGTCTGCTACGGCGGCATCTGCGGGGAGGATCTGCCCTTTGTGGCAAAGCATGCCGGATTAAGTGAAAAAGAGGTTATTGCCATCCATTCCGGGCGGGACTACCGGATTTTCATGCTTGGCTTTCTGCCGGGCTTTCCTTATCTGGGAGGCATGGATCCGCGGATTTTTACGCCAAGACTTTCCAGCCCGCGGACAAAAATTCCGGCCGGCTCAGTGGGGATCGGCGGAGAGCAGACCGGGATTTATCCGGTGGAGTCCCCGGGCGGCTGGCAGCTGATCGGGCGGACTCCGCTTAAGCTTTATGACCCGCAGGCAGGCGGAAAGCTTCCTTATCAGGCCGGTGATGTGATCCGTTTTGTGCCGGTCAGTGAAAGCGAGTATGAATCGATTGCACAGAATGCAGGAAAGGGAAGGTGACGGCAATGGCAATGGAAATTCTGTCGCCCGGAGGCCTGACCACGATCCAGGATCTGGGACGGCGCGGTTTTCAGCGTCTGGGCTTTCAGGAAAATGGCGCATGTGATAAATGGAATTATCGGGCAGCAAATCTGCTGGCAGGAAATTCCGGTGCGGCTGCGCTGGAAATGACCTTTGCCGGTGCACAGATCCGGTTTACTTCCTGTGCGGTGATTGCTCTGACGGGGGCGGATATGAAGCCGCAGATCAATGGCGTCAGGGCGGAGATGTACCGTCCGCTGTTTATGGAGGCCGGAGATGTGCTGACTCTTTCTGCGGCGCAGTCCGGCCTGCGCTGCTATCTGGCTGTTTACGGCGGTATTGATGTGCCGGAGGTTTTCGGGAGCCGTTCTACCGGATTAAAATGCAGGCTGGGAGGGCTGGAGGGCCGGGCTTTAAGAGCCGGTGATGTGCTGGAGATCCGGCCGGGCCGGATTTCAGCTGCAGAGTTTTTTGAACGGGCAGAAAGGTTGTGGACCGGCGGAAACAACATGGGGGTTTCTGATGCGGAACGGGCGGAATATCTGCTGCCTTCCAGCGGTGTGCAGGTGTTTGACGGAGGGCAGTGTACGGTACTGCGTGCAGTTAAGGGGCCGCAGGAGGAGGCCTTTACAGAAAAAGGTATGGCGGCTTTTACCGGGAGCATTTACCGGCTCAGCGCACAGTCGGACCGGATGGCCTGTCGGCTGAGCGGACCGGCGGTGGAGACGGTGCACGGCTCGGACATTATTTCCGATGGAATTGTGGAAGGCTCGGTTCAGATTTCTTCGGATGGAATGCCGATCGTCATGATGGCCGATCACCAGACCACCGGTGGCTATGCAAAGATCGCGACGGTCATCAGCGCCGATATTCCGAGGCTGGCGCAGAGGAAGCCGGGGGATCCGGTAGCCTTTGCATTCGTTTCTCCGAAGGAAGCCGTTGCGGCGGCCAGGAAGATGGAAGAACGGATGAAGGCACTGGAGCGTGCGCTGGAACCGGTATGGGAGAACGAGAAAAGAAGCGCGGAGAAGGGAGCAGGAAAATGAGAAATCAGTATGAGAGCTGGGCGCCGGCCCAGGTAAGGCAGCAGATCCGGGAGGGGAAGATTAACACGCCTACTACCGGAATGTGCAGCGGTTATGCGCAGGGAAACCTTGTAGTTCTGCCGGAATCGCTTGCTTATGATTTTCTGCTGTTCTGCCAGCGAAATCCGAAATCCTGTCCGCTTCTGGAGGTTTCAGATGCGGGAAGCCGGACGTTTCCGGTGTTTGGAGCAGGAAGTGATATTGCCCGGGACATCCCCCGCTATTATGTCTATGAGTATGGCAGAAAGACCGGAGAATATACAGATGTGTCCTCGATTTTTGAGGAATTTCAGGCAAAGGGTGAGCGGCTGGTAAGCTTTCTGATCGGCTGCAGTTTTTCTTTTGAGACGGATCTTCTGCAGGCCGGAATCCCGGTACGCCAGATCGAGGAGGGCGTGAATGTACCCATGTATAAGACCAATATTCCCTGTGCGCCGGCTGGGGTATTCAAGGGCAATATGGTGGTCAGTATGCGTCCGATTCCGCACCGCCTGGTTCCGGCAGCGACTGCGATCACGGCGGCGATGCCGCGTGTACATGGTGCGCCGGTTCAGATCGGATGTCCCGAGGCAATCGGAATTACAGACCTGTTCCATCCGGATTTCGGTGATATGGTCACGATCCGGGAAGGCGAAGTGCCGGTATTCTGGCCCTGCGGCGTGACACCGCAGAATGTAGTGATGAATGTGAAGCCGGCTTTCGTGATTACGCATGCACCGGGACATATGTTTATTACCGATGTGAAGAATGCAGAACTGAAGCTGTAGAATACGCAGGAAAGGAAGTGCGGTAAAAATGGCAGGAATTGATTTAAACTGTGATCTGGGAGAGAGCTTTGGCGCATATACCATCGGCCTGGACAGCCAGGTGATCCCGTTTATTACTTCGGCAAATGTGGCCTGTGGGTTTCATGCGGGCGATCCGCTTGTGATGGAGAAGACGGTAGCACTCTGCAGGGAACATCAGGTTCATATCGGAGCGCATCCGGGCTTTCCGGATCTGGTGGGATTTGGAAGACGGAATCTGACCGTGAAGCCGGAAGAAGCAGCCGCATATGTAAAATATCAGGTGGGAGCACTGAAGGCGTTCTGTGATGCGGCCGGCGTCTGTCTGAATCATGTAAAGCCTCATGGCGCACTCTACAATATGGCAGGGAAGGATTATGAACTGGCACTGGCGGTTGCAGAGGCAGTAAAGGCGGTGGATGAGAAGCTGGTGCTGCTGGCATTAAGCGGAAGCCAGATGCTCCGTGCCGCAAAGGAAATCGGGCTGCCTTATGCCAGCGAGGTCTTTGCGGACAGGGCGTATCAGCCGGACGGCTCGCTGGTCCCCCGCAGCCAGCCGGGAGCGATGATTGAGGATGAAGAAGAGGCGGTTGCCCGTGTGGTCCGCATGGCTGTCGAGGGGCTGGTAAAGGCAAACGATGGAAGCGATATTGCCATTAAGGCCGATTCCGTCTGTGTGCATGGTGACGGTGCCAAAGCACTGGCTTTTGTGGAAAAGATCCGGGCGGCTCTTCAGGACGCAGGCGTGCAGGTGCGGCCGTTCTGACAAATAAAAAGAGACAACGCTGAATCAAGTTTGCATCAGAGGTGCCGCAAAATCATCGTAAAAGATGATTGAGCGGCATCTTTTGTTGTGGTAAAATGAATGGTGCGGCGGGAAACGGGGCACGCTTCCCATGTTCACCGGCGACAGATGGAAAATATAAGAAAGTGATATGGAAAGCAATATGGAAAAGAAAAAACGTGATTCATTTGATTCAAGATGGGGCTTTATTCTGGCCTGTATCGGTTCGGCGGTCGGGATGGGAAATATCTGGATGTTTCCCACCCGGGTATCAAAGTTCGGAGGCGGCGCCTTTCTGATCTGGTATTTCCTGTTTGTGGTTCTGGTGGGAGCCACCGGTGTGATCGGGGAGATGAGCTTTGGGCGGGCGACCCGTTCCGGCCCGGTGGATGCCTTTGGCATGGCGTGTGAAACGAGAGGAAAGCGGAAAGTGGGAGAGACGCTGGGGTTGATTCCGGTGTTTGGTTCCATGGCACTGGCTATCGGATATACGGTGGTGATGGGCTGGATTCTCAAGTATGCGGTGGGAACCTTTACCGGCGCAACGCTTGCACCGGAATCCGTGGAGGAATTCGGAAATACATTCGGAATCATGGCTTCCGCCTTTGGCAATAACGGCTGGCAGCTGACGGCGCTCCTGATTGCATTTATGATTCTGGTTTTCGGAGTGGGAAGCGGAATCGAGCGGGTCAACAAAGTGCTGATGCCGGTCTTTTTCTTCCTGTTTATGGGGCTGGGCGTGTATATTTTCTTTCAGCCAGGCGCTGTCCAGGGATATCAGTATATTTTCCGGATCGACATGGAGAGTTTTCTGAATCCGCGAGTGATCATTTACGCGATGGGGCAGGCATTCTTTTCTCTGTCGATTGCGGGAAACGGTACGCTGATTTACGGCTCCTATTTAAGCGATGGGGAGGATATTCCGGCATCGGCGCGCAATGTGGCATTTTTTGACACGATCGCGGCGCTTTTGGCAGCCCTTGTTCTGATCCCGGCCATGGCGACAGCCGGGGCACAGCTGGACCAGGGAGGTCCCGGTCTGATGTTTATCTTTCTTCCTAATTTATTTAAAGGTATGGAAGGCGGAAGCGCGTTTGCCGCGGTGTTTTTTGTCGCGGTGACCTTCGCGGGCGTTACGTCTCTGATCAATTTGTATGAGGCCCCCATCGCAACGGTGCAGGAAAAACTGCATCTGAACCGGACGGTTGCGTGTATCGTGACCGGTCTGGCCGGAGCGGTGATCTCGATCTGCATTCAGGGAATCGTATCCGACTGGATGGATGTGGTTTCGATCTATATCTGTCCACTGGGAGCCGGTCTGGCTGGAATCATGTTTTTCTGGGTGTATGGAAAGAAATTTGTAGAAAAGCAGGTGAATCAGGGCAGGGAAAAAGCTCTGGGAGGCTGGTTTTATCTGTTGGCGAAATATGGATTCTGCGGACTTTGTGTGCTGGTGCTGGTAATTGGCGCTGCGCTGGGAGGGATCGGGTGATTACCCGATCTCTTTTTGCTTCGTTATGTCCCAGAGGGGCGTGGAGGTGATGACAAACTGCAGCATGCCGTCCGGGATCTCCATGCTTTTTTCCTGCATCTGAGTGAAGGCAAAGAGTGTTCGGCGCAGCGCCTCCGCCTCCAGTGGGACCAGGCTGTTGTCCAGGCTGACCGTCAGCATCAGCAGGATGATATGAGCGTTTTCCTCCGGCTGGCTGCATCGGAGCACATGCTCCTCATTTCCCTGTCGCAGGATATCGGCCAGAATCGGTTTCAGTTCGGTGATGATGATTCTGGCAAATTTCTGATGAATCAGTGCGCTCTGCTGCTGCTCGGAAAAAGATCCGGCCAGCTCCTGGCGTTTTAGTTCCTGTGCGGCGGCCAGGCAGGCGCGGTGAATGATTTCCAGTTTTTTAAAGACCGAGATATCGGAAGAAGCAGCCAGGTTTCGTCCCTTCTCCAGCACACGGGAATAGGAACGTTCGATCACGCCTTCAATGATATCGTTTTTGGAAGAAAAATAGTAATAAATGCTGCCTTTGCCGATTCCGGCCCGCTTGGCAATCTGGCTGACCGTGATCATACTGGCCTTTCCTTCTGCCATCAGCTCCTGCATGGCATCCAGAATCAAATCCCTTTTGTTGTTTGTATTCATGGCATTTCCTCAATTAAAATTCAGCAGTAAATATGCGGTATTCATATATTTTCCAAGTATACCAGATAATTTCATGAAAATACAGATGTTTTTCACGAAATCATCCGGCGTAGTGGAAAGTGCTGGAAATTCGTCAAAAAACTTAAACCTTTCAAAGTATTGACGGGGGCAACAAAAAATGGTAATGTTAAATTGTCCATGATTCGACCACCGGTCGAAAACGGATGAGGAATGGAACAATTTGTGGGAGGTTTTTAGAGAATCATGACTTATGAAGAAGTTTTTGCAAAGGCCAAAGAACTGTTTATGAAATCGGATGTGAGCGGGGTGAAAGAGCATCTTGCATTTCAGTTTAATATTACCGGAGAAGGTGCAGGCGCATTCTATGCGGAAGTAATCGACGGCAAGCTTTATGTGGAGCCATATGAATATTACGACCGGGATGCGATTTTTATTTGCTCGGCAAATACCCTGTTTAAACTGGCAGAGAAAAAGCTGGATCCGATTTTTGCTTTTACAATTGGCAAACTGAGAGTGGAGGGAAGCCTGGAGCAGGCGATGAAGCTGCAGAGCTTCCTGTAAAAAGGAGGGGCTTTAAAGATGAAACTTGGAAGATGGATGGCCGGCATTGCAGCAGCCGGAACAGCGGGAGCTGCCGGCGAATATGCGCTGGCACGGTATTTTCTGCGCCGTACTCTGATCCGCGGCAATGCGAAAACAGAACGGACTCAGAAAATGGCCGGAACCGACTGGAGCCTTTACATTCCGCAGATTCAGGCATGTAAGGAACGCCTGATGGAGCTGCCGCATGAGGATGTTTTCATTACATCCCGGGACGGACTGAAGCTGCACGGTCTCTTTTTCGCGCAGGAGGGAGCAAAGCGTGTGGCGCTGTGCTTCCATGGATATACCAGCGAAGGCATCAGCGATTATGCCATGATGGCGGAGTATTACTGGAGCCAGGGCTTCAGCCTGCTTTGCGTGGATGAGCGTGCACACGGAAAAAGTGAGGGTACCTACATAGGCTTTGGATGCCTGGATCGCCATGATGCGAGAAAGTGGATCGACTATCTGATTGAGCGTGTGGGAGCAAACTGTCAGATCCTGCTGCATGGTGTTTCCATGGGAGGCGCAACGGTGCTGATGACTTCCGGTCTGGATCTTCCGGAGCAGGTAAAGGGAATTGTCTCCGACTGTGCATTTACTTCTGCATGGGAGGTATTTTCTTCCGTGCTGAAAACGATGTACCATCTGCCGCCGTTCCCTCTGATGCAGATTTCTGATAAGATGGCGCGTCAGGAGGCCGGCTACGGTCTGGATGAATGCAATGCAAAAAATGAAGTGAAGAAATCCCATGTGCCGACCGTGTTTATTCACGGTGCAGGAGATACATTTGTGCCATGCAGCATGGTATACGAGCTGTATGCAGCATGCGCGGCTCCGAAGGAGCTTCTGGTAATCGAAGGGGCCGGACATGCGGAGGCCTATTATAAAGAGCCGGAGCGTTATCGTGCTGTGGTTCAGACCTGGATTGACCGATATTTTCACTAGAACAGATCCGGCAGGAACAAAGGGACAAGATCAAGATTGAGATTAAGGAAAGGAAAGCTTTAAGATGAAAACGAGAAAAGGTTATAAAGTTTACCCGTTAACCGCAGCTCAGGATCTGCACTATTACAGCATGACGGCCTGCCCGATGGAACAGATTCTGAATATTGGCTCCAGTCTGACCATTCAGGTGGATCTGGACTGGGATGTAATGAGAGAATCCGTGAAGGAAGCAGTAGCGCGCTGCGAGTCCATGCGAATCCGCTTTGCTTTGGATAAAAAGGAAAATAAGGTTTATCAGTATATTGTAAAGGAAGACACGCAGCCGATCGAGCATTTTGATTTTTCCGGCTGGAAGCCGGAGCATGCAGTGGCGAAGATGACGGAATGGACCAGCACGCCGTTCCCGCGCTATGATACTCCGCTGCATAAGCTTGTGATGATCAAGATGCCGGATGGCTTCCAGGGACTTTATGTCTGCGTGGATCACATGACCATGGATGCGCAGTCCCTGATCATGTTCTTCCGCGATGTAATTGAGATCTATTCTCATAAGAAGTATAATGCGGTGGATTATCCGAAGCCGATGTCCTCTTATGTAGAGCAGATAAAGAAGGATCTGGCTTATCAGGCAGGCTCCAGGGCCAGTCAGAAAGACCGGGAATTCTTCCAGAAGCTGATTGCTTCTTCCGAACCGATCTATACGGATGTATTCGGAAAGTCCAGACTGGAGGAGGAGCGGAAGAGAGAAGGCAATCCGAACCTGCGTGCTGCTACTGTGATTCCGAAGTCCATGGAGGCGCATTTGCGCAATTTCCATCTGGAAAAAGAACCATCGGCGCGCCTGTTTAAATTCTGTGAGGAGCATCATGTTTCCATGACCTGCCTGCTGATGATGGGTCTGCGTACTTATCTGCAGAAGGCAAATGATACGGATGATGTGTCGATTACCTCGACCGTTGCAAGACGTGCAACCCTGACAGAAAAGCGCTGCGGCGGAACCAGAATCCACTGCTTCCCGTTCAGAACGATTGTGCCGCGTGAGGATACCTTCCTGGAAGGCATCTTGAAGATCCGCGACGGCCAGAACATGCTGTTCCGTCATGCAAA
Organism: Candidatus Caccovicinus sp.; assembly: GCA_051878975.1. GTDB lineage: Bacteria > Bacillota > Clostridia > Lachnospirales > Lachnospiraceae > Caccovicinus. The sequence continues at coordinate 19,027 of JBJELD010000053.1, forward strand.
CTTCAGTTCTCCGGAATATTTTTATACCCGGACCAAGTACTACAATCTGAAACACGGCCAGACTTATGAAGGTATGGCTCTGACCTATCAGCCGCTGGCTATGAAGCATGAGGGACCAGGTCTGGAAAAATTAGGAGATATTAAATATAAGTCGGCCCGTTACGGAAACGGAGTGGCAGCACAGCCGCTGTACCTGACAGTCAGCCACCATCCGGAGGACGACGGACTGGATTTCTGCTTTGAGTATCAGGACGGTATGGTAACGCCGGAGAAGCTGCAGGATGTATATTACTATGTCTGCCGGATTCTGTTCCGCGGAGTGGAAGACTGCAGCCGGACCGTCGGCGAGATCATTGACTGGGTATAATGATAAAAGCAGGATCAGAGCAAGCGTAAATCAGAGTGAAAACAGAGAGGGAAAAGAAATGTTTGAAGAATTAAAGAAGGTAATTTGTGAGTATGTAGATGTAAAGCCGGAAGAGATTAAGGAAGATTCCCGTTTTGTTGAGGATCTGGGCTTTACTTCCTATGATTTTATGAGCATGGTAGGAGAACTGGAAGAGAAATATGACATTGAAGTAGATGAACGTGAGGTCGTAAATGTGAAGACGGTCGCAGATGCGATTGCTTATATCCAGTCTCTGCAGGATTAAGAGGGGTCCGATGATTCGGACAGGGTCAGGAACGCAAAGAAAACCCGATAACCAGGTGTGAGGAAAAACCAGGAGGAGTAAAATGGCAGTTGAAACATTAAAAGACATTGTCCGCTACGCAGCAGAGCATTACGGTACGCAGACGGCATATCGTTACAAGGTAAACAAAGAGATTGAAGAACGTACCTACGAGGATCTGAATCGGGATACCCAGGCGGTAAGCCGGATGGTGGAAAGTCTGGGTATGAAGGGAAAGCATATTGCGCTGGTCGGAGCAACCAGCTATCCGTGGATTATCTGCTTTTTCGGAATCACGGGCGGCGGCAGCGTGGCAGCGCCGATGGATGTACAGCTGCCTGCATCCATGATCTGCGATCAGTTAAACCGGGCAGACGTGGAAATGCTGATCTTTGATGAGGTTCGTGCCGATCTGGTTCCGGCTGTGAAAGAGCAGTGTCCGCAGATCACAAAGCTGATCTCCCTGCAGGGAAAGCTGGCGGAGGATCCGGAAAGCGGAGTGTTATCTCTGCCGAAGCTTCTGGAGGAGAACCAGGGAGAGTATGAGGCACAAGTCGATCCGAATCAGCTCTGCACCTTGCTTTTTACCTCCGGAACCACCGGAAAGAGCAAGGGCGTGATGCTGTCTCATCGGAATCTGTCGGATAATGCAACCTCTCTGGATATGAAGATTCCAGCCGGCACGGTTACGCTGACTCTGCTTCCGATCAACCATGTATATTGTCTGACTATGGATATTGTTAAGGGCGTCTATATCGGCGTGACCTCCTGTATCAATGATTCCATCATGCGTGTGGCACGGAACATGAAGCTGTTCCAGCCGCAGCTGGTACTGATGGTGCCGTTGGTGATGGAGTCTATTTACAAGAAGCTGCGCGATGTGGATCCGTCCATTCCGAAGGAGCTGGTGGCAAAAGAGGTGTTCGGCGGAAGACTGCATACGATATGCAGCGGCGGCGCTTACCTGGATCCGGACTATGTGGATCGTTTTGCTGAGTACGGCATTACTGTGCTGCAGGGTTACGGCATGACCGAGTGCTCTCCGGTTATCAGCACGAATCTTGCCTGGGACAACCGGAAGGGTTCCGTAGGAAAGCTTCTGCCGAACTGTCAGGCAAAAACGGTTAATGATGAGATCTGGGTGAAGGGCAGCAGCGTCATGATGGGATATTACAAGATGCCGGAAGAGACGGCAGAGACCCTGGAGGACGGATGGCTGAAAACCGGAGATCTGGGCTATGTGACGGATGACGGCTATGTATATATTACCGGCCGCAAGAAGAACCTGATCATCCTTGCAAACGGCGAGAATGTTTCCCCGGAAGAGCTGGAGAATGAGCTGAGCCGTTCCGATCTGGTAAAAGAGATTCTGGTACGGGAAAAGGAAAAGGTGATTGAGGCGGAAATTTATCCGGATTACGAGTACATAGAAAAGCAGGGTATCACAGATGTACGTGCAGCCCTGCAGGCCTTGATTGACGATTTCAACAAGGAGATGCCGGTATACAAGCGGATTTACAGCCTGATTGTCCGGGAAGAGGAGTTCCCGAAGACTGCGGCGAAGAAGATTAAGAGATTCTAGTGTTCATAAAAGAAATTCAGAAAGCAGGCAGAATCTGCGTCCGGATGGGCAGCAGATTTTGTCTGTTTTTTTGATTGCATTTTCCCTTTTGAAGTGGTAGGATAGTGCATATCGAGTTAAGAGCAGACGGTGCCGCTGCTGCCGGAAAAGGCGGGCAGCGGGTAAAAGGGAAACAGGTGCAAGTCCTGTGCGATCTCGTCACTGTAAGTCAGGAGTACATAAGCTGGTCTGGAAAAAACCAGGACAGTCACTGGGCCAAAAGGTCTGGGAAGGCGCTTATGTATGCAGAGAGACAAGTCAGGAAACCTGCCGGCTGTTGGTACAGGAAGAAATTTCCAGGTCACGAGTAATTGGTCGTGCCGGTCTGCAGAGAGGATCTAATATCTGCAGGTTTCTGACTCAGACGGAACAGGGGCTTTTTGTGCAGAAATGCGTGTACTGTGCCAGAGAAACTCTGGCGGTCATAACAGGATTTTCAGGGCTGCTGCCGGTTTGAGACCGTCTTTTATTCGGAATGGATTTTCATGCCTGAACAGAATCGATATCATTTTAGTTCGAATCAGGAGGAAACGGATATGAGAAAATGGGACAAACTGGCAGCTGTTTTTATGTCTGTATCGCTGGCGGCGGCAGCCATGACCGGATGTGCAGGAAATAAGGAGATCGGGGAGACGACCGCGGCAGAGACCAGGGCGGAGGAAACTGCAGCACAGGCAGAGATATCTGCAGAGGCGGAAGAAAATTATGATACGGGGGATGCTTCATTGGATAATGTAAGAAATCAGGATGGAATCGGAGAACAGGAGCTTTTGGTGATCAGTTTCGGCACCAGCTACAATGACAGCCGCCGTCTGACCATCGGCGCGATCGAGGATGCTTTAGAAGAGGCTTTCCCGGAGTATTCGGTGCGAAGAGGCTTTACCAGTCAGATCATTATTGATCATGTGAAATCCCGTGACGAGGTTTCCATCGACAATGTGAAGGAAGCACTGGACCGCGCGGCGGAGAATGGGGTAAAGAATCTGGTTATTCAGCCCACACATCTGATGAACGGGCTGGAGTACAACGACCTAGTACAGGAAGTGGCGGAATATGCAGATGCTTTTGAAGCGGTGGCAGTGGGAGAGCCGCTTTTGACTTCCGATGCGGATTTTCAGGCGGTAATGGAGGCAATTACCCGTGCAACAGAGGAGTATGATGATGGAGAGACAGCCATCTGCTTTATGGGGCACGGCACAGAGGCGGATTCCAATCAGGTTTACTCCAGAATGCAGGGAATGCTGACAGAGGCCGGATATGAGAACTATTTTGTCGGTACCGTTGAGGCAGAGCCGTCCCTGGAGGATGTGCTGGAGGCAGTTCAGGCGGGCAGCTATAAAAAGGTGGTTCTGGAGCCTTTGATGATCGTGGCAGGGGATCACGCCAACAACGACATGGCAGGAGATGAGGAAGGCTCCTGGAAAAGAGCGTTTGAAGACGCCGGATATGAAGTGACCTGTCTGGTGCGCGGACTTGGAGAGATGGAAGACATTCAGCAGCTGTTCGTTGAACATGCCAGAGAAGCTGCGGACAAGCTGGCAAAGTAAATAGGTATGCTTTGGATGCACGATCAGGAGGAGAGAGAAGAAGAGTGAGGAACAGAATCATGCGAAAGAGCCGGTTATCCGCAGTGGTTCTGGCTGTCAGTCTGATGACAGCCGGATGCGGCGGGAGGACGGCAGCGCCGGTGCCGGAAGCGACATCTGAACCGGTGTCGGGATCGCCGGCCGGGGCGGTGGCCTCCGGTGAGGAGACGATCAGCCCGATGGATGTGGTGGAGGAGGATATGGTTCCTGTGTACGGGGAATCGATAAAGAACGGTACGTATTCGATTCAGGTGGACTCCAGCTCCAGCATGTTTCAGATCACGGATTGTCAGCTGACGGTGCAAGACGGCCGGATGAGCGCGGTTATGACGATGGGCGGCACCGGATATGGAAAGCTGTTTATGGGAACGGGAGAAGAGGCTGCGAAAGCTTCGGAAGAGGACTGTATTCCTTATGTAGAAAAGGAAGACGGCAGCCACAGCTTTGAGGTTCCGGTGGAGGCGCTGGATCAGGGAATCTGCTGTGCTGCATTCAGCCGGAACAAGGAAAAATGGTATGACCGGGTCCTGGTATTCCGTGCGGATTCGCTTTCAGCAGATGCTTTTGCAGACGGAACGATTGCGACAGCGGAGAGCCTGGGACTGAAGGACGGAACCTACACGGCAGAGGTGGAGCTGGAGGGGGGATCCGGCCGGGCCAAAGTGGAATCTCCGGCAGTTCTCCGGGTAGAAAACGGAATGGTATTTGCGACGATCATCTGGGGAAGTGCAAATTATGACTATATGAAGGTGGACGGCACAAAATATGAAAGGCTGAATGTGGAAGGCAATTCGGCTTTTGAAATCCCGGTCAGCGGCTTTGACTGGGGAATGCCGGTTATTGCCGATACGATTGCCATGAGCGAGCCGCATGAGATCAGCTACACGCTGCGCTTTGATTCCGCGACACTGAAAAGAGCAATCGAGCCGGAGCGTTCGATGGAGCTTTCTTATGCCAGTCAGTTTTCTGTGGATTATTATGAAGGCGGCTTTGCGCTGATTACGGTGAAGGACAGCGGCCGGTTTCTGGTGGTTCCGGAGGGTGCGGAAGTACCATCCGGACTGCCGGAAACGGTTGCGGTCCTTCGGCAGCCGCTTCAGAATATTTATCTGGCGGCTACCTCTGCCATGGATCTGGTCTGCAGGCTGGACGGGCTGGATGCCGTTACGCTTTCCGGAACGAAGGCTTCCGGCTGGTATGTTCAGAAGGCCAGGCAGGCCATGGAGGACGGAACAATCGAATATGCGGGCAAGTACAGTGCTCCGGATTACGAGTTGATCCTGTCGAAAGGCTGTGATCTGGCGATTGAATCTACGATGATCTATCATACTCCGGAGGTCAAAGAGCAGCTGGAACAGCTGGGTATCCCGGTATTTGTGGAGCGTTCCAGCTACGAGAATCATCCGCTGGGAAGAATGGAGTGGCTGAAGCTTTACGGTGTGCTGCTGGACAAGGAAGCGCTTGCCGGGCAGTACTTTGCCGAGCAGCTGGAGCGTCTGGAGCCGGTTCTTGCACAGGAACCGACCGGGAAAACCGCTGCATTTTTTTATATTACCTCCAATGGAGCCGTCAATGTGCGTAAGCCTGGCGATTATGTGTCGAAAATGATTGAACTTGCCGGCGGCACTTATGTTCCGCAGTTGGAAGAAGAACAGGAAAGTGCGCTTTCTACAGTGAATATGCAGATGGAAGCCTTTTACGCGGCGGCGAAGGATGCAGATTATCTGATTTATAACAGTACGATCGACGGGGAGCTTCAGACCGTGCAGCAGCTTCTGGAAAAAAACAGTCTTCTGGCCGATTTCAAGGCGGTGAAGACGGGACAGGTGTGGTGCACGGAAAAGAATCTGTTTCAGGAGACCATGGGACTGGGGGATATGATTCTGGATATCCGCCGAATGCTGACGGGGGAGACAGATGATCCTGCGAAATTCCGGTACCTGCACCGGCTTGAAGGAGTATGAGTGATGAGAAAACAACGATATCGAAGGTGTCTGCTGTCCTTTGCCGTTCTGATTCTGGCGCTTGGCATCTTGTTTCTTTGGAATCTGAATTCCGGCAGTGTTTCTCTGACTGCCGGAGAAATTTTTAAGGTGCTGATGCGAAAGGAAACAGAAAGCACGGCCTGCCGCATTGTATGGGAGATCCGTCTGCCGCGGATTCTGTCTGCCATTCTTCTGGGCGGCGCGCTGTCTGTTTCCGGATTCCTGCTTCAGACCTTCTTTTCCAATCCGATTGCCGGCCCGTTTGTCCTGGGGATCTCCTCCGGAGCCAAGCTGGCCGTTTCGCTGGTTATGATCGGACTGTTAAGCCGGGGCTTATGGGCCGGGTCTGCCGTCCTGATTCTGGCAGCTTTTGCAGGCGCAATGATTTCCATGGGCTTTGTCCTTGCCATTTCCAGCCGGGTCCGGCAGATGCCCCTTTTAGTGGTATGCGGTGTGATGATCGGGTATATTTGTTCGGCAGTCACGGATTTTGTGATTACCTTTGCGGACGATTCCAATATTGTCAACCTTCACAACTGGTCCATGGGCAGCTTTTCCGGCATGTCCTGGGAAAATGTGAGGATCATGGCGGCAGTGATTTTGCTGTCGCTTTTTCTGGTGTTTGGGATGGCGAAGCCGATCAGCGCTTATCAGCTGAGCGAAAATTATGCACAGAGCATGGGCGTTAATGTCCGGCGGTTCCGGGCGCTTCTGATTCTGCTGTCCAGCATTCTGTCTGCCTGTGTAACGGCGTTTGCCGGGCCGGTTTCCTTTGTGGGAATTGCCGTGCCGCATCTGGTGAAAAGTCTGTTTCAGACGGCAAAGCCGCTTGTGATGATTCCGGGGTGCTTCCTGGGCGGCGCGGTATTCTGCCTGTTCTGCGACGGAATTGCCAGAACGGTGTTTGCGCCGACGGAGCTGTCCATCAGTTCCGTCACAGCCGTGTTCGGCGCACCGGTGGTGTTATGGATGATGGTTCGAAAACGGACGGCACGGGAAAATCCGTAAACGAAGGAGAAAAGCCAAATTTTGATACGGCGGTGGTGCGCCCGCCGAATTGTAATATTGCGGCGGTGCGTTTGCTGCCGGGCGCATGAAGGGTTAGAAAGAGGATGGCATTTGTGGCGGAGAATTATCTTTATACGGAACATATGACAGTGGGATATGGCCGGGTCCCCCTTCTGGAGCAGATTGAGCTTCAGGTAAAGCGCGGGCAGATCGTCACGCTGATCGGACCAAACGGAGCAGGAAAATCCACGATTTTAAAAAGCATCGTCCGTCAGCTGAAGCTGCTGGGCGGTGCGGTTTATCTGGACGGAGCGTCTATGAAAACCATGCCGGAAAAGGAAATTGCCAGGCGGATGGCGGTTTTCATGACAGAGCGGATTCACCCTGAGCTGATGACCTGTGAGGAGGTGGTGGGCATGGGGCGATATCCTTACACCGGGCGGATGGGAATTCTGACAGAAGAAGACCGGAACAAGGTGCAGGAGGCCCTGAGGCTGGTGCATGCAGAGGAACTGGCGGGAAGGGAATTCGGAGCGGTCAGCGACGGGCAGCGCCAGCGGATCCTCCTGGCGCGGGCGGTTTGTCAGGAGCCGGAGGCGATCGTGATGGACGAGCCGACCTCTTTTCTGGATATCCGTCACAAGCTGGAGCTTCTGACCATGATCAAGGAGCTGGTCCGGGAGAAGCAGGTGGCGGTTCTGATGTCTCTTCACGAGCTGGACCTGGCGCAGAAGCTTTCGGATTTTGTGGTGTGCGTCAATGGAAGGACGGTGGAGCGCTGCGGAACTCCGGAGGAGATTTTTACATCGGATTATATAGCAAAGCTTTACGGAATCACGAAAGGAAGCTATCAGGCAGAGCTGGGATTTCTGGAGCTGGAGCCGGTAAAGGGGAAGCCGGTGGTGTTTGTGATCGGCGGAAACGGAAGCGGCATTCCGGTTTACCGGCGGCTGCAGCGGGAAGGAATTCCCTTTGCAGCAGGCATTCTGCATGAAAATGATATGGACTATCCGGTGGCAAAGGCGCTGGCGGCTGAGGTAATCTCGGAAAAGCCCTTTGAGATGATCAGCAGGGAAACCTTTCGGCGTGCAGTCAAGGTGATGCAGTCCTGCAGCCGGGTGATCTGCTGCCTGACAGAATTCGGCACAATGAATGAGAAGAACCGGGAGCTGGCAAAGCTGGGGAAGGCAGAGAAGCCTGAATGATTGTGCGTCAGCCAAGGGCTGCGCATTTAGTAGGTGGAAATCCGACCCGAAAAGGTGAAGTCGCACCATCGGCAGCGAGTCTTGAGTTGGCATAAGATATAAAGAAAACCATGACTATCGCTCTGAACTGGGTGACAGTCATGGTTATTTTTATATTACACAAAGCGGTATGACAGTTTTGCGAACACCCAGCACTTGAGCCGGGCTTTTTTACTTAATCGTCCTCTTCCGGAGCCAGCTCTGTGGTTTCCCTTGCAGGCGGCATGATCAAGGAGAAGATAATGAAGAAGACAAATGCGGCAACCAGACCTGGAATGATCGGCTGGCTGAATTTGATTCCGAACAGCACGCCGCCGGAGATATGCTCCAGGTAAACAACCACTACGGTGCCGGCCAGCAGGGATGCGATGGTACCGGCTTTGGAAGCCTTCTTCCAGTAGTGTCCCATTACATATGGGAAGAAGGAGCCTGCTGCGCGGAGCGTGAAGCAGAACATCAGGATGGATACGATGCTCTGGGTGTTGAACAGAGCAATGAACATGGAGGCAACGCCAACCAGACACATCACGATCTTCGTAACCTTCATAACGGATGCGCTGGAAGCATCCGGCTTCAGTACGGCTTTGTAAATATCATTGGCGAAAATGGAGCCTGCGCCCAGCAGATCGGAGTCGGAGCTGGACATGGTGGCGGAAATGATTCCGGCAAACAGCAGGCCGCAGATGATAGCCGGCATGGTGTTGATGGCCAGTACAGGAAGCGCATAGCGGGCGCCTACTGATGCGAACTGATCGGAGCTGAACTTGCCCATGTTGATCAGGGCCAGGGTGATGATGCCGAGGATCGTAGGGATAAATGCGTAAATGAAATTGATCAGAGCTGCCAGCCATGCGCCTCCCTTTGCTGCTTTTTCATCTCTGGCGGCATAGAAGCGGGATACGGCCTCCTGTCCGACGGAGAAGGTTGCGGTATACATGATGACCAGGGAAATGATGCCGAACAGGTCATAGCCCTGGAACATATTCAGCGTGCCTTCCGGAATATTGGCGGTGACGCTGCTCCAGCCGCCGGCATAATTCATGGCGAACGGAACGGCGATGATCATGCCGATCACAATCAGGAATACCTGGATAAAGTCGGTCAGAGTTACGCTCCACAGACCACCCATGATGGAGTATACGGTTACCACGACTGCAACGATGATCACGGCGATCTGGTAGTCAATGCTCAGCATGGTGGAAAGGATCACGGCCGATGCGATGAACTGTCCGGCGGTCAGTCCGACCAGCGGAAGAAGCATGATAACAGCGGTGATCAGGCCGCATTCTTTTCCGTAGCGTCTGCGGAAATATTCCGGAACGGTTTTTACGGTTGCGGCACGGAATTTCGGGGCAATAAAGCTGAGAATGACAAATGCGATTCCCATGGTGGTAATGTACCAGGATGCGCTGAGACCGTATCCGGACATACCGTTCTGTACAACGCCCAGCGAGCTTCCGCCGCCGATTTCCGTAGCGGCCAGGGTGCCTGCCATAAGCAGCGGTCCGAGTCTGCGTCCTGCCACCATGAAATCGGTGTTGCTGGTAATTTTCGTGGAAGAATACCAGCCGATCCACAGCATCAGGAGCAGATAGATGATAACAACGACAGTGACAAGAAGATTACTACCCATATGATCCCTCCTATAAAAAATGTATAAAAATTTGATGAAATAAGTATAACATTTGTAAATAAAAACGAAAATTGCCGATTCTGCAGAAAAGATACCGAATATGGAGTTTGGCTCCCGGAGGACGGAATGTTTCTTGACTTCCGAAGCGTTTCTTCATAAAATAGAGGGAAGATGTCAGAAAAGGGGAGGGAAGCGCATGCTGGAGATTGCCGTTTGTGACGATACGCCGGAGGAATGCCGGATGATTGCGGAGCTGACACAGCGTTTTTTTGATGAGCATGAGAGGGAGATCCGCATGGATCTGTATGGCTCCATGCAGGAGCTTCTGGCCTCGGAAAAGGCTTATGGGCTGTATCTTCTGGATGTGATGATGCCCGGAATGTCCGGAATAGAGGGAGCGGCCTGTCTGGAAAAGCGGGAGACGCATCCGGTGGTGGTGCTGATTACCTCCTCATTGGAATCGGCAGTGGACGGCTACCGGGTCAACGCGGCCGGCTTTGTCCTAAAGCCGGTCCGTGCTTCGGACTTTTACGAGACGATGGAGCGAATTCTGCGCCAGAAGCTGGGCGTGCAGAAACGCTATATTTCCGTGCTGCATAACCGGGTGCCGCTGAAGCTTCCGCTTGAGAAGGTCCTGTTTTTTGAAAACCGGCTTCACCGTGTTTTTGCCGTTTTGTCGGAGGAGGAGGTTTACACGATCAACAAGAAGCTTTCTCAGCTTCAGGAAGAACTGACGCCGGAGGATGGCTTCCTGCGGTGCCACCAGAGCTTTCTGGTCAATTTAAGTCATGTGGAGCGGCTGGATGATTCCTGCTTTGTGATGGACAACGGCAGTCTGGTCCCGGTTTCAAGAAATTTTTATAAGCAGAGCAAGAATGCGTATTATCATTACAGACTGAACTGACGCCGGTCAAGCTTGAAAAAGGACAGGCCTGCGTCTGAATCGAAGGGGGCGTTCGCTGTGAATGACGCAGCAAGTATGGTTTTTCTGAACCTGCTCCGGCTGGCGGTGCGGATGATGCCGATCTTTATCTGTCTGGAGCCCAGGGCGAAGAGCAAAGAGAATATTGCAGCCGTATCCTGCTATCTATGGGTCGTTATGGTATCGCTGCAGTCTCTGCTGCATTTGAATACAAAGGTGTTCTGGGTCTTTCAGGGGGTTTTTTCCGGTCTGTTTTTTCTGGTTCTGCTTATTTTTTTCGAGGGGACTCTGGTGAAAAAAGCTTTTCTTTACTGTTCAGCCTGGATGTTCAGCGTTATGGCGGAATCGTTAAACGAGCTGGCGGCATGGGTGCTGATCCGGCTGTTTCACGCGGAATGGTCCCATGTTCAGATCAGCGCAGCTGTGACGGCAGTGAGTGCCTGTTTGTTTGGAGTCTGGGTGCAGTTCTGGATGAAAAAGCGGGTGAATCTGCTGTTTTCCCAGCTTTCCTCCAAGTCCTGTATGCTGCTGCCGGTTTATCCGCTGGCCTTTCTGCTGCTGCTTCTTCTGGGAACCCATACGATCTTTTCTGGCGATACCCTGGCACAGAAGAGCTTTGAGTATGTCCTGTTTTTTATTGTGCTCTGTTTTACGATGCTCCTCCTTTATATGATGATTCTCAATAATCTGCTGGAAATCATCAGCCGGAGAAAATCGGAGAGTGAGCTGATTTTTGCCCGCCAGATGATCGCAAAGCAGAGGGAGCATTATAATCAGACGCTGGAGCATATGGAGCAGGTGCGTATTATCCGTCATGATTTCCGCCATCACATTCATGCGCTGATGAGCATGGAGCGGGAGGAGCAGGAACGGTATCTGAAAAATCTGCTTCAGGAGCTGGACCGCAGCGCAGAGCAGAATTTCTGTCAGAATCAGGCGGTCAACAGTCTTCTGGGAGAGTATGCCGTCCGGGCCGGAAAAGAGAACATTGATTTTACTGCAAAGATGGATCTGTCGGCTCATATTCCGGTAGATGATCTGACCTTGTGCATTGTGATCGGCAATCTTCTGGAAAATGCCCTGGAGGCCTGCAAAAAGATGAAACAGACGGATTGCCCGGAACGTGCGTCAGAAGCCGGCGAAGAAAAGAATATGCGCTACATCCGGATCCAGGGCCGGTGGCTGGGAGATCATCTGCTTTTGATGGTGGAGAATTCCTACCGCGGCTTTATCCGCCGCAGCGGAGAGCATATCCTTTCCAGCAAGAAGGACGGCGGCCTCGGCATGCTGAGTATCCGGCGGATCCTTTCCCGTCCGGGAGATGAATTTGATGTAGATTATAATGAGAATACCTTTACGGCGATGGTAAAAATTGCGGATCGGACGCTGCCAGGTGACAGAACGTGAATGATTGACAAACCAGGTTGTTATGGCTATACTGATAATAATTGAAAATTGCATAGAGATTAAGTGCTGCCTGTAGCGGGCAGGTAAAAGAGAACGGAGTGAAAGTCTCCGGCGATCCGGTCACTGTAAACGAAGAGTGTGTTCACAAGATGTCATTGTGCGAAAGCATGAGAAGGCGTGAAGGCGCAAAGACGCGTAAGCCAGGAAACCTGCTTAATCTGGAATGTTGACGCTTCCTGTGAAAGTTTGTTCAACAATAATCTGTCTGGTATTCCGAACAGATTTTGTTTGCGTACAAAGAGGGGCATTTTAATGCCCCTCTTTTTCGGGGAACCCGCAGGAGGAGAAAACTGCAGTTTCAAAAAATTTGAAACCAGGAGGAAAAATCATGAAAAAACAATCATTACTTTCCGGCTTTCTTGCGGCGGCACTCAGTCTTTCTCTGATGGCCTGCGGCGGCACAGGGAGCCAGACATCTGTTCCGGCAGCATCCGAAACGCAGATTTTGGCTGAGATGCAGACCGGGACTGCGGCGGCATCTGATACACTGGAAACGGAAGCGGCAGCCGAGAAGGATACGCTGATCGTACGTACTTCCAAGGATATTGGAGATTTGAATCCGCATACCATGAAGAGCCAGATGTATGCACAGGACTGGGTGTATGAGAGTCTTGTGGCTCTGGAAAACGGAAAGATCGTACCGGAGCTTGCAGAAAGCTGGGAAATTTCCGATGACGGACTGGAATATACCTTTCATCTCCGGGAAGGCGTAACCTTCAGCGACGGCAGCGCTTTTCATTCGCAGATCGTAAAAAAGAATATCGAGGCGGTTCAGAACCACAGCGAGAACTATTCCTTCCTGCAGTCTTTGACTGTGATTGATTCGATTGAGACGCCAGATGAGCAGACACTGGTTCTGAAGCTGAAGGCACCGTGCAATTCTCTGCTGAACGACTTTACCTTCAGCCGTCCGCTGGTGATGCTGGGTGAGGCCGGTTTCCCGGCAGAAGGCGATCCGTATGACAGCGGGATTGCGAAGCCGGTTGGCACTGGAATGTGGGTACTGAAGGAGCATGTGGCAGACCAGTATGCGCTGTTTGAGCGCAATGAAAATTACTGGGGAGAAAAGCCGTCTTTCCGATATCTGAAAGCGGTTGTGATCCCGGATGTCAATACGGCAGCCACGGCTTTGAAAGCAGGCGAAATTGATGTGATGGTGGATTCTACACAGATCACGGCGGAGATCTATAAGAGTATGGAGGAGGCCGGATTTAAAACTGCCATGGCTCCGACCACCAGCATTTCCAACTTGAACATTAATACGGCAGGGGAAGTAACCGGCGAGCTTGCGGTCCGCCTGGCTATGGAATATGCGACGGACAATACTGCTGTCGCGGAGGGGATTTTCGGCGGTCTGCAGGAGCCGGCGGATTCCTATTTTTCCAAGGAAGTTCCCTATACAGATACCGGAATCGAGCCGTATTCCTATGACCTGGAAAAGGCTAATCAGATTCTGGAGGAAGCCGGCTGGGTCTACGAAGGAAAGGAAAATGTGCGCTCCAAAGACGGTCAGAAGCTGGAACTGGATCTGATTTACGATTCTTCCGTGACCAATGACCGGGACATCGGCCTGGTGCTTCAGTCTCAGTATGCGCAGGCAGGCATTCAGGTCAATATTGTTCCGCAGGACAGCCAGGTATACCGTCAGAACTGGGCAGCCGGGGAATTTGGCGTGCTGATTTACAGCTCCTGGGGCGGTTCCTATGAGCCTTACGCGACGCTTGCAGCAATGGCTACGGACGGCGATAAATTCAGTACGGTACAGAAGGGAATGAGCAATAAAGAGGAGCTTGACCGGGTGATGGTGGATTGTCTGAGCCAGACGGACGAGGCAAAGCTTCAGGAAAATTTTGATTATATCATGCAGAGCTTCCACGATGAAGCGGTATATGTTCCGCTGACAGTGACCAGCACACTTGCTGTTTACAGCAGTGATCTGTCCGGACTGGATCTGACTTCCAGCCATGGAGGAATGGGAATCAGCGGAATGTTTGTGGACAAGTAAAGATTGGAACAGAAAGGAGCATAAACATGCTTCGATACGCTGTAAAACAGTTATTGGGGCTGATTCCGCTGGTATTTCTGGTGTCGGCTGCGGCATTTTTCCTGGTCCGTTTTCTGCCGGGGGATGCCGCAACGGCGTATTTGAATTCAATCAATGCGCCGCTGACGGAAGAAACGGTACAGGCTGTGCGGGAGGAGCTGGGGCTGGATCAGCCGGTTCTGGTGCAGTACGGGAAATGGCTGCTGCATGCGGTTCAGGGCGATCTGGGCTATTCTTATCAGACGAAACGTCTGGTAACGGAGGAACTCTGGGAGGATTTTCGTTATACCGGGGTTTTGACTCTTGCCGCTCTAGGCTGGATACTGGTGTTCAGCACGTTGTTTGGAATCATTTCGGCCTGGCACGCAGATGGAGTGATTGATATGCTGATCCGCGGCCTGACCTTTCTTGGCGCCGCTATGCCGAAATTCTGGCTCGGCTTTCTTTTAATGGTTCTTTTTGCTCTGAACTGGAAGGTCTTTCCAGTGATGGGAGCCACATCCTGGAAGCATCTGATTCTTCCCTCTTTTACGCTGGCCTGTTCCTACATCGCCACTTATACCAAGCTGCTGCGCGGCAGCATTCTGGAAGTGAAAAATCAGACGTTTGTCCGTTATGCAAAAGCGCGTGGTCTGACCCGGAGGCAGGTGACGGTTCTCCATATCCTTCCGAATGCGCTGACCTCCGTGCTGACTACGCTTGGTCTTCATCTGGGAGGAATTTTGTCCGGCTCTGTGATCGTGGAAAATGTGTTTGCTTGGCCGGGGCTGGGAAGAATGTGCGTGGATGCGGTGGCGGCCAGAAATTATCCCATGATTCAGGGTTACATTCTTCTGCTTTCCGTTCTGTTTGTGGCAGCGAATTTGCTGACAGATCTTGTGTGCGCCATGCTGAATCCGCGGCTTCGGACGGAAGGGGGAAAAGTGTGAAGAAGAAAACATATCATTTTTGGACGTGTTCTGCTGTAATCAGTGTGTCTCTTTTGACTTTGATTGTGACAGCTTGTCTGATGGCGCCGGTTCTTGCACCGGCGGATCCGAATTTTATCGATCCCATGTCCAGGTTTCTGGGAGTATCGGCGGTTCATCCGATGGGAACGGATTATCTGGGAAGAGATCTGTTTTCCAGAATTTTATGGGGAGGCAGGACGACTGTGGGATACGCACTGGCCGTAACGCTTCTGTCGGCCGGTTTTGGGACGGCTGTCGGCATGATTTCTGGTGCAGCAGGAGGAATTGTTGACAGCATTCTCATGAAGAGCAGCGATGTGCTGCGGGCATTTCCCGGTATTGTGTTGGTTTTGATTGTAGTCAGTATCTGGGGTGTAGGAATCCGCAATGTCTGCCTGGCTATGCTGCTGACCCGATGGATCTGGTATGCACGGGTGGCAAGAAATCTTACAAAAACGGAGCTGACCCGGACTTCTATTGCAGCCAGCCGTCTGGCGGGCAGCAGCTGGATAAAAATTTTAAGAAGAAATGTGTTTCGTTCGATTCTGCCGCAGATGTTGTCTGTCCTGTCGATTGATTTCGGAAGTGCGCTTCTTGCCATATCCGGATATTCTTTTTTAGGTCTGGGCGTCCTTCCACCGAATCCGGAATGGGGCATGATGATCCAGGATGGGCGGAATTATATGGACCACCCGGCGATGATGTTCTGGCCCGGAATTTGTGTACTGACAGTGGTGATCTGCACGAATATTCTGGGAGACAAGCTTCGGGATGGACTGGAGGAAAAGCGATTATGAGAGCGCAGGAAAAGGAAATGCCGGAATCCGTACCGGCGCTGGAGGCAGAAAAACTGTCTGTCTGGATGAAGCAGGACGGGAGAAGCATACCGGCGGTGAGGGAATTTAACTTTTCGGTCCGAAAAGGCGGCTGCACCGGTATTATAGGGGAAAGCGGCTGCGGAAAATCACTGTCCTGTCAGGCAGTTCTCGGACTTCTGGAGCCGAAAAAATGGGAAGTGAAAGGGAACGTGCGCCTGAATGGAGAACCGGTTCCGATTACGGATGACCGCAAAATGGAGAGCTTCCGCGGCCGGAAAATGGCATTGATTCTGCAGAATCCGCTGGCTGCTTTTGACCCGCGCATGACGGTTGGCGCGCATTTCTGTGAGGAAATTCCGGTATGGAATCGAAAAGCAAGGAAAAAAAAGCTGGAGGAAGCTGCGAGGCGATTGGCGGACATGGAGATCCATGACCCGCAGAGGGCTTTGAAATCTTATCCGTTTCAGCTGAGCGGCGGCATGCTTCAGAGGATTTTGACGGCGCTTGCATTAAGCCGAAATCCGGAGCTTTTGATTGCAGATGAGCCGACAACTGCCTTGGATGCGACAACACAGCGTGAACTGCTGAATCTGCTGCAGAGGCATCAGCGTGAGCAAGGGATTTCGCTGCTGCTGATTTCTCATGATCTGGAGGTGATTTCTCAGATGGCAGATTCGATTGTGGTTATGTATGCTGGGGAAGCAGTAGAATGCGGGAAGGCGGCGGAGATCTTGTATTCACCTCTCCATCCGTATACCAGAGGCTTGTTTCGGTCGGTTCTGACTTATTCCAAAGAGCGGCTGGTCTGCATGGACGGATATCCGCCGCGTCTGGAGGAAATTCCGGAGACGGGCTGTCCATTTGCGCCCCGGTGTCCGGAGCGGGAGGAAAGCTGCAGCGCAGACGGGACGTATTCAGAAAGGCAGAAGCTTTGGGAGGCGGCTCCCGGACATTTTGTCCGCTGCTGCAATGGAAAGGAGAACGAGAAAGAGATTGCTGGAAGTAAGAAATCTCAGTAAAGAATACGGAAAAAATAGAAAAAAGTCCGTTCAGGCTTTGTCGGAGGTTTCGTTTCAGCTTCCGTCAGGCCAATGCCTGGGTGTGGCGGGGGAGAGCGGCTGCGGAAAAAGTACGCTCTGCCGTCTGATTGCCGGGCTGGAAGCACCGTCTTCCGGGACTGTTTTGTATGACGGGGAGCCGATAGAAGCACTTCGCAGGCGCGGAGAAATTCAAATGGTATTTCAGAACAGTCTGGATGCAGTCAATCTTCACATGAATGTGTTTCAGATCATATCTGAGCCGATGGAAAATTTTTTTCATATGTCAAAAGCGGAACGCCGGGAACAGGTCGGAAGTCTTTTGGAACAGGTCGGATTGTCATGGGAGGATATGAGCAAGTATCCGGCTCAGTTCAGTGGAGGGCAGCTGCAGCGGGTCTGTATTGCCCGGGCTCTTGCGGCCAGACCAAAGCTGTTGATTCTGGATGAACCGCTCAGCAGCCTGGATGTATCGGTGCAGGCGCAGATTTTAAATCTGCTTTCGGATTTAAAGTCCGGGCGGAATTTAACCTGCATTCTGGTTT
Source organism: Candidatus Caccovicinus sp. (assembly GCA_051878975.1). Lineage (GTDB taxonomy): Bacteria > Bacillota > Clostridia > Lachnospirales > Lachnospiraceae > Caccovicinus. The sequence goes on from JBJELD010000053.1 coordinate 36,558, forward strand.
CTCATGATCTGAAGGCGGTGTACTATCTGTCGGATGCTCTGATTGTCATGTACGGCGGAAAAATCGTAGAGGCGGTTCAGGATATCGCAGATTTTCCCCATCTGGTGCATCCGTATACCAGACGCCTTCTGGAATGTCATGGAGGAGAGATGAGCTTTCCAAACCGGATGGAAGGATCTGGATGTTGACGAGCGCCGGCAGAAGCGTTATAACATAGTCAAACCGGAGGGGCTGACACGGATTGACTGCAGTGATATCAGCGGAACCAGCATGTACTGCACGAAGGAGGCACTGGAAATTCTGCATCAGACGGTAATCGGAGTTGATATCTGCGGAGAGTGCAGTCCATCGGAACCGCTGCCGCAGCTTATGGAGGATGAGAAGATCAATCTGGTGACAAACCGGATTTTATACCATTTCCTTTCGGCATAAAATGCGTTATACTGGAGACAGAGAATTTGCAGCCTGGAAGGAGAAAACAGAATGTTCGGAAAGCATGTTCGCAGCAAAGTGGTTTCCTATGACAAAACCAAAAAGAATGGTGATGCAAAGGACATAGGAAAAGCCGGCGCTGCCCTGATTTTCATGGGGACAGCGCCGGCTTTCTTGTCCGGGAGGCAGAATCAGTGATGCTCTTCCAGCCAGCGCATTGCCGTGTAGGCGTAAACGGCGCTTCCGACTGCAAGTGCATCCTCATCAAATTTTACCTTCGGGTGATGCTGCGGATAGCAGTACCCCTTTTCCGGCTGGCCCGCTGCCAGTGCCAGCATGATGGACGGAACCGCCTGGCTTACATAGGCAAAGTCTTCTGAGCCGGCTGATTTCGGCGGCTTGGAATTACCGGACATGGCATTGACCTGACCGGTGGTGAAGGCTCTGTCTTCTCCGAGAAATTCGGTCAGATATCTGGCTGCACAGGCAGACAGGTCACGGTCATTTACAAGAGTCGGGCAGCCGCTTCCAAATTCTACTTCTGCAGAAGCGCGGAATACGGCTGCGGTCCCACGGGCGATTTCGGTCATTCTGGTTTTCAGGAAGCTCCGGACCTCCTCATCGTAGGTGCGGATGGTTCCTCCAAGCTCGACGGTATCTGGAATCACGTTGTCAGCTGCACCGGCGTGAATGGAACCGATGGTCAGGACTGCTTCATCTGAGAGCGCCAGTTCCCGCGCATGGATTTCCTGAAGAGCAATCACGATATGAGCAGCGGCATTGATGGGATCGATGCCGGCATTCGGCATGGAACCATGACAGCCTTTGCCCTGGATCCGGATCTTGAAATAGTCGGCTGCAGGAGCGCTGACGCCGGCATCAGAAATGATGACGGTTCCGGCCGGAAATGGCATTCCTGCCATGACGTGGATCATCAGGGCCGCATCCACATCCGGATTTTTAAGAAGACCGGCTTCGATCATATCGTGGGAGCCCTCGAAGATCTCCTCCGCCGGCTGGAACATCAGCTTGATGGTGCCGTTGATTTCAGATTCATGTGCTTTTAACAGTCTGGCGGCGCCCAGAAGCATGGCAGCGTGCATGTCATGTCCGCAGGCATGCATATTAGCTGTCTGAGAAGAAAATTCCACTCCGGATTCTTCCTGAATGGGAAGGGCATCCATGTCTGCGCGAAGCAGAAATACCTTTCCAGGCTTCTGTCCGCCGGCCAGGACAATCAGACCGCATTTTCCGCATTCCACCGGTGTATAGCCCATTGTAGACAGCTCCTTTTTCAGATAAGCAACCGTATCGGATAAATCGAAGCCGGTTTCGGCGTGGGCATGGAGATAATGTCTGGCAGAAAGGAGATACTCTCTGTTATTCTGCGATTCCTGCAAAAGCTCTGCATCTTTCATTATATCGTTTCCTCCTTTTACACATTTCAGCAATAGAACCATGTTAGCAAGCCTGGCTTTTTTTGTCAAGGGTTTCCCTGGCGCCGGCGGATCGGACTCAGATATTGACAGGGAGGGCAGCAAAAGCTATACTGTAACTAAGTTGTCTGAAGATGTTTTATGGAAATGATTCAAGGTGAAGAATATGCGCAAAAGGAAAAATCAAAAGCTCATGGATATTCGGCAGCTGCCGAATCTGATTACGGGAATCCGCATCGCCGGGACATTTTGTCTGCTGTTTATCCGGCCGTTTTCGGCGGCTTTTTATGCGGTTTATTCTCTTTCCGGCATCAGCGATGTGCTGGATGGATGGACAGCCAGAAAGCTGAAGGCGGAGAGTGAGTTCGGATCCAGGCTGGACAGTGTGGCCGATCTGCTGTTTTATGCCGTGATGCTGGTGAAAATTCTTCCCGGTCTGCTGATGAAGCTGCCGGCGGCAATCTGGTATGCGGCAGGAAGCTGCCTGGCGATCCGTCTGGCCTCCTATGTGGCGGTGGCTTTGAAGTACCATCGTTTTGCCTCGACGCATACCTATCTGAATAAACTGACCGGGGCTTTTGTCTTTGCAGTGCCTTATGTCATTCAACTGCCGTTTGCCGTTCCCTTCTGTGCGGCGGTCTGCCTGGTGGCCGGTCTGGCATCAGCGGAGGAGCTGGCGCTTCATATTCTGGAACAGGAGTATGATCCCAGTGTGAAGACCATTTTCAGAAGGCGGAAATAGAGAAAAAAGGTTTTGCCGCAAAAAAATTCCGGATCGGAAAAGTACGATTTACGTCAGAGCGTTTTCTCTGGTCAGATAAATGGTCTTGACAATCGAAACACAGGAATCGATGCCCAGTGTGCCGCTGTCCAGACAGATGTCATAATTATCTGCATCCCCGAATTTCTGATGGGAATAATAGTTATAATAGGAGCTGCGCTGTTTGTCAGTCTTTTCGATCTGCTCCAGCGCTTTGTCATCGACTTCCTTATAAATATGGGCGATCCGGTGTTTCCGGATTTCCAGATCCGCATGGACAAACAGCTTCAACACGTTAGGACGGCCTTTTAAGACATAATCGGCGCACCGCCCGACAATGACACAGGCGCCTTTTTGGGCAATTTCCTGAATGACGGCGGACTGCTCCAGAAATACCTTGTCATTCACAGAAAGTTCACTCCGGACACCGGCAGTCAGGTCGTACAGCAGACCTCCGACGCCGGTGTTTTCGTGATTTTCGAAAAAGCTCCTGTCCAGACTGCTGGACTGTGCTGCAAGCTCGATCAGTTCATTGTCATAGAACGGAATATCCAGTTCTTTTGCCAGTCTGCGGCCGATCTCGCGCCCGCCGCTTCCGTACTGCCGGCTGATGGTAAGAATGATGTGTCCGGCAGCCGGAGAGTCGGACGGGATTCTGGCAGAGGCCGGAGCGGCTCCTTTGTTAAATTCTCCGGCCCATTCAAAGCCCTTTTTGGCTACAATGACCGCGATGATCTCATTGATCACGGCAGCGGCGGCGATGGTTCCCTGAATGATCTGTGCACACTCCGGAGTCGGTTCCTTTAAGATGGAGACGGCAATTCCGGTAAACACGAGAGAAACGCCGGAATGCGGAAGCAAAGTAAGGCCCAGATATTTTTTCACGGTTTCCGGTGAATGGGTTATGCCGGCACCGAAATATGCGCCGAAATATTTGCCGACTGCCCGGGAGACGATGTAAATGGCCGTGAACAGGCCGGCGTCCATGATCAGGTGATAGTCCAGCGGTGCTCCCAGGTTTAAAATGACGAGGATCATGGCAATTCCGAGAATCGGATTAAATGCCTGCATGATCTGCTCCAGCCGTTTTTCTGTTACCATATTTGAGAAAACGGCAGAAAAGGCCATGCCGATCAGCATAAAATTCAGAACCGGTTTTGGCATAACCCGGTTATTGAAAAAAAATCCCACGCAGGAGGTTCCAATCAGGGCGGCGGACAGCAGAGCCGCGGTTGCCAGGCTGCCGCGCTCTTTTTTAAGCATCATTCCGGCAGCCAGTCCCGTCACGGCGCCGATTGCCAGCGGAAGCAGAACCACAACGGCAATCATCCAGGGCGGAAGGCCCTGCCCGGAAATGCGGGATGCCACGATGGAAATTACCGTGAAGAATACTACAACACCGACCATATCATCCAGGGCTGCCATAGGAATCAGCGTTTTGGTAACCGGCCCGTCGGTTTTAAATTCCCGGACAACGGACAGGGCCGGAGCCGGTGCAGTCGCCAGCGCAATGCCGCCGAATATCACGGCAAGATAAAGCGGAACATGAACGATATAAAAAATAATACCGAATACCAGACTGACGAAAAAGAAGGTTCCCAGAGACTGAGTCAGCGTGGTAATGATGATCTGCCTTCCGGATTTCTTTATTTTGTTCCAAACCAGTTCGGTTCCGATCAGCAGACCTACGGCGCATTCCAGAATGTGAATCATGATCTGATACCAGCCGGCATCTAAGATCGGATTGCTGATTACCGACAACGCGTGCGGTCCCAGCAGCATTCCGGTGATCAGCCATCCCAGAATGGAGGGAAGCTTGATTTTGGACACCAGTTTCCCGACGAAAAAAGCAGTGACGGCCCCAGCTGCGAGCCGTAAAATCATAGATATCATGACGATAAATCCTCCTTTGCAATTCCATACAGGATAATATTCAGAAAGGTTGACAGCTGAAGTTCGTGATCCTGTACCAAAGCGGTAAAATCGCGGCCTTCAAAGGCCAGGATCTGAAAATAGCTGTTAAACATTTCCTGAAAAATGAAAAAATAACGGGTTGCGGTTTCGGCTGTCATTCCATCGCGCAGCTCTAAACAGCTTAAAAGCTCCTGATACCGGGATGCATGGAATGCATCGAATTCTCGCCGGATTTCCCGGATTTCCCGGGTCAGGTGCTTCGGAGGGTACAGCATGGACTGAAAGAAAATATGGCTGAGCAGAGGATTTTCCCGGAAGAACTGCTGACGCAGGCCAAGGAGCTTCTGCAGATTCTCGTGCGCATTGCCTGCCGGGTATTCTGCATTGCGCAGAAAAGAAGTCATTTCATGGAAGCAGATCTCCACGCATTTTAAATACAATTCATCCTTGCTTTTGAAATTGTGATAGACCAGTCCTTTGGAAATATGATTTTCGCTGCAGATGGTATTGATGGAAGCGCTTTCATAGCTATGGGTTCCGAATTCCTGAATGGCAGCGTTTAAAATTTTCCGGCAGGTGATCTGGGTCTTTTCCTTCTGGTTCATGAGCACTCCTCCTGACGTATTCTGAGCGTATTTTTAAAACCTGACACTCATTATATTAAAAATAGACCACCCTGTCAATAATTATAATAAAACCGGATACATTCGTTTTTGGAATCAGTCGTACCGGAACTGGAATTGATTCCGGCGGTGAAACTGGTTAAAATGATGTTGGGGTCAAAAGGTATTTTGCCCTTGGTATCGTGAAAATTTGATTATGAATGAAATGAAATGAACTGCAGGCTGAAAGGAGGATAAAATGGAAGGAAAAGTAAATGATCTTCGCAGTGCGCTGGAGTTATTGCAGTCGATGCCGGGACAGCTGATCGAAACGGACGTGGAAGCCGATCCGATGGCGGAAATTTCCGGCGTGTACCGCCATATCGGAGCCGGCGGAACCGTGATGCGGCCGACCAGGGAAGGACCGGCCATGATATTTAACAACGTGAAGGGACACCCGGGAACCCGGGTGGCGATCGGGGTGCTTGCCAGCAGAAAACGGGTGGCAGCACTTTTAGACACCCGGCCGGAGGAGCTGGGAAAGCTGCTTTACCGGAGTGTGGATCATCCGATTCCTCCGGTGCTGACGGAGGAAAAACCGCTGTGCCAGCAGGTGGTACATAAAGCTTCCGATCCGGATTTTGATTTGAATCAGCTGGTTCCGGCTCCGACCAATACACCGGATGATGCCGGACCGTACATTACGCTGGGCATGTGCTACGCCACCCATCCAGATACGGGACTCAGCGATGTGACGATCCATCGTCTCTGTATTCAGGGAAAGGATGAGCTGTCCATTTTCTTTACTCCGGGGGCACGTCATATCGGCGCCATGGCAGAGCGGGCCGAGGAGCTGGGACAGAAGCTTCCGATCTCCATCAGCATCGGCGTAGATCCGGCGATCGAGATCGGCTCCTGCTTTGAGCCGCCGACTACGCCCTTAGGGTATGATGAGCTGGCTGTGGCTGGTGCGCTGCGGGGAGAGCCGGTCAAGCTGTGTCAATGTCTGACCGTGAATGAGCGCGCGGTTGCCAATGCAGAGTATGTCATTGAGGGAGAAGTGATTCCGCATGTGCGGGTCCAGGAGGATCAGAACAGTCATACCGGCTACGCTATGCCGGAATTTCCAGGCTATACCGGTCCGGCCAGCAGCCAGTGCTGGCTGATTAAGGTCACGGCGGTGACGCATCGGGAGAATCCAATCATGCAGACCTGCATCGGACCAAGTGAGGAGCATGTATCCATGGCCGGGATTCCGACGGAGGCCAGTATTTACGGGATGGTGGAAAAGGCAATGCCGGGAAGACTTCAAAATGTGTACTGTGCATCGGCAGGCGGCGGAAAATATATGGCGGTTCTCCAGTTTCAGAAGAAAACGGCCAGCGATGAGGGACGTCAGAGGCAGGCGGCGCTTCTTGCCTTTTCTGCTTTCAGCGAACTGAAGCATGTTTTCCTGGTGGATGAAGATGTGGACTGTTTTGATATGAATGATGTACTTTGGGCGATGAATACCCGTTTTCAGGGGGACGCGGATATCATTACCATTCCGGGGGTCCGCTGCCATCCGCTGGATCCGTCCAATGATCCGTCCTGTTCACCTGGTATCCGGGATCACGGAATTGCCTGCAAGACGATCTTCGACTGTACGGTTCCGTACGACCAGAAGGAGCGGTTCCAGAGAGCCAGGTTCCTGGATGTGGATCCGGCTCACTGGGTGAAGTAAGAATCAAAAGCAGAAAAGAAAAACGACGGGATGGTGGATAAACATGGAAAAGAAACGGATTGTAGTAGCAGCTACCGGTGCAAGTGGGATGCCGGTTCTGGCGGAATGCCTGAAGCTCATCCGGGAAGCGCCGGATTATGAATCCATTCTGATCATGAGCAGCAGCGCAAGGCTGACTCTTGCACAGGAAACCGACATGTCGCCAGACGAGCTGGAGGCGCTGGCAAATCGAAGCTGTGCGCCGGAGGAGATCGGCGCGTGTCCGGCCAGCGGTTCCTACAAAACCGAAGGAATGCTGATCGTGCCCTGCAGTATGAAGACTGTGGCAGGCATCTGCAGCGGCTATGCAGATAACCTGATTCTCCGGGCGGCGGATGTGACCATAAAAGAGCAGAGAAAGCTGGTGCTGGCTGCCAGGGAGACGCCGCTCAGCGCGATCCATCTGCGGAATCTCCGGGAGCTGGCCATGCTTCCCGGAGTTCGCATTATCCCGCCGATGATGACCTTTTATCACCGGCCGAACACCATAGAGGAAATGGTGTATCACATTGCGGCCAGGCTGGTGGAGCCGTTTGGAATCGAGGCAAAGGAGTATCGCAGATGGACTGGATTATAGAAAAGGAGCGTGCCGGCATCCGGGTCCGGGCGGAAATCACCCGCCTGGGAACGGATTATCAGATTCTGCTTCAGGGCGGAGAGCGGCCTCATATTGGCTGTACCGTTCTGGCGGTTCCGCGGCCTTCTCTCACTGGAGACGGAAGGGTCAGCAGCACCGCTTCCGTACTGAATGTAACCGGGCATAAGGATGAAGTACTGTGCCGCACACTGGCTGAGCAGGTTTCTGCCGGGAAAGAAGCGGTGGTGGTCTGCAGCGGCGGTGTCCATATGGACGGCATTACTGCAGAGCAGATCCGGGAAGTGACAGAGCTGGTTCAGAGTCTGGCCGAGGAAATTGTGGCGGGAGAGCCGGAAATACAGAAACGTGCAGCAGGAGACCGGGCACGCAGGAGGAGCCAAAATGAGTGACAAGCTGATATGTGATGACGATGGACTATATAGAGGACTGCCGTGCAGAGAAGGCACAGCATGTTCGTATCCGCCACGGAGCGGTGGACCGGGATACCTCGCTGGCCATTTCCGCCATGCTGACAGCAAAGCTTCAGAATCAGGGAATTGATGCGGAGCTGGCTTATCCATGGGGAATTCCGCATGCAGGGGACTATGATCTGGAGGAGCTGTTTGACTGGATCGATGCGGTCTGCCGTGTTTGGCATACCTGAACTTAGTGGCGCCCGTCCGGCGGCAGGATTTTCATAGAAAGCAGTCAAAAAAAGGCTGACGCACCTATGATTTTTCACTCATAAATGCGGCAGCCTTTTTCTGCGGAAAATCTTATTCCTGATGAAGTTCAATAAATCGTTTCATGGCGTTAAAGCTTTCTTCGCTGATCTGATGTTCCATGTTGCAGGCATCTGCAAGAGCCGTTTTTTCAGGAACACCCAGAGAAATCAGCCAGTTCGAGATGACGGTGTGCCGTTCGTAAATGCTGGATGCGATGCGCAGACCGGCCTCGGTGAGCGTGATAAAGCCCGCGGAACTTACTTCAATATAACCCTTTCCACGAAGGTTTTTCATTGCAACACTGACACTTGGTTTTGAATAATTCAGTTCCACGGCAATATCGATCGAACGGACTACCGGAAGTTTTTTGCTTAAGATGAGAATGGTCTCCAGATAATCTTCTGCGGATTCGTTGCCGTGCATAAATAGCCCTCCCCTGGTTGGTATGGACGAAATCGTCTGCTAATCATTATAACATTCACTTTTGGGAAAAACAAGGATGAATTCATAATAACAAGGGCATTATTGAGAAAAAAACATCAATAAAGTTATTGACACGCAACAAAAGTAAGAATATACTAACTACGAAAAGAATGAAAATGATTATCAATAAAAGAAAGCAGGTGGGTTATGATGCCTTTATCTATGGCGGAGACCGGAAGAATGAATCAGATCAAGAAGGTCGGAGGGAAAGAAGAAACCAGACGTTTTTTAGAAAGCCTGGGCTTTGTTGTCGGTGGATTTGTAACCGTTATCTCAGAGATTAACGGAAACCTGATTGTCAATGTAAAGGAATCCCGCGTGGCGATCGACAAGGAAATGGCAAGCAAAATTATGGTTTAGGAGGAAAGAGTATGGCAACATTGCGTGATGTAAAATGCGGAGAGACCGTAAAAGTCGTGAAGCTCCGTGGCGAGGGCGCGGTAAAACGCCGGATCATGGACATGGGAATTACGAAGGGTACGGAGGTTTTCGTCCGCAAGGTAGCGCCTCTCGGTGATCCCATCGAAGTAACGGTCCGCGGATATGAACTGTCTCTGCGCAAGGCGGATGCGGAAATGATCGAGGTACAGTAACGAATTTTTGATCATTATTTTTTTACTGAAAGGTTAGGCAAAACTAAAATCAGTTACAAGTAAAAAACTTGGGAAAAGGAAAGGAATCATGAGAGTAAAAATTGCATTGGCTGGAAATCCAAACAGCGGAAAAACCACATTATTTAATGCATTGACCGGCTCTAATCAGTTTGTGGGAAACTGGCCGGGCGTAACGGTTGAGAAGAAAGAAGGAAAGCTGAAAGGTCATACCAGCAAGGAGGATGAAGCGATTCTGGTAGATCTTCCTGGTATCTATTCCCTGTCTCCGTATACGCTGGAGGAGGTTGTATCCAGAAACTTCCTGGTAGGAGAGCGTCCGGACGCAATCATCAACATCATTGACGGAACGAACCTGGAGCGGAATCTGTATCTGACGACTCAGCTGACGGAACTGGGAATTCCGGTTATCATTGCGGTAAACATGATGGACCTGGTGAGAAAGAACGGCGAGGAGTTAAACATCGACCGTCTGTCTCAGGACGTGGGCTGCAAGGTCGTGGAGATTTCTGCATTAAAGGGCGAGGGCATTGAGCAGCTGGCAGAGCGTGCGGTTGCTATGGCAAGAAGCGGAAAGAAAGCAGTGCCGGCCCACAGCTTTGAGGGATGCGTGGAGCATGCGATCGCGCACATTGAGGAGGCGATCAGCGGAATTGTGGAGCCAAGCATGGAGCGCTGGTATGCGATCAAGCTGTTTGAGCGGGATTCCAAGGTTCAGGAGAGTCTGAATCTGGAGGAGAAGCTTCTGGCCCATATTGAAGCGGATATCGCGGCATGCGAGAAGGAGATGGATGACGATGCAGAGAGCATCATCACCGGAGAGCGCTATAATTACATAAGCAACATCATCGAGGACTGCTACAAGAAGCGGGTAAAACAGCAGATGTCCATTTCTGACAAAATCGACCGGATTGTGACGAACCGTTTCCTGGCGCTTCCGATTTTCGCGGTGATCATGTACATCGTATATTATGTATCAGTTACAACGGTCGGCGCATTCCTGACAGACTGGACCAATGATACGTTGTTTGGCGAGTGGATCATTCCTGGTGCACAGGGCGCTCTGGAAGCCATCGGCTGTGCTGACTGGCTGACCGGCCTTCTGGTTGATGGTATTATCAGCGGCGTCGGCGCGGTACTTGGCTTTGTACCGCAGATGCTGGTCCTGTTTGCATTTCTTGCATTTTTGGAGTCCTGCGGCTACATGGCCAGAATTGCCTTCATTATGGACCGTATTTTCCGTAAGTTCGGTCTTTCCGGAAAGTCCTTTATCCCGATGCTGATCGGCACCGGCTGTGGTGTTCCGGGAATCATGGCTTCCAGAACCATTGAGAATGACCGTGACCGCAAGATGACGATTATGACCACGACCTTTATCCCGTGCGGAGCAAAGCTTCCGATCATTGCCCTGATTGCAGGCGCGCTGTTCGGCGGTGCTTCCTGGGTAGCGCCAAGCGCATATTTCGTTGGAATTGCAGCGATTATCTGCTCCGGTATCATTTTAAAGAAGACCAGGATGTTTGCAGGCGATCCGGCTCCTTTCGTAATGGAGCTTCCGGCTTACCACATGCCTACCATTGAGAACGTGCTGAGAAGCATGTGGGAGCGTGGCTGGTCCTTTATCAAGAAGGCTGGTACGATCATCCTGCTGTCCACCATTTTCGTATGGTTTGCACAGAGCTTCGGAATGGAAGGCGGAAGCTTCTGTATGGTAGAAGATATGAACAACAGCCTTCTGGCAGCAATTGGCTCTGCAATTGCCTGGATCTTTACTCCACTTGGCTGGGGCGACTGGAAGGCAGCTGTGGCAGCCATTACCGGTTTGGTAGCGAAGGAAAATGTAGTAGGTACCTTCGGTATCCTGTACGGCTTCGGTGAAGTGGCAGAGGATGGCGCTGAGATCTGGGGATCTCTGGCCGGCTCCATGACGCAGGCTGCAGCATATTCCTTCCTGGTATTCAATCTGCTGTGCGCACCGTGCTTTGCAGCAATGGGTGCAATCAAGCGGGAAATGAACAATGCAAAGTGGTTCTGGTATGCAATCGGTTATCAGACCGTGCTGGCTTATGCGGTTTCTCTCTGCATTTACCAGATCGGCACGCTGATTACTACGGGTGCATTCGGAATCGGAACGATTGCAGCGGCTGTTCTGATTGGTCTGTTTATCTATCTGCTGGTTCGTCCGTATAAAGAGAGCCAGAATCTGACCGTAGTAAGAAGCGTGCAGGGCAAGCTCAGCGCATAAATGGAGATCGATGCCGGCAAGCCGGCGCAGTGAGAGAACAGGAAACGAGGAGGTGTCAGTATGGGAACTGCAGTAGGAATTGTCATATTGGCTATTGTAGTAGGCGCGGCAGTGCGAAGCATGGTAAAGGATAAAAAAGCCGGGAAGTCCTTACAGTGCGGGCAGGATTGCAAACACTGCGGCGGGCACTGCCATTAACCGAAAGCCGGCAAAGCTTTGAACAGAAGAGATCCGATTCCCGGTACAGAAATGAATCAAAAGGAGCTTCAGCAGTATTGTGCAGCAGATATGGAGAAAGAGCTGATTTATGAACGCCTGAAAAAGAAGGGCTGCAGGATTACCCGGCAGAGAGAGATCCTGATCGATATGATTCTGAAGGAAGATTTCATGAACTGCAAGGAGATTTATTACCAGGCAGTGAAAAAGCTTCCGAAAATCGGAATGGCGACTATCTACCGTACCGTCAGCGCATTGGAGGAGATCGGCGCCCTGCACAAACAGAACATTTACCGTTTAAAGAGACAGGAGGCTGTGGAAGCAGAGGAATGTCTGGTTCAGCTGGAAGACGATACCCTGATCAAGCTGGATGCATACTCCCTGAATCAGGTGATTGAAAAGGGCATGCAGCACAGTGGTTATCTGAATGGTCAGCATGTAAGGACGGTACTGGTAAAAAAGGGCGAGATGGAGATTATGGAATAACATTTTGCAGAAACGCTTTTGCAGATCTGTTTTAGAAAGAACAGGAGGGATCCTATGGCTACGGCTGTGATTTTATTAATTTTGCTTGTAATCTGCATATTCGGACTTCGGAGCACCTTAAAGCGGATCGCCTACGGCTGCTGTGGAAGCGGACAGGATGCCGTGAAACGGATTCCGTGCAGGGACCGCGACCGGTCGCACTATCCGTATCACTGTGTCATCGCCGTGGAGGGGATGAGCTGCGCAAACTGCGCGAGGCGCGTGGAGAATGCGTTTCATGAGTCGGACAATTTTTATGCGAAGGTGGACTTAAAGAAAAAGCAGGTAGAGGTTTATATGAAAGAGGAGATTCCGGAGAGAGAGATGAAACGGATCATCAGCCGGGCCGGTTATACGCCGGGAGAAGTGCATTGACAGCAGTACCGGATTTTCGTATAATCCTGTCTTTGACAGTTGGCTAAAGAAAAAACCGCTGTATCCCTTGTATTTACTGGGCTACAGCGATTTTTTTCCTTGTCACGGAGTATAGTAATTTATTCCCTTCCTTTACTTTTTTTCTGAATTGTTTTCATTTTGCTTTTGGTTATAAATTGATAATCCGTTCGAAAACCGCAGGCATCATGAAGGGCATCTGTAATCATATCCCGTTTGTATGCCGGGATAAATCCCTGTTCCTGGACTTCAACAAAATTTATCGCTTTTAAGGTGTCTAACAGTTCTTCGCAGGTGTATTTTGAATCCAGTTTTTTCTCAAGAAAACGATAAATGGTCAGTGCAAGAAAACAGATCAGGAAATGTGCCTTGATACGGTTTTCATCCTGCAAATAGACAGGCCTTGCCGAGAAATCTGTTTTCATGATACGGAAACATTCTTCTATCTGCCATCTGCCTTCGCTGACTTTTAAAATCTCGCCGACTTCATCATCCAGAAGATCCGTACATACCGCATAGAGGCCATCATACAGCGCTTCTTCTGCAATCTTGTTCTCATCCAGGTAATGGTGGATATCAGCAGCTTCCCCATCTTTGATAGCAGCTGTGGTTCCGATAAAGCGTTTAGCACGAAGTGTCTTCTGATAAAGTGCATATTTAGGTGAGTATGTGATGATCAGACGCTGATGAAGTTTCTTTGTGGTATAAGGTTCATCTTTATAGTAAAGCATCTTATCATCCTCAGGCAGCTGTGTGATATCCACAGGGGTATCATCAGAAGCCCGTTTGAAACCTTTTGGATCCAGAACCCATTCTTTTTCTTCTTTTTTCAGTTTTTTGATGGATTGGGTGACAATATAGGACCGTTCACCCATGTGGTTGTACACTCTGATATCTTCCGAGCCCAGTCCGGCGTCACTGCAATAGATAAATTTCTGGCAGCCAAACTCTCCAAGCACTTTCTTTTCCAATGGTTTTAGTGAAGTCTGCTCGTTTGAATTACCAGGGAAGAGTGAGAAAGCAAGCGGAATGCCGTCACCATCCATAAACAATCCCATCTGAATAATGGGGTTCGGCCGGTGTTCCTTGCTTTTCCCATATTTCTTACTGCCGTCTTCCTGTTCAATCTCAAAATAATAATTCGAACAGTCGTAATAAAGAATCTTATCATTTCTGGAGCCTAAAAAATGGCTGCTTTTATAAACTTCTGATTGAATGAGATCGCATTCAGCACCAAGGACATCCAGTGCACGATAAACGTCATGAAGTCCATAAGAAGGTTTTTCCAGGAATTCTGAGGCGGCTTTGAAAGAAGAACGTTTGCTGGAAGGCTCCAGAATTCTTGCATAGATCAGGTCGGAAAGTATGGCATTGATATCATACTTAAATTTGTATTTCAATTTTAATTTCCGGCAGATTTTATCTATATGCATTTGATAATAAATGTATTGCAAGAAAAGATAACCACCCCGGAAGAAAGTCTGTTTATCATAATCCAGTTGTCTGTCAGCATGAAAAGTGATCTGAATTCGTTTGTTTTCCTGTTCCTGCTTATATTTTAATGTTTCAAGCCTGGCTTCTTCTCTTGCCCAGGCCATCACATCATCACGTGTTGGTCCGTGTTCGGGTAATAGTTCTTTTAGGGTTCCAAGCTTCCGAACGATAACGGAAGTGCTTACGCCTTTATCGTTGATATATCCTTTTGAGATATAAAATGTAAAGTGCAATATAATAAAACAAAAAAGTTGACACAAAAAAAGCAGGATTTATGCGGCTTGCAAAGGTTTTTCTATTATTCAACTGTCAAACTCCCGGGTTCTTGACAATCGAATTTAAAGTTGTATAATGATAGTAACAGAACCCACCACGCCTCTGATTTTCATGCGCAA
>JBJELD010000054.1:0-22734 GCA_051878975.1 Candidatus Caccovicinus sp.
AGCAAGTTCCAGGTACGTGTACTGCCGACCATCTTAGAGTATAAGGAGCAGTTTGGCAAGTATCCGGAGGCCCTGACCTTCTCTATGGCCAGCCTGATTGCTTTCTACCGCACCGACAAGGCAAATGACGGTGAGGAGATTATGAGCTTCATGAAGACCGCTTCTGTAGAGGAGATCATGAAGAGAGAGGATTACTGGCATGCAGATTTAACGGACATGATCCCGATGGTTCAGGATTACTACAATCTGATCCAGGAGAAGGGCATGGCAGAGGCTTACAAGGTTGTCCTGGCAAAGTAATTCCGCTCATTTAAAATTTGGTTACATGTTTTATTCGTTGTTCAAACCTATACCCCTATAAAATGGAAAACCGTCCGGGATGTCCCTCCCTGGGCGGTTTTCCATTTTTATGGCAGGAAAGGGAGAACGGAAAGCGGAAAATGAAAAAGAAAAGAAAGGAAATGAAAAGGGCAGCATATGCTGTAGAGAGAAGAACGGCGGCAGGAGGAATGATGCAGGCAAGAAAAAGAGGAAATCAGCTGCTGCAGGATCTGCTTCATGCCGGAGAGGCCATGCTTTTGGGCGGACTGCTTTTGGGGGCTGCGGCGGGGATCTCCGCTGTCCGGGAAACACGCAGCAAAACCGGTCTGGAAGCCTCCTCCGGCCGGAGCAGCCTGCAGGTCATGGAGGCGGACCGGGAGGAAGGAGAATGGGAAGAGAAGACAGTCGCGCTTACCTTTGACGACGGACCTCACTCGAAATGGACCCCGCTTCTTCTGGACGGGCTGAAGGAACGGGGGGTGAAGGCTACCTTTTTTCTGATGGGAGAAAATATTGAGGGGAACGAGGAGATCGTAAGGCGGATGGCGCAGGAAGGGCATCTGATCGGAAATCACAGCTACCGGCATGTTCAGCTGACCAAAGCCGGAATGGAAAATGTGTGCGCTGCTTTTGAAAAAACCGGAGATCTCATAGAATCGCTGACCGGAAGCCGTCCCTCTTATGTGCGGCCGCCTTACGGGGACTGGAATGAAGAACTGGAGTGCAGGACCCGCCTGATCACGGTATTTTGGGATGTGGACAGTCTGGACTGGAAGTACAAGAACCGGAGGCGGGTGGCAGATAAGGTATGCCGGGAGGTACAGGACGGCGATATCATCCTGATGCATGACATTTTTCAGACCTCCGAGGAGGCTGCGCTGGATATTGTGGACCGGCTGACGGCAGAAGGATGGCAGTTTGTAACGGTGGATGAGCTGGTGGTGGATTAGGGAGAGATGACAAAATTATTTCAAATATCAGACAGCCCAGATGTTAAGTTTGCCTGGAAATCTGTTTGCAACGGAAAAAAGAATATGCTATAGTATGGATAGATGAAGCGGACATGAGGAGACCCCGGTTAAACTGCAGCCGGGGTAATTATGAAAAATCTATGTGCAATTTGTCTAATTGAAGAAAGCTTTTTATTAACTTTCTATGCAATTAGTATAAAAAACAAATGTGAACAAAATATGAACATGTTGTAAACAGATTATGAAATTATGGAGGAGCCATGGCAGCAGATACGAGACGGAAAACGCTGGTGATCGGGCATAAGAATCCGGATACGGATTCGATCTGTTCGGCCATCTGTTATGCAAACTTAAAGAGAGAGTTGACGGGGGGTGTGTATGAGCCGGGAAGGGCCGGTCATGTGAATTCGGAGACGCAGTTTGTTCTGGATTATTTCGGAGTGGAGAAGCCGAAGCTGATCAAGACCGTGCGGACACAGGTAAAGGATATTGAGATCCGGGAGACTCAGGGTGTACGGAAGGATATTTCCCTGAAAAAGGCCTGGAATCTGATGCAGAAGGCCAATGTGGTGACGCTGGCAGCGGTAACGGACAGCGGCCTTCTGGAGGGCCTGATCACAGTAGGCGATATCACAAAATCTTACATGAATGTGTATGACAGCAGCATTCTCTCCAAGGCAGTCACGCAGTATTCCAATATTGTGGAGACACTGGAGGGCGTGATGGTCATCGGTGATGACAAGGCGTATTTTAATGAGGGAAAGGTTCTGATTGCGGCGGCCAATCCGGACATGATGGAGTTTTATATCGAACCTCACGACCTGGTGATTCTGGGCAACCGGTATGAGTCTCAGCTGTGTGCTATTGAGATGGAGGCAAGCTGTATCATCGTCTGTGAAGGTGCCGGAGTTTCCATGACGATCAAGAAGCTGGCGATGGAAAGAGGCTGCAGCATTATTACCACGCCGTATGACACCTACACGGCCGCGCGCCTGGTCAATCAGAGCATGCCGATCAGCTATTTTATGAAGACCGAGCATCTGATCACGTTTGATGAGGAAGATTTCATCGACGACATCAAGGATGTGATGACCAGCAAGCGTCATCGGGATTTTCCGATTCTGGACAAAAATGGTCTCTATAAAGGCATGATTTCCCGCCGGAACCTGCTGGGCGCCAGAGGAAAGGCCGTCATTATGGTGGATCATAATGAGAGAGGTCAGGCAGTGGACGGCATTGAAAGTGCAGACATTCAGGAGATTATTGACCATCATCGCCTCGGAGCGGTAGAAACCATTTCTCCGGTTTACTTCCGGAACCAGCCGCTGGGATGTACGGCCACAATCGTTTGTCAGATGTACCGGGAGGCCGGAGTGACGATCGAGCCGAAGATTGCCGGGCTGCTGTGCAGCGCCATTATTTCTGATACGCTGCTGTTCCGTTCGCCTACCTGTACAGCGGTGGACCGGGCGGTTGCCATGGAGCTGGCTGAGCTTGCCGGCATTGAGATCGAAGGTTATGCCGGAAAGATGTTCGCGGCAGGCAGCGATCTGAAAGGAAAGACGGACAAAGAAATTTTTTATCAGGATTTTAAGCGTTTCAAGGCTGGAAAGATCACCTTTGGCGTAGGCCAGATCAGTTCGGTCAATGCGGAGGAGCTGAATGAATTAAAGGGGCGGATGCTGCCTTATTTGAAACAGGCGATCCAGGAGCATGGAACCGATATGATGTTTTTTATGCTGACGAATATTCTGACAGAATCCACAGACCTTCTGTGCGAGGGACAGGGAGCAGAGCAGCTGATCATTCAGGCCTTCCATGTGGATACGGAAAACGGAAGCGGCCAGGTAAACGGCCAGATTGTGAATCTGCCGGGCGTGGTTTCCAGAAAGAAGCAGCTGGTACCGGGAATTATGATTGCGGAGGAGTAGTCCGCTGACGGACAGGAAGGAATCAGACAGAACATGAAAAAACAGGACAGAAAGAAAACGGCCGGCGCCCAGACTCTCGGAGGGAAGGCGGCTGTGCCGAAGACCGGAAGCCGACGAAAGCCGGAAAGCCGGAAGGGAGCCGGCTGCCGGCCGTCAGATGCCTCGCAGAAGCGGCATGAGAAGGAGGCCTGGAAGCCGGGGAATCTTTTGTATCCGCTTCCGGCAGTCATGGTAAGCTGTCAGAGGCCAGGAGAGAAGCCGAACATCATTACCATTGCATGGGCAGGCACGACCTGTTCCTCTCCGGCCATGGTCTCCATTTCGGTGAGGAAAGAGCGGTATTCCTATGATATGATCCGGGAAACCGGTGAGTTTGTGATCAACCTGGTGACGAAGGAGCTGACATTTGCGGCGGATTACTGCGGCGTCCGCTCCGGACGAGATGTAGATAAATTCCGGGAGCTTGGTCTGACTCCGCTGTCCTCCCTGCATGTCAGTGCTCCGGGAATTCAGGAAAGCCCGGTGAATATTGAGTGTAAAGTGACGCAGGTGATCCCGCTGGGCAGCCACGATATGTTTTTGGCTGAAGTAGCCGGCGTGACGGTTGATAAGGAATTTATCGATTCGAACGGTAAGTTCCATCTGAACCGTACAGGACTTACGGCGTATTCCCACGGAGAGTATTTTGAGCTGGGAAAGAAAATCGGAAAATTTGGTTATTCCGTGGAGAAAAATAATACCAGGAGGAAAAACGCATGAAACCGAATATTACATTGATTGGAATGCCTTCTGCCGGAAAAAGCACCATTGGAGTGCTTCTGGCGAAGCGGCTCGGATATTCCTTTGTGGATGTGGACATTGTCATTCAGGAGAGGGAAGGACGTCTGCTGAAGGAAATCATTGCAGAGGAAGGAATGGACGGCTTTCTGAAGGTGGAAGAGCGGGTCAATGCCAGTCTTGATGTTCGCAAATCCATCATTGCGCCGGGCGGTTCCGTGATTTATGGCTTTAAGGCCATGGAGCATTTAAAGGAGATCAGTGAGATCGTTTATCTGAAAATGAGCTATGAGGAAATGGAGAAACGGATTGGAAATGTGGTGGATCGCGGCGTGGCGTTAAAGCCCGGCTTCACACTCCGGGATCTGTATAATGAGCGGGTGCCTCTGTATGAGCATTACGCGGATATTGTAGTGGACGAGACCGGCTGCTCGGATCCGGGAGAGACGGTTGATAAGCTGCGTGCTCTGATGGAGGCAAAGCTGGCGGATGAGAAGGCCGAGCTGGATAAGATGCTGGACCTTCTGAAGAACGGTAACGCTTGATGCGATTGCAGTGCGGCAAAGAGGAATCCGATTCTTTTTTATTGTGCAGAAAAATGGAGCGCTGCTTCATAGATGATCACGCATCTATGAAGCAGCGCCCTGTTATTTTACCCCATTCTGCGATTTGCTACAGCATGTCCATATATTGCAGAAGGTGATCGGCCATGTCCATACCGACATATAAAAGAATGGCCAGAAGCGCCAGGGCCACCAAAAGGAATACCAGCTTGTAAACCAGGTAGGCCATGGCGAAATCCTTTCTCTGGTCGGAGTGTTTCCGGACCGCCAGAAAGAGAAGATAGAACCATCCGATAAGGGGGATGTTCATAATCATAAAGGTGTGGAACCAGCTGCGGAGAGGAGAGCGGCGGATATAGCCGGGCTCCTCTGTTTCGGAATAGACCGGATTTTCCGGCGCTTGATTTTTCTGAGCGTCAGCCGGCATGGTGGTTTCATGGTTTTGGTTTGTCATCAGTCTGCACCTCCCGGACCCTGCGGAATGATCGTTACATTGTGTGAGGAAGGAACGTTGTTGTTCTGGAATGCGCCGGGGCCGGCTGAATAGTCCGGTTTCGTTTCCTCCTGGGTTTCCTGCGTCTCCTGAGCCGCCTGGGCAGCGGCTTCTGCGGCAGCGGCAGCAGCGGCTGCCGCTGCCTCCTCCTGCTGGCGCCGGGCTTCAGCAGCAGCGGCTGCACGTCTTCTGGCTTCTTCCTCTTCTGCTTTTTTCTGCTGCGCATACGCTTCGATCTGCTGGCTCATGGAGGAAAGCTGCGGCCGGAACTCCTTGTACTTGTTTTCAATCCGCTTCAGAAGATCGCTGCGCTCTTCATTTTCATCCATAATACCGATCTGGGAGACCAGAGAATGGTAGGTTTCCTGCACCCAATAGCCGTCCTCTGCGTTGGTGATTACTTTTTTCTCAAATGCACTTAAGGTATTCTTGATATCAGTCAGGAGTTTTTCCTGCTCCTTGTCATGTTCGGCCTGCGCGGCCCGAAGCTCTGCGGTGGTACTGAAATAGTCGGTAATGCCGGTCGTCTCGTCTGTCCGCTGAACCACGGTTACCGGCTGCTCCCAGTCCAGAGGCTCCAGACCTTCGTGGATCTGGTTCATGACATTTTTCCAGATCTTTCCGGCATAGGTGCTTCCGTAAACGCCGGGCATGGCGCGGGGGATATCATATCCGACCCAGACTGCCGTGGTGTAATAGCGGGTATAGCCGCAGAACCAGGTATCCTTGCTGCTGTTGGTGGTTCCGGTTTTGCCTGCGCAGGGCATATTGTTGTTTAAGGAAAGGCCGCGGCCGGTCCCGTAGGGGGAGGTCATAGTTCCCTTTAAAATGTCGGTAATCATAAAGGCGGTATCATCCAGATAAACCTGCCGGGTAGTTGGCCGGCTGTTTTTGGTCAGATTGCCGTCGTGCTCGTGTTCGATCCGGACAATGCAGGTACGGTCATTATAAACGCCGTTGTTTGCCAGTGTACTGTAGCCTTTTGCCATATCGACTACCCGGACGCCGTTGGTGAAGCCGCCGATGCTTAAGGAAGGAATGCCGTTGTCCACATGGCTTAATTTCTGGAATTCCATCTCTCCCAGGTAGCTTAAGCCCTTGTTTACTCCGATATCCTCCAGAATCTGCCAGGCCACGGTGTTGAGGCTTCGGTTCAGTGCTTCCCGGACAGTGACATTGCCGTAATAGCTGCCGCCGCTGTTGGAGGGTCCGTCCTCCCACTTATGATCATTCACGATGCGGGTCGGATAGTATTCTCCCGTGTCAAAGGCCGGCGCATAGTCGATCAGCGGCTTGATGGTGCTTCCGGGCTGACGGGCGCTTAAATAGGCACGGTTGAAGGCGTCCTCGGTGCCGCGTCCGCCCACGATGGCAACGACATAATTGGTGCGGTTGTCTACAATAACAGCCGCGCCCTGCAGCGCATATTTTCCGTTTTCCTGCAGCTCTGTGTAGGAGGAGAGGCCGAGATCCACGGCATCCTGCAGCTGATTCTGCAGCGTTTCGTCCAGGGATGTGTAGATTTTGTACCCGCCGGCGCGGATGCTGTCGGTCTTTTTGCCGTAGGCCTCCTTGTATTTCTCCTGATAGGAATCGTAGTCATCCTTGTTCTCAAACAGGTACTGGAACGGGAAATCGTCCAGCTTCATCAGCTCCAGCGCGGCACAGTGGATGGCGTAGCTGGTCTGATAGCTTTCGTCGGTGCCTTCCATGGTTTCCTGTACAATGCTCAGCGGGACCTGAGTATATTTTTCGTATTCCTCGGTGGTCAGATAGCCCACCTCTTCCATGCTCTTTAACACTGCGTTGCGCTTCTTTAAGGAAGCCTCCGGATGCTTCACCGGGTCATAGGCGGAAGGGCTGTTGCTGATTCCTACCAGAACAGCAGCTTCATATGGCTCCAGTTCCTCGGCGGTTTTTCCGAAATAGTAGCGGCTGGCAGCCTGGACGCCGTAGCACTGATGGCCGTAAAAGTTGGTGTTGCAGTAGAATTCCATGATATCGGCCTTGGAAAATTTCTTTTCTACCTCCGGAGCCAGTAGAATTTCCACGATCTTTCTGGTGAAGGTCTGCTCCTGCGTCAGATATGTATTTTTGATTACCTGCTGGGTGATGGTGCTTCCTCCCTGTGTGATCTCTCCGCTGTGCTTGATCAGAGCCAGGCCGGCGCGCATGGTAGCGATCCAGTCCACACCGGTGTGTGTCTTGAAGCGGCGGTCTTCCTGTGCAATATAGGCATTCTGGATATTCATGCTGATGTGGTTGATATCCACATATTCATAATGTCCGGCATTGATCAGGCCGATCTGGTTTTCGTCTTTATCATAGATGATGGTGTCGGACAGCATACTGAAATCAGAGCGGTCCATCGTTGCCAGCTTATCGTATGCGACCTCGCGGCAGTGGTCCAGCTCCGGCTTTACCTTGATAAAGAGGATGACGCCGACACATGCGCCCAGAAGGCAGGCGATGGTCAGCACGGTCAGAAAGGCCTTCAGAAGCCCGCCCAGAATGCCCAGAGTGCTGAGCAGCAGGGTCCAAAAGCCTTTCCACAGTTTGCATAAGACTGAACGTAATTGTTTCATCGCAAGATTCCTTTCCGTGCAAAAATGCTGAATCCATTTTGGGTTTGCTGATAATTGCTATTATAAAACAAAATGGGGGAATTGAATATAGGTAAAGTGGGGGAAAATGCATCGAAAACTTGGAAAATTTGCTGTAACAGGGGATGGAAGCCCACAGAAAAGTATGATAAGATGGTGAAGAATGGAATTATGTGGCCGGAAACGGCAGAAAGTGGGAGTTGTGGAATGAAGAAAAAACTTGCAGTATTAGGATGCGGATTTTTAGGAGGAATTGTGGCAGAAGCCTGCAGAAAGAGGCTGCTGGAGGGCTATGAGCTGGTCGGTGCCATGAGCCGGAAGTACGAGGATGCAGTGAAGCTGACGAAGCGTGCCGGTGGAGTGCCGTGCCGGGATCTGGAGGAGCTTCTTGCTCTGCGCCCGGATTATCTGGTGGAGACGGCCTCCGTGCAGATGGTGAAGGAAGCAGCGGTTCGGGCTCTGAGACAGGGAACCAGCCTGGTTCCGCTGTCTATCGGCGCCTTTGCAGATGCGGCCTTTTTGGAGGAGGCAAAGGCGGCGGCACTGGAGGGAGGTGCGAAGATTCATATTCCTTCCGGAGCGGTCGGCGGTTTTGATGTGCTTCAGACGGTGGCGTTGATGGCAGAGGCCGAGGGGCTGGAGATCAGGGCCGGAATTGAGACCAGGAAGGGACCGGCTTCGCTTCAGAACACCCCGCTTTTTGAGGAAGCGCTGATGACGGAGGAGGCGGACCGTCAGGTATTTTTCGGAACAGCCTCCCAGGCGATCGCTCTGCTTCCGACCAAGGTGAATGTGGCGGTGGCATCAGCGTTGTCTACGATCGGGCCGGACCGGGCAACGGCAAGAATTACCAGTGTGCCGGGAATGGTCGGCGATGATCACAGGATCACGGCGGAGATTGACGGGGTAAAGGCCGTGACGGATATTTATTCCCGGACCAGTGCCATTGCAGGCTGGAGCGTGGTGGCGCTTCTCAGAAACCTGGAGAGTCCGATGGTATTTTATTAAAACCGGAATTTTAGAAAAAAAGAAACAGAGGAGAAGGAAAAGATGAAACGATTTAAGAAGCTGGTGGCGATTGAGCCGGTCAGTCTGATCCCGGCGGCTGAAGAGGAGCTGAAGGAATATGCCGGGGAGATTACGCTGTATGCGGATGTTCCGGCAGATAATGCGGAAATTTTAAGAAGAATCGGGGATGCGGATGCGGTTCTGTTGAGCTATACCTCCCGTCTGGAGAAGGAGGTGCTTCAGGCGGCTCCGGCAGTGAACTATGTGGGAATGTGCTGCAGTCTGTATTCCGAAGAAAGCGCCAATGTGGACATTGCCTATGCCAGAACGAAAGGCATCACGGTGACGGGAATCCGGGACTATGGAGATAAAGGCGTGGTGGAGTATGTACTGTATCAGCTGGTGCGGATTCTTCACGGATATGATTATCCGATGTGGAAGGAAGAGCCGATGGAAATTACCGGCCTGAAGGTGGGGATTGTGGGGCTTGGTGTGTCCGGCGGCATGATTGCCGATGCGCTGGCATTTCTGGGGGCACAGGTATCCTACTATGCCCGCAGTGTGAAGCCGGAGCGGGAGGCTGCAGGCATCTGCTACAAACCGCTGCGTCAGCTGCTGGCAGAGAGCGAGGTGGTGTTTACCTGTCTGAATAAAAATGTGATTCTGCTTCATCAGGAAGAATTTGAGGCGCTGGGAAACGGAAAGATCCTCTTCAATACTTCGATTGGACCGGCGGCTGATATGGATGCGCTGAAAGCATGGATTGAAAATCCGCGGAATATTTTCTGCTGTGACACGAAAGGTGCTCTCGGCCCGATAGCCGATGAGGTCCTTGACAGGGAGAATGTGATCTGTGTGGATGCTTCCGCAGGCCGGACGAAGCAGGCCTTCGGTCTGCTGAGCCGGAAGGTGCTGGATAATATCAAGACGTTTTTGGCAGAATAAAAAATTTGCTTTTGGCAGGCGGTATGAGCTGGCGATGATCGGCCATAAAATCAAGTCGATCGAAGCGGAGTCCGTTCTTGTGGAGGACGCTTCCGGGGCAGAAAAAACGCTCCAGGCAAATGTATTTTTATGGAATGCATTTCTGGTTTTCCAAGATTTCAGAGCTGTCTCCGCACCCGTTTTCTGATGGCCGGTCCGGCCAGAACGGCCAGAATGATTTTTGCCGCATCGCCCGGCAGATACGGGATCACGCCTACACCCAGCCCGGCTGTGAAGGAAATGCTTAACTGAGCAGCCAGCCATACTGTGCCGAACAGATAGCAGACTGCGGTGCCAAGAACCATTCCGACAATGTGGAGACTGATTTTTCCGGGGAACCGGTCAATGAAGAAGCCGGCGATCAGAGCCAGAAAAATGAAGCCGACCAGATAGCCTCCGGTAGGGCCGGCCAGCTTTCCCAGACCTCCGGAGAAGCCGGAAAATACAGGAAGTCCGGCGGTTCCCAGGAGCAGGTAGATCAGATAACTGATGGTTCCCAGCTTCATTCCCAGCACATAGGCGATGAAATAGATGGCCAGATTCGTCAGGGAGATCGGTACCGGGCTGATGGGGATCGGAATCGAGAAGGGCCCCATGATACAGGTGACGGCGGCAGTCAGGCCTACCAGGGCCATCTGCCGCGTGGAAAGTTTGTGGTCTGCGAATACAGCAGAAGTTTGCATAAGAGGATACGTCCTTTCTTTGGTTTGTTCAGAATGATTATAATGGCGGGAAGAATAATTGTCAACTATAAAAATAGATTAAGTTAACAATTTGATGAGGTACATTTTCCTTTGCTGGCCGTCAGAACCGCAGGATTCAGGGACAAAGGAGCGGCTGGAGCTGTTTTCCTTCCAGCGCCATTTCCAGCGTGGCGGCAATCTGGTCGGTGCGCGCCGTCAGGGAATTGGGCTTTCGGACAGGATCATCCTGAAAGAAGGGAACAAAATACACATGTTTCGTATTGTACAGCTCTCCGATGTTCTTAAAGTTCATTCCCAGCGCATCGTTTGTGGATAACGCGATGACCAGCGGGCGGGAGTTCCGAAGATGTGCCTTGGCTGCCATCAGTACCGGTGTATCGGTGATGCCGTTCGTCAGCTTTGCCAGGGTATTTCCGGTACAGGGAGCAATGAGAAGAATGTCCAGATATCCCTTCGGGCCGATGGGCTCTGCCTTTTCGATGGTCAGGATGGGATCGTTGCCGGTCAGAGCCGTGATGCGGCGGCGGTATTCCAGGGCGCTCCCGAAACGGGAATCTACGGTCTGTGCGTGGTCAGAAAAGATCGGGTGGAGAATGGCACCGGAGCGGATCAGCGCCGGAATCTGTTTTTCAATTTTTTCAAAGGTGCAGAAGGAGCCGGTAAATGCAATGCCGACATGCTTGCCTTTTAAATCCATAAGAAGCCTCCTAGCTGTTTTTTATTTTAAGCTCCGTTTGGACAGAACGGAGAACCACATCTGCCAGAATCCGTGCGGCGCTTTCCGGAGCATAGCGTCCGGGAAGCCCGGGACAGAACCGCGCGGTCCGCCCGGTGCGGTTGCAGAATTCGAAATCAACGCCGCCCGGCGCAGAAGCAATGTCAATGATGGTGATATCCGGACGCATTCCGGAAAGAATTGCTTTTCCAAACAGCGGACAAGGGATCGTATTGAAAAGAAAGTGCCATTGGGCCATCAGCTGGCCGGCCCGTTCGGAATCCGGGAGTTCTTCGGGGAAAAGCACAGGAAAACCGTCGGCCTGCGCCTGGGCAGCCCGCACTTCATTCTGCTCCAGCACGGTCAGCTGCAGATCCAGTTCCTTCAGTTTTCTGGCAAGGACCTGGCCGCATCGCCCGTAACCGGCCACAAGCCCGGCGCTTCCCTGCAGGGTCCGGGGACTGGCCTGAATGGCTTCGCAGATGGCGCCTTCCGCAGTTGCCACGGCATTTTTGATCCGGACGGTTTCCTGATCCATGTAATCCCGACAGGAAATACCGTGTTTTTGCCCGTAGTCCGTTACGCACAGGGGAAGGCTGCCTCCAAACAGGGTCTGGCCGGGCCGGAGACGGGAAAGAAACTGAGGTATGGAAAGGCAGGGCGTGGCGGATTCCGGCTGTGACCGGTCTTTTTTGCCGGGAATGCCGTCCGGTCCGCAGCAGACGGTCTTTAAGTCTTTTGTAAATGGAACCGGAGCCAGAATCATGGGACAGGTCCGGACGGCCTGTTCAAAGGAAAGAAAGGCCCATTTGGGATTTGTTTCATACGCACAGGTAATGGAAATGCCGGCGTCCGCCAGAATTCCGGCCAGGCGCTGCTGCCGGGAATCTTCCCCAAAGATAAAAATCTGATACATAGAAAAAAGTCCCTTTTTTGTTACGTTATGCCGGAAGCAGAAAACGGTGTCTGACCCAAAATTCTGGCGGATGCGTGGGTACGCGCGGCTGTGGGAATGCATACTGGTATAGTAAGAAAATGGATTGGATGAATGCCATGAAGCGAAGGATTTTTGCCGGAGCCGCAACGGCGCTGGTGACACCCATGAAGGAGAACGGGGAAATTGATTATCCGGCGCTGGAGCGGCTTCTGGATTTCCAGATCGAGCAGGGTCCGTCGGCGCTTGTAGCGGTCGGCACTACGGGAGAGGCGTCCACCTTGAGCGACCGGGAAAAGCTTAAGGTGGCGGAAGTTGTGATCCGGAAGGCCGGAGGCCGTCTCCCGGTGATCGTAGGAACCGGAAGCAATGATACACGCCATGCAGTGAAGCTTTCCCGGGAGGCACAGAACCTGGGAGCGGACGGACTGCTGGTGGTAACCCCTTATTATAATAAAACATCCCAGGAGGGCCTGATCCGGCATTATTTCCAGATCGCCGATCAGGTCTGTATTCCGGTGATTCTCTATAATGTTCCTACGCGTACCTGCGTCAATATCTGTCCGGAAACCTGCAGGAGGCTGGCAGAGCATCCAAATATCTGCGCGGTCAAGGAGGCCGGCGGGAATCTGTCTCAGGTTGCGGAAATTGCTGCATTGTGCCGGGAAGAGCTGGATATCTATTCCGGAAATGATGATCAGATTCTGCCGGTGCTTTCTCTTGGAGGAAAAGGGGTGATCTCCGTGGCGGGCAATCTGGTACCTGGAAAAATGGAAGCTGTCTGCCGTTTGTACATGGCCGGAAAGCAGGCCGAAAGCCTGGCGCTTCAGCTGGAGCTTCTGGATCTGATGAATGCCATGTTCTGGGACGTAAACCCGGTTCCGGTAAAGGCGGCGCTGGAAATGATGGGACTCTGCCGGGAGGTCTGCCGCCTGCCTCTGGTGCCGTTGGACCGGGCGAAAAAGGAGCGTCTGCGCGGTCTTCTGGCATCGCATGGACTGGTGCCCTCGGCAGCAGAAAAAAAATTGACAATTCCGGGAAAAATGTGAATAATGAAAGTAGAACAGCGCTGCGTACAGCGGCGCTGGGAATAAGGGGGAACAGAATATAACATGAAGGGGGAACCAATCCGGGCGGCAGTTCTTTCGGACACACATGGCCTGCTGCGGCCGGAGGTGGAGCGGGTGCTCCAGACCTGCGATGTGATCATCCACGCAGGCGATTTTGACAATCAGATGCTGTATCACAAGCTGGAGATCCGTCAGCCGCTGTATGCGGTGCGGGGGAACAATGACGGCTTCTGGGCAGAGGGGCTGCCGCTGGTGAGGCGGTTTGATCTGGGTGGAGTCCGTTTTATCATGACCCATGACCGCTATGATTTTCCAAAGGATCTGGGAAAGGCGCAGATCGTGATTTTCGGCCATTCCCATATGCTCTACAATCAGGAGGAGGACGGCCGCCTCTGGCTGAATCCCGGAAGCTGCGGCTACAAGCGTTTTACCCTGCCGCTTTCCATGGCGGTCATTACGATTCAGGACGGAGCCTATGAGCTGGAAACGATCTGGCTGGATTCCGTGGGGGCTGAGTATGGCGCAACATTCCGGGAGAAGCGGAGTGTAAAGGAAAAATTTGAGCGGTTTGCCGGAAGAGTGCTGCCGGACCGGCTGCGGGACCAGACAGACGATCATGAGGGTCCGGAGGGAGAATCGAACCGAAAAAAACAGGAGAAGGACCGGCTGTTTCTGATTGCCAAGATCACGCGTTTTATGAACCGGGGCGAGACGGCGGAATGGGTAGCCGCAAATCTGAAGACAGACCTGGTTTTTGTAGAGGATGTGTTCCGGATCTATGTAACGCATCCCGGGATTAATGCACATCAGATTCTGGATAAGCTGGAGCTGAAAAACCGGTAAAAACCGAAAAAGGCTCGGCTGCGGCCGGATGAAAGATGAGGTGGAAAAATGGAATTTCGTCATGAGGTGGTCATTCCGAATGATGACCTGCCTTTTAAAATGTTCATCTTTGAGGGGAAGGATGGAAACTACAAGGTAACCAAGCACTGGCATCAGTCCGTGGAAATCTTTCTGGTGCTTCAGGGTGCCATCGATTTTTATATTAATTCGCAGCGCTTTCATCTGAAAGCGCAGGATTTTACCATTGTAA
Organism: Candidatus Caccovicinus sp.; assembly: GCA_051878975.1. Classification (GTDB taxonomy): domain Bacteria; phylum Bacillota; class Clostridia; order Lachnospirales; family Lachnospiraceae; genus Caccovicinus. Next base: position 14,168 of record JBJELD010000054.1, read on the forward strand.
ACTCCAATGAGATCCATTCGATCGACTGCCCGGATCCCAATATCACGATTGTGCTGCAGATCCCGGTGGAAACCTTTGACATGTATCGAAACGAGGCACCATATATCAATTTTGTCCGAAGGGACCGGGAGACCAACCGGCGGCTGACTGCGCTGGTGGAGGAGATGTTTTCGGTCTATGAGGCAAGACAATACGGCTACGGGCTGAAGGTGAGAAGTCAGTTTTATGAGCTTTTATATCTTCTGGTAACAGAATTTAAACAGGAAAAGATAGACGATACGGTGATCCGTCAGAAAAAGCATCTGGACAAGCTGTCTCAGGTGACCCGTTATATGAAGGAGCATTACCGGGAGGATATCCGGCTGGAGGAGGTGGCGGAGCGGTTCGGCTTTTCTCCCACTTATCTGTCCCGGGTATTCCAGAAATACGCTGAGGTGAATTACCGGACGTATCTGATCGATCTGCGCGTGAAATATGCCGTGCGTGAGCTGATCAATACCGATCATGAGATCGGGGATATTGCCATGGATCACGGGTTTCCGGACAGCCGTGCCTTTGCCAAGGCCTTTAAAAAGCGTTATGGCTGCCTTCCCAGTGAATACCGGAAAAGACTTGGCGGTGAGCATCTGCCGGAGAATTTGTGAAAGTACAAGAAAGTGCTATTAATTCGTCAATTAACAGCACGTTTTTTTCCGGTGTTTATACTATAATCCTATTAATAGGAAAAATTGCAAAACGGGAGGGAACAAGATGAATTACCTGGTTGGAATCGATGTGGGGACATCGGCAACAAAGACGGTTTTATTTGAGGAGAACGGCAAGGTAGCAGCCTCTGCTTCCTGTGAGTACCCGCTGTATCAGCCGCATAACGGCTGGGCGGAGCAGAAACCGGAGGACTGGCGGGATGCTGTACTGAAGACGCTGAAGGAAGTGGTGGAAAAAGCTGGAGTGTCCGGTGAAGAGGTAAAAGGAATCGGCCTTTCCGGACAGATGCACGGTCTGGTGATGCTGGATGAAAACGGTGAAGTCATCCGTCCGTCCATTATCTGGTGTGATCAGAGAACCGGTGCAGAGGTGGAGGATATGCTGCAGCTGATGCCCAGAGAGCGCTGGATTGAGATCACGGCCAATCCGCCGTTGACCGGGTGGACTGCGGCCAAAATTCTCTGGGTCAGAAAAAATGAACCGGAAAATTATAAAAGATGCCGCCATATCCTGCTTCCGAAGGATTATATCCGTTATATCCTGACCGGAACATTTGCGGCAGAGGTATCCGATGCCAGCGGCATGCAGCTTCTGGATGTGCCTGGCCGCTGCTGGTCGAAGGAGGTTCTCGGCAAGCTGGAGATTCCGGAGGAATGGCTGGGAACCCTTTATGAGTCCTGCGAAGTGACCGGACAGCTTCTTCCGGAGATCGCAGAGAAAACCGGGCTGACTTCTGAGACGAAGGTTGTAGGCGGCGCCGGAGATAATGCGGCTGCAGCAGTGGGAACCGGAGTGGTAAAGGACGGAACTGCATTTACTACCATCGGAACCTCCGGTGTGGTATTTGCCCACAGCAGTCAGGTTACCATTGATCCGAAGGGCCGGGTTCACACCTGCTGCTGCGCGGTGCCGGGTGCCTGGCATGTGATGGGTGTGACGCAGGCCGCAGGCTTGTCCCTCAAGTGGTTTAAGGACAATTTCTGTCAGGATCTCTGCGCAGAGGCTGAAAAGCAGGGCGTGGATGTGTACGAACTGATCAATCAGGAGATCGATCAGATTCCAGCAGGCAGTGACCATCTGCTTTATCTTCCGTATCTGATGGGAGAGCGGACGCCTCACCTGGATCCGGACTGCCGGGGAACCTTCTTTGGTTTGTCTGCGATTCACACGAAAGCTCACCTGCTGCGTGCTGTGATGGAAGGCGTATCCTACTCTCTCTCCGACTGCAATGACATTTTGAAGGAAATGGGAGTTCAGGTAGACGAGATGATGGCCTGCGGCGGAGGCGGAAAGAGCAAGGTCTGGAGACAGATGCTGTCCGACCTTTACAACTGCAGTGTCAAGACGGTACATCAGTCGGAGGGGCCTGCATTGGGTGCAGCGATTCTGGCCGGCGTGGGCTGCGGTCTGTATGAGAGCGTAGAGAAGGCCTGCGAAGAGCTGATTTCCGCAGACAAGTGCAGCAGTCCGGAGGCGGAAGAAGTTGAGATCTATGCAAAGTATCATCAGCTGTACAAGAAGCTGTACCAGAGCCTGAAGGAGGATTTCAAAGTGCTGGCTGCCCTGTAAAACAGGTGCAGCTGGAGGAAGGAAGATGAAAGATGGAAATCAAGAATGTAACGGATGCCGCATTTCGTACCTACGGAAAGGTTGTAACCGGATATGACTGCAGAGAGCTTCTGGAGGCTATGGAAAAGACCCCTCTTCCGGAGGATGTGATCTATGTGCCGTCGGCAGAGGAGCTGGAGAAGCTTCCGGTTATCAGACAAATGGAGTCAAATCTTTATGGTCAGATGCCGATTCAGACCGGCTATTGCAATGGTCATAATAAAAAATTAAATGCGCTGGAGTATCACCGTAATTCCGAAATCAACATTGCGGTGACCGACCTGGTGCTCATGCTGGGCAGACAGCAGGATATTCAGGAGGACAATACCTACGATACCAGCCTGGTGGAGGCGTTCCTGGTGCCGGCCGGGACGGTGATCGAGGTGTATGCGACGACCCTGCACTATGCCCCGTGTCATGTAAAGGACGAAGGCTTTCGCTGTGTGGTGATTCTTCCGAGAGGAACCAACACGGATATGGATCCGGCAGAGAACGTGTTTCCGGAGGACCGGCTGCTGTTTGCGAAGAACAAATGGCTGATCGGCCACGAAGAGGGAGGTCTGCCCGGTCAGGCATTTATCGGCTTAAAAGGAGAGAACCTCTCCATTTAGCGGGATACGCTGTGAATATATACGGACTGTACCGTGAAGTGGAAATAAAACAGAAAAAGAATAAAAAATTGGAGGATGAAGTTATGAACAATTTACCAGTTGTAAAAGTCGGTATCGTAGCAGTCAGCCGTGACTGCTTCCCGGAGTCCTTATCGGTAAACCGGAGAAAGGCTCTGGTGGAGGCTTACGCCGGAAAGTATGATGTGAAGAACATTTATGAATGTCCGATCTGCATCGTGGAGAGCGAGATCCATATGGTTCAGGCGCTGGAGGATGTAAAGGCTGCAGGCTGCAACGCGCTGGTGGTATACCTTGGAAACTTCGGACCGGAAATTTCGGAGACTCTTCTTGCAAAGCACTTTGACGGCCCGGTGATGTTCATAGCGGCAGCCGAGGAGAGCGGAAGCAATCTGACTCAGGGACGCGGTGATGCATACTGCGGCATGCTGAATGCAAGCTACAACTTAAAGCTGCGCAACATCAAGGCATATATCCCGGAATATCCGGTAGGAACGGCTGAGGAATGTGCAGATATGATTGAAGAATTCCTTCCGATCGCAAGAGCACTGGTTGGACTTTCCAGCCTAAAGATCATCAGCTTTGGACCGCGTCCGTTAAACTTCCTGGCCTGCAACGCACCGATCAAGCAGCTTTACAACATGGGCGTTGAGATCGAGGAGAACTCTGAGCTGGATTTATTTGAGGCTTTTAACAAGCACGACGGCGATCCGAGAATTCCGGATGTAGTAAAGGATATGGAAGCGGAACTGGGAGCCGGAAACTTAAAGCCGGAGATCCTGCCGAAGCTGGCACAGTATGAGCTGACCCTGCTTGACTGGATCGAGGCACATAAGGGCTACAGAAAATACGTTGCCATTGCAGGAAAATGCTGGCCGGCATTCCAGACACAGTTCGGATTCGTTCCGTGCTATGTAAACAGCCGTCTGACGGGAAGAGGCATCCCGGTTTCCTGTGAAGTGGACATTTACGGCGCGCTGAGCGAGTTCATCGGAGCTTGTGTCAGCCAGGATGCCGTTACCCTGCTGGATATCAACAACAGCGTTCCGGCAGATATGTACGAGGAGGATATCAAAGGCAGATTCCCATATACGCATCAGGATACCTTCATGGGCTTCCACTGCGGCAATACCTGCTCCAGAAAGCTGTCGGCATGTTCCATGAAATATCAGATGATCATGGCAAGATCGCTTCCGGAAGAGGTAACCCAGGGAACACTGGAGGGCGACATCGTTCCTGGTGATATTACCTTCTTCCGTCTGCAGAGCACAGCAGACTGCAGACTCCGCGCTTATGTGGCACAGGGCGAGGTGCTTCCGGTTGCAACCCGTTCCTTCGGTTCCATCGGTGTTTTCGCAATTCCGGAGATGGGCCGTTTCTACCGCCATGTTCTGATCGAGAAAAATTATCCGCATCACGGAGCAGTGGCCTTCGGCCATTACGGCAAGGCACTGTTTGAGATCTTTAAGTATCTCGGTGCAGAGGATATCGGCTTTAACCAGCCGAAGGGCATGATGTATCCGACGGAGAATCCGTTTGCATAATATTTCAAAAAAATTAAGACAACAAGCAGGACTCCGGCAGCAGAAAACAGGCTGCCGGAGTCCTGCTTGTTTGGCTGTGCAGTCGGGAACGGAAGGCCTTGACAATCTTTATTATTCTGATACACTTTGAAATAGAAGAATGTCTGTATGGAACGGACAAAAAACAGGTGAGGATGAAAAATTGGAAGAAATCAGTGTGCTTTTTTTTGTTGAAATAATCGGGACGGTGGCGTTTGCCTGTTCTGGTGCCATGGTGGCGGTCCGGAAGGAACTGGATCTTCTGGGAATTGTCGTGCTGGGGGTGACAACTGCGGTAGGAGGAGGCATGATCCGGGATCTGCTGATCGGCCAGACGCCGCCGGCGCTGTTTCTCAATCCGGTGTATGTTCTGACTGCATTTCTTTCCGTGATGCTTCTGTTCGGAACGATCCGTTTTTTGCGGATGCCGATCAGTTTTCTGGAGTCGATGGCATACGAGCGGGTGATGAATCTTCTGGATGCGGTAGGCCTGGGGGCCTTTACGGTGGTGGGAATTGACACTGCTATTGAGGCCGGATTCGGAGAATACCGGTTCCTGATTATTTTTCTCGGCGTGATCACCGGCGTAGGAGGCGGAATCCTGCGAGATATGATGGCGGGCCAGACACCGGCCGTGCTGAAGAAGCACGTATATGCCTGCGCCTCTATCGCGGGAGCAGTCTGCTACGTCTATTTTATGCCGTTTTTCGGCTCCGATGCGGGCATGATTATCAGTGCGCTTCTGGTGGTGGTGATCCGGGTGCTGGCCCGTCATTATAAATGGAATCTGCCGCGTGCGGTGTAGCCGTCGAAAAAAAGTCCATGGACTGATGAAAAGAAATGTGGTATAAAAGACGGGATGACTGTCATAAAACCGGCTGGTTCATGAAATTAGGAAAAATTGAAAAAAAAGCAAAAAAGTGATATTAACTAGCCAAGTAGATGCTCACGCCAAACCGAAAAAAATGATATGATAAAGCTAAAGAAAAACTAATAACCTATCTGCGCAGCGTGAGGCGCACAGAATGGAGGAAAACATGAAAACAGTACAAGAATGTGCAGTTAATGCAATCCGTATCCTTTCCGCAGATGCGATCCAGAAGGCAAAGTCCGGACATCCGGGACTTCCGCTGGGGGCAGCGCCGGCAGCTTTTGAGCTGTGGGCACATCACATGAAGCACAATCCGGCAGATCCGGAGTGGGCAGACCGCGACCGGTTTATTCTTTCCGGCGGCCATGGCTCCATGCTTCTGTATTCTCTGCTTCATCTTTTCGGATACGGCGGACTGTCCAAAGAGGATCTGATGAATTTCCGTCAGCTGGGTTCCCTGACTCCGGGTCATCCGGAATACCGCCACACTGTTGGTGTGGAAGCGACCACCGGTCCGCTGGGAGCCGGCATGGGCATGGCTGTAGGTATGGCGATGGCAGAGGCTCATATGGCAGCGGTATTTAATAAAGAGGGGTATCCGGTAGTCGATCACTACACCTATGTGCTGGGCGGCGACGGATGTATGATGGAGGGTATCTCTTCTGAATGCTTCTCTCTGGCCGGTACCCTGGGCCTTGGAAAGCTGATCGTCTTCTATGATTCCAATCAGATTTCCATCGAGGGAAGCACGGACATTGCGTTTACTGAAAATGTTCAGATGAGGATGCAGGCATTCGGCTTCCAGACGATCACGGTTGAGGACGGCAATGACCTGGCTGCAATCGGTGCAGCAATCGAGGAGGCAAAGGCGGATCGCACCCATCCTTCCTTTATTACCGTAAAGACGCAGATCGGCTACGGCTGTCCGGCAAAGCAGGGCAAGGCCAGCGCACACGGCGAACCGCTGGGTGAAGAAAATGTAGCTGCATTAAAGGAATTTCTGGAATGGCCGTCACAGGAACCATTCTATGTGCCGCAGGAGGTATATGATTATTATACTCAGCTGGCTGCAGAGAAGGTTTCTGCAGAGGATGAGTGGAAGAAGATGTTTGCCGGGTATTGTGCAGAATATCCGGAAATGAAGACTCTGTGGGATGAGTACCATGATGAGGATCTGGCAGCGAAGCTGTGGGATGACGAGGAATTCTGGAAGCCGTCCGATGCGGAGGCAACCAGAAATCTGTCCGGAAAGACCCTGAATTATTTGAAGGACAAGCTGCCGAACCTGTTTGGCGGTTCTGCCGACCTGGCTCCGTCCAACAAGACCAATATGAGTGGTACAGGCGATTTCTCCAGGGCAACTCCGGAGGGAAGGAATCTGCATTTTGGTGTGCGCGAGATGGCAATGACGGCGATCGGAAATGGTATCATGCTGCACGGCGGTCTGCGGGCTTATGTGGCAACCTTCTTTGTATTCAGCGATTATGTGAAGCCGATGGCAAGACTGTCTGCGATTATGCAGGTACCGCTGACCTTTGTTCTGACACATGACAGCATTGGCGTAGGCGAGGACGGACCGACCCATGAGCCGATCGAGCAGCTGGCTATGCTTCGTGCAATGCCGAACTTCCATGTATTTCGTCCGTGTGACGGCGTGGAGACTGCGGCAGCCTGGTACAGCGCAGTTACCTCCAAACGGACGCCGACGGCTCTGGTTCTGACCAGACAGAAGCTGGCTTCGATGGCAGGAAGCAGCCGGGATGCATTAAAGGGCGGCTATGTGATCGATGACTGTGAGGGTACGCCGGATGCAATCATTATGGCAAGTGGTTCCGAGGTGGAGCTGGCAGTGAATGCAAAGAAGCTTCTGGAGCAGGAAGGCAGAAAGATCCGTGTGGTTTCCATGCCATGTATGGATTTATTCGAGGAGCAGAGCGAGGAGTATAAGGAATCGGTTCTGCCGAAGAGCGTAAGAAAACGAGTGGCAGTAGAAGCACTCAGCGGATTTGGATGGGGCAAATATGTAGGCCTGGACGGTGCGTATGTGACCATGAAGGGCTTTGGAGCCAGCGGACCAGCAAAGGTTCTGTTTGAGCATTTCGGATTTACGGCTGAGAATGTGGCGGAAACCGTACGTTCCTTGTAAAAACAGATATAAAAATAGAAAAAGATTGGGAGGATACAGTTATGAGATTTTTTATTGACACGGCAAATGTAGATGAAATCAAGGCAGCAAATGATATGGGTATTATCTGTGGAGTTACCACGAACCCGTCCCTGATTGCAAAAGAGGGAAGAGATTTCAAGCAGGTGATTGCAGAGATCGCTTCGATTGTAGACGGACCGATCAGCGGTGAAGTAAAGGCTACCACGACTGACGCAGAGAACATGATCAAAGAGGGACGTGAGATTGCTGCCATTCATCCGAACATGGTAGTGAAGATCCCGATGACCGTAGAAGGCTTAAAGGCGGTAAAGGTTCTGACGGCTGAAGGTGTTAAGACCAATGTAACTCTGGTATTTTCTGCAGCTCAGGCGCTTCTGGCAGCAAGAGCCGGCGCAACCTACGTTTCTCCGTTCCTGGGAAGACTGGATGATATTTCCATGCCGGGCATTGACCTGATTGAAGACATCACCGAGATCTTCTCCATGCATGACATTCAGACACAGATCATTGCAGCAAGCATCCGCAACCCGATCCATGTGATCGACTGCGCAAGAGCCGGTGCAGATATTGCAACCGTGCCGTACAAGGTTCTGGTTCAGATGACCAAGCATCCGTTAACGGATCAGGGAATCGAGAAGTTCCAGAAGGATTATATTGCTGTATTTGGTGAGTAATGTTCTGAAAAAACCGGACTGTTTGACTTTCCTGTAACGCAAATGCAGATGAGCCTTCGTCCTCATGCAGAAAAACTGCAGGAGACGGAGGCTTTTTTGTGATGTGAAATATAATAAATGGTTGAAAAGGAAAAGGAGGTTAAGCTGACCATCTTGTATAAATTCAGAAAAATGATTGAGACAGAAGAATGCCTGTATATTTTGCATAAATTCAATAAGAAAAAATCACGATTAAGTTTGGAAATACCGCAGGAGAAGAGGACATTCAGACAATTGCGCTTAGAGATGTAGCTGACCGCCTTGAGAAAGAAAGCAACGGACGTATTATTGCAGAGGTTTATCCAAGCTCTT
>JBJELD010000054.1:22834-50928 GCA_051878975.1 Candidatus Caccovicinus sp.
CGCCTTGAGAAAGAAAGCAACGGACGTATTATTGCAGAGGTTTATCCAAGCTCTTATCTTTCGTTAATGATTATGGTATGCTTCAGATGCCATATATTTTTGATGATTATACTGGTTTGGATAAGGTAATGACTACCAATCTCTACGCAAATTGGAAACAGCATTTTTGCGGGATTTGACAGAACGGCTGTGAATAAAAGCCGCCAACTGTCTATCTGGATGTCAAAAGTGGCAGAATTACAAAAGTGTTATTTCTTAGATGCCGCAGAATATGCAGAACCAAGTACACAGGATAGTTTGCACATGGAGAGTAGCAGTCACGAAGCGCTTGCAGCAGCGTTGCAAAAAAAAGTAATCCGTATCATTTGTAAGTAAAAATCTGCCGCTGCTTTTTTCGCATTTGGGACCAGGTAATACGGAACGGCTCCGGCTATACAAAATAATCTGGATACTGCTTCATCAGATCTTTTTTCTCAATTTGATACCGGGTCAGGTGCCGGGTCATGATCATCTCTGCCAGTTCGGCATCCCGCTTTTCCAGTGCATACAGGATATTTTCGTGGTCATTGATGGTCTGGGCGCTGCTGCCGGCTTTCAGTGACAAAGTCCGCAGACGGTCGAAGTGAATCATCTGGGTATGAATCAGATTATAGGTGCGGCTCTTTTCGACGGATTCAAAAATCAGACGGTGGAAGGCGTCGTCCAGTTCCAGGAGATAGGGAGAGTTTCCGCTCCGGGAATTCTTCCTTTCCAGATCCAGATTTGCATGGAGACGCGTAAGAAAGGTTCCGGCAATACCCTGGGCGCAGGCCAGCTTCAGCACAGCAACCTCCAGGACCAGCCGCATGAACCGGGATTCTTCGATCATATCATAATCGATTTTGGCGATATAGCTTCCCCGCTGAGGCAGAATGTTGACCAGCCGCATCTGATTCAGCTCAATTAACGCTTCCCGGACCGGCGTGCGGGACAGATTCAGGGTGGCGGACAGTTCGTTTTCACTGACGGCGCTGCCGGGAGCCAGTTCCAGGCTGATAATATTGTGAAGGAGTACCCGAATGGCATACGTCCGGGCATTTTCAGAAGGCTTTCGCTCTAATAATTGCATAATTAGCGCCTCCTTTTATATCAGATTTCAGATAAATTTCCAAAAACAGCAAGAACTGCCATACAAGTAGAATACGATGAGATTGGAAAAAAGTCAAGAAAGCAAAAAAACCAAAATTAAAATATGTGCATATGAACCAAAAAACAAAACAAAATTTCATGAAAAATTCCATGTTGAATAAAACTTGAAAATAAACTACCATACAAGTATATGCCGAAAGTAGGCTTTGGATAAGAAAAAAGCAATGAAAATGCAAATAAAAAGAAGACGGAGGGATGTTAGTATGAACATGACATTGCGTTGGTATGGGCCAGGCTATGACAGCGTATCTCTCGAGCAGATTCGTCAGATTCCGGGCGTAAAAGGAGTGGTTACCACTTTAATGGGAAAAATGCCGGGGGAAGTATGGACGGAAGAAGAGATCGCAGCTCTGAAAAAGGAAGTGGAGGATGCCGGCCTGACCATCATGGGCATTGAGTCGGTTAACGTTTCTGATGACATTAAGATCGGCACGGAAAAGCGGGACGAGCATATTGCCAACTACATTACCACGCTGGAGAATCTGGGCAAAGCCGGAATCCATATGGTATGCTACAATTTTATGCCGGTTTTTGACTGGACCCGCTCTGACCTGGCAAGAAAGAGAGCCGACGGCTCTACTGTGCTGGCTTACAATCAGGATGTAGTTGACCAGATCGATCCGGAGCATATGAGAGAGTCGGTTGAGAAGATGTCCAACGGCTTCGTGATGCCGGGCTGGGAGCCGGAGCGTCTGGAAAAATTAAAATCACTGTTTGAGGCATACAAGGATGTAGATGCGGAGAAACTGTTCAATAATCTGGTCTATTTCCTGGAAGCAATCGGAGACGTGTGCGAAAAGTATGATATCCGCATGGGCATTCATCCGGATGATCCGGCATGGCCGATCTTCGGATTGCCGAGAATCGTGAGAGACAAGGAGACGGTTGAGCGTCTTTTGAAGGCGGTGGACAAGCCATATAACGGCATTACCCTGTGCACCGGTTCTCTGGGCTCCAATCAGCAGAATGATATTTGCGAGATCATCCGTGCGGCAAAAGGAAGAATTCCGTTTGCTCATGTGAGAAACTTAAAGTACAACAGCCCGCGGGATTTCGAGGAAGCAGCGCATTTGTCAGCGGACGGATCCATGGATATGTACAAGATCATGAAGACCTTATACGAGACCGGATTTGACGGCATTATCCGTCCGGACCATGGAAGAATGATCTGGGGCGAGGTGGCAATGCCGGGCTACGGCCTGTATGACCGGGCGCTGGGCGCAATTTATCTGGAAGGTCTCTGGGAAGCAATTGACAAGAACGCAAAGGAAGCGTAACAGGCAGAAAGGATGGTTCAAATGAAATTAACCTTAGAAGGATTAAAGGACAGAAGCGCATGGGAGGCAGCCGGAATCGGTCTTCCGTCTTATGACATTGAGGCAGTGGCAGCGGAAACCAAGGCAGCTCCGGTCTGGGTACATTTCGGGGCAGGAAACATTTTCCGTATTTTTATCGGCGGCATTGCAGACAAGCTGATTGCATCCGGAGAAGCGAAAAAGGGCATTACTTGTGTGGAAACCTTTGACTTTGATGTGGTGGACAAGATCTACAAGCCATATGACAATCTGGTTCTGGCTGTTACTCTGAAGGCAGACGGCTCCACGGACAAGAAGGTCCTGGGTTCTCTTACAGAAGCGATCAAGGCTCAGTCCAATGTGGAATCCGAGTGGAGCCGGCTGAAAGAGATTTTTGTGAACCCTGGTCTGCAGATGATCTCCTTTACCATCACGGAGAAGGGCTATGCGCTGAAGGGTGCGGACGGAAATTATTTCCCGTTCATCCAGGCGGATATCGATAACGGACCGGAGAAGGCCGGATCGGCGATGGCAGTGGTATGCGCGCTGCTGTATGAGCGTTATCAGGCAAACAAGGCGCCGCTGGCGGTTGTTTCCATGGATAACTGCTCTCACAATGGCGAGAAGCTGCAGAATTCCATTACCACCATGGCAAAGGAGTGGAATAAGAAGGGCTTTGTAGAGGACGGCTTTATCCAGTATCTGGAGGATGAAAAGCAGGTATCCTTCCCATGGTCCATGATCGATAAGATCACGCCCCGTCCTGCGGATTCTGTATGTGCAGAGCTGGAGAAGGCCGGTGTGGAGGATATGGCTCCGGTGATCACCTCCAAGAGAACCTATATTGCGCCGTTTGTGAATGCAGAGGGACCGCAGTATCTGGTAATCGAGGACAAATTCCCGAACGGAAGACCGGCTCTGGAGAAGGCCGGCGTTTACATGACCGACCGGGATACGGTAAACAAGGTAGAGCGGATGAAGGTTACCACCTGTCTGAACCCGCTGCACACGGCGCTGGCTGTATACGGCTGCGTGCTGGGCTATGATCTGATTGCAGACGAGATGAAGGACGAGCAGCTGAACAAGCTGGTACATCAGATCGGACCGGTGGAAGGCATGCCGGTGGTAACAGACCCGGGCATCCTGTCTCCGAAGGAGTTTGTGGATGAAGTTATTAATGTTCGGATCCCGAACCCGTTCATGCCGGATACGCCGCAGAGAATCGCAACGGATACCTCTCAGAAGGTCGGCATCCGCTATGGCGAGACCATCAAATCTTACGTGGCAAAATACGGCGATGCAAAGAAGCTGACGGCGATTCCGTTAGCCATTGCCGGCTGGTGCCGTTATCTGCTGGCGGTTGATGATGAGGGCAAGCCGTTTGAATTGTCTGCTGACCCGATGGTTCCGGAGCTTACAAAGGAGCTGGAAGGAATTGAGATGGGCAGACCGGAGACTTATACCGGCCAGTTAAAGCCGATCCTTTCCAATGCCAACATTTTCGGAAGCGATCTGTATGCGGCCGGAATCGGTGAGACGATTGAAGAGATGTTTAAAGAGGAAATTGCCGGTCCTGGTGCGGTACGGGCAACGCTGAAGAAATATCTGGCATAATGCTTGAATCGAAACGGGCAGTTTGGAGACAGACTGCCCCGTTTTTTTTCTCCAAACTTTGACAGCTGGTCAAAAGTGTTATATAATTTTCTATTATATATCGTGTGGGGAAAGGGAAAAGAACATGAAGATTTTGGTGATAAACAGCGGAAGCTCTTCTTTAAAATTCCAGGTGATCGATTCGGAAAGTGAACAGGTTCTGGCAAAGGGAGTTTGCGAGCGGATCGGGATCGATGGAATTTTTTCTTATAAAACGGATACCGGGGTTTCGCTGAAAGAGCCGACTGCCATGGAAAATCATAAGCAGGCGGTCAATACGATTCTGAAGACCTTGATTGATCCGGAAAAAGGAGTCATCCAAAATTTCGGGGAGATCGATGTGATCGGCCACCGCCTGGTTCACGGAGGAGAGAAATTTACCGGTTCTGTTGTGATTACGGATGAGGTCATTCAGGCTATGACGGAGTGCAATGACCTGGCACCGTTACATAATCCGGCGAATCTGGTTGGCGTGGATGCCTGCCGGCAGCTGATGCCGGATACGCTGATGGTAGGTGTGTTTGACACGGCCTTCAACCAGACTATGGAGCCGAAGGCATTTCTGTACGGTCTTCCGTATCAGTATTATGAAAAATATAAGATCCGCCGGTACGGATTCCACGGAATCAGCCATAAATATGTGTCACAGCGCGCAGCAGAATTTATGGGGCAGGATCCGAAACGGGTGAAGACCATTGTCTGTCATCTGGGAAACGGTGCCAGCATCAGTGCGGTGAAATACGGCAGGGTTGTAGACAATTCCATGGGCTTTACGCCGCTGGAGGGTCTGGTGATGGGAACCCGGTGCGGCGATGTGGATCCCGGTGCGCTGGAGTTTTTGGCGAAGAAGGAGAATCTGGATTTCCCGCAGATCATGACGATTCTGAATCAGGAATCAGGGGTTCTGGGCCTTTCCCGCAACCTGTCCAGCGATTTCCGGGAACTGAAGGATGCGGAGATCAAATATAACGACCATGCGGCGCTGGCAAGAGAGATCTTTGCCTACAAGGTGGCAAAGTATGTAGGCAGCTATGCGGCGGCCATGAATGGTGTGGACAACATTGTCTTTACCGCCGGAGTCGGGGAGAACGATTCCGATATCCGGGAGGAGATCTGCGAGTATCTGGAATTTTTGGGCATTACCATCGATGAGGTGAAGAACCGGGAACAGGCAGAGGCGGTGAAGATCTCAGACGGAACGTCGAAGGTCAATGTGCTGGTGATCAAGACGAATGAGGAGCTGGAGATCGCACGGGAAGCGGCAGCGCTGGCCCGTCAGGTTGGGATGAAGCCGTAATGAAGTGCTTTGTAAATTACTGGAAGACACTTTCCTTAAAATATAAGCTTGGATTTTATACGGTGATGGTCATTTCCATCATGATCGTGTCTGTGCTTTTTAATATTCGGGTTTCTCGTTTTACGACACAGAGCTTTGAGGAAATTCTGGATGACAACTCCAGATGCTACGATTTCCAGGAGGCTCTGGAGATGGAAATCAAGGCTTTTGAGGCGTATGTGAGGAACCGGACACGGGAGACCCAGGAGGAGTATGAGCTTTCGATCGTGCGGACGGAGCGGTGTGTCCGGGCGCTGCCCTTTGATTTTCGGCAGGTCGGCAAGGAACGCTATGCCAGAACGTGGAATGTGAAGAATGGCTATGAAAATTACTGCATCGCCCGAGATGAGGTCTTTGTGCTGAAGGAAAAGGATCAGGATTTTGTGCCGCGTCTTTACCAGGTTTACAATATGCAGTCATATCTTCAGGTGTATGCCAGAAGGCTGGTGCAGTCCACGCTGCGGGACGAAAGCCGGAAATATCAGGATCGGATCTCCGTCCTCCATTACGTGCCGTATCTGGTGGTGCTGTTTTCGGTTATTATGATTTTGATTGCCGGTTACTTGTCGCGGATTTTATCTTATGCGCTGATCCATCCGCTGGAAAAGCTGGTGAATGCCAGCCGCAAGATTGCCAAAAATGATTTCAGCGGAAACGATCTGGAAGTGGATAATGAGGATGAGATGGGTGAGATGATCCGGGCCTTCAACAAGATGAAGCATGCTACGGAAGGTTACATCAATACGCTGAAGAAGAATAATGAAATGGCGGAGCTGCTTCACAAGGAGGAGCTGGAGCGGATCGAGATGGAAAAACGTCTGGATGCTGCCCGCCTGGAGATTTTAAAAAGTCAGATCAACCCACATTTTCTGTTTAATACTCTGAATATGATTGCCTGTATGGCAAAGCTGGAGGATGCGGCCACTACGGAAAAAATGATATCCTGCATGAGTAATCTGTTCCGTTATAATCTGAAAACCTCGGAGCAGATCGTGCCGCTGGAGCAGGAGCTCAAGGTGGTGCGGGATTACGTATATCTTCAGCAGATGCGGTTCGGAGATCGGATCCGGTTTGAGGAGAAGATTGCGGTCGATGCACACCGGGTGAAAATCCTGGCGTTTACTCTTCAGCCGCTGGTGGAAAATGCAATTATTCACGGTCTTTCCAAGAAGGAGCAGGGCGGCCGGATCCGGCTGAAGGTCTGGAAGAGGGGACAAAATGTAATCATTTCTGTGTCGGATACCGGACTTGGGATGACGCAGGAGAAGCTTAAGTCACTTAAAGCGGCTCTGGGTGGTCAGCGCACGGCGCGGGTCGGAATCGGACTGGGGAATATTTATCACCGGATACATACGATGTACGGAGAGGACAGTTTTTGGATTTACAGCAGGGAAGGACGGGGGACCGTGATTCAGATGCGGATTCCTCAGGAAACAGCATGGTAGACAGAAGCACAAAGAGAAGATTGTGTGAAAAGGAACGTATAGGGGGAAGATTCATGTACCGTATATTAATTGCAGATGATGAAAGGATCGAAAGGGCAGTTTTATGCAAAACTCTTCAGAAAAATCTGGAGGGACGCTGCCAGATTTTTCAGGCGGAAAATGGAAGAGAGGCACTGGAGGTCTACGAGAGGGAAAAGATCCAGATTGCTATTCTGGACATTGAGATGCCGGGAATCAACGGAATTGAAGCCGCAAAGAAGATACGGGAAACGGATAAGAACTGCTGCATTATTTTTCTGACTGCGTTCGATGAGTTCGATTACGCTAAAAAGGCGATTGCTGTCCGGGCGCTGGATTACCTGCTGAAGCCGTATGATGAGCAGGAGCTGATGCTGGTGCTGGAGGAGGCGATCCGCCTGATCGGTGAACGGAAGCAGCTGGAAGAAGCGGCAGGCAGCCTGCCTGCGGAGGAGGAACTGGAGGATACGGCCAGTGTCCGCATGTCGAAAGTCTCGGAGATGATTCTCTCCTATATCCAGAAAAATTACATGAAGGATATTTCCATGCAGGATCTGGCCCGGGCCATGAATTACTCGGAAGCCTATTTCTGTAAGTTGTTCAAGCAGTGCTTCAATAAGAATTTTACGTCCTATCTGACGGAATACCGGGTGCAGGAGGCCAAGAAAATGCTGAGTCTCCCCACCGTCAATGTGAAGGAGATCGGGAAAGCTGTGGGATATCCGGATTCCAATTATTTTGCCAAGGTTTTCAAACGGATTACCGGGCAGAGCCCGACCGAGTATCGTACGGATATTTTTCAGAACCGTCAGTCGGCTGGAAATAGGTGATTCTGTATGAAATGCATAAAAAAGATGAGAGCTTAGGTTAAAATTTTACTATGATTCACAAAAAATTACCATTTTAATCGAGGATATCTTGTTTTATAATGAAACTAACGTAAAGAACGCGTTAAGAAGTGCAGAAACATTTAAAGAATGTATTAAGAGGAGGAAACGTAACATGAAGAAAAGATGGATTAGCACAATGCTGTGCGGCGCTATGGTAGCAGCATCTTTAGCAGGATGTGGACTGAAGTCCCCGGATACGGCAACCACGGCAGCAGCAGCACCGGCAGAGACCACAGCGGCAGCAGCAGCAGCAGAAGCAGCTGAGAGCAAGGAAGATGCAGCACCGGCAGGTGAGGCAGCGGCAGCAAATGATCCTCAGGTTACTCTGGTTTACGCAGAGGTTAACCCGCTGGATACCATTGTTGGACAGACTGACAGCGCTTTCAAAGAGAAAGTAGAAGAGCTGTCCGGCGGTTCGATCAAGATCGACCTGCAGGCAAGCGGCGTGTTAGGTTCTGAGAACGACGTTCTGGATACCATGTTAGGCGGCGGCGGAACGATTGATATGTCCCGTATCTCTGCATTTGCATTAACCAGCTACGGCGCAGAAAAATCCGTGCTTCTGTCTATCCCATATACTTTTGAGAATCGTGATCATTTCTGGAACTTTGCTACCAGTGATCTGGCACCAGAGTTCTTAATGGAACCGCATGATAACGGCTTAGGTGTAAGAGGTCTGTTCTACGGCGAGGAAGGTTTCCGTCATTTCTTCACCGTTAAGGAAGTAAACGGACTGGAAGACTTAAAGGGCATGAAGCTGCGTGTGTCCAACGACCCGATCATGAACGGTATGGTTGAAGGCCTTGGCGCAAGCCCGACCGTAGTTGCATTTAACGAGCTGTATTCCGCACTGCAGACCGGCGTTGTAGACGGTGCTGAGCAGCCGATCGCAAACTACAAGTCCAACGCATTCCCGGAGGTAGCTCCGAACCTGATTCTGGACGGACATACCCTTGGCGCAATTCAGGTTATCATTACCGATGAGGCTTGGGACAAGTTAACCGAGGCACAGCAGGAAGCTATGACCGAAGCTGCAAAGTATGCTTCTGAGTTTAACCGCAAGATTTCTGAGGAAGCTGAGAACGAAGTTCTGGAGCAGCTGAAGGCAGACGGCGTTCATGTTGTGGACGTTGAAGATAAGGCTCCGTGGCAGGAAGCTTGTAAGGATATTATTGACTCCTCTACAGCAAGCAACAAAGAGCTGTATCAGCAGCTTCTGGATATGAAATAAAAAGAGCACACTTTTCTGAGGCTGTGAGCTAAGGAAAATTCAGGGCACAGAAGGCATGCGACAGCCCTCTGTGCCCTGTTTTATTAAAACAATTATCTTTCTGCCAAACGGTCGGACGGATAAAGAGGCGGCAGCCGTCTTCCTGTTTTGCAGGTGGGTAAAGAGAAAAAAGAAAAAAGAAAAGGGGGAACCAAGATATGCCATCAATTTTTGAGAAGATCGACAAGATCAGGCCGGCATATGACTTAACGTACAAGTTTGTAATGTTTCTGTGCAAGATTCTTCTGATTGTGGATATTGCAATCACCAGTATGTCTGTTGCAGGACGTTACATCCCGTTCATTCCGGATCCGGCATGGAGTGAGGAAGTGGTTTTGACCTGTATGTCCTATATGGCAGTGCTTTCTGCTGCACTTGCTATTCGCCGCAACGGACATATTCGTATGACCGCATTTGACCGTTATCTGCCGAAGAATGTGATCAAATTCCTGGACATTCTTGCAGACGCTGCAGTGTTGATTCTGGCGTTAATCATGATCGTGGTAGGCTGGCAGTATGCAAGCGGCATCGGCTCCAAAGGAACTTATGTAAGTATGCCGAAATTATCCAGATTCTGGATGTACTTCCCGGTACCGTTAGCCGGTGTGGCTATGCTGGTATTTGAGCTGGAAGCTATTTATGAGCATATTAAAGGCATCTTTGTAAAGGAGGGTGAGAAGTAATGAGTGGTGACGGCTTTGCAATTATGATTTTATTACTTAGCTTTTTTGTCATGGTATTCCTGCGCTTCCCGATTGCTTACGCAGTAGCCCTGTCATCCGTACTCTGCCTGCTGTCTCAGGGCCTTCCGCTGGCAACGATCTGTCAGCAGATGGTAAAGGGTATTAACTCCTTCAGCTTGATGGCAGTTCCGTTCTTTATCACCATGGGATGTCTGATGGGTTCCGGTGGTATTTCGGAAAAGCTGATTGCGTTGGCGAATGCCTGTGTAGGCTGGATGCGCGGCGGTATGGCAATGGTTAATATCGTGGCATCTTATTTCTTCGGCGGTATTTCCGGTTCTGCAGCAGCAGATACAGCATCCTTAGGTTCTATCATGATCCCGATGATGGTAGATCAGGGCTATGATGCAGATTTCTCGACTGCAGTTACCATTACTTCTTCCTGTGAGGGACTTCTGGTTCCTCCGAGCCATAACATGGTTATTTATGCAACCACAGCAGGCGGTATTTCTGTAGGAAGCCTGTTCCTGGCCGGATATCTTCCGGGCGCGCTGCTGGCTGCATCTCTGATGATCGGTTCTTACATTATCTCTGTAAAGAGAAATTACCCGAAGGGTGATCCGTTCAGCATCAAGAATCTGATCAAGCAGCTGAGTGTATCCTTCTGGGCACTGGCAGCAGTGCTGATCGTAGTATTCGGCGTAGTAGGCGGTGTGTTTACGGCTACGGAGTCTGCTGCAATCGCAGTTATCTACAGCTTGCTTGTCAGCGTATTTATTTACAAAGGCCTGGACTGGAAGGGCGTATGGAGAGTTTTAGGTGACTGTGTGGATACCCTTTCTATCGTGCTGATCCTGATTGCAACCTCCAGTATCTTCGGATACTGCCTGACTCGTCTGCACGTGCCGGATCTGGCAGCAAATGCCATCACCGGTCTGACCAGCAACCCGATCATTCTGGCTCTGCTGCTGAACCTGATCCTTCTGGTTCTGGGCTGTATCATGGATATGTCGCCAATCATCCTGATCGCAACCCCGATCCTTCTTCCGATCGCGCAGTCCATCGGCATCAGCCCGATTCAGTTCGGTATCATGGTAATTCTGAACTGTGGTATCGGCCTTCTGACTCCTCCGGTAGGCGCCGTATTGTTTATCGGTTCTGCCGTTGCGAAGGTTCCGATGGAGAAGGTAGTAAAGGCAACTCTGCCATTCTATCTGTGTATGATCATCACCCTGCTGCTGATCACCTTTGTTCCTGGTATCAGCTTATGGCTGCCGAGCTTATTTGGCTAAATCGAAGTTCAAAGTTTAGGAATGTGGATAAAAAGTCCCGGATTTTATGCATCCGGGACTTTTTTGTGTTATACTAAATGAAAATGCACAGAATTGTGCAGGAAAAGCAGAAAAGAGAGAGGACAGAAGAAATGACGAGAGAAGAACTGGCACTGGAGATGATCCGGCGCCTCAAATCGGAATATCCGGATGCCGGATGTACCCTGGATTATAATGAAGCGTGGAAGCTGCTGGTCAGTGTCCGCCTGGCAGCCCAGTGTACAGATGCGCGTGTCAATGTGGTAGTGGAGGATCTGTATGCGAAGTATCCGGATGTAAATGCTTTGGCAGAAGCGTCTGTGGAGGACATTGAGGCGATCGTAAAGCCCTGCGGCCTGGGACACAGCAAGGCCAGAGATATCAGCGCCTGCATGAAAATGCTGCGGGATGAGTACGGCGGGAACGTACCGGATCAGTTTGACCAGCTTTTAAAACTTCCGGGAGTAGGAAGGAAAAGTGCAAATCTGATTATGGGAGATGTGTTTGGGAAGCCGGCCATTGTGACGGATACACATTGTATCCGCCTGACCAACCGGATGGGACTGGTGGACAATATCAAGGAGCCGAAAAAGGTGGAGATGGCGCTGTGGAAGATCATACCGCCGGAGGAGGGGAGCGATTTCTGCCACCGCCTGGTTTACCATGGAAGAGAAGTATGCACCGCAAGGACAAAGCCGTACTGTGACCGGTGCTGTTTACAGGATGTCTGTGCGAAAAATGGGGTGGAGACAGCATGAGCAGAAGCAGGAAAGAGCAGCCGTATCTGTTTACCGGTCAGGATTTAAAGCGGCTGATTGCACCCCTGATCATAGAACAGATTCTGGCTGTATCCGTCGGTATGGTGGATACCATGATGGTGTCCAGCGCAGGAGAAGCCGCCACCTCCGGTGTTTCGCTGGTAGATATGATCAATACGCTTTTGATTAATGTATTCGCGGCTGTTTCTACCGGAGGTGCGGTGGTGGCGTCTCAGTACCTGGGACAGAAGGACAGGAAAAAGGCCTGCGAATCGGCCGATCAGCTGCTTCTGATCACCGGGCTGATTGCTGTGGCAGTTATGGCTTTGGCAGTTTTGTTCCGCCGCGGGATTCTGAATACGATCTATCACGGAATCGAGCCGGATGTCATGCAGAACGCCCTGACGTATCTGGTGATCTCCGCGTTTTCTTATCCGTTTCTGGCAGTGTATAATTCCTGCGCGGCGCTGTTTCGCTCTATGGGCAATTCCCGAATCTCCATGCAGGTGTCGATTATCATGAATGTGATCAATGTGATCGGGGATGCCTGTCTGATTTATTTGCTCCATTGGGGCGTAGCCGGTGCGGCGCTGGCTTCTCTGATCGGAAGAATGACCGCATGTGTGCTTCTGATGATCCGGATCCGGGATCCGCAGCTGGAAATCTGTGCCGGTACCCGGAAGCCTCACTGGAACGGAGCCATGATCCGCAGGATTCTTCATATCGGAATTCCGGGAGGCGTGGAAAGCAGCATTTTTCAGCTGGGCAGGGTGCTGGTGGTGAGTATTATTGCCACATTCGGAACAGTTCAGATTGCAGCCAATGCAGTGGCAAATAACCTGGACAGCATGGGTGTTCTGCCCGGCCAGGCGATGAATCTTGCCATGATTACCGTCATTGGTCAGTGCGTGGGAGCCGGCGATTATGATCAGGCCGAGTACTATACCGGAAAAATGATGAAGCTGACCTATCTCATCAGCGGCCTGTGCTGTCTGACGGTTCTTGCTGCGATGCCGGTAATGCTTAAGCTGTACGGCTTGTCCGAGGAAACGCTTCATCTGGCAGCGGTTCTGGTTCTGATCCATAACGGCTGCGCAGTTTTTCTGTGGCCGGCGTCCTTTACGCTGACCAATGTGCTGCGTGCAGCCAATGATGTAACGTATCCGATGCTGGTTTCCATTCTGTCCATGCTGATCTGCCGTCTTGGCTTAAGTGTTGTAGCCGGTATCTGGCTGGGACTGGGTGCGGTCGGTGTCTGGTTTGCCATGGTGGTGGACTGGATCGTCCGGAGCAGCTTTTTCTATGGCCGTTACCGGAGCGGAAAATGGAAACAGTTCTACGCGGCGTAGGACCGACACAAGATCAGAGGCAGGCCCGAACGGGATGGCAGGGAAAGAAAAATCGGTGTTTTTGCAGCAGCGTTATCGTATCGGGATGGAGCATGCTGACGGGAAGAGGAAAAAGAAAGAAGGAAAAGGAATGTATCAGCAGATGATTGCCGTGACCAACCGGCATATTTTATGGAAGGAAGAGTCCGATTTTGAACCGGATTTTGAGCCGGGAACCGAAAGCTGGCGGCAGTATCTGGAGCAGATCTCCTGGATTGCGGCCAGGAGACCGAAGGCGGTCGTGCTGCGGGAAAAGGATCTGAAGACAGAATTGTATATAAAGCTGGCAGAGGAGGTCCTGGAGATCTGCCGGAAGCAGGAGACGGAGCTGATTTTGCACGGCTTTCCGGAAGCAGCGGATGCGCTGCAGTACAGAAAGCTGCATCTTCCGCTTGTGGTTTTAAGAAAGCTGGAGCAGCGGGAAAAATACGAAAAAATCGGCACCTCCGTTCACTCACTGGAGGATGTCCGGGAAGCGAAGCGGTTGGGTGCCGATTATGTATTTGCCGGAAATATTTATGAGACCGACTGTAAAAAAGGACTTCCGGGCCGAGGTCTGCCGTTTCTTGAGGAGATCTGCTGCTATGGCCGGGAAAACGGTCTTTTGGTTTATGCAATCGGCGGAATTACACCGGAACGCCTGCCGGAAATCTGCAGAGCCGGTGCAGACGGGGGATGTATGATGTCCGGTTTTATGAAAAGGAGACACGCATAAGGGTATCCAGCTGACGGTCGGTCAATGTAGAAAGCGCGTCCAGCAGGCGGATGTGGTAGGTGCCGAGTCCGTTTCCGGAATCTGCCAGTTCCCCGGCTGCTCCCAGTGTGACAGCGGCCAGGATAGAGGCGGTCATCGGGTCGGTAACGGAAAGATATACGCCGGTTATGCAGGTCAGCATACAGCCGGTTCCGGTAATCCTTGCCAGATCCGCAGTGCCGTTTTCCACAAAGGCGGCGCTTTTTCCGTCTGCATCCACGATGAGATCGACCTCACCGCTTGCCAGAATCACGGCGTGAGTGCGGGCCGCGTATTCTTTCATTTGCTCTGCCATCCGGCATCTGGCCGGGTGGTTTTCTTTTGTTACGGCATCTGCACGGCTGACATCAATGCCGGCTGCATGAAAGCCGGTTCCGAGAATTGCACGGATTTCGGAGACATTTCCCTTGATGACTGCCGGATGGCATTCTTCAATAAAACGTTTTGCCAGCTCCATGCGGAACGGACTGCAGGTGACGCCGACCAGGTCGATCACAGCGGCCTTTTTTCGTCCGGCCAGAAAAATGGATTCGGCCCGGGCATCGGTAATGTTGGCAAGACTGACGGTCAGAGCCTGGGCCATGGAAGCAATTTCCGCCGCTTCTCTCGGATGTTCCGCCATGATCGGCTTGGCTCCCAGCGCCAGAACGGCGTTGGCGCAGTCATTGATTGCGATCGGGCTGGTAATGTTGTGAATCAGAGGCGCTGTTTCGGAGACTGCAGCCCTGGCACCATGGAAAGCCTCCTGTAATTTCTGCAGTTTTTCAAAATCCTGCTGCGTCTGTGAACTTTGCATGGAAATTCTCCTTTCCGGATGGTTTTGGTCGGTCTGGCCGGAACAGTCAGGCTGCGCTGGAAACGGTTTTTGTCTTATGGGTTTTCCAGTATGCGGCAGCTCCAATCAGAAATGCGGCCAGAACCAGATATTTCAGGCTGTTTGCAGCCGGCCCAGGAGACGGGACAAACTGCTTGACTGCAATCACGGTTGCCAGATAACCGATAAAGCCAAGGAATGCGATGCCCATGGCGTCGTTGGCAACGGTGTCTCCACCTTCATAGACGGTGGTTCCCAGAGCAGACTGGAAGGTGGACAAAAGCTTTGCCTTCTGCAGATGCTTCAGGAACAGAAAAGCAATGCTGCCGCCGATCAGTGTCCCGGCGATGAAGGACGGTACATAAAAGAACCAGGTCAGTCCGGTTCTTCCCCAGATGAAGGTCATGACCGGATAGGAAATGATGGCTCCGATCATACCGGTTCCGACTACCTCACCGATGAAGGCGCAGACCAGTTTTCCTTTGGACAGCCGGTAAAGCATGCCGGACAAGAAAGCACCGAAGATCGCGCCGGTCAGGGCCAGCGGAGGGATGCCCATAAAGATCATCCGGAGAATGCCGATGGCCAGTGCACAAAGAAAAGCGTACCAGGGGCCGAGCATAACGGCGCAGGTGATGTTGATAAAATGCGCCATCGGACACATGCCTTCTACCCGGAGGATCGGCGAAATAACAACGCCGAGAGCGACCATCATGGCCAGAAAGACCAGTCTTGTTACATGTTTGTTTTTGTTCATAAGGATTCCTCTTTTCTGCTGCCTGTAAGAGGGACCATCGACTCGGAAGAAAATGAAAAACGTGCCGGACGGCACGTTTTAATTCTGTCAGGATGGACGGAGAGGAGCTACTCTTCTCCGGTATAACATCGCGATGGTGCCGGCTTTGCAGCTTATAATGTGCGGTCGATGCTCCGTTGCATCCTCTCAATCCGAAACACGGACTCCCATCGCTTGTCCTTTTGTACGCAGTGCCAGGGCGCTCCCCCTCACACCGACTCTGCAGGCTGAACGGCGCGCAGATACAAAAGCTCTAACGCTATTATAGCCGGAAATCCGGAATTGTCAAGCTTCCATGCAGATTTCCCGGACCCAGCGCAGAAAGGTGGTCGAAGAAATATCCAGACGGGCGGCTGCTTTTCTGGCGGAGATTTCTCCGGCAAGATAGCATTTGGCCAGGTGAAAGAACAGGGGAGTCCGCTTCATCGGCGGGCGCCCCATATGTACGCCGCGCGCCCGGGCGGCCGCGATGCCCTCCGCCTGCCTTTGATGGATGGAGAGCCGTTCTGTTTCGGCCACATAGCTGAGCAGCTGCAGCACGATGTCAGCAATCAAAGTTCCGGTAAGATCATTTTTCTGCCGTGTGTCCAGAAGAGGCATGTCCAGCACCACAATGCTGATGAGCCGTTCTTTTGTGATAAGCCGCCACTGTTCCAGAATTTCCTCGTAGCATCTTCCGAGCCGGTCAATGCTTTTGACCACCAGGACATCTGCCGGTTTCATCTTTTTCATCAGCCGCTGGTACTGAGGACGTTCAAAATCCTTTCCGGATTGTTTATCCAGATAAATATGCTGTTTTCTGACTCCAAACTCCTGCAGTGCGATCATTTGCCGCTCCTCGTTCTGGTCTCTTGCAGATACACGGGCATAGCCGTAAATACGTTCCATGTTATTCCTCCTGTAAAAAATGTGATTGGATGGACCCCATCCTATTGTTATAGTAATAGAAAACCACCTGGGAATGTTGTGGAAGAAAATGGAGAAAGGCTGTGGAAAAGATAAAAAGACAGGGCAGGTGTCGGAGTTTTTTCTCCGGCACCTGTTTCGCAAAAGGCTATGCAGAGCGCTCCGGGGTTTTCCGGTAAGCCTGCGGGGAAAGCTTTTTTTCCTTGCGGAATATCCGGGAAAAATAGCTGGCATCCTTATAGCCCAGATACTGGGCGATTTCCTGTATCGACATGGGCGTTTCCAGAAGGAGCTGGCAGGCATAGCTGATTTTCTTTTCGATAACAAAAGCAATCGGGGAGCGCCCGGTTTCTTTTTTAAACAGAGCTGCCAGATAGCTGGGACTGACTTTAATGACCGAAGCCAGGTCTCCCAGAGTGATTTCCTTATTCAGGTTGATAAAAATGTATTCAATGACCCGCTGGACCGGCCGGCTGTAATGGTTGAGATGCAGGTACTGGACAATGGAGGCATATTCAAACAGAATGCGGTTATTGACTTCCAGAAGAGAAGCAAGCGAAGTGGTATGATCGACTTCCTCCAGATTTTTGGCGGAGATAAAATCCAGTACGGCGACCGGAACACCGCCTTCATAGGAAGCGTGGTGGCAGATTGCATTCAGGGAATAGCTGTACCGCTGTGCCTGACTCAGCGTGATGTTGGTATTTTGAATGCGGATGCGGTTGACAACGGCATCGTAAGCAGTCATGGCCTCTTTAAGATTGCCGTGCCGGATGGAATGGTGAAGCAGTTCCTTATAGGGAAATTCGTTTTCAAAGTTTTCCATCAGCATTTGGTTTTCTGGATCGGAAAAGAAGGGATTGCCGATACCGGTTATTTCGGAGGTGTAGTCAAGCTGAACCAGACTCAATTCCGTTTCCTGACCGTGCAGATAGCTGTCGATTACGCCTGCCAGATAGCCGATGAGGGCGGTGCTGATGACCGGAAGCCGGGAAATGTAGTCCTTCAAAGGTTCCTTTGTGTTGGGGTGCATATGATTCCGGCTCATAACAGAAACAAAAAACTGGTCATTGGGCACGGCATTCAGAAACGGGCCGATAATGGCCAGCGGATGCTCCAGAGTCCGGTGGAATGTCAGTGCATACTGAATGCCGAACACATCGCGGATGCAGTAGATGTGGCGCTCCTTCAGACTTGCCGGAATGAAATGTCCTTTTTTCATACTGTTTCCCAGGATGCAGTCGTACCGGCACAGAGCCGGTATGGAATTTTCGACAAATGTAAGGTTCACACCGGCCAGTTTCTTCAGCAGATCGCGTATCATATCAAAATCGGTATAGTTTTTCATTACAGAACTCCCTTATAAAATTAAAATCAGATAGTACTATCATATCATAAAATAATCCTATCTAAAACGGCAGATCGTCCGTTATTATTATAAACAGCAGAAAAATCCGCTGAAAGTTTGTAAAAGCAGAAGGCGGGAAGAACCAGAGGGGATACCGGATTTGCAGATGTTTACAGCTATCAGGAGAAGGAATATTTCCTGAAAGGAACCGCCGGAATCTATGGACTGGAGGGCGACCACCAGGTGGTTCGGCGTTCACGGAGCCGGGCAACTCCGAGCAATGCTGCCGGACGTTCCGGATACGATGTAGATTACGTGAACCGCGCAATCGTTTATATGCCGGAGGACAGCGGCAGCTTTTCCGGCAAAGTTTTTGTGGAGCTGCTGAATGAGGAACGTCCGGGGAACTCCTCCGTATGGAACCGGAGCGGGGATTATTTTATGAGAAGCGGGCATGCCTATGTGGGAATTACAGCCAGCGCAGCCAGCCTGAAGACGCTGAAACAATTTGATCCGGCACGTTATAAAGCCCTGACATGGGGAGGCAGCGGTTTGTCTGCGGAGGATCGGAATGGTCTTCTCTGGGATATGCTGGGACAGCTTGGTGTAATGCTGAAGGAGGAAACGGGAAGCCCGCTTCTGGGCGGAAACCATGCGGATCAGATCTATCTGCTGGGCGCATCGGAAGCCGGAAGTCTTGTGAATACGTTTGTAAACTGTTTTGGCCCGGCCAATGCGGACGGCATGTCGGAGGATGGGACAGGCGGTCCGATCTATGATGGTTTTGTAAATGTAAACGGATCGTTTGCAGACGCTCCGATCGGAAGCCGGAACAAAAAGAGAAAAGAGAAGAAGCCTTATGATTCTCCGGTTCCGTATGTGATGATCACTGGCGAAAGAGGGTATGAGCCGGAATCGATAAAGGAGGATTCGGATACTGAAGAAGACAAGTACCGCTATTATCTGGTGTCAGGTGCCTCCTACGATTCCACCGGACTTGAGGCGGCTCCGTCAGATGCGGTGGAGCTCCAGGCAGGCAAAGAGGCTGCAGAATATCCGGTCATGAAGCGGGATAAGGAGACGAAGCGGCCGAATACCAGAACCGATTTGACGATGGGGCCTTATATCAGTGCAGTTCTGGACAATCTGACCGGCTGGACAGAGGGAAACAGCATGCCGGAGGGCTTTTCAACAGAGGATATCCGGACCGATGAGGATGGACGGGATGAATACGGAAATCTGCTGAGCGGAATTCTGCCGCCGCAGATCTCGGTTCCTCTGGCAAAATATTATGAATATGCAAACGGTAAGGATTCCTCGGAAGGCGGTTCCATGGTATATTTGTCCGGTGAGGAGCTGGAAGAGCTGTACGGAAGCCGGGAGGAATATCTGGACAGCTTCCGCTATTGTGTGGACGAAATGACGGGGAACGGTTATCTGCTGGAGGAAGATGCAGAAAAAATTCTGGAAGCGGCAGAGGATCAGCCGCTGTTCGGAAGCCGCGCATCCTGGTTCGATGACATTGAAGCTTCCATGCAGCAGATTCCGGAATTGGAGGAGCTTTCCAGAGAGCATAAGGATGGATATGAGGAAATTACTTATCTGGCAAGAGGCACCGCAAATATTTACGGCGTATTATATGAAAATATTCCGTATATCAAGCAGGCAGCTCAGCCGTATACCAATTATATCCGGCTCTGTATTCCGGATGAATTCAGCGGAAGAGCGGTTATTGGCCTGATTTCGGAAAATGACTCCGAATATGACATTCTTAAGCTGAAGACGGAGGGAATTGCCTATATCGGCATCGCAGCGGATCTGAAGGCAGCCGAGAGGCTGGGCGGAAGCTGGAAGGCTGCGGTGGATGAGAATGGTACGATCCGGTCGGAAAAAGGCTTTTTGTGGGATATTATCAGCCAGACGGCATCGGCAGTCAGCGTTCTGTTTGAAACTGTGCCGTATGAGATCCGCCTGGGTATTAAACAGGCAGACCGGGCAGATGCGTACACGTATCTTTCGGTATTCAGCCAGTTTGATGGCTTTTTGATGGACGGCGCCGGAGTCGAGGAGATTCAGGAGCTGAAGCTGCCGGGTACTCTGAGCACATTGAACTCCCTGGATTTGACGGTTCCGAGCAGCGTTTTGCTTCTGGCCCTTCCGGCGTGGAATGAGGAAGGGGTTCTGGAATACCGGGAAAATGACGGCGGTCCGGTAATCGGTGCTACCGTTCGGAACATTCTGGAACAGGACGGAAAGTATTATAAGGATTCCAACGGAAACGGAAAACTGGATTTCTATGAGGATTGGGAGAACGATCCGGAGGCGCGGGCGGAGGATCTGGCTGCACGGATGTCCTTAAAGGATCTGGCCGGAATGATGGTGATCAATACCAAACTGATGGGTGAGGGCAGTATCAGTCTGATTCAGGATCCGACCGGCATTCTGGATGAGTCTTTTGTTCCGGGCAAGCTTCTGTCTGGTTTCATCAGTATCTTCGGAGACGAATCCTACATCGGAACGACGGATTCGATCCGGGTGCGTGGGATGCGGCATTTTATTATTCGCGAAAATCCTTCTCCGGATAAGCTGGCCTCCTGGATGAATCAGATGAATCTGGTGGCAGAGGGAACCAAATGGGGAATTCCGGTCATTACGGCTTCCAACTCCAGAAATGAAAACGGTGAGGAAACCTTCGGCATGAATGACGCGGTCGGCGTGTTCTCGACCTGGCCGGGAACGCTGGGACTGTCGGCGGCGGTACTGGGGGATCTGGAAGACGGAAAGGATGCCGGTCTGATCACGGAATTTGCAGAAACTGCCAGAAAAGAGTGGGATGCCTGCGGCCTGAAGAAGGGATATATGTACATGGCGGATACCATTACGGATCCCAGATGGCAGAGAACTTACGGTGCCTTCAGTGAGGATCCGGGGCTGAACGCCGAGATCATCAGCCGCGTGATCGAGGGCTTCCAGAATGGAGATGAGGGCGTTCAGCCGGACGGCGTGGCGCTGACGATCAAGCATTTCCCGGGCGGCGGTGCAAGAGAAAACGGCTTTGATCCGCATTATGCAGAAGGCAAATGGAACGTTTATCAGACGGAAAACAGTCTGCAGCAGTATCATCTTCCGGCGTTCAAGGCAGCTGTAGAGAAAAATGTCTCCTCGATCATGCCGTACTATGCAATTCCGTCGGGGGCCAAAAGTCAGCCGCAGTATGATGAAAACGGCAATGAGCTTTCCATGCAGCCGGTGGGCTTTGCCTTTAATAAAGAGTTTATTACAGGACTTTTGCGGGAACAGCTTGGCTTTACCGGCTATGTGAACAGCGACAGCGGTATTATCGGAAATATGGACTGGGGCGTTGAGGATTTCCCGGATGTGTCCCAGAAGAGTGCGCTTGCCATCAATGCGGGAACGGATATGATCGGTGACAGCAACAATTCGGCTTCGATTATCAAGGCTGTGATGCGGGGAAAGACCGGCTATTATGATCGTCATCCGGATGAAATTCCGGAAGGCTATACGGTGGATCAGATCACGCTGACGGAAGAGCGGCTGGAGGAGGCAAATGTACGTCTCCTGAAGGAGATGTTTGCACTTGGCCTGTTTGAGAATCCTTACCGTGATCCGGACAATGCTGTTGCAGTCGTGGAAGAAGCCAAAAATCAGGAGAATGTTTACGAGGCGCACCAGAAATCGGTGGTCCTTCTGAAGAATACGGAGGAGCTTCTTCCTCTGACAGAGGAGAAGCTGGAAGGCAAGAGCGTATATATCCGCTGGTTCGGCATGACGGATGAAGAGACGAATGCCCAGGAAAAGACCAGCCAGCTGCTGCAAAGTCTGGATCTGGACCGCTATTCCATTGCGGTAACGGATGATTACACGAAAGCTGATTACGCAATGCTCTTTATTTATCCGTCATCGGGCGAGACCTTCTCCGCGACAGCAGGCTTTTTGGAACTGGATATCTGCACAGACAAGGAAATTCCGGATGTGGTAGACGGAAAACCGGTGGAAACGACGCATTTGATCTCCACCATTGAGGATGCACATCTGATTCAGGAAATCTCGGAAACGGTGAGAGGAAACGGCGGCAAGGTGATCAGCAACGTCAATATCAGTCTGGCCTGGCTGCTTGGCAATGTGGAGCCGTATTCGGATGTAGTTCTGGCGGGATTCTACACGCTGCCTGCAGCAACTATGGATGTGATTACCGGAAAATATGCGCCGACCGGAAAACTTCCGGTTACGCTGCCAAAGGATGATACGGTGATTGCGGTAGATGAAAACGGAGTTTGTGTATCTCATAATGATATTCCGGGCTATGCCAAGGATGCCTATATGCCGGAAGCCATGAAGGATGAGAATGGAAAAGCCTATGCGTACCGGGACAGCGAAGGAAATTATTATGAATATAACTTCGGACTGCGGTACAAGGCGGGGGAAGAACCGGACGAGCCGACGGAACCAGAAGCCCCGGGCAATCCGGAAATCCCGAATAAACCAGGAGAAGCGACAGGCGGTGAAGGCGGAAGCAGTACCGGAGGCGGAAGCAGCACTGGAGGCGGAAGCAGCACCGGAAGCGGAAGCGGTTCCGGCAGCGGAGGCAGTCCGACCGGAGGCAGAACACATACGTTCGCGCCGAATACTCCCGGTACCTGGAGGCAGGACAGCAGGGGCTGGTGGTTTGAATATCCAGATCACACATGGCCGGCCGGACAGTGGAAGAAGCTTGTCTGGAATCAGGTGAGCAGCTGGTATTATTTTGATGAAGATGGCTATATGGCAACCGGATGGCTGAAGGACGGGGAATATACCTATTATCTGCACCCGTATGCAGATGGAACGCAGGGCTATATGTATGTTGGACCGCATTGGATTGATGGAATGTGGTATGAGTTTTGCGAGACAGAAGGAGAAATGCTGGGACGCCTGCAGAAGCAGACGGCTGCATCGGGTGCATATCAGACGAATCAGGAGGGAGCAGAGCTCCGCTGATTATAAATAACAATCTCTCTTATCTTACAAGTAAGGCGCTGCGGCTGCGGCGCCTTACTTGATTTTTTGCTTGACAAACATAATTAGAATGCTTAAGATAAAATTAGAATTATTCTAAAAACGGCAAGGCACGAGAAAGGATTATCCATGACGAAATATGAAAAAGAAATCTTCACAATTATAAACACCTCCCGTGAACATCTGACCGCAGAACAGGTTTTTCATCAATTGAAGGAAATGCATCCGAAAGTAGTCCTTGCGACGGTATACAATAACCTGAACCGGCTGCTGGAAGAAGAACTGATCCGCAAGGTATCGACGGAAGGGATGCCGGACCGGTATGACCGCACAGAAAAGCATGATCACCTTGTCTGCCGGTACTGCGGAAAACTTGCTGATGCAAAGTTTAAGGACTTGACGGCCTCCCTGTGCGAGCAGATGGGGGATGAATTTTTATATTATGATCTGAAGGTCTACTATGTCTGCCCGGAATGCAGGAAAAAGCAGAATTATCAGAAGGTCCGGCCGGTACTTTTTTCAGAGTGACGGCGGAGGAAGGAATGGAGAAGCAGAGAAGAGGGAATGGGATTGGTTCAGCCTGAGAGCGGCCGGTTTCATTCCTTTTTGTGTGTCTTCTTTGTTTACCTTCCTGGTTGGGCGCTGGCTTCCATCATGACCGTTTTTTCGGAATTTTCCAGATGCTGGATGGACAGCATGTCAATCAGTTTCGCTCAGCCCGCTGTAAGGGGGGAGCGGGTACTCCTGCTCATAATTGCGGCAAAGATCGAGGAAGGCCCTGGCAGAGGAGGTAAGAAATTTTTCTTTGTGGAAGATGATGCTGAAGCGTCTGCGAAAATCCAATCCTTCTACGCGGACAGCGACGATCAGACCGCGTTTTAACGGTCCGGCAATCATTCGGTACGGGAGAACGGAGATGCCCAGGCCGTTGATCACTGCATTGACCAGGGCCGTAGTGCTCATGGCTTCCCAGATAGGAGAAATGGAAAACCCTGCAGCTTCGGTGGCATGGTCAAACACTTCACGAGTTCCGCTGCCGCGCTCACGCAGGAGAAATTTCTGACGGCAGAATTCCTCCTGCGTCAGCTGCTGACCGTGGTAAAAAGTTCCGTCTGCCGGGCAGATCACGGTCAGATGATCCTGCATGTATTCTTCTGACCGGATGGAAGGGGAATGGACAACCCCCTCAATCAATGCAAAATCCAGCTCATTGGTGAGGATCTTCTGCTCCAGCTGATCAGAAGGCGCAATCCAGGCTCGGATTTCTGTTCCGGGATAACGGTTGTAAAAGGCTTTCACATAGCCTGGAAGAAACTGAGAGCCGATGGTGATGCTGGCGCCTGCCCGAAGCACACCGAAGGAATCCCAGTTGCGCATCCGCGTCTCCATATCATCAAACAGGGAAGAAATGTGGGAAGCATATTCGAAAAATTGCCGTCCTGCTTCGGTAATCCGCAGCCGTCTGCTGATACGGTCAAATAAAACCACACCATAGTACTGCTCCAGTTCCCGCACGGCAAGACTGACTGCCGGCTGAGTCATGTGCAGCGTTTCGGCAGCTTTCGTGGTGTTGCAGCCGTTTTCGCAGACAGAAAGAAATATTTTCATATGTCGTATGGTCATAGCGAAGACTCCTTATATAAAATTACTTATGATTTTTATTTTATTATATTATTTCCATAATCAGAAATCAAGGAGTATAATGCAGAGTGACAGGAGGGGAACGTTTTGAAAAAGAAGAAAGAAAAGTACTGGAAATTGTTTATCTCAACCTTTCAGCTGAGTGCATGCACGTTTGGCGGCGGCTTTGTGATCATTCCGCTGATGAGGAAAAAGTTTGTTGAGGAGCTGCATTGGATTGAAGAGCAGGAGATGCTGGATCTGACAGCCATTGCTCAGTCTTCTCCGGGAGCTATCGCCGTAAATGCGTCGATTCTGGTGGGCTATCGTGTGGCAGGGGTTCCGGGAGCGATGCTGACGGTTCTGGGAACCATTCTGCCGCCGCTTATTATTATTTCCGTGATATCATTGTTTTATCAGGCATTCCGGGATAATATGATTGTCAATATGGCGATGAACGGGATGCTGGCCGGCGTAGCTGCGGTCATTTTTGATGTAGTCTTTACGATGGGCAAAACCGTTTTCCAGAAGAAACGGCTGCTTCCGGTGCTGGTAATGCTTGGAGCTTTTGCAGCGGTTCGGTTTTTCGGAGTGAATATTATTGCAGTCATTTTGATATGCGGCGTGATCGGAGCCGCGGATACGTTCTGTCAGGAACGTTTGAGAAAGGGGTGCGAAATCGAATGATCTACCTGCAGCTGTTCTGGAGCTTCTTCAAAATCGGTCTGTTCAGCATCGGAGGCGGATATGCGGCGATGCCGCTGATTCAGAATCAGGTGGTTGATGTACATCCCTGGATGACCATGACCGGATTTGCGGATATTATGACGATTGCGGAGATGACACCCGGCCCGATTGCCGTCAATTCCGCAACCTTTGTCGGTATCCAGATCGCCGGAATCCCCGGTGCACTGGTTGCAACGGCGGGCTGCGTGTTTCCTTCCTGTGTGATCGTGATGACGCTGGCGTATATTTATTACCGTTTTCGTGGTCTGACCATGGTACAGGGCGTGCTGGCCGGACTTCGTCCGGCGGTGATTGCCATGATCGCATCGGCCGGTCTTTCGCTGTTGATCCTCTCCGTGTACGGCCAGCGTTCTCTGCCGGCGGATCTGGGGAATGTCAATCGGATTTCTGTCTTTATTTTTGCATCTGGATTGTTTATACTCCGCAAATGGAAGCTCAATCCGATCTGCGTGATGGCCGGCGCCGGTGTGATGGGGGTCGTGCTGTATTCCCTGTTTTAATGGAATACAGGGACGAAATTATGTTATATTCACAGCCGGAGGAGGGAGAACCGACCTGGATTCCTCTGTGTCGGCAAGAACGCCGCAGGCGCACACAGACAAGGTATTGCAGATTGAGAGCAAATAAAATGAGCGCAGCCGAAATCTTCTGTAGATTCGCTGCGCTCATTTTTTGTCTGTTAGATGGTAAGGTTCCGGGGGATACATAAAAGAAATATCCTCCGTTCCTTATAATAAAAAGTACTGTACATATGGAATGGTGATCATGGTTACGGTAAAGACAAGACTCAGTGCACCTGCACAGATCGTTCCGCTATGCTCCGCCCATAATTTACTGATATTCTTAACCATAATAAGTTCCTCCTTTTTGCCTTGATTGACTTTGATTTTTATCAGTTGCTCAACTGATGGGTATATGATACCGGAAAAGAAAGGAGGATATAAGATAAAATATTGCCTAAAAATTAGTTAATATTGACTTTTGACTTGAAAATGGACGGAAGATCCGTTAAAATATCTTTATGAAAACGACTTATGAAGAATCCAAGGTACTGCCGGATATTGGCTTTCAGATTGATTTTGTGACCATGAAATACAATTCTCCGCCCCACTGGCACCGGGAAATGGAGATTCTGTATGTTCTGAACGGGAGCGCAGTTATTACAATGGAAGGAGAAAAATATAAAGTAAACCCTCTGGACCTGATCGTGATCGATTCGTCGGTAATTCATGAGGTGATTTACGAGCTTCCGCAGACCATGGGCATCTGTATTCATATTTCAAAAAGCTATCTTCGGCGCTATCTGCCGGATGTGGAACTGATGCTTTTTCGCTGCTGTGCAGATAAGCTGCGTCCCGGGCAGCAGGAGGCTTATAACCGGATCTGCACGTATTTAAAAGATCTGACGCTGCTTTATTTCGAACAGAAGGCCAGCTATGCACTTCGGAGCAGCTCTCTTATGCTGCTGATTCTGGCGGAGCTGACAGAATGGTTCAGTATGCCGATGGCAGATAATGCCGCTGTTTCAGATGTCAGCCAGTTGGGACGGGTGGAACAGATCTTTCAATATGTGGAGCAGCATTACCGGGAGGCGATCGAACTGCAGGATGCGGCAGACGAGCTGGGGCTTAATAAAGAATATTTCTGCCGCTTCTTTAAGAAAAGCACCGGCATGTCCTTTATGCAGTATGTGAGCCAGGTACGCCTGAATCACGTTTATCAGGATTTGCTGTTTACAGAAGGCAGCATTCAGGAAATCCTGGAACGAAATGGGGTTTATAATAATAAGATCTTTTATAAACAGTTCAAGGAAACCTTCCACTGTACGCCGCGGGAACTGAAACGACTGAGCCGGGACAATCCTTATATGTAATCATAGGGGCAGCGGACTGTTCAATCTGGGCGATGACCTGCTGTTTGATTTCCGGCTCATCCGGAACCGATTCCTGAATGAAATCCGCATCCTTTACTGCCTTCTGGATATTGGTATTCTCCGAAAAAGGCAGGGTGATAGAAGCGGATACTTTTGCAAAATGCTGCGGGAAAATATGATAGGAAAAAAGAGCGTTTCATATCATTGGAAGCCGTTGCATACACTGTAAAAACAGCGTCTTCGGAGGCTTTTTCTTGAAGGATTATATCGAAGAGCGGGCAGTGGAGATTGCCAATTATATCATTGAGACAAATGCAACAGTACGGCAGACAGCAAAAAAATTCGGAATTTCGAAATCAACGGTACATAAAGATATCACTGAACGCCTGGAGCACATCAATCCATCGCTTGCGGCGCAGGCCCGGGTTGTTTTGAATATCAACAAATCCGAGCGTCATATCAGGGGCGGGATGGCGACCAAGGAGAAATACCAGCATCGTCTGCAGATCTGCAGCAAGGAAGATAAGAGGTAGAGTGTATAAAAAATGTTGGAAAGAGGAGCAGAGTACAACCCCATTCTGAATCCCCGTGACCCGTTTGGAGAGCCTGCTTTCTGCAACTGTACACTTTCGTACCGCCGCTGAAGGATGAAGTATTTACCAGAGAGTTGTGGGAGATGGCTACCGAGTGTCCGGTTGTATTCCCGGGCGGCATCGGCGTGGTGGAATGGATGGTACCGGGTGGTCGTGATATTGCTGTGGCTACCAGCAAGCTGATGTGGAAACAGAGCAGGAATCACTGAGGGAGATTCTGCTCTGTTTTTGCATTATGGACGAAGGTGTTCTTCGATGATACATTGGTGTTTTTTGTTTTCAGGTCATAATCAGCACTTTACAACTTTTTATAGATAACCACATTTGCACATGAGCTTCTGAAAAGCCCTTTTTAGCGGTAAATCTTTTTTTATGGTTTCGATAGTCTGCCCC
>JBJELD010000055.1:0-12057 GCA_051878975.1 Candidatus Caccovicinus sp.
CGTTTACAGCAGTCAGTAAACTTCCGCATTCAGGACACACTTTAGGGTAGACATTTGTGGGAGCCGCGATTACAACAAAATCCGCAGCAGAATAAGATTCTTTTGCGTCTAATGTAGCAATCAGATTAAGTCCTTTTTCTGCCAGGTACTTTTCAATATATTCATCCCGAATCGGAGACTTCTTATTATTGATCAGATCAACCTTCTCCGGCACAATATCTACCGCGGTTACCTTATGGTGCTGCGCCAGCAGCGCGGCAATACCAAGGACCACATAACCTGTACCAGCTACACTATCTTAAAATCCTTCATTTTTTATTTTCCTCACAATGTAAATAATAAACTGTAAAGCAGATTCTCATAAAAGGTGTGTCTACACCGTCAATTCGATTATAGGGTTTGCGCAACGGTTTTTTAATAAAGCTTATTCCGTTTGTCAGACATTGCCCCTATAAGCCGGTCATTTCAGAAATTACAGAGATGACATCCCCGACCTTGTTTGTGACAGTATGCGCACCGTAACGACGAGCCGTCTCTCCATACTTCTGTATAGCTTTGCATGTGGTATAGACAACAACAGGCATCTGGCAACGCCGCTCCTTAATCCCTTTCAGGAATTCGATACCTGCGTCAGGTCTATCACCCCTACCCATGTCCGTGATAGCCAGGCCGTACTCCCTGCTGTCACAAAACTCCAGTCCCTGTTCTGTCGTTAAAGCCAGGTCAAAGTGGATACCCTTGTCCTCAAACAGATTCAGTACCGCTCTGTTATTTTCCGGAAAGTCATCCACCCATAGTACTTTCCTGTTCGCCCTCCCACTACTCCGGGATACGCTCGCATCCATGGGCATCTTGCCGACCAGTCGCCATATCAGCCCCTGCATTTCCTCCAGTTTCTTTTCAAGCTGGTTGTACTCTCTGCTGTTCAGAGTGCTGATCACGGGGCTGTCCATGTTCTCTCCCTCCAATTTGTCCAGGTAATCCTTTATTGCTTTTTTCAACCGCTGCTCCAGCCCCAAATTGTCCTTATAAAAGACCATCCCGAAGTCATGGACATCAAACGGCACTCTGGAACCCTCCTGCATGAGCATTATGGTTCCTGTTTTCAGGGTATGCCGAATCCCCAGTTCATACCATACGTTTGCATTGAGATCAGTCAGCACTGCTATGACAATATCGCTGGTTTCCAGGTTCCTGACAATGTTGGAAAACAGCTTATACGGCCCAGTCTCAGATCTTGAGCAAGAGTATCCATATCCTTCCATGATCCTTCTGAGGATTTCAAAAAATGTTGTCCAGTATTCTTCATCATGCTTCTCCGTAGTCTTGGAGAATGGCATGATCACAAAACATTTCTTCATCGCCTTATCCCCCTGTATGTCAGTACAATCAGCCCTGTGCATTTTGTCCCCCCACCGTCCCTATTAAAAATTCACCCGTAACTTCCGATAGATATCATTACCTTGTGACATAATTTTCCACTACACTAGCCAAAACTCCTTGCGAAAATTCACATAAATGTTTTGCCATATGTGCTATTAAAACCTTTTTATTGGTCTTTTTATCCCGCAAAAGCTGACTAATCTTTGCATATTCCAGCGAATTGACATCCATTTCGACATTATCCACTGAAACATCAATATTTTCCTCTGTATTACCGGTTATCCTTGCATTGTTTAATACTTTGCTTTTTCAGGGTATTAAATGATTTGAATATTAGGTCCGGTGTTTCAATACATTTTTCATTTTCTTTTTTAAACATATTCAATCCTTCTCTTCTAAGAAAAGAATCACACTTCACTGAAAATTAAGGCCAGACATTGGCGAAAACCGCAATAACAACAACCTTATCATTAATCCAGAATCCATTCCTCCGGCTCCGAAATACCAACTTCACCACCGTCACCAAAAGTAGTGATCTCGCCGTTTCCGGCTGTCACCCATATCTGATCCAGACCATCCTTAACTTTCTTGCCTTTTACGATTTTCCCGGAAGAATCTAACAGCCGCTTACCAACCTTCGGAATATCGAATACCTGATATTTTGCATCTTTCTCAGCGGTCTGCAGCTTTCCTTTATAATAGAAATAACCATTGCGGACACCGGTAATGCCCTTACTGTCCGAGTCGAAGTAATACATTGCCTTTTCGTCTGATACATCCTCAATCGTTGTCCTGCCGACTGCTCCCTCTAATCCGTTTGTTCCTTTGCCAAAGTAATAGAACTCGCCGTTCAGCTCCACTAATCCCCGGTGAGCAATTCCATATTCATCAAAAAGATAACTTTTCCCATCAATCTTTCGGATTGCATACTCTTTTCCGGCAGGAGCGGTATAGGCATAGCCGTCAGAATCGAAATAATACCAGCCCTCCGTATCAACTGTGTCCAAATCCTCTGGGCATTCCAGATATCTCCATTGAGAAAGGATCGGACTTCCTAAGGCACTTTCACCTGCATCCTCCTTTTCAAAATACCGATATCCTGCTGCTGCCGGACTTTTCGAGGCGTATTTTACCCATCCAGTCTGCATAATTCCGTAATTGTCAAAGCAGTACTTTTTTCCTTCCACCTCCAGTACTTTATATCTTCCTGAGACAGAATGCTTTTTCTTTCCGGTAGACAGATCAAAATAGAAATACGCTCTTTCTTCATGATCGCTCACATAATCGGAAAGATAGTCGCTGTCTTTAATCCAATCTTCTGGTATTTCCAGGTACTGCCAGCCCTTTAAAGCTGCGCCGTCTTCTCCGCAGTATGCAATCTTGTCATCTACCCATCCGGTGCTGGCTCGGCCGCTTCCGCTGATGTAATAGCGCTCACCATTGATGGTGCGCCATCTGCTCTCATCACTGCGACGTACATATCCTGCAGAATCTGCATAATACCAATTATTTACATCATTTCCGTCTCCATCCTGGGTGATCACATTAAACCATCCGTCCTGGGTGATCACACCATTTTCATCGGCATAAAGAGCAGTCTTCGAACTCTTTGTGATCCAACGCTTTTTATACATCAGACCATTAGCATCAAAGCCATACAGCTTGCCGTCAATTGTTTGATAGCAATCGGTATAAACACTGCCGTCATCCGTCGCGTAGTACCAGTTTTCATATTTTTCGCCCTTGCTGTTTTCTCCGGTAATGGCAAACCAGCCGTCATCCTCCAATACACCATCTTCAGTCAGATAAAACCTCTGCTTCGTAGCAGGATGAACATACCAGCGCTTTCGGTAATTCAATCCATTTGCATCAAAGTAATACCAGTTTCCTCCTAACTGCAGCCAACCTCCCCGCATGACAGTTCCGTCATTCCCGGCGAAATACCAGTTTTCATATTTCACCCCCTGAGAATTCTCGCCGGTAATAGCAAACCAACCGATCTGCATATCGCCGTCTGCATCTACATAATAACGATCCGTCCCAACATTCACCCATGTCTTTCTGGGAGAATTGCCATTGGCGTCAAAATAGCAAGTCTTTCCATCAATCTCATACCAACCATTCCGGTATAGTACGCCATCCGGTTTTGCATAATACCAGTTCGTATATTCAACACCTTTGGAATTCACATTTGTTATAGAAAACCAGCCATCCTGCTTTCGGATGCCGTCCTCGTCTGCGTACCAGCGGTCATCGCCGATATTCACCCAGTTTTTACGAACATTCACTCCGCTGCCGTTAAAATAGTAGAATTTTTCATCGATCTCATACCAGCCGTTTTTATAAATTGCACCGTCCGGGCCGGCATAATACCAGTCCGTTACGATCTCATCTTCTTTCACCGGATCAGATGGCAGCTTCTGCTGATAATGAACCTCACGTTCAATATGGAACCACTGACTGGTCAGCTGCTGTCCGTTCTGAACATAATAGCGGTTTCCGTCCTCCTGCTTCCAGCCGTCAGCCGCTATTGCCGGAAAACAGCTCAGGTAAAAGGCTGCGCCAATTGCTGCCAGAAAACCAATTTTTCTCAATTTTATATCCATCCACATGCTTCCATTCACCTTTTTGCTAAAATTTCTAATCCGGCTTCTACCCGCTGTACCCGGCCAAACATCTCCATTTCCAGATAAGCTTTCCGCTTATGCCGGTCTATTTTTCGTATAAAGGCTTCCATTCCTTTCAGCGGACCTGACTGAATGATTACGATTGAATGCTCAATAATTCCCTCGGACATGGCAACGATCTGCTCTTCTCCGCCCATTTTCTGCAGCGTGCAGACTTCCTGCTCTGTAAGAGGCACAATCTCGTCTCCAACGCCTATCAGCTTTGTCAGACCATTGACTTCTTTTAAATACATGCATAATTCCGGAAGAAGGCTTGTGACAATAAACACATATCCTGGAAACATGATTTTCTGAAAAATCTGCCAGGTTCCGCCTATGCGCTTTTTTTCCTCATATTGCGGAATAAAGCATCTCTCCAGAATCTCTCCCGGAATACAACGCTCGCACTGAAGGCGGATATTACGCTCCGTTCCGGTTCGTACCTGCATGACATACCACATGTTTTCTCCTTTCACCCGGCCTGGATCAGACCGGCAGTTTGCTTTCTTTTCCTGCATTTTGGGTATGCTTCGCCATTCCGTCTTCATTCAGGCGGATACCAGAAGCCTTTATGACGTTCTGATCAAACAGACGCGGCGAAGCGACGATCTGCCTCCTCAGAAGTTTGTACTTTCCTCCATGCCGTTACATTGCTCCATCCTTCTTGAACACAACGGCTATCGTCTTAAACAGGATCTTAATGTCCAGTTCAATACTCCATTCGCTGATATATTTCGTATCGAGCTTCACCACTTCCTCAAAGTCTGTGATGTTGCTTCTTCCGCTGACCTGCCACATACCGGTTACCCCGGGTTTCGTAGCCAGTCTTGCGCGGTGATGCAGCTCGTATTTTTCCCATTCATCCACCGTCGGCGGACGGGTTCCGACCAGGCTCATATCGCCTTTCAGAACATTAAAGAACTGTGGAAACTCATCCAGGCTCAAATCCCGGATATAATTTCCGATTCCTTTTTTCGTACTGCCGTCCGGCAGCTTTTTGCTGCCGATGATCCGGGGATCCCAATCCAGCTTGAACATCATGCCGTCCTTTACCCGGTTTTCCTTCATCAGCTCTTTTTTCCGCTCCTCTGCATCCATGTACATACTGCGGAATTTATACATTTTAAATTTCTTTCCATTTTTCCCCACTCTTGTCTGGGAAAAGAAAATCGGTCCCGGCGACTGGATGTAAATAGCCGGTCCAATCAGAATGACCAGAATCGCTGTGATCAGGCACCCAACTAATCCGCCCGCAATATCCAGCGCCCGCTTCATAAAAAGCTGGCCCGGAGTCGTCACATTGATGCTTGTGGTCAATACCGTATAATTACCGAGCCGCTCCACCAGCTGCATGTTTCCTAACAACGAGGCCTGTCGGAGCAATTTGACATGTACGATCACTCCCATTTCCGTAATCTGATTGATCAGCCCCGTCGGATACGGAACCTCATCCGGAAGATTGAAGAAAACCTCGTCGATCCATTCCCGACATATGTAATCTGCTACATTCTCCCTGTTGGCCACCACTTCGATTCCATCAAAGCTTTTGCCTTTCATATCTCTGTCAATTACGGCAATTCCGGCAAAGCGAAACATTTCATAGTTATGATTTTTAACATTGATGACAACCTGTTCGACAATCCGTTCTGATGTGATGATCAATAAGGAGCGCTTCCCGCTGTCTTCCATTCTGGACTGCAGCCTTTTCTTCCATAGGATACGCATCACATAGGTGAGAACCGCATAAATGACACCTGTAAGGTAAAACACAATCCTGGAATAATCGCCTGCACTCTGCACGGAAAACAGATACAGTGCAGAAAACAATTCCACCATGCAGACATGCCGGAGTGCTGCAGTAAATTCCTTGTAGGAATTCCTTTTTAAAATGTTTTTGTAGGATTCAAAGAAAACGGATACAAGAGCCGTAATCAACGTAAAGACGACTGAAATATTAAAATAGCTGTGGTTTAAATAAGGACTTTGCAGACCATTTCGGATCATATATGCCAGAACAAATGACACATGAAGACATACCAGGTCTAATATCAAAAAATCCAGATGCTTTAGCCAGCTTTGTGTCTTTTTGCTATACATAATTTCCTTTGTCCTCCCTCTTTCCGCAGTGCAGAAAGTAATTTTCATTTGCCAGGCATTTCCCTTGAAGGGTGAGAGCCATATAGTGTTTATATAGCTCCCACTCTATTACAGATTTCTTCTGCGAAGCTGATCAATTCTATTTCTCATATACGATCGAAAATGCACCTACATAGCTGGTATCTACCAGTACGGTGCGGCTCGCATAATCAACGCCGGACAGCTGTACCTTATGGGTATAATTTGTAACCGGATCTACATACAGCATGTAAACCTTCATTCCATCCACCAGAGCCGGTACCTCAATTGCAACCTTTTGACCACGAACCGGAGCAACTGTATTGCCGGCAGCGTCCTTAATCACCAGCTGCTGGAATACCGTCAGCATGCCAAACCGATTCAGATCTTCGTATGCAGGAAGAGATGCAAGTGCTGCCGGATTTTGGTTGACTGTCTGAATCACACCTGCTGCCGGAGCGGTGTACCGAGTCAGCTCAGTAGTCTGCTGAATATACAGACTTTGATCTGACATCCAGGTCGTTTCTGCAGCCACTTTTTCTGTACTTATCTGTGGTGCCGGTACAACCCCGACAATGCTCGCAACGGGAGCAAGCATACCATTTTCATTCAGAACAGTAGCATTCGCAGTTTCTCCTTGGCTGATTGCCGGAGCTACCGTAGCTGTCTGTGCAGTCGCAGTGGTCAGATTCATCTGGTCAGCCGAAGAAGGAGATGTCTGATCTACCCTGGTTACGTTTCCCACTTTTTCCACATCCTCCGTACTTGCACTTGGGACTGCACTTTGAATTAACCGCGTTGTTTCATCCGAAGACATAGCAGGCTGTGAAGGCTGACTCTGCTGACTGCTTCCTCCGGAGCTGCTTCCGCCGG
The DNA here is from genome assembly GCA_051878975.1 of Candidatus Caccovicinus sp. Taxonomy (GTDB): domain Bacteria; phylum Bacillota; class Clostridia; order Lachnospirales; family Lachnospiraceae; genus Caccovicinus. The sequence goes on from JBJELD010000055.1 coordinate 7,038, forward strand.
AACCGCTTCCGCCACTGGTTCTGTCAATAACCGTAACCTTATCGGCCACCGTTCCGCTGCTGGAGGAACCGCCGGAACGGGCACCTAATGACAGCGATGCCTGCGACAAAACCAGAACGGCTGCAATACCTGCAATCAGATATTTTCTTTTCATGTGAATCACCTTTCCTTTCTTATATTTTTTACATGAAATAATGTGTTTTGATAAACGGCTCTGCCGTGTATCTGCGTATTTGTGTGTTCTAGGAGGAGGGGCGATAAAACAGTTCCATCACCAGCTCCTCGATTCCTTCCTGATCTGCATAATATTCGTCATGCAGCGGCCCCTGGGCCGGAGTACCTGGAATAGTATACACATCTTCGTCCGCAAATATCTCCTGATTCATCAGCACATCCAGCCCCAGCTTCAGGTATCGGTCCTTCGGCATGCTGGTCAGCATATAAGGCTGAATGGCTTCCATCAGGCGGGCGCCGAAACGATCGTCCGCTGCTGCTGCCTGATGAGCGGCACTCATCCAGGCTTTGATATACCGGATATGGCGGCTCATTCGGCTAAGAGCCGTATTATCTTCCTCAATATTTCGAATACGCAGATAACTCTCCGCGTCCTCCCCCTTCAGAATAACATCTGTTCCATATTTCAAATTCGGATTCTTCTGTTCTAAATAGGGGTCATCAATATAAACCGGCACACCATCCACCTGTTCATTCAGGATAGAAACAGCATCAATCGTGATCGCCATGTACTCATCGATTTTTACACCGCCCAGCAGCTGCGACACCGCAGCTGCTGTCAGGCGGCAGCTTTTTTCCAGTCCGTCGCCGTACGCAAAGGAGAGAGTAATCTGCCGATCGGACTGCCCAATATAATTTCCGGCAAGATCGTAAAGTCTGATCGCCGTCATGGTATCTCGTGGAATCATCAAAAGCTTGACATGTTTTGTTGTGACGTCCTGAATCACAAGAAAAATTCCGTCAGCCTGGCCGCCGTCGCTTGGCAGCTGCTGCTGGAAGCCGCCTTTCCTGTCAATTCCCAGAAACAGATACGTGCGGATGTTTGGATTCCTCTCATAAGCTGCGCCATCTTTCTCTATTTTTTCCTGCAGCTCCGGTACTGTTTCCTCCTCCGCTACAACATTCTCCGAAGAGACGTTCTCCTCTGTCGGCAGAATTTCTTCCTGAGACTGTTTTTCCTGAATCACGGCTTCTGCTGCTTTTCGCTCCTGATACAGAGCAACGCTGCTTTTTACAAAAAGCACCGCACCTGCGAGCATAATAAGAAAGCCGGCAACCTGCAAAAGCTTTTTTCTGTTATTCATACTGCGGTCTTCCCATTGTTGTCCTTCCCGTATTTGTAGTAATAGTAGCTGCCCTTTTCAGTATCAACCATATTCAGAACAGCGCCCAATATATGGCAGCCGCTCTTTTCTAACTGGCTTTTCACCCGCTGCACGATTTTCCGGCTGACACCTCCGCTGGCAACCACCAGCACAGCTCCGTCACATTTTTGTGCAATGATTGCACCATCAATGACACTGTTGATCGGCGGTGTATCAATAAATATGTAATCATACTGTTCTTTCGCCCAGACCAGCAGCTTTTCAAACTGCGGTTCTTCTAAAAGTTCAGCCGGATTCGGCGCATACGGTCCAGAAAAAATAATGTCCATTCCTTCTATACTTGTATGGTAAAGAATCTCATCCAGCTTTTTCTGTCCGCTCAAGTACTGAGACAGCCCATCTACCTCACAGTCAACCTGAAGCCGTTCCACCATCATTGATTTCCGGATATCTGCATCAATCAGCAATACCTTTTTTCCTATAGAAGCTACTGATTCCGCCAGTTTGCTGCTGATCTCGCTTTTCCCCTCATTTGGAATCGCACTGGTCAGCATAACCGTGCGAATGCCGCTTCCGCTGAACTGAATATTCGTGCGAAGCGTTTTGATCGCTTCTTCATATTGAAAGCTATATTCCTTATTTCGATTGATCTGCACTTGTCTTTCCATGGGTTTTATTTTTTCTCCTGCTTTTCTTTTGGCTTTGGCCATGCTCGTTTTTATCTGCCCTTCCGTAACCATATCGACTGCCTTTTTTCAACTCAAAATCCGGAATAGATGCCAGGACGGAAAGTCCCAGATACTTTTCTATATCCTCCTCGGTCTTAATGGAATCGTTCAGAAGCGTTTTTAAAACAATCACGCCGCATACCAGCACCGCACCCAGGAGTCCTCCAATCGCCGCATTCTTCTTGGTGTTGGGACTGGTCGGTACTGCCGATACTTCTCCCTCCTCAATGATCTTCGGAGGCGTCATTTCCATAATCTGCGCAATATATTCCGATGAGGTCCTGGCCACCTCATCTGCCAGCTGCTTTGCCAGATAAGGATCGGAATCCGTCACGGTCAGGTTCATGATTCGGGTATCCGTCGGATTATTGATCGACAGCTTCTGGCGAAGCTGCCGGTATGTCATACTGGAAACATCCAGTTTTTCGATGACCTGCTCCAGTACGGGGCGGCTGGTCACAATAACGCTGTAATCCTTCGTCAGCTGACTGCCGATCTGGAGGTCCGCCAGTGAAGTAAGCGTCGTTTCCTTTGACAATACATACATCATGGAGGTGGAGGTGTACTGGGGTACCATCACCAGCTTGCTGTATGCGCCGAATGCTCCAAAGCCAATGACTATGGCCAGAAGAATCATCCACCAGCGTTTTTTCAGTTCAAAAAGCAGTTCCATTAAATCGATCTCATCCTCCTGCGGATCGAGTATCGGTGATTTTTGTACGTTATTCATAATTCTTATCCTTTATTGATTCGATTTATCCTTTAGAATTTCTGCAGGATTTTTCACAGTCAGCCGCCGCAAAAGGTTCCTGCCGCCTTTTTTCATAAGCCATTCCGATGATGCGGTGTCCGGTTTTCTATGACCGGACGCATGATGCATATCCGTCGCCAGAAATTGAATCCGGCCTTCCAGAACCTGTCTGCGGCACCAGCGGACGTCTGCATCAAAAGGCCTGTTTTTCAGACTGCTATAGTTCATCTGCAGTCTGGCTCCGGCTCCTGAAAGCTCTTCCAGTTTGCCATGTTCTCTGAGAACCGCATATCGTTCCGCATGTGCCACAACCGGAATATATCTCGCCTGAACCAGCTTCCGGACTGCCTGATAAATCAGGTTCCAGGAGACCTGCGTCTCAAATTCCACCAGTACATACGAGCTGCCCGCCAGAGTCAGCGCTTTTCCTTCCTTCAGATTATCCACCATCCCTTCATGATAATAAATTTCCTGACCCAGGCTGATATGAAAGTCCGGGGCAATTTCATATGCTTTCTGCTGAAGCTGTTCAGCCAGCTCCGGAAGCCCGCCGCTTTTTCTTCGTCCGGAGTAGTGCGGCGTTGCAATAATATGACGAATTCCCTGTCCGTAAGCAACCTCCAGCATCCGACGGCTTTCTTCCCAGTTTTCTGCGCCGTCATCCACTCCTGGAAGTACATGCGCATGTATATCAATGAATCCCGTCATCTGCTCATCTCTCCATCACAAATCCTGTTCTGTTTCTGAATCTGAATTTATGGCACTGTTCATTAGCTTTACCATCTCCAGCAGGCTTCGAAAATTCTGCGTCTGCTTTTTATCCAGCCATGTGATCTGTCCCTGCCAGGTAGATTGTTCCTGGCTTAAAATATGCACTATAAATGAACCCATTTCCTTCATCCCCGTACTCCTGCGTTTCAAGGTTCTCAACCTTCTGAACCTTCAATTCAATTTCGATTCCAGTATCCCTGCTGTTGTCTTTCCATCCATTTTCCAGTCGCCGGACAATTTCCATTCCGCAGCTTTCCTCCGCTTCCGTTAAAAGAACCAGAAACTGATTCGAGCTGTACCTGGTATAAACATCGCTGTATCGTATATTTTTCACCAGAAATCTGCGAAAATCTTCCATTTGCTGTTCCGCTTCTGTAAATTCATCCTCTGACGGTTCTGCCTGTTTTTGCGCTGAATTCTGCACCGTACACAGCATCAGCAGACTTTGCCGTCCGGAACGTTCCGATGATCTGGCCATAATATGATACAGGTCTGCAAAACCGGGACAACTGCAGTAATACGCCTCTCGTTCCATCTCGTCGTCTTCGTTCAACTCTTCTTTAATTCTTTTCAACTCCCTGTCTTTGCAGCAAAGCTGACTGTTGATATTGGAATATTGATCCATTACTTTGCTGATTGACGTAAGTTCTAAATCATCTCCAAAGAATCCGGAAGCTTTTTCGTAAATCTTCTGAGCCTCTTTATATCTTCCCATTCGGATCAGACAATCCATCTGAACTGACTGCCATTCATCATAAGGATATATCCGGCTGGCTTTTTCACATAACTCTACGATCTCTTCATATTTCGACTGTTCCTTCAACAGGTCACACAGCCTGCTCAAACATTTAAAATATTGCGTATGGTAATAGGCGCTTTCTACTGTCACCCATTCCTCGCCGTTCAGCATCGGAAGAAACTCTCCTTTATAAGCATCACAAAACGCCCGAAGCAGTTTATATAATTCTCCTTCCTCTGTTGCATTCCGAATTTGTCGGATTAACTCATCCAGACTCTCTGTATCATTTTCAACCGTGTAATCAAGAGTGAAATAGTAAACAGAATGCTTCTGAACAATATATTTTCCTTTCGGAAATGACCACTCTGAAATAAGTCTGCGGAGAAGATAGATCTGCTGATTCAGATTACCGACCCGCTTTTGCGGGTCTTCTTCTTCATACCATATGATCCGCATCAGATTTTTCCTGGGAATTCCTTTCGATCCGGCTTTCAATAAAGCCAGCATAACCTGCATGGCTTTATTCTGTATCCTTCCGTCCGTGTAGATAACTTTGCCTTGAAAACTTAATGAGAAGCCACCCATCAGGTTTGCATAGAACTGTGTATGCGATTGATCTGTCAAAATGGCCCCTCCTCCCTTTTGTACAAAATTCTGTACCATGACCAGAAAATTGTCATTTAAAGTACAC
>JBJELD010000056.1:0-2377 GCA_051878975.1 Candidatus Caccovicinus sp.
GCTCAATCTTAAACCGGTCAGTCAGCATCGTCCGTTTCTGCAGACGGTAAAAATCCGGTATTCCATCAGTCAGAACTACGATTTCTCCATCCAGGATGCATCGTCCCTTAACATTCCGATATATCCCTTCCAATTCCGGGAATCTGGAAAGCACCTGCATATTCCGCTTATTCCGAAAATCCACACCATGCGTGTCTGCATAAGCCAGACAACGGAATCCATCCAATTTCAGCTCATAGAGCCACTCTGGATCATCAAACGCCTCTCTCTGCTGTGCAATCAACATGGGGCTGGCTCCCCGGCTTTCAAAAATATCCATCATGCTGTCCCTGTAAGTTCCTTCTGACTGGCCGCATCGTTTTTCTTCGACAGTTCCAGACTCTTTTGCAGAGCCTCCATCAGATCGATGACATTGGAAGGACCGCTGGTATCCACAGCCACAATTTCCTGCCCCTGAATTTTCTTCATAATGGCTTCCCGCAGCCTTGCCTGATATTCGTCCCGGTATTCCTCCGCTACAAACGGCTTTGTCATATTTTCAATCAGCATTTTTGCCATTTCCAGCTCATTCTCATCCAGCTTCATCTTAGGAACCGGCTTTGGCATTGCCGCAATTTCATCATGATAAAAAAGTGTTTTTACAATGATTCCCTCCTTTGTGGGGTAGAGAACCAGCAGCTTTTCATTGGTTCCCATAACCGTTTTCGCAATCGCCACTTTCTTTTGTGATAACAGGGACTGGCGCAGCAATTCATATGCTTTTTCAGCCCCTGTATCCGGAACCGCATAGTAATCCTTCTCGTAGTAGATCATATTGACTTCCGACATCTTGGCGAATTGGAGAATATGGATCGTCTTATCCTTTTTTGTCTTGATCCTCTCAAGTTCTTCCTCCGTCATTACCACATATTTGTCTTTCTCGTACTCATAGCCTTTGATGATATCTGAGCTGGTGACTTCTTTTCCACAATGGCTGCAATACTTCTTATATTTAATTCTGGCCTTGCTTTCCTTATCCAGCTGATTAAAATGGATATCATTGTCCACTGTTGCCTTATACATCCCAATCGGGATCAATACAAGTCCCATGGAAATACTACCCTTATGCGCAACTGCCATACACTCACCTCACTGCTTTTTGTGGTTAGTATCTGCAGTCTGGACTAGCTATATTCACTTCCCGTTCTTCCGAAATAGTATCGAAACGAATAGGCAGACGACCACACTTAGGGCAGATCTCATAATCCTTCCTAACCTTATTTCTGCAATTCCAACAGATCCGAACTACCGGCCGGATCTTTCTCTCCGTTTTTTCCATAACCGTCCTCCTGCTTTTCTATACTTCCTCCTTCCAGGTGTCCCGAAAGTGTTCCAGAAGCAGCCTGCTTTCTTCCTCGTATCCCCAGAGGATTCCTTCGACTGCCTGTAAAGCGCTGTCACGCCACCGGAAATAGGTGCTGCGGTTAATCTGCATATTATTAGGAAGATGCGATTCCAGACTTCTGATAATCTCATTGATGTTTTCCGGCTGATGCGCGGACATATATGTATAGTACAAAATCCAGTAATATTTCTCCCCTTGCGGGTGGTATTTCCGCATCAGTTCAACGGATTCATCAATCAGTTTCAAAAAAGAATTGGATTTGCTGATTGCCTCCACTCTGGATCGGATATTGGCTGAGTCCTCGTTCAAATCCATGCCTGCCTGGTACAGGGATTCCAGAAATTCATCTACATCAGTTCCATATTCCTTCTGGAATCGGTGTTTTACCTGCCCGATCTGCACCTGCATTCTCCAGCTGACCGACCGATAAATCTTAAAAAGTACGATGACATTGTGATACGCTTTATTATCCTTATTTTCAACTGTAATAATTCCACTCTTACCCATGGTTATCCTCCAAATTATATTTCTTCTGTTTCAATCGCTTTTGAAATTGCTTTGGAGAAAACCTGGTTACATCGTTACGTTTGTGAAAAGATTCTTTCTCTGCTTTATGCCGTGACGGCACAAAGTTTCCAACCAGCTTTATGCCGCGGCGGCAGACAGAGCACTTTGTTCTTATTCGTTTCCGCTTAACTTCCATGAATCCAACAGACCGAAAATGATCTTTTCGATCTGCTCTTTTGTATATCCGGCTGGAAAATAGTCCTGTATCTTTTTTGCAGAAATCGTGATTCCCGAGACTCCAGAAGTTTTTGCCAAAATCTCCTTTACACGTTCAACCGTCAATTGTCCGGCTTCGCTTTCTGCTTTTAACCTTTCTGCTTCCTGTTTGTTCGGGATTACATGATTTTCTTCCATTACCTCCTGAAGCATTTCCTGCTCTTTCTCGCTAAGGAAGGATATACATTCAGCAGCCATGACAGGAACCCG
>JBJELD010000057.1:0-11973 GCA_051878975.1 Candidatus Caccovicinus sp.
ACATCTCCACAAATTCCGAACCCGACATGGAGAAGAAGGGAACGTTGGCCTCACCGGCCACGGCCTTTGCCAGCATGGTTTTTCCGGTTCCAGGAGGGCCTGCCAGCAGAATGCCCTTCGGCATGGAAGCTCCGATTTCTCTGTATTTATCGGGATTATGGAGATAATCCACGATTTCCGCCAGATTTTCCTTCGCTTCATCCTCACCGGCCACATCCGAAAACTTGATACCGTCCGAGGATTTCACATATACCTTTGCATTACTCTTTCCCATGTTGAACATCATGGAATTTGGACCGCCCGCTTTGTCCATCATCTTTCTGGAAATATATTGTCCCAGCAAGATAAACACGACCATCGGAAGAATCCAGGTCAGCAAAACAGAAAGCAGCGGAGAAGTCTCTTCGACGATTTCACTGGTAAACCTTGCTCCAGAATCGTAGAGACGATCCACAAGACCGGGATCTTCCATCAGTCCGGTCTTATAGACCATCGTGCCTTCTTTGTCCGTAAACAGAATTTGATTGTTCAGGACCTGTACCCGGCCGATATTCTGTTCCTTCGTCATGGACATGAACGTGCCATAATCGGTCTCCCGGATCTGCCGCTCCAGAATTCGGGGCATCAGAAGCAGATTGAACAGCATTATGGCAAGCATAACAAGCCCATAATAGTAAAGCAGCGGTTTTCGTGGCTTTTTTACCTCATTCATAAAAATCCCCCCTGTTTCATTTTCTTTGTTAAATGCGCGCATCCGTCAGACCGCAGAAGCTGTCGATCGGGTCTTTTCCCAGAAAGGCCGACGGTCCTGTCATCAGCTTTTCCACCAGAACATCAATCGTACTTTCCTTTGCATCATACAGATTGATATATGTGCGGGCCTGCGGGATATCAGCCAGCATAACCGGAGACTCGCAGCCAATGACAATCACCGGAACTTCAAACACATACCACGGAATTTCACCGCCTCCTTTGGAAAGGCCGAAGCAGGGGCGGCCCGATGCCACATCGCAGACCGTAATCACCAGATCCATCTGCGCGGTAAAATCCGCCACCGCACTCTTTCCGGCAAAAAACTCATTGAAGTCCGGCTTTTCCCCGGCCTGAATCTGACGCTTCATCCGGTCCAGCGGATTTTCATATACAAATACCTCGAACCCCTTTTCCGTCAGCTTTTTCTGAAAAAGCTCCACAGGATTTCCGCCGCACATGCCCACCGCCTTCATCAGTGCTGTCATTCCGTTTTCCGCGCCTTTTACATGTACCAGCATAATACGTTTATATCGATCAGGAGTCATGGGGAGTACATCCTGGTCTATGTATTTCACCAGCGTAATTCCGTGTACACTGACTGCTTTTTGGATATCCAGATATTCCGATTTCCGCAAAGCGCCGGTCAACCCGGTTTCCGGCGGTACCAGCTGTTCCTTTGTCCTCCTGTGAAGCCCCATATGTGCCTTCAGGCCGAGAATCCGCATCAGCGCATCCTGCATCCGTTCCTCTGCAATCACTCCGCTGCGGTAAGCATCCAGAATAATCGAAAAATCCTCATCCGGATCATTGAAAAACAGAAGCATATCACAGCCTGCGTTGACCGCCTGCGGCAGCATGTCCCTGCGTTTCATCCGGCAGGTCATTCCTACCATGTGGGACGCATCTGTGATCACAAGTCCCTGAAAACCAAGCCGCTCCCGAAGCAGACCGGTCACAATCTCCCGGCTCAACGTAGCCGGCATCATCTCCTCATCCGTCAGCTTTGGATTGATGGCCTTCGCATATTTCGGAAGCATAATATGTCCGACCATGACCGCCTCCAGACCGTTTTGGAATAAAGCCCTGTAAACCTCCCCGTAGGTGGCCTCCCACTGCGCAACATCAAAATCATTGACATGATTGGAGAAATGGGCATCCCGAAAATCCCGGCCGTTTCCCGGAAAATGCTTGGCGGCACAGGCAAAGCCTTCAATGGTATGGGCGCCCTTCAGGTACTCCACGCTCATTTCTTCCACCTGCTTCGGATCCTTTCCGAAGGCACGGGATATGATTTCTGTATTCTGCCAGTTGTAGGAAATATCGCATACCGGCGCAAAAGCCAGATTGCAGCCGACTGCAGCTGCCTCTTCATTGGCCATCCTTCCCAGCGCACAGGCATATTCCTTCTTTCCGGTGGCTCCGATCTTGATTCCAGAGCCGAGAAAGGTACCGTCCGTACAGGCATTGTCTCCGCCTGATTCCGTATTGCAGGCAATCAGCAGCGGGATTGCCGAGGCCTGCTGCAGGATCTGATTGTGCCTGCGGACAGCGGCCGCAGGGGCCGGATTGTACCGGCATCCGCCCAGGTGATAAGTCGAGATCAGTTTCTTCAGATCCTCCTCCACAAACGAAGGGGATATGCCGAAAAAGAGCTGACCGGCCTTCTCCTCATCGCTCATGCTTTTTATCGTATCGGTCACCCATCTGCAGTCGCTGTCCGACAGATAAAAGGGCGCCTCCTTCAAATTTACCATTCCGCTTCCTCCCGCTTTCCCAAAACCCGTTTTCTTTGAATCTTCCGAAAAATCCGTTTCATTTTGATATTGACAGTTTCCGGATGATTCTATTATAATGGACATATGTTGAATTAGCAACAGACAGATGTTTTTGCATTGATGGGAAATCAACAGCAGAGCGCATACTGTATGATTTGCTGAAAATTGTCAAATAAGGAGAAACACAGAGAATGAAAAAAGAAAATCAGAGAATCACTCTGACCAAACGCCTGCTGAAAGAAAGCCTGATCCAGCTTATGTCCGAAAAAAACATTCAGAAAATCACGGTAAGCGAATTATGTGACGTTTCCGGCATCAACCGCTCGACCTTCTACAACCACTACGGCTGCCCCGCTGATGTACTGAAGGAAATGGAATATGATCTGGTTGCCGATCTGGAGGCGATCTGGAAAAAAACGCCGGAAGAAAGCTGGACTGCAGATAAGCGGATGGAGGCGCTGTGCACTTACTTAAAGGACCACAGCCGGCTGGCAAAGCTGCTGTTTCAGAACGCCAGCACAGATTCCGAATTTGCTGAGATCCTGTTCCATTCGGCTCATGTCATGTCGGTCTATGAGCAGCCCTTGTCCTTTGAGGAAAATCCATATGACCGGAAGCTTCTGAAAACCTTTTTAACAAATGGTCTTTACCATATGCTGCGTCAGTGGATCCTGGAGGATATGCCAAAGACCCCGCAGGAAATGGGAAATCTCGCCTATCGGGCGGCTTCCCGTGAATGGGAGCCTGCCTTCCGTGGAAAAGCAGGAAAAACAAAGCGATCGCTTCTGTGATAAAACGGCGCCGCCGAACCGTATGACACGGTCCGGCGGCGCCGTTTTTCCCTTTCTTATACCAGACAGCCGCAGGTAAAGCCGGTGTGAATTGCATCAAAGATCTTCTTCGGTACTTCGCAGTCTCCTTCCTGATGTCCGCGCTGCGCGCTGATCAAAGCCGCTTCCATTCCGGCCGGTCCGCCTCCGACAACGGCTACGTTCTTCTTTTCCTCTGAAAAATTTTACTTAAAGCTGCCTACCAGCTCAACATAGTTGGTTCCGCTGACCTCTTCACCCAGGAATTTTCCGGTAAAGGTGCAGGCTGCTTCATATTTGTCCTCGCCCATAGGAGAAATGATCTCCTGCTCCGGAAGTCCGCGCACCTGGACATCAAAATAAGAATGGATCGACGGGAACTCAATGTGATAACGGGTCGGATAGATCTGGCCGGTCTTTCCTACATAGAAATCTCCCTCGCCCTTCTCCATCGGCTCCATCTCCACCACCATATGGGCACCTTCCGGAGATAAAATAGTCGCCCAGGCGAACTCCTCTTTCTCATGTACAACCAGATCCCACAGGCTGATCCGATAACCGTTGTTCAGCTGAAGATTCATCCATTTCCACTTAAAATTCCGCTCATAGAAAGCCGGGCAGGCATCCACCCACTCTCTGTCCAGCCATGCGTTTCCGGTTACCGCAATCTCCTCGCCATTTAAAAGCAGCGTTCCCTTTGCTTCCAGATAAGGGAGGGAAAACTGACCGGTTTTTCCTTCCTTTCCAAAGAACGGGAACAGCCCGGTTCCGCAGTTATACAGCACCGGTGCATCCTGCTCCATCACCAGATCCACTCTGCCCAGTCCGTCCGGAAGATCCGCCCACATCTCAATGCGGTTTTTATTGCCGCGCAGACAGGAAATCGGTGTGGTTACATTCATTTCAGCTCCCGGTAAATGCATAAATTCCGCCGCAGTAAAGGAATCTTCCTTCGAACAGTAGGTATTTTTTTCGAAATCCGTCATGGAAATGATGCTCATCGCAATCGGATATCCGCTCTGCTTGCTGACATCCGGATTCATGCACATGATATGGAGCATAATGGCAAATTCACGTCCATCTTCACTTTTTAACTCCACTGCTGCAAACTGACTGTCCGCATCGTGCCCGTCCTGCATACCAAAATCAGTATCTGCATTCAGACAGGTCGGAACCCCCTTAAATACCTTCGGAACAATATGCTTATTGTTCTCACCGCTCAGCCACTGTTTTTCATTTGACATTGTTTTATTTCTCCTTTCTTAAATTCTGCATACAGTATAATGGACATATGTAGATTTTGCAACAAACAGATGATTTTATATTGATGAGAATTCTACATTTCTTCCATCTTTGTTGCATTCTTCTAAAAACTTTTTTTCGGCTGTTTTCCAGACAAAACATACTATATTATAGTTTTTACAGCAAAACGAACACATCTGTTTGTTGCATATTTCGTACGCACAGATTACAATAAAGCAACAAATACTGTAATGAACGGAAAATCAAAGAGGGAGTGGGAACGAATGAAGAACATGATTAAAAACTGGTACAGCCTTTCGGTTTATGCTGCCGGAATCTTCGGGCTGATTCTGGGGCTCGGGACATGGGAGCTTCGGGAGAAAACTCTGCTGGCTTCAACACTTGTTATCTTTCTGCATTTTTTCGAGGAATTCGGTTTTCCGGGCGGCTTTCCCTGGGTGGGGATGCGGATCGAACGGGGCATCACCGACACGGACACGAAGAACTGGCCTTTCAACCAGGCAGCCGCCATGTACGGAAACTGGTGTTTTGCTCTGCTGGTATATATTCTTCCTCTGTTTCTGCCGGGCGTGCCCTTCCTTACGCTGGCTGCCGTAATCTTTGCCTTTGCCGAGGTATTTATGCATGCAGTCTTCTTTAATTTTGCACTGAAGGACTACTACAACCCCGGACTGATCACCGCCGTTTTCGGTCTGCTTCCGATCTCTGTTTTTTATCTGGTTCAGACCTGGGGACAGCACTTATATACCTGGACAGACCTGGCTATCGCCGTCGTCTGGATCGTATTCAACTATTGGCTGGCATTTCTCTCCCCGGTCTACAAGCATCTCTTAAAATTGAACGACCGTTACGCCTTTACCGAGGAGGATGTCCGTCGTTCAGAACGATATATCAACAAATTAACTTAAAGCGAAACCTGCATGCGCCCGGCAGCAGGAGTTGCATAATAATCAAGAGGTTGACAGATAGTAACTGTCTGTCAACCTCTTCCTGATCGTTCAAATAACCCGTCTATTTTCTTTGTTCTTGATGGAGAGTATGATTGGGGGAACCAGTCGGAAGAGAGGTGTGGTAATACCATTGGAATTAAATCAGGGAGATATTTTAAAGATTGAACGGATTACACATCCTGTATTCATTGTAAGTAAGAATTTTTTTAACACTTCCGGGGAGATTATAGGTTGCCCGATTTACGAAAGCGGAACAACAAGTCCATTACATATCAGAATTGATACCGATGAGATACAAGGATATGTTCAGTGTGAGAAATTGGCCCTGCTCGATTTAAAAATGCGTGGGCATAAAAAAATAGGCAAAGTTACATCGAATGATAAAATGAATATTGCATTTAAGAAACATGTGCGTTATCTTATAAATAAGAAAGGCGTCTTTCAAAGCAAATGTCCTTCGGATGAACCTGTAGACGGTTTGCCAGAATTAAACATTCAGACTAAAATAGCCGTATCCCTTGGTCGGGGACGGCTATTTTTGTGTCTTATTATAATCATTGTGTCCGCTGTCATATTTTAGGAATGTTTTCCTCTTTGCTGTTTAAGAAATAAAGGGAAAACAACAATCTCTTTTAATACAGATTCTTCACCTTAAATTCTCTCTGCAGTTCTCTTCTCTGGTCCTTCTTTGCGATGTCCTCACGCTTATCATAGAGTTTCTTGCCCCGTGCCAGACCGATCTCCACCTTCACCAGGCTGTTTTTAAAATAAACCTGCAGCGGAACCAGGGTATAGCCCTTTTCCGCAATCTTCGAGGCCAGCTTGATGATTTCACTTTTATGCATCAAAAGCTTTCTGGCCCGCAGAGGGTCCTTATTAAATATATTTCCTTTTTCATATGGGTTCACGTGCATGCCATAAATCCACACCTCATTGTGCTGATCAATGCGGACAAAGGCTTCCTTGATGCTGCACTTTCCCATGCGGATGGATTTTACCTCCGTGCCGAACAGCTCAATTCCGCATTCATACTTTTCATCAATAAAAAAATCATGATACGCTTTTTTATTGTTTGCAACTAATTTCACAGCTTCCTTCAAAATCCATAAACCTCCAAATCAGAACTATTCCCATCATACTATACAAATACCATTTCGTAAAGAGGATAAAAATATACAACGGCAGACCAAAAAAGAAAAGGCCCGGAATATCCGGGCTCCTTTTCTCATTTCACACGTTTACTTAACCGGATAAAATCCGGACGGAGCTTCCGATAAACGGTTGATGTCCCTTGTCCACACAGCGCCTCCCAGTCCGTATTCGCTGTCATTTGCCATGGCAATCACCTCATCCTCCGTCCTGAACTTCAGGATACAGGCTTCAAAGGCCTTCCACGCTGCTTTCACTGTTAAAACACCATCTGGACCAAAAACATATAAACTGCCGTTCCCGCTGCAATGCTCAGCAGCGTATTCCGTTTCCAAAGATGAAGACCCACCACAATTGCGCAGGCAAAAAGCTCCGGCAGACCGTGCGGTGTCTGAAAAAGACTGACATTTCTCAGACAGTATACGACCAGCATGGTCATGATCGCATAAGGCAGGACACCAGACAGATATGTAATAAAAGACGGTGTTTTTTTCTTCCCTCCGAAAAGCAAAAACGGAAGGAACCGAAGCGCCATCGTCACCAGCGCTGTCACCAGTACCAGCATGACAGAATGAGCCTTATCCATTCATTTCCTCCTCCTTCCTCTCCTGCTTTTCCATCACACAGCGCAGGACACTAAGCAGCACGGCAATGGAGAGCATCGCCGGAATAATGAACCGGTCCGGGCCGAACAGGATCAGACAGACAGCCGATGACGCAAATCCGATCAGCGCACTGACACGTCCCGGCGTTAATCCTCCTGCGCTGCTTCGCCACTGGTCCGTCACAACCACCACAAACAGCGCTGTCATGGAAAAATCAATTCCGTCCGTATGAAATGGAATTACACTTCCGATCAATGCCCCCAACACGCTTCCGGTCACCCAATAGACCTGATTCATCAGTGACAGCAGAAAATAGTACTGCTTTTGATCCACGCCCTCCGGCACCTCTCCGCTGCATACCAGCGAATACGTCTCGTCAGTCAGAGCAAACATCAGATACGGCTTTTTCTTTCCGGTTCCGCGGTAGCGTTCAATCATAGAGATTCCGTAAAACAAATGCCTTGCATTCACCATCAGCGTCATCAGTGCCGCCGAAATCAGAGAAGCACCCCCTGCCATCAGATCAATCGCCACATACTGCATGGAGCCGGCATAAATAAAAACGCTCATCAGCAATGCCCAGCCGGCCCCATATCCTTTTGACTCCAGAAGAATTCCGAACCCGATTCCCAGCACCACATATCCGGCCATGACCGGGAGAGAACGGGCAAATGCATATTTTGCAGTTATCCTCCTCATGTTCACTGAAATTCCCTCACAAATACAAAATCAATGGTCTTTAACAGCCGGTCCGTCCCGGCCACCTGGACCTTCACCTTCTGCCCAAGCTTATAGACCTTCTTTGTCATCTCGCCGACCAGCTGATAATGGGCCTCATCAAACACATAATAGTCATCGCACAGTTCATTCATCCGGACCATGCCCTCTACCGTGTTGGGAAGCTCCACATAAAGTCCCCAGCTGGTCACACCGGAAATGACACCTTCAAACTCCTCGCCGATAAACCGTGACATGTATTCACATTTTTTCAGCTTCTCGGTCTCCCGCTCCGCTTCGTCCGCCCGGCGCTCCAGGGCAGAGGTCAAAACCGCAGCCTGCGGAAGAATCGCTTCATAATGAGCAATCCGTTCTTCCGACAGTCCGGCACGCAGATTTTCCTTGATGATCCGGTGGATCTGAAGATCCGGATAACGGCGGATCGGCGAAGTAAAATGACAGTAATACTTGGCTGCCAGTCCGAAATGTCCGCTGCAGTCAACCGTATATTTCGCCTGCTTCATGGAGCGGAGCGTCAGACGGCTGATCAGCGGCTCCTCCGCAGTACCCTCTACCTTCTCCAGAAGCTTCTGGATCTCCTTCGGGTGCACCTCGCCCTGCTGAGTCTTCACAAAATATCCGAAATTGTGGAGGAAGGTAATCAGCTGCTTTACCTTTTCCGGATCCGGATTTTCATGCGTCCGGTACAGAAACGGAAGCTGCTGCCAGTAAAAATCCTCCGCAATCGTCTCATTGGCAGTCAGCATAAAATCTTCAATGATCTTGGTTGCCGCATTCCGCTCGTAGGGCTTGATGGCCAGAGGCTTCCCTTTTTCGTCCAGAAGAATCTTGCTCTCCGGAAATTCAAAATCAATTGCGCCTCTCGCGGAGCGCCTTGCACGCAGCCGGTCAGACAGCTCCTTCATCCAATCAAAAAACGGCACAAACTCCGCATATTCCTGCATCACAGCCTCATCCCGATCCGTGACAATGGCATTTACGGCTGTGTAAGTCATCCTCCGGTCCACCCGGATCACTGTCTCAGCAATGCGGTGACCGATCACATTTCCCTTCTGGTCAATCTCCATCAGACAGCTGAGCGCCAGACGGTCCACCCCGGCATTCAGGGAGCAGATTCCGTTTGACAGCCGGTGCGGCAGCATCGGAATGACCCGGTCCACCAGATACACACTTGTGCCGCGTTTGAATGCCTCCCGATCCAGAGGACTGCCTTCCGTCACATAATGGCTCACATCTGCAATATGAACGCCAAGATGGTAGATCTCTCCCTCTTTCGTCAGCGTCACGGCATCATCCAGATCCTTTGCATCCTCCCCGTCGATTGTAACGGTCATCCAGTCCCGCAGATCCAGGCGTCCGGCATATTCTGCCTCTGCCACCTGCTCCTTTACGCCTTCCGTCTGCCGCATCACATCCTCCGGAAATTCCTCCGGCAGGCCGTAGGCCCGCACAATGGAAAGAATGTCGGTTCCCGGATCATTGACGTGACCGAGAATTTCTGTGATCACGCCCTCCGGATTCCGGCTGCTTCCGCCGAAATCCGTCACCTTGACCACCACCTTATGACCGGTGACCGCTCCCATATCCCTGCCCTGAGAAATGAAAACGTCCTTTCCGATCTTCTGATTATCCGGAATCACAAATCCAAAATTTTTGCTTTTCTGATAAAAGCCGATGATCTCCTGATTCGCATGCTCCAGAACCTTGCACACCGCGCCTTCCGCCCGCTTTCCCTTCGGCTCCTGCTCCACAACAAGCTGCACTTTATCTCCGTGCAGCGCTCCGTTCGTCTTTTCCGCCGGAATGAATACATCCTGCTCCATTCCTTCCACAGAAACAAAGCCAAACCCTTTCGGATGGCCAAAGAACTGACCGGTCACAGAAAACTGCTCCGGCCTTCCATATTTTCCTTTTTTCGAAATGCCCAGAGAGCCTTCCGCCACCATAGCGTCCAGCACTTCCTGGAGCTCCCTTCTCTGCTCCTTCGGAATGTTCAACAGCATCGCCAGCTCTTTGGCCTTCATGGGCACATAAAGCGGTTCCTGCACCAGCTTCCCCAGCATCTCTTTTCTCTGTTTTAATAAATTTTCTTCCATTTGCCTCTCCCGTTCCCAGTCCAAAAGAAAAACACCCTTGCTATCACAAGAGTGTTTCCATCTTACTTATTCAGAATATTCAGGACGATCGCCAGCACCATGAACGCTACTGCTGCAAACTTCGTAAATTTCTCCAGCGCGCCTTCCATGGAACGACCCTTATTTTTGCCCCAGTAGGTTTCTGCCATGCCGGACACTGCACCTAAACCGGAAGACTTTCCTTCCTGCATCAGAATAATCACAGATAAAGCAATACATATGATAACAAAAATAACCGAACAAATAATCTTCAAAGCAGCCATGATTCCACCTCCTACAGCCATACTGTTGTATCATAGCACACTTTTCCAACCTTGACAACCGTTTTTCCGAAGATTTCTCCGTGATTTCTCAGTTTCCGCCTTCAATCATTTCCTCGATCCGCAGAAGCTGGTTATATTTCGCAGTCCGTTCTCCGCGGCAGGGCGCTCCGGTCTTAATCAGCTCTGTTCCCATACCTACAGCCAGATCTGAAATGGTGCTGTCCTCCGTTTCCCCGGAGCGGTGGGACATGATCACGGTATAGCCGTTGATTTTCGCCAGCTGCACCGCATCCATGGTTTCTGTCAGAGTCCCGATCTGATTCGGCTTAATCAGAATCGCATTGGCGCTGTGATCCGTAATACCCTTCTGAAGCCGGAAGCAGTTTGTCACAAACAGATCATCACCGACCAGCCGCGTTCTTCCGCCGATCTTTCCGGTCAGAAGCCGCCAGCCTTCCCAGTCCTCTTCATCCATCGGATCTTCTATCGAATAGATCGGATACGCATTCACCAGCTTGACCCAGTACTCCATCAGCTCCTCCCGCTCGCAGGTCTGACGCTTCTTCGGCATCGTATAATAACCCGGCCCCAGCTCCGTGTTCTTCCATTCACTGGCAGCCGCATCCAGAGAGATCATAAAATCCGTCCGCTCCTTAAATCCGGCCAGCTGAACAGCCTTCAAAATCAGCTCGATCGCCTCTTCCCCGCTCTTTAAATCCGGAGCAAAGCCGCCCTCATCTCCCACCGCCGTGGAAAAGTGCTGTTCCTTCAAAATCCGTTTCAGCACCTGGTACACCTCGGCGCACCAGCGCATTCCTTCTTTAAAAGAACCGGCTCCCACCGGCAGAATCATGAATTCCTGAATATCCACCGAATTGTCGGAGTGCGCACCGCCGTTTAAAATATTCATCATCGGCATGGGAAGCTTATTCCCATAAATGCCCCCTATATAGCGGAAAAGCGGCAGACCATAGGCAGCGGCGGCCGCCTTCGCGCAGGCTATAGAAAGACTCAGGATGGCGTTTGCTCCCAGTTTTCCTTTGTTTTCCGTCCCGTCTGCCTCGCGAAGCAAACGATCAATGTTTCTCTGGTCCCGCACATCCTCAAACATCAGTACCTCAGCCAACACCGTGTTCACCGCACCCACCGCACGCTGCACGCCTTTTCCCTGAAAACGGTTTCCTCCATCCCGCAATTCCACCGCCTCGTACTGTCCGGTGGATGCCCCGGAAGGAGCTACGCCCCGGCCTGCCGCGCCGCCTTCCAGAATCACATCGGCCTCTACCGTCGGATTGCCTCTCGAATCCAGAATCTCTCTTCCGTACACGGCTGCTATCTCAAATCGTTCCTCCATAAAAAGAAACCTCCTTTCCTTTACGATAAGGATGGCTTGTTTTTCTCTTTTTATTCGATTTTCCTGCAAAGCCGGATTCTTTTTTTTGCAGCTGCAGCTTTCCGTAGCGCATCCTTTCCTCTTTTGCTATAATTTTTAAGGAAAGCATCTGATTCAGCCAACAGAAAAGAGCAGCCGGA
>JBJELD010000058.1:0-11690 GCA_051878975.1 Candidatus Caccovicinus sp.
TAGGCTTTATGCGGCCTATAGATACTTTTCTTGCTGTATGACTGTTAAACGCCCGCGCTGAACGGATTGGAAGCGGACTATAAAATGAGTTGCCCATTTGTCGCTTAACTCATAAAATATTGGAATTAAAAACGGCCTCATGATATAATGGGAATGTATTTTAAAAAGAGAGGAAATGGATGATGAAAGCGGATAAGAAATATGTAGATTATATAGTGGAGCAGGCGCAGAAGCTTCTTGCGATTGACAGTCCCTCCGGCTACGGAAAGGAAGTCACGGAGTATTTGCTGGGAGAGCTGGAGGCTCTTGGGATACCGGCGCACCGGACGGTAAAGGGCGGCGTGCTGGCTGATTTCGGAGGAAAGGATGACCAGGATGCAATCCTTCTGGAGGCACACTGTGATACGCTGGGAGGCATGGTGGCGCAGATTAAGGACAACGGAAGACTGAAGCTGACGAACATCGGGGGGATGCGTCCGGCGAATGCAGAGACGGAAAATGTACGGATCATTACGAAAGCCAACGGCATTTACGAGGGAACCTGTCAGCTGGTGGATGCTTCGGTTCATGTTAACGGCAATTACAATGAGACGGAGCGCAGCTGGGATACGGTAGAGGTGCTGCTTGATGAGCCGGTTTTTTCCAAAGAGGACACGAAAAAGCTGGGAATTATGCCGGGGGATTATGTCTGCTTTGAGCCAAGAACCAGGGTGACGGCTTCTGGTTATATTAAGAGCCGCTTCCTGGATGACAAGCTGTCAGCGGCGATTCTTCTGGGATACGGCAAATATCTGAAAGAAGAGGAAAAAGTTCCGGAACGTCGTGTTTATGTGCATTTTACGATTTATGAGGAAGTTGGACACGGAGGTTCCTCTTCGGTGCCGGAAGGCGTTACGGAGGCATGGTCTGTGGACATGGGCTGTGTGGGAGAAGGCCTGCAGTGTACGGAGCATGAGGTATCGATCTGCGCCAAGGACAGCGGAGGACCGTATAATTATGAGATTGTATGCCGCCTGGTTGAGCTGGCAAGAGAACAGAACATCGGATATGCAGTGGATGTATATCCGCATTATGGTTCGGATGTGGAAACGACGCTGAAAGCCGGAAATGATGTGCGCCACGGCCTGATCGGGCCGGGGGTCTATGCTTCGCACGGCTATGAAAGAAGCCATCGGGATGGAGTGGAAAATACCTTCCGCCTGATTCGGGCTTACATCGGATAGGAGGAAAGAAATGGAGCCTTGTCTTATTATACCAGGCGGCAGGAAGAAGAGACGGAAAAGATCATCGTGGGAAAGCGCTTTCAGATCGATATGATTCTGATGGCCGTACTGGCCGGCGGGCATGTGCTTTTGAATGACCTGCGAAAAAAAATTGAAAAAAGGTGTTGACATTTTAAAACAAGTAGGATATAATGATTATCGTTGTTGAGAAAACAACAAGATACGTGTGCGTAGCTCAGCTGGATAGAGCACTTGGCTACGGACCAAGGTGTCGGGGGTTCGAATCCTCTCGCGCACGTTACTGAAAGGACTAAGCCGTGAAAGCTTGGTCCTTTTTTCTTACTATTATGCCGCGCAGCGGAGGTTTTGCTGCAGAAACGGATGGATAAGGAGAAGGGAACGCATGAGCAGAACACAGTGGCTGATACAGGCAAAAAAGGCAGATTTCAATGCGATCGGTTCGGCTTTCGGCATCAGTCCGGTTACCGCGCGTCTGATCCGCAACCGGGATGTAGTCGGAATGGATGCTGTGTATCAGTATTTAAATGGAACGGTTGAGGATTTGTATGAGCCGGCGCTGCTGCCGGATATGGGGCGGGCTCTGGAGGTGCTTCAGAGAAAAATTGAAGAAGGAAAGCGGATTCGGATCGTAGGGGACTACGATATTGATGGGATCTGCTCGACCTATCTTCTGTATCGGGCGCTGCAGAGAGTCCGCGCGCAGGTGGATTATGAGATTCCGGATCGGATCAAAGATGGGTATGGGATTAACACATCCATTATTCAGGCTGCTGCAGAGGATGGGATTGATACCATTCTCACCTGTGACAACGGGATTGCGGCGGTTGACCAGGCCGAGCTTGCGGCCGGTCTTGGAATGACTATGATCGTGACAGATCACCATGACATCCGGCAGGACGAGAACGGGAAGGATGTGCTCCCGCGGGCCGCCGCTGTGGTGAATCCGAAGCGGCAGGACAGTCGTTATCCATACCCGGAGATCTGCGGAGGAATGGTAGCGTACAAGCTTGTAAGGGGGCTGTACCGGATTTTTGGTGTGCCGGAGGAAGAATGGCTGGATATGATGGAATTTGCCGCTCTGGCGACTGTAGGAGACGTGATGAAGCTTCAGGATGAAAACCGGATCGTGGTGAAGGAAGGACTGAAGCGGATCGGCCGGACCGGGAATCTGGGACTGCGGAAGCTGATCGAAAAAAATAATCTGGATCCGGAACGGATCACGGCATATCATATCGGATTTGTCATTGGACCGTGTCTGAACGCCAGCGGACGCCTGGAGACGGCAAAGCTGGCATTGTCCCTGCTGCTCTCGGAGCAGGAGGCGGAGGCCGATGCTCTTGCGGGGAGGCTGAAGGAGTTGAATGATGTCCGCAAGGACATGACGGCCAAAGGCGTGGAGGAAGCCTGTGCTCTGGTGGAGGAACGGTATGCGTCAGACTGGGTGCTGGTGGTTTATCTGCCGGACTGTCATGAATCTCTGGCGGGAATCGTAGCCGGCCGGCTGCGGGAGCGGTATCATAAGCCGGCAATCGTTCTGACGCCGGGAGAGGAGGCCGTGAAGGGCTCCGGACGGTCTATTGAAGGGTATCACATGTTTGAGGCCCTGACTGAGGTCGCGGATCTTTTGCTGAAATTCGGCGGACATCCGATGGCGGCCGGACTTTCCCTGGAACCAGAGAAGGTAGATGAGCTGCGCCTGCAGCTGAATGCGAAGGCTCATGAGAAGCTGACAGAAAAGGATTTTATTGAAAAGATCTGGATCGATGTGGCACTGCCGCTGGAATATGTGACGGAGCCGCTGATTCAGGAACTGAGTCTTCTGGAACCCTTTGGACAGGGGAATGAAAAGCCGCAGTTTGCCCAGCGTCATCTGTTCATCCGCAGCGCCCGCGTGGCCGGAAAAAACCGCAATGTGGTTATGCTGTCGCTGGTGACGGAAAACGGGTTTGCCATGGAAGCCAGATGGTTCGGCGACGGGGACGGATTTATGGAAGAAAAGGGTGCAAGCCGGTATATGGATGTGGTTTATTATCCGGAGATCAATGAATATAACGGGCGGAGAAGCCTGCAGATTGTGCTGCGCCAGTACCGTTTTGGGTGAAAATTCGGGTGCTGGACTTAAAAACCGAAACAGGAATGCGAAGATTAAAAAGCAGAATTGTCTTGACATTTCGCTTTAGCATGGTAAAATGTAGAACAACAGTATTTATATACGGAAACGAAAGTGAGGTAGGGATCATGGTAAATCAGGTAATGGATTTTATCACCCAGTATGACAAGGAAGTAGGAGAGGCGATTCAGGAAGAAGCATCCAGACAGAGACATAACCTGGAGCTCATTGCCTCAGAAAATATTGTTTCCGAGCCGGTTATGATGGCGATGGGAACGGTGCTGACCAATAAATATGCAGAAGGCTATTCCGGAAAGCGTTATTACGGCGGATGTCAGTACATAGATGTGGTGGAGACGATTGCCATCGAACGTGCAAAGCAGCTGTTTGGCTGCGATTATGCAAATGTGCAGCCGCATTCCGGTGCACAGGCGAATATGGCAGTATTTCTTGCCATGCTGAAGCCGGGCGATACCGTTATGGGCATGAGCTTAGACTGCGGAGGCCATCTGACCCATGGTTCACCTGTTAACTTTTCGGGCCTGTATTTTCACATCGTTCCTTACGGTGTAGATGCAGAGGGATATATCGATTATGATGAAGTAGAAAAGCTGGCTATGGAGAATAAGCCGAAGCTGATCGTAGCAGGCGCCAGCGCTTATGCAAGAGTGATTGATTTTAAGCGCTTCCGCGAGATTGCAGACAAGTGCGGCGCTTACCTGATGGTGGATATGGCACACATTGCCGGTCTGGTGGCAGCAGGACTTCATCCAAGCCCAATTCCATATGCAGATGTGGTGACTACGACCACTCATAAGACCTTGAGAGGACCGAGAGGCGGTCTGATTCTGGCGAACAAGGCGGCGGCTGAGAAATTTAATTTTAACAAGGCAATTTTCCCGGGTACCCAGGGCGGCCCGTTAGAGCATATCATTGCAGGAAAGGCGGTCTGCTTCGGCGAAGCTTTAAAGCCGGAGTTCAGGACTTATCAGGAGCAGGTGGTAAAGAATGCGGCAGCGCTGGCAAAAGCACTGGAGAAGCAGGGCTTCAAGATCCTGACTGGCGGCACGGACAATCATCTGATGCTGGTTGATTTAAGAGGCATGGAGGTATCCGGAAAGGAACTGCAGAACCGCTGTGATGAGGTGAATATTACGCTGAACAAGAATACGGTTCCGAACGATCCGAGAAGTCCGTTCGTTACCTCCGGCGTAAGAATCGGCACTCCGGCAGTTACAACCAGAGGACTGAAGGAAGAGGATATGGACAAGATTGCAGAATGCATCTGGCTGGCCGCTACTGATTTCGAGGCGAAGGCCGATTATATTCGAGCAGAAGTGGCAAAGATCTGTGAGAAGTATCCGATTTACGAATAAGATAAAACCAAGTAAGAAGAAAAAGGTCTGCCGTGTTTTGTACGGCAGACCTTTCTGCGCTGCGAGAAGAATTACGTTTGTGTTTCGATCCGGCGGATAACCTCCTGACAGACCAGACGGAGGGATTCACTTAGCGGAATATCCTGACAGCCTGCAATCATATGGTTGCATCGGTTCACCGGAATCAGAATTTTGAAAGCAGGGCTGGATCCGACGGCAGCTGCAATGGCAGGGGTGATCTCGCCCAGCAGAGAGTCGGCGATCACAATGCCGATCGGTCCGATGATGATGTCGGCGTTTCTGGAATTTACAAGGACCGGATTTTCTCCGGTAGCACCGTAATCGGCACCGGCCTTCATCATGGCCTGAGTTGCGGCACTGTTGGTGCCGATGGCGTATAATTCATAGCTGCCCTGCACGGGGCAGTTTTTTTTGATCTGTTCGATAATGGACTTTCCCATGCGGCCGCCCTGGCCGTCAATGACTAGAATTTTCATATGTTTTCTTATGCCTCAATTCTGGATTGCTTTGTCTATGGCTTCATCATAACATATTTTGGCACGTGATACAAGAAAAGAGAAGTGGCAGCCATGATGGAAATCTGATAGAATAAAAACAGGAGTATATGCAAAAACGAAAACTATCAGAACGTATTGGGAGGAGAGATGTTAGTGAAAGATTTATCGATTCGTTATCTGGAGCGGATGTCGGAGCTTTATCCGAATATTGCTGCAGCATCCACAGAGGTGATCAATCTGGAAGCGATTCTGAATCTGCCGAAGGGCACAGAGCACTTTATTACCGACATTCATGGAGAATACGAGGCGTTTTCTCATGTGCTGAAAAACGGTTCAGGTGCGGTGCGCCGCAAGATTAATGATGTGTTCGGAAATACGCTGAGCAACTGTGATAAAAAGGCGCTGGCAACGTTGATTTATTATCCGCGGGAGAAAATGAATGAAGTTCTGAAGGTGACGGCAGATCGGGAGGACTGGTACAAGATTACTTTGTACAGGCTGATTCAGGTGTGCAAACGTGCTGCCAGCAAGTATACCCGTTCTAAGGTACGGAAGGCGCTGCCGGCAGAATTTGCTTATGTGATCGAGGAGCTGATCACGGAAAAAGAGGTGGGCATTGATAAAGAATCCTACTACAATGCCATTGTTCAGACGATTATCCGGGTCGGACGGGCCGAGGAATTTATTGTTGCCATGAGCCAGCTGATCCAGCGCCTGGTCGTAGATCATTTACATATTGTAGGCGATATTTATGATCGGGGACCGGGACCGCATATTATTATGGATAAGCTGATGAAGCATCATTCACTGGATATCCAGTGGGGAAATCATGATGTGCTGTGGATGGGCGCGGCTGCCGGACAGCTCGGCTGCATTGCGAATGTGATCCGGATCTGTGCCCGTTACGGGAATCTGGATATTCTGGAGGATGGCTACGGAATCAATCTGCTTCCGCTGGCTACCTTTGCGATGGAAGTGTATGAGAAGGATCCATGTGCCTGCTTTCAGCTGAAGGGCGGCGGAAACTGCAGCATCAGTGAGCGGGAGCTGAATATTAAGATGCATAAAGCAATTTCCATTATCCAATTCAAGGCAGAGGGGCAGATCATCCGGCGCCGTCCGGAATTTGATATGGAAAAGCGAAATCTGCTTCACCGGATCGATTTTGAGACGGGAACGATCAGGATAGAGGGAAAGACCTATGAGCTTCTGGACAAGAATTTTCCTACTGTGAATCCAGCGGATCCGTATGCGTTTACCGAGGAAGAGAAGGAAATCATGGGGCGGCTGCAGAAGGCCTTTATGAATTGTGAAAAGCTGCAGCAGCATATGAAATTTTTGCTGTCCAGGGGAAGTCTTTATAAGGTTTTCAACGGAAACCTCCTGTATCACGGCTGTGTACCGCTGAATGAGGACGGCAGCTTTAAAGAGGTAAAGATCTTCGGAAAGGAATATTCCGGAAAAGCGCTTTACGAGGTACTGGACAGCTTCGTGCGAAAGGGTTTTGTGGCGGTGGACGACGAGGAACGGGAAAGAGGTCGGGATATGATGTGGTTTATCTGGCTTCATGAATGTTCACCGCTGTTCGGAAAGGACAAGATGGCGACCTTCGAGCGCTATTTCCTGGCAGAAAAGGAAACTCATAAGGAAAAGAAGAATCCTTATTACAATCTGCTGGAGAATGAGGAGACGGTAAATCGGATTCTGAAAGAGTTCGGACTGCCGGAGGAAGGAAGCCATATTATTAACGGCCATGTGCCGGTAAAGAGCAAAAACGGAGAAAATCCGGTAAAATGCGGCGGTAAAGTTCTGGTAATTGACGGAGGCTTTTCCAAAGCCTATCAGGCAGAGACCGGAATTGCCGGCTATACGCTGATCTATAATTCCTACGGACTGATCCTGGCGGCTCATGAGCCATTTGAATCTACAGAGGCAGCCATTCAGAACGAAAGTGATATTCATTCCGAAAGCATTATTGTGAAGCGGGTGCCGCGGCGGAAGCTGGTCGGAGATATGGATGCGGGGAAGGAGCTGAAAGAAAAAATCCAGGATCTGGAGCAGCTTCTGGAGGCCTATCGGTCCGGTGTGCTGGCAGAACGTTTCCCGGGAGAAAAATAAAAATAGGGAAGAAAAAAAGAATATGCAGGTAAGAAAACAGAAGCTGTGTGCGGGTGAAAATGCACACAGCTTCTTCTCGTGTGTGTCAGCGGCAAGCGTGGTCAGGAAGGCGAAGAATTTTGTATGAAATATCCAATAAAAAGAAATTTTATTGGTTTATTAATACAATGTAATATTCCGGAAATCCGGTAAAATGAATGGTAGAAAGAGATCTGAAGCAAACAGGAATTTTATTACAGAAGGAAGGGGAAAGAATTGAAAAACTATCAAGCAGCATGTTGTCTGGAGGATTCCTGCAGTCTTCCGGTTTATGACGAAGTGGATGTGCTGGTATGCGGAGGCGGTCCGGCAGGCGTTGCGGCTGCGGAAACGGCAGCAGCAAGAGGGCAGAAAACGCTTCTGGTGGAGCGTCTGGGCTTCTTAGGAGGAGCAGCCGTGGCGGGCTATTCCGGAACCATCTGCGGATTGTTTTACGGAAGTGACAACCCGAAAGAGGAAGGACCACAACAGGCAGTATTTGGCTGGACAGACCGGTTTTACCGGGAAATGCAAAGAAGAGGACATGTGACTGCGCCTCAGCTTTATGGGAAAACCTATCTGGTTCCCTTCGATCCCCAGGGCTGGAAGGAGACAGCGGAAGATCTGGTTCTGGCATCCGGAGCCAGGATCTTATATCATGCCAGCATCATCGGGGTCATTAAGACCGGGGAGCGGTTTCAGGGAATCGTGATTGATACGAAAAACGGCCTGGCCCAGATTCGGGCCAGCGTGCTGATCGATGCCACCGGAGATGCGGATCTGATCTACAGGGCGGGGCTTCCCTTTACCATGGGAGACCATGGACAAATTCAGAATCCAACCATGATCTTCCGGCTGGGAGGTGTGGATATCAGGCGATTTAAAGAATACTGGGGAGAGGACACGATCTCACCGGACAAGGTGGCGGATGCCATGAGGCTGGCCCGCAGGGAAAAGGGCTACGAGCTGCCGCGTCTGAAGGTCTGGGTGTATCCCACAAATCGGGCAGGCGAGCTGTTTATGAATGTGACGTTGATTCGAGGAAAAGATGGAAAGGCGTTAAATGTTTGTGATGCGGATGACCATACGGAAGCGGAAAAGATGGCCAGAAAGCAGGTTCGGGAATATGCTGCATTTTTTAAAGAATACATACCGGGATGTGAGAACAGCTTTGTGAATGACCTGTCCTGCGAGGTGGGAGTCCGGCAGACCAGAACGATCGTGGGAATGGAGAAGTTAAAAAATCAGGATGTGGCGGAGGCAAGAAAGCGGGCGGACGGAATCGCCCGGTGCCCATGGCCCATTGAGCTTCATAATGGGGAAAAACCGTATATGTTCTGGTTGATTCATGACTATTATGAAATTCCATACGGGACGCTGGTGCCGAAGGAGGGAGAAGGAATCCTTGCGGCCGGGCGGAATCTGTGTGCGGAGCATCAGGCGTTGGCCAGTTGTCGTGTGACGGCGCAGTGCTTTGGGTACGGTCAGGCGGCAGGAATTGCGGCGGATTTGGCCATCCGGCAGAACCGGAGGCTCCGGGATATTCCGGGCGAAGAGATCCGGAAGGAGCTGAATGCAGCAGGAGCCGGCCTGGATTAAAAAATGGAAGACAACCTATTTGAAACAGAATTAAGAAAAGCAAAAGGAGATTAAAGGGTATGAATTTAAGAAGTAATTTTGAACCGGGAACCACCAGATGGGCAGTTCGGAGAACACAGTGGAAGAGCATGGGAATATCAGAGGAGGATATGAACAAACCGAAAATTGCGGTCATCAACACGTCCAATAAACTGTCCAGTTGTTTTGCACATGTGGATAAGATTTCGCAGGCGGTTCAGAACGCAATCAAGGCTTACGGCGGTGTGCCGTTTGAGGTACGCACGGTTGCGTCCTCTGACTTTGTCACATCTGCCGGTAAGAAGGCGCGTTATCTGATGCCAACCCGTGACCTGATCGTTAATGAGGTAGAATGTATGGTGGAAGGCGCTGTGCTGGACGGAATTGTATTTCTTTCTTCCTGTGACAAGACAACGCCGGCGCACTGCATGGCAGCGGCAAGATTAAACGTACCGAGCATTGTTCTTACCTGCGGCTATCAGTTGGGCGGCCAGTGCATGGCCGGCGAGTTCGTGGATATCGATGATGTTTACGAGGCGATCGGAGCGGTGGCATGTGGTTCCAAATCCTTCGAGGAACTGGTGGACATGACCAACCATGCGATTACCACACCAGGTGTGTGCGCTGGTTTGGGAACAGCCAATTCCATGCACATCGTGGCGGAAGCGCTGGGTATGACGTTGCCGGGCAATGCACCGATTCTGGCAGACAGCGCCAAGCTGTATCGGTACTGTAATCTGGTCGGTCAGAGAATTGTGGAGATGGTAGAAAAGGATGAGCGTCCGCGGCAGGTTATTACCAGAAAAGCGATTGAAAACGCGGTGATGGTGGTACTGGCAATCGGCGGTTCAGTGAATACGGTAAGACATTTATCTGCCATTGCCACAGAAGCCGAAATTGATATGGATGTCGTGAAAACTTATGAGAAGTATGCGGATGTCATTCATCTTTTGACTGCGGTAAGACCGAATGGACCGTACCGCACGGAGGATCTGGAGGCAGCAGGAGGATGCCGTGCCGTAATGAAACGGCTGGAGAATAATCTGCATCTGGATGCTATGACGGTGTCTGGAAAGACGGTCGGCGAGAATATTCAGGATGCTGAGGTACTGAGGGAGGAAGTGATCCGGCCGATGGGGGATCCGCAGAGCTATCGTCCTGGTGTGGGGATTTTGAGAGGAAACTTATGCCCGAATGGCGCTATCGTGAAGCTGTCTGCCGTGCCGAATGAGATGTCAAGCTTTGAAGGAAAGGCTGTGATCTTTGACGGAGAGGACGAGGCCATTAAGGTCGGTCTGGGACAGGGAAAAATCAAGCCGGGCGATGTGATTGTACTGCGGAACATGGGTCCGAAGGGCGGACCGGGAACCGTATTTGCCTGCAGCTTTGTGGCAGCATTAAACGGCGCGAAGCTGGCTTCTCAGGTTGCTGTTGTAACAGATGGTGAGCTGTCTGGTTTGAACCGCGGAATTATTGTAGGGCAGGTGATGCCGGAAGCGGCCATGGGAGGTCCTCTTGCTGTGATCAAAGAGGGTGAGACCATAAAGCTGGATTTTGTAAATCGTACCATGAATGTGGAGATTCCGCAGGAGGAGCTGGACCGGCGCGTAGCGGACTGGAAGCCGATGGAGCGGGAGTTGGCTCCTGGCTATCTGGCACAGTATCATGAGCTGGTACAGCCGATCGAGCAGGGCGCTGTGCTGGGTTACCGTTCCTTCCGTGACAGATAATTTTGTGATAGAATGGGAGCAGAGAATCCACTTGGAATGGATGGGAGGAATAACGAATATGAACAATTTGACTGCCTGGAAAGATGTAATGAAAGAAAAAACGCTGATCGGCTGCTTCGTCACGTTTGCGCTGCCGGATATTGCAGAATTTACGGCGATGCTTGGGTTTGATTTTCTTTTGATTGACAATGAACACGGGGTCATGGAGCAGTCGGTACTGGCGGATATGGTGCGGGCCTCCCAGTGTGCCGGTGTGCCGGCCGTGGTTCGCTGCACGGAAAAGAGCTATGATCATATTCAGAAGGCATTGGATTTTGGCGCAAACGGTATTCAGCTTCCTTTAGTCAATTCGGCTGAGGATGCCAGAAAAGTTGTGGAGATGGGAAATTTTCCGCCGGAAGGAAAGCGCGGCGTGGCTTTTCTTCCGAGAGCGGCTGGCTATGGTCTTGCGGAAGACAAGAAAGCTTATTTAAAGAAAGCAAATGAAACCAAACTGATCTGCTGTCAGGTGGAGACGAAGGAAGCGCTGGATCATTTGGATGAGATTCTGGCAGTAGAGGGAATCGATGTTTATTTTATCGGACCGGGCGATCTGTCCACGTCTCTGGGCATGAAGACTTCTGATCCGGAATTTCTTGCCATTGTGGAAAAAACGATTCGTACCATTGCTGCATCCGGAAAGACCGCCGGATATTATGTGGGAAATGCAAAAGCGGCAGAAGAAGCCATTCAGTGGGGTGCCCGGTATCTGGTAACTGCGATTACGCCGTACATGGCGGCCGGAGCAAAGAAGTTTTTGGAAGATGTCCGGACCGGAAAGGATCATGCAGTGAACGTGATGGACGCTTACTAAAAGCCTGTGCCGGCTATATTGTTTGGAAAAGGGGTAAAGGAAATGTTCTTCAAAAAATACGGGGACATTGTTGTAGGCGTATTTTTCATGGCGCTTTCAGCAATCA
>JBJELD010000059.1:0-49287 GCA_051878975.1 Candidatus Caccovicinus sp.
ATGCCTGGATCCGCCTGCACGGCAAGGCCGTGTTCGAGAACAACATGGCCGTCAAGGAGGGCTGCATGAACAACCCCATCGTCAAGGGCCAGTACCAGACCGCCGACAATCCCATCTTTGAGGTGTTCTATCTGGAAGATCCTCACGGTGTGATTGCCGACTTTTCCGGCAATCCTCCCTACGAGTTCTAAGAAGAACCGTCAAAAAATTTTCGGGGTAAGGCGAAATCGCTGACCGGCAGCAACAGCCTGCGGGCGGAAATGCTGATGCGGTGAAATTCCGCAGCCGACGTTATAGTCCGGATGAAAGAAGATGTGATAAGACCTGCCCCGCAGATGCCATAAGCAATCGGTGATTTTCCGGCCTTAATTCGATCTTTTGCCTTTGGAACCGTTGATTGCTTTCTTCGGAGAGTTCATCCCATTTATCCATACTAAATTGGATGTGGTTCTTTACAATGCGTTCCGCTTCAATCTTTTGAGGGGCCTGACAATCAGTTTGGTTACAATGTTGGTTTATAAGCGGCTGCGTCCAGTGCTGAAGGGTACAGCCTGAAAGGAGAACATTCGCATGGAAAGCAAAGATTATTTATCCTACCTTGTCCAGGAAATACACACCACGGTAGTTGCAACGGTGGATGATGCCGGACTGCCGGTCACGGCTACCATGGATATGATGGACGCCGATAAGCCGGTGGTAATTCGGCAGCAAAACTGTCTGCATTGCGGCAACTGCTTTGAAATCTGCCCGGCCAGAGCCATTGGGAAGCGAGGATAGTGCCATGAATCAGGAAGAACGAAGAAGGTTTTTGATTGAAGAATTGCTGCGGGAGCGGCCCTGCTGCCGCAGACAGGAAATCCCGGCAGACGCTGACCGTCAAAAAATACTTCTGAGGGGCCTGATGAATGTCCGTCATGCGGCAGATATAAATCAGGAATTTCTTACGGTGCAGGACGCTTATCTGCAAGCGGAGCTGGCAGATAAGAAAATCACCAGATTGTCTGATCTTCACCCGGTTCAGGATGGAATCTATCTCTGGCGTGGAGATATTACCACGCTGGAATGCGGAGCCATTGTTAATGCGGCCAACAGCGGCATGACCGGCTGTTACCAGCCCTGTCATAACTGCATTGACAACTGTATCCACACCTGTGCTGGGGTGCAGCTTCGTTTGAAGTGCGCTGAGCTCATGGAGCTGCAGGGCTGTCCCGAACCTGCCGGACAGGCCAAAATTACGCCAGCCTATAATCTCCCCTGTGAGTATGTGATCCACACAGTTGGCCCCATTGTGCAGGGGAAACTGACACAGCAGCATTGTGAATTGCTGGAATCCTGCTACCGTTCCTGTCTGACTTTGGCTGATGAAAACCAAGTGGCCAGCATAGCGTTTTGCTGCATCTCCACAGGTGTGTTTATGTTCCCAAATGATAAGGCGGCTGAGATTGCCGTGCGGACAGTACAGGAATATAAAAAAACGACCAGAAGTAAGATCGAGGTGATATTCAATGTATTTAAGGAACAGGATGAAAGAATTTACGGGAAGCTGCTCTGGACAGATTGAACAGCTGAAGCAGGCATTGAAAACGGCGGATGCTGTTCTGATCGGTGCCGGTGCGGGGCTGTCTGCATCCGCAGGGCTTACCTACAGCGGAGAGCGTTTTGAACGGTACTTTTCAGACTTCCATCAGAAATATGGGATCGCCGATATGTACTCCGGTGGGTTTTATTCCTATGGCACATTGGAAGAATACTGGGCTTGGTGGAGCCGTCATATTTTCTATAATCGCTATGTGGATGCACCCATTCCGGTTTATCAGGAGCTGCTGGCCTTGGTAAAGGACAAAGACTATTTTGTACTGACTACCAATGTGGATCACCAATTTCAGCGGGCAGGGTTTGACAAGAGACGTTTGTTCTACACCCAGGGGGATTACGGTCTGTGGCAATGCTCCAACGCTTGTCATAATAAGACCTATGACAACGAGGATACCGTCCGGCGGATGGTTGACGAGCAGCAGAATATGAGAATTCCGTCAGAGCAAATTCCACACTGTCCGATATGTGGTGCACCCATGACCATGAACCTGCGCTGCGATGATACCTTTGTGCAGGATGAGGGCTGGTATGCCGCCCAAAGCCGGTATTCGGATTTTGTACGGCGGCACAAGCATGGAAAGGTGCTGTATCTGGAACTGGGCGTTGGCTGAGAATTTATTGCCTTCGAATATGAACAGCGTGTAACCTATGGCGTGTATGGCAATGTGCGGAATCCCTTATCCAAAATGGATCAAATTTATCATGCTATTGTATCTGATTCTTTTTGCGTTTGGCTGTGTGTCGATTACTTTGGCTGTCGCAATCGGGCTGGTATAAGTATTACAGCTTCAAGGCGGAATGTTTCTGGATTCTCTGTTTGTTTCTTGGAGGAATGTTCCGGATATACAAAATTGTGCTTGACAAAGTAATCTGGTCACGTTACAATATGTAGCGTACTACAGATATGCATTGGCAATGCCGGACAGCAGATTTCGGGAAAAGGAAAGGGAGGCGCGGGACGTGAAGGATATTGGATATTTTATCAAGACGATCAACGATAAGCTGAAGATGAATGCGGATGCGGATTTAAAGAATCATCATCTTACTCTGGCGCAGAGCCGTGTGCTGACCTTTCTGAGCTGCAGAGGCGGACAGGCAACGCAGAAGGAGATTGAAGATTTTCTGGAGGTGGCGCATCCGACCGTGGTGGGCATTGTGTCCAGGATGCAGCAGAACGGCCATGTCGTGACCTGGATGGACCCGCAGTGCAAGCGGAATAAAATTGTGCAGCTGACTGCTCCGGCAAAAGCGATCGGAGATGAGATGGAGACGGTGATTGCCCGGCAGGAGGCAGCCATGATCCGCGGATTGTCGGAGGAAGAGGTGCAGCAGCTTATGCATGCACTGGAAGTCATTTATCAAAATCTGAATGAGATTTGATGAAAGCGCAAAGAAAGTTAAGCTGGGAAACCAGCTTAATTTTCAATATAAAATGTAGCACGCTACAAATTAAAATGAGAAAGGAGTCTGTTTGGTATGATTCAAACACTTGCAAAGAGTCTGCGGGAGTATAAAAAAGACTCTGCTGCTACGATTTTCCTGTCGATTCTGGAAGTCGTATTTGAAATTGTAATCCCGCTGTGCATGTCCGGCCTGATCGATTACGGGGTGGACAAAGGAAATATGGGACAGGTATGGAGGTATGGAGCAGCACTGCTTCTGTTTGCAGCCATGCAGCTGTTTGCAGGCGTATTTGCTGCGAAAATCGGAGCAAACAGCTCAGTAGGCTTTGCTGCGAATCTGCGCCAGGATATGTTCGACAACGTGCAGACCTTCTCGTTCTCCAATATTGACAAGTTTTCTGCCGCGTCCATTGTCACCCGTCTGACCACGGATGTGACCAACATTCAGAACGCGTATCAGATGCTTCTTCGGATGGCGGTTCGCGGTCCGGTGATGGTGGTATTTGCCATGATTGTATCGTTTCGCATCAATCGTGAGATTTCCATGGTATTTCTGGGGGTGATCCCGGCCCTGGCGGTTCTGCTGATTTTGATCATTTTTCATGTTCGTCCGATTTTCAACCGTGTCTTCGGCACATATGATGATCTGAATAACGTGGTGCAGGAAAATGTCCGCGGCATCCGTGTTGTGAAATCCTTTAACCGGGAAACGCACGAAATTCAGAAATTCGGCAGCATTTCCCAAAGTATTTTTCAGGATTTTTCAAAAGGAGAGCGCATGATTGCGCTGAATACGCCTCTTCTGCAGTTTTTTCTGTACGCGTGTATGATATTAATTTCCTGGCTGGGAGCAAAGGCCATTCTTGCCAGCGGAAATAATGCGGCTTACGGCCTGACTACCGGTGAGCTTACGGCGCTGATCAGCTATGCCATGCAGATTTTGAACAGTCTGATGATGCTGTCCATGGTATTTGCCATGATCACGATTGCTGCGGCTTCCGCAGAACGAATTGCCGAGATTCTTCAGGAGAAGACGGATATTGCTAATCCGGAAAATCCGGTTATGGAGGTCCGGGACGGTTCTGTGGATTTTTGTGGGGTCAGCTTTGTCTATGCATCCAAAGCCGATAAAAACGTGCTGGATGACATCAATCTGCATATTGCTTCCGGAGAAACTGTGGGCATTCTGGGCGGAACCGGATCCTCCAAGACCAGTCTGGTTCAGCTGATTCCGCGGCTCTATGATGTGACGGAAGGAAAGCTTCTTGTAGGGGGCATCGATGTCCGCAATTATGATCTGGAAATGCTCCGGGATTCTGTTGCCATGGTGCTTCAGAAAAATGAACTGTTTTCCGGCACGATCCGGGAGAACCTGCGCTGGGGCAATGAGCAGGCATCGGACGAGGAGATGGAGCAGGCCTGCCGTCTGGCCTGCGCAGATGAATTTATCCGAAGCTTTCCGGATGGCTATGATACCTATATTGAACAGGGCGGAACCAATGTATCCGGCGGACAGAAGCAGCGCCTTTGTATTGCCCGCGCGCTTTTGAAGAAACCGAAGGTACTGATTCTGGACGATTCTACCAGCGCGGTGGATACAAAGACAGATGCGGCAATCCAGCAGTCCTTTTTGGAGTATATTCCAGATACCACGAAAATCATTATTGCACAGCGGGTCAGCTCCGTGCAGCATGCCGATCAGATTGTGGTGCTGGATGACGGCCGGGTGGCGGCGGTAGGAAGGCATGAAGAACTGTTAAAGACCTGTGCGATCTACCGGGAAGTATTCGAGTCTCAGAAGAAAGGAGAGAAGGACCATGAGTAAGGATTTGAAAAAGAGAGAGCCGGTTCCGGGCTTTGACCCGAAAGCGATGACTCGTATTTTTTCCTATATGAAGGCATACCGGGGTCAGCTGATCCTGATTGTTGTCTGCATTCTGATCAGTGCGATTGCCGGAGCGGCCTCTTCCCTGTTTCTGCAGCCGCTGATTGATGATTATATTGTGCCGATGCTGGCGATGGATGCACCGGTGTTTGACGGCCTGATTCGTGCGCTGTTTGCAATCGGAGCGGTTTACCTGGCAGGAGTGCTTGCTTCCTTGATTTACAACCGGATGACGGTCACGATCGCGCAGGGAACTCTGAAAAAAATCCGGGATGAGATGTTTGAAAAAATGCAGTGGTTACCCATCTGCTTTTTTGACACGCACACCCACGGCGAGATCATGAGTTTGTATACAAATGATACCGACACGCTCCGGCAGATGATCGCACAGTCCATGGCACAGCTGATTTCTTCCTTGTTTACGGTTGCTGCCGTGTTTGTATGTATGCTTTTTATCAGCATTCCGCTGACCGTCATTGCGGTTCTTGTGATTTGGGTGATTATGAAAATGGTCGGCAAAGTCATGGGAAAAATCGGTGTGTTTTTTGCGGAGCAGCAGAGAACGCTTGCGGAGCTGAATGGATATGTAGAGGAAATGATCGGAGGGCAGAAGGTCATCAAGGTTTTCAACCATGAAGAGCAGACCAGAGAGGAACTGCGGGAAAAGAACCGGGCCTGGGCAGAATGCGCCTCGCAGGCCAACGGAAATGCCAACTCGATCATGCCGATGATGAATGCGCTGAGCTATATGCAGTATGTGATCGTGGCGGTGATCGGCGCATATATGGCTATCGCCGGTGTAACAAACTTCGGCCTGAGCGGAGCCGGAACGCTGTCGCTGGGCATGATTGCATCGTTTTTGACACTGACCCGGAATTTCATGAATCCGATCGCGCAGATTTCCAACCAGTTCAACTCGGTTGTCACGGCTTTGGCCGGTGCATCCCGGATTTTTGCGTTCATGGATGAACAGCCGGAAACGGATGACGGCTATGTAACGCTGGTTAATGCGAAAATCTCGGAGGACGGCAGGATCACAGAATGCGCAGAACGCACCGGCTGCTGGGCATGGCGCCATCCGCACCAGGCAGACGGCACCGTGACCTACACGGAACTGAAAGGTGCAATCACCATGGATCATGTCGACTTTGGCTATGTACCGGAAAAAACGGTGCTTCATGATGTGACGCTGTATGCAAATCCAGGACAGAAAATCGCCTTTGTAGGCGCAACCGGCGCAGGAAAAACTACCATTACCAACCTGATCAACCGGTTTTACGATATTGCAGACGGCAAGATCCGGTATGACGGCATCAACATCAACAAAATCAGGAAAGCCGATCTGCGCCGTTCTCTCGGCGTGGTGCTTCAGGATGTGAATCTGTTTACCGGAACCGTTATGGAAAATATCCGCTATGGAAACCCGGAGGCAACCGATGAGGACTGCATTGCCGCTGCAAAGCTGGCGAATGCAGACAGCTTTATCCGGATGCTTCCGAAGGGGTATCAGACCGTGCTGAAGGGCGATGGAAGCGGACTTTCCCAGGGACAGCGGCAGCTGATTTCCATTGCGCGGGCAGCTGTGTCGGATCCGCCGGTCATGATTCTGGATGAGGCAACCTCTTCCATTGATACCCGTACCGAAGCTCTGGTGCAGGATGGCATGGATAAGCTGATGCAGGGACGGACCGTGTTTGTCATTGCCCATCGCCTGTCAACCGTACAGAATTCTGATGTCATCATGGTGCTGGATCACGGCCATATCATGGAACGCGGAAATCATGACAAGCTGATTGGTGAAAAAGGCATTTACTATCAGCTCTATACCGGGGCCTTTGAGCTGGAATAGCAGTCATCCCGGATGAGCGAATTACAGAGAAAGACCGCTGCGTGCTCTGGCCCGGCGGTCTTTTACAGACTTGATGACCGGAACCATGAAAATTGCGACGATGCCGCCGGCAAAGCCGTTGTTGTAAAGATTCATGCCTCCGTATACGATGCCGACATTTAAGGCGACGGAGGAATGGAGAAAGCCTGCAACCAGTCCGGCAAAAACGCCGAACTCTCCCGCAATCGGGGCCAGGGTGGTGGAAAACAGGAGCGCCAGCATGGGAGACGGTTCATAAATGCTCCATTCTTTCGTCAGGCTGGCGAGAAAGACGCCAAGCATGATTGGTGCAATGTTGCGCAGATGCTTTCCCGTTGCGCTGAAGCCGACGATGGTAAAGATGCCGCCCAGCGTTGGGCCGTTTAAGTCGCCTCCGACGAGCAGGACAAATAAGGTGGCGAACATGCCGTTCACGCCCATGTTGAAAATCGTGGCAGAACCGCCGATGTCACGCAGGTAGTCCGTGCCGGAAATTCCGCTGCATTTTAAGATGGTGCGGTATTTTGCCAGAACCTCGTTTCCGCCGATCAGCAGCCCGGATACACACATGCCGCCGAAAAGGAGAAGCAGGAGAATAGTCAGCATCCGATTGTTGCCGGAAGACCAGATGGAGCGGGAAGCAGTCTGGATACCGAAGGATTTAAAGATCGATACGATAACCGTTGCAATGATTCCGGAGGCAAAGCCCACATTGTACAGCGAATAGCCCTGATGGGCAAAGTGGATATGGGTTGCCAACGGAGGCAGCACGAAACCGATCAGGATGCCGACGGCAATGCACAGAACGAATTTTACCGGCACGGGCAGTCCTTCGATCTGCATGACCTGCGTGATGATCGGAGAGAGGCTGGTGCCGTAAAGTCCTACATAGATGTAGCGTTTGACAGATGCCCGGTGATAATGGGCATACAAAAAAATTCCCATCAGGATGGCCCAGATATTGATCAGGTTTTTGCCGAACAGGGAGAAACCGAACATCAGGCAGCTGGAGGTGATGGTATGCCCGTCCATTTCCATGCCGAGATAATAGACCATGCCGATGCTTAACAGGGTAAGAAATCCGGCATTGACAAAAGCGGCGCCCATACCGCCGACCACAAAGTAGTCGGTGATCAGGAAATCCGGTTCGCGGAAAATATTCAGGATGCCGCGCAGAATTTCATCGGGCGGCTGCAGAAACAGGCCGACCACGATAAAATAGACCGGAACGGCAGAGAGCATGAGAAACTGATGTTTACGGCTGACATTTCTTAAGGTTTGAATGGTAGTATTCAAGTGTTTTTTTGATTCTCCTTCCTTGACTGCACGGACAGCAAAAACCGCACGTGTACCTCTTATTGTTATCATAATAGAAAATAGACATTTTTTAAAGGAAAAAATGTAATTTGTATCAAAAAAATGCAGGAGGAGAGACATTTTTACGAAAAAGTGCACAAATTCATTTGAAATCCTCTGTTACAAGGTGACTAAAATCATAAACAGAAGAAAAAACTGTTTGAAAAAAACAAAAAAATTGCTAGAATAAATCCAGAAGCTTTCATAAGTAAAGAAGCAGACAAGAAAGAAAAGGAAAGGCAGGGATTTGGATGTTTGCGATTGGTACGGCAGAGGAGAAGGTCTGCGGAACAAAGCTGAAAATTCCGAAGGAGTACAACCTGAACAAAAAGGACCGGAAAATATACGGTCTTTGGGTAGGGGACCGGACGCTGTATCTGTCTGATGAGAAGGATCCTCTGAGAGCCAAGAACGGAAAGAACGGGATGATTTTTGATGTCAAGGTGCATCTGGAATCGACGATTGAAGTCCCGAAAGCTCTGGATGGCATGCAGGCGGTGATTACCGGCCGGATTTCTACAATCAAGATTCAGTTTCAGTAAGCAGGAGCATCGTGAAACAGGGTTATTGCGCTGAGAAACGTCAGCGTAATGCCCTTTTTCATTTCCCACAATTATCAGAGTATTATCTGAATGTACATGCTGGAATGAGAGGAGGAGGCGCTGTGCGTTTTTTTCATATTTCCGATCTTCATATCGGAAAGCAGCTTTATTACTACAGCCTGAGGGAGAATCAGCGGGCGGTACTGCGCCAGATTGCGGATCTGGCAGGAAAGCTTCACCCGGATGGAATCCTGCTTGCGGGAGATATTTTTGACAAATCGGTGCCTTCCGGTGAGGCATATACGGTGTTGGATGAATTTTTGAATAATCTGGCGGAAATCACGCCGAAGATTCCGGTGTTTCTCATTGCGGGAAATCATGATTCGGCAGAACGGCTCCGGTATGCCAGTTCCTTTCTGGAGCGGCATCAGATCTATATTTCGGTGCTTCCGCCTCAGTCGGAGGAGGAGCATCTGAAAAAGATTGTGCTCCAGGATGAATACGGACCGGTGAATCTCTATCTGCTCCCGTTTACTAAGCCGGGCTTTGTGCGGTGGATGTTTCCGGAGGGCACATCGGTTTCCTATGATATGGCCGTTCAGGCGGTGCTGGAGAGGGAGGAAATCGACTGGTCTCAGCGGAATATTCTGCTGTCCCATCAGTTTTATGTTTCCGGCATTCTGACGCCGGAAACCTGTGATTCAGAGCTGGCATATCTTTCGGCAGGCGGGATCGACAGTGTGGATACCTCCAGGATCAGCCGGTTTGACTATGCGGCGCTGGGGCATCTGCACGGAGCGCAGTGGATCGGAAAACCATCGATCCGTTACTGCGGAACGCCGTTAAAGTACTCTGTCAGCGAGGCAAAGCAGGAAAAAAGTGTCACGCTGGTGACGTTAAAGGAAAAGGAAACACCGGTCCGGATCGAGACGATTCCGCTTGAGGCCGTTCAGGATGTGAGAAAGGAGCAGGGGACTCTCGAGGAGCTTCTGGAGCGGGCCGGGAAGGACGAAAGCCGGAATGATTTTATCAGCATTACGCTGACAGATGAAAAGGAGATCTTCCGTCCCAAAGAGCAGCTGGAGGAATATTATCCGTATATTCTGGAGATCCGGGTGGACAACAGCCGGACCCGGGCAAGGCTTCTTAAGGAGCAGGGAGAGGCGCCGGTTCTGGATCCTCTGGAGGCTTTTAAAAGCTTTTACCGGGAAATACAGGGTCAGGAGATGAGTCCGGAGGAGACCGCCATCGTGGCGGATGTGATTCTGCAGGTGAAGGAGGAGGAGCAATGAGACCGATTTCATTGAAAATGTCGGCATTCGGATCGTATGCCGGGGTGGAAACGATTGATTTTACCAGGGTAGATCATGGCGTTTTCCTGATCACCGGAGATACAGGAGCCGGGAAAACGACTATTTTTGATGCGATTACCTTTGCCCTTTATGGGGAAACCAGCGGAGGAAAACGGGACGGAGAAATGATGCGCAGCCAGTACGCGTCGGAGGAGCTTTCTACTTATGTACAGCTGACCTTTCGGTACCGGGACAAGATATATACGGTCTGGCGTTCACCACGGCAGAGCCGTCTGAGCCGGAAACGGAACAAGGACGGCGTGTATGCTCAGGTAGAGGAAGGGGCAAAGGTCGAACTGACCCTTCCGGACGGAACGGTTTTTCCGGGAAGGGCCAGGGAGACCAATCAGAAGATCGTGGAGATTCTGGGACTGGACTGCAGCCAGTTTACGCAGGTTGCCATGATTGCGCAGGGGGAATTTCTGCGTCTTCTTCTGGCGCCCTCGAGGGAGCGCAGGGAGATTTTTGCCAGGATTTTCAATACCCGGATTTACGGCTGTGTGGAAGAACGGTTAAAAGCCGGGGCGAAAGCGCTGTTTTTGGAATTAAGCGAAAATCAGAGCGGGCTGGAGCGGGAGCTGGCGGATGTGCGCCTGATTCCGGAAAGCCGTTATAAAAAGCAGTGGGAGGAGAACGGACATTTTAAAGAAAGCGGCCGGGATGAGCTGCGGAGTCTTCTGGAACAGATCATTCGGGAGGCCGGAGAGAAGGAAGACGGGCTGGCAGAAGATCTGAAGGAGAATCAGGAAGGGCAGGAACGGCTGAATCTGCTGCTCAGCCAGGCGCAGGAATGGAATCTGCTGTTTCGTCAGCTGGAGGAGGCAAAGCAGGAGCAAAAGAGGCTGGAAGCCAGAAAGGATGAAATGGAAAAAGACCGCCTGGAGGCTGAGCTGGCGGAAAAGGCATTTCTGGTTGCACCCAGGGAGGAAGCTTACGCGTCCAAATGCCGGGAAAAGGAACAAGGTCTTAAGGAAATCCGGAAGCTGGAGAGCTGGCTGGAAGAGAATCAGGAAGAGTGGAAGCGGCGGAAGGAAAAACGGGAAACGACCAAACTGGCATTCCGTTCGGACGGTCCGCGGCTGCAGGCTGAGATGGAGCAGATCCAGACCAGTATGAGGCAGCTGGATTCGCTGGCCGAGAAAGAGAAAGAGGAAAAACAGCTGACTGACAGTCAGAGGACACTAAAAGAGCAGTCAGAAATGCTGAAGGAAGCGCGGACAAACGGGGAGAAACGGCAGCAGGAGCTGGCGGAAGCAATTGAGAAGGGGCGGAAGGCGGCAGAGAGGCTTCCGGTTCTTGCAGAAAAGCTCGGACAGCTTCGTGAGCGCGAAAAGGCGCTGAAAAAGCTGGGTCTTTCCCTGAAGGAGCTGGCAAAGCGGGAGAGAAAGCAGGACGAGCTGGAAAAGGACTATCAGGCCCTCTGCAAAGCTGCCAGGGACAGCGCTGCCCGCTATGAAGCCTGCTGCCAGCAGTTTCTGGACGGGCAGGCCGGAATGCTGGCTGCGTCCCTGAAGGCCGGGCAGCCCTGTCCGGTGTGCGGCTCCATTCATCACCCGGTTTTGGCGAAGCATTCCGGAAATGTCCCGGAGCGCAGCCGGCTGGATGAGGAAAAGCGCAGGATGCAGCAGGCTGAGGCGGCGCAGCAGGAGGGCCAGGAAACACTTTTGAAGGCAAGGCAGAGCCGGGACAGCTTAAGAACGCTGGCAGAACATGAGGGAGAACGGCTTCTGGGAGAATGCCCGGAGTGCGGCGGCTGGACGCCGGAGATGCTGAATCAGGCCGGAAAGAAGGCCTGGATGCTCTGCTGTTCCCAAATCAAGGAGCTGGAAGAGGAGCAGGAGCAGGCCGAGGAGGCGCGCAGGAACTGGCAAAAGGGAGAAGAAGAACGGGCCGGGCTGGAGAAACGACAGCAGGAGCTTGCCGGGCAGCAGGAGGAGAAGGAAACGTCCTGCCGACGGACGGAACTTCGTCTGGCGGAGCTCCGTGCAGAAATTCAGGTGATGAAGGCCGCCCTTTTGTACCCGGACCGAAAGGCGGCGAAAGAAGCCTACCGGAAGGCCGAAGCTGCAAAAAAATATCTGGAGGACGAAGCAGAGAAGGCGGAGCAGCGGTATCAGACCCTGACCGGTCAGCTGCAGGAAAATCAGGGGCGTCTGGGAGCCGAAAAGCAGCGGCTGGAGCAGCTTAAGGAGGACGAACGTGTGTCAAAAGCTGCATTTTTGGAAAGCCTGAAAAGTCAGGGCTTTTCTGATCAGGAGGAGTACCAGAGGGCCTGCCG
The DNA here is from genome assembly GCA_051878975.1 of Candidatus Caccovicinus sp. Lineage (GTDB taxonomy): Bacteria > Bacillota > Clostridia > Lachnospirales > Lachnospiraceae > Caccovicinus. The sequence goes on from JBJELD010000059.1 coordinate 12,280, forward strand.
GACGCAGGAACGAAGGAAGGAGCTGGAGAAAGCGCTTCAGGAATACCGGGATGCCAGAATGCGGAGCGAGGAGCGTTTCCGTCATATCCGGGCGTTGACAGAAGGAAAGACGCCGATCGAGACGGAGCGCTATCAGCAGGAGCTGGCAGTGAGGAAGGAAAAGCAGAAGCAGCTGGAAACGGAAAGCCGCCGGATTTATGGAATCCGGACAAGAGACGAGGAGCGGAAGGCGCAGATCGACAGGCTCTGGGAAACACGGACCGGCCTTCGCGCTTCTTATGAGATCATGAAGCGGCTGGATGATACGGCTAACGGGAAGGTAAGCCAGAAGCATCTGAATTTTCAGACCTATATTCAGCGGAGTTATTTTTCCATGATCCTGCGGGAGGCAAACAAGCGGCTGTTCCGGATGTCCGGCGGTCAGTTTATTCTGCAGTGCCGGGAGTTTAAGGATCTGGGAGCCCAGGGCGAGGTGGGACTGGATCTGGATGTATACAGCCTGGTAAATGACCGGACGCGGGATGTGAAAACGCTGTCCGGAGGAGAGTCCTTTATCGCTGCCCTGGCGATGGCACTTGGTATGGCCGACATGATCCAGAATTCGGCCGGAAGCATCCGAATTGATACCATGTTTATTGATGAGGGCTTCGGTTCTCTCAGCGAGGAGACCAGAATGCAGGCGATCCGCATTTTGAACGAGCTTTCAGAAGGAAAGCGCCTGGTGGGAATCATTTCCCATGTGACAGAATTGAAAAACCAGATTGATACCAAGCTGGTAGTCACAAAAGGAGAGCGGGGAAGCCGGGTGCGATGGGAGACGGCAGAGTAAAACAGGAACTTTACAAAGAAGACCGTATGCGGCGGAAGGCTTTTCGCGGCATACGGTTTTTGGGGTTTTGTGGTGTCAGGATTCGTATCGGTTTCTTTTTGTGAAAAAAACGGAAACGTTTTTGTCAGAACTGGAAAATCACTCCTGGGACGGAATGCCGGAGCCGGACAATGGTCTTTTTTCCTTGCAAGAACCGGGACTTCCATGTAAAATAGTGAATGATAACCGAATAAAGGAGTACCGATATGAGCATATTAAACGTTGAACATCTCAGCCATGGATTTGGTGACCGTGCGATTTTTCAGGATGTGTCCTTTCGGCTGCTGAAGGGAGAGCACATCGGGCTGATCGGCGCCAACGGTGAGGGAAAGTCCACATTTATGAGCATAATTACCGATAAAATGATGCCGGACGAGGGCAAGGTCGAGTGGGCCAGACACGTACGTGTCGGCTATCTGGATCAGCATGCCGTTCTGGAAGCTGGAATGACCATCCGGGATGTGCTGAAAAGCGCATTTTCCTTTCTGTTTGAGCTGGAAGCGCAGATGAATGAAATCTGCGATAAAATGGGCAGCATGGAAGAAAAAGAGATGAATGCCGCCATGGAGGAACTGGGAACGATTCAGGATCTTCTGATGGCACATGATTTTTACATGATCGATTCCAAGGTGGAGGAGATCGCCAGGGCGTTTGAATTGAATGAGCTGGGGCTGGACCGGGATGTTACGGAGCTTTCCGGCGGGCAGAGGACGAAGGTCCTTCTGGCAAAGCTGCTTCTGGAGAAGCCCGACATCCTGCTTCTGGACGAGCCGACCAACTATCTGGATACGCAGCATATTGAGTGGCTGAAGCGCTACCTGCAGGAATATGAGAACGCCTTTATCCTGATCTCTCATGATATTCCATTTTTAAACAGCGTGGTCAATATTATTTATCATATGGAAAATCAGCGTCTGGACCGGTATGTGGGCGATTATGATAAATTCCGGGAGGTTTATGAGATGAAGAAGTCCCAGCTGGAGGCGGCTTACAAGCGTCAGCAGCAGGAGATTTCCCAGCTGGAGGATTTTGTGGCGAGAAACAAGGCGCGGGTTTCTACAAGGAACATGGCCATGTCCCGCCAGAAGAAGCTGGATAAAATGGAACTGATCGAGCTTGCGAAGGAAAAGCCGAAGCCGGAGTTTCATTTTTCTGAGGCCAGGACGGCGGGCAAGGTGATTTTTGAGACGAAGGAGCTGGTGATCGGCTACGAGGAAGCCTTGTCCCGTCCGGTCAATCTGATGCTGGAGCGGGGCGAACGGGTGGTTTTAAAAGGCGCCAACGGAATCGGAAAGACGACATTGCTTCGGAGCATTCTGGGAGAAATTCCGGCTCTGGCCGGGAAGGTCGAGCTGGGAGATTACCTGCAGATCGGATATTTTGAGCAGGAGATGGCGCCGGGAAATACCTCGACCTGTATTGAAGAGCTGTGGAAGGAATTCCCTTCCTATACTCAGTATCAGGTTCGCGCGGCACTGGCAAAATGCGGGCTGACCACGAAAAATATTGAGAGCCAGGTCCGGGTATTAAGCGGCGGCGAGCAGGCGAAGCTGCGTCTGTGTAAGCTGATGAACCGGGAGAGCAACGTGCTGCTTCTGGATGAGCCGACCAATCATCTGGATGTGGATGCAAAAGAGGAGCTGAAGCGTGCCCTGAAGGAGTACAAGGGGACGATTCTGTTGATTTGCCATGAACCGGAATTTTATGACGGACTGGCCACCAGAGTGCTGGACTGTTCGGACTGGTCACTTCGCGTGTAGACGGACGCAGAAAAGTAGGAGAAGAAAAATGAGCAAAATATTTGATGCATTAAAGCCATATCTGGAAAAGGCCATGGCCATGAAGACGGCGATGGTTCTGTTTGAATGGGATAATGAAACGCTGGCGCCGAAAGAGGCCGGCGCCTTGACCGGAAATGTGATTGAGATCTTGTCCGGTGAGTATTTTCAGGCAGTCAATAATGATGAGGTGAAGGCGCTGCTGGAGCAGTGCCGGAAGGAGGAGGGCTTAAGCGAAGCCCAGGCGGCTCAGGTCCGGGAGCTTTCCGAGGAGCTGGAGAAGCTGGACTGCATTCCGAAGAAGGAATATCAGGAATTTGCCAGGCTGACGGCAGAATCGACACGCATCTGGTCGGAGGCCAAGCAGGCGGACGACTTTGATCGGTTTGCGCCGACATTAAAGAACGTACTGGAGTATCAGAAAAAATTTGCCGGCTACCGGGCCAAGGACGGTCAGAAGAAGTATGATGTCATGCTGAATGATTATGAACCTGGTTTTAATATGGAGATTCTGGACCGTTTTTTTGATACGGTCCGGGAAGAGGTGGTTCCGCTTTTCAAGGCTGTGCAGGAAAGTTCCGTGCAGATCCGGGATGATTTCCTGACCGGTGATTTTACCGACGGACAGCAGGAAAAGATCGGGCGTTTTATGGCGGAATATGTAGGCTTTGATTTTTCACGAGGTGTGATGGCAGTCAGCGCTCATCCGTTTACGACGAATCTTCATAACCGGGATGTCCGCATTACCACCCATTATACGAACCGGCTGGACAGCTCTCTGTTTTCCATCATTCATGAGAGCGGACATGCGCTTTATGAAATGGGAATCCGGGATGATCTGACACAGACCATGGTGGGCGAAGGCGCTTCCATGGGCATGCATGAATCCCAGTCACGCTTTTTTGAAAATATTATTGGAAGAAGCAAAGGCTTCTGGATGCCGGTCTATGAAAAGCTTCAGGAGGCATTCCCGGAAAATCTGACCGATATCGGACTGGAGCAGTTTGTCCGGGCAGTCAACAAGGCGCAGCCGGGCCTGATCCGCACGGAAGCAGATGAGCTGACCTACAGTCTTCATGTGCTGATCCGCTATGAGCTGGAGAAGCAGCTGGTGGAGGGAAGTCTTCCGGTGGAGGAGCTTCCGAAGGCCTGGGCCGATAAATATGAGGAATACCTGGGCATTCGCCCGGAACATATGCGGGACGGCGTGCTTCAGGATATTCACTGGTCCCAGGGTTCTTTCGGCTATTTCCCGTCCTACGCTCTGGGAAGTGCATTCGGCGCTCAGCTTTATTATCATATGAAGCAGGAGATGGATTTTGAAGCACTTTTGGAGAATGGGAAGCTGGATGTGATCCGGGAATATTTAAGAGTGCATATTCATCAGTACGGAAAACTGAAGAACAGCCGCCGGATTTTAAAGGATACGACCGGGGAAGATTTTAATCCGGATTATTATGTGCGGTATTTGAAGGAAAAATATGAGTCGCTTTACCAGCTGAACAGGTAAAAGTCTGCACAGCAGGTAAAATCGGAAGAGTAAAAGAATACACAGGAGGATTTCCATGAGTTACGAAATGATCGTGTTGGATTTGGACGGTACATTGACAAACCGCGATAAAATCATTACGCCGCGGACAAAGGCGGTGCTTAAGGAAGCACTGGAACGCGGAAAGAAGGTGGTTCTGGCTTCCGGGCGGCCGGTTTACGGCGTAATGCCGCTTGCAAAAGAGCTGGAGCTGGAAAAGTACGGCGGCTATATCCTGGCATTTAACGGCGGTGTGATCATGAACTGCGCTACGGAGGAGATTGTGTTTGCCCGGATGCTTCCGGCAGAGTCCAATTTCCGGATCATGCAGCTGGCTGTTCAGAATCGGGTGGACTTCCTGACCTACGAGCGAGATTTCATTCTGACCAATAATGCGGAAAATTCTTATGTAAAGCTGGAGTCAAAAATTAATCACCTGCGGCTTCATGAGGTGGATATGGACGAGCTGTTTGCAAGGCTGGATTTCCCGGTCCCCAAGTTTCTGATGGTAGACGACGGAGATTATCTGGCGACTGTGGAGCCGAAGGTCAAGGCGGCTCTCGGAAAAAATTTCAGCGTGTATCGTTCGGAACCGTTTTTCCTGGAAATTCTCCCGAAAGGTGTGGACAAGGCGCTGAGTCTGGAGCGGCTGCTGGAACGGATGCAGATGAACCGGGAGCAGATGATCGCCTGCGGCGACGGCTACAATGACTTGTCCATGATCCGGTTTGCCGGGCTGGGCGTGGCGATGGCGAACGGTGTGCTTCCGGTGCGCAAGGAAGCCGATTATATCACGGGTTCCAACGACGAGGACGGAGTGGCGCAGGTGGTAGAAAAGTTTATGCTTTAAAACCGTCATATTGCACAAAAAATATCGCAAAAAACATGATAAACTTTCACAAAAAAGATTTTTTTCACAAAAACCGCTGACATTTTTCTCTCGAAACTGTTAAAATAAAATTAATCAGGAAAGAGAGGGTGTTACGGATGAGAAGAATTTTAACCGCATGTCTGCTGCAGACAATGAGATTCGATACGGTGAAGGATACGGATCCGAGAAAGGATTATGAGGCTTACTGTGAGCGTCTGAAAAAGAGCGGGACGAAGTATGTAATCGATGAGGAAAAGACCGAGCCGGACGGATCCATTGTCATTAAGGTAAGAAAACAATATAATTCCTATAAAACGGACGGGTATCTGGACTAAGTGTCTGTTGGAGGAAGATAAGCGGAAAAACTTCGGAAAAGAATGAAAAACCGTTTCACTTGCAGTCAGGTGGCGGTTTTTTGTTTCATGGAAAACTCTTTCGTAGTTTCTTTGTGAGACAAAAACGTTGTGAAAGGATGAGAGGAATGTTTGAGAAGGGTGAATTTGTCATTTATGAAACCGCGGGTGTCTGTAAGGTTGCGGATATCAACACGGTGGATATGAAGGGAATTGACAGAAACAAGCTTTTTTATTTCCTGGAGCCGGTTCATGTGAAGGATAACCGACTTTATATTCCGGTGGAAAATCACAAAAGCCTGATGCGAAGCCTGGTGTCACGGGAGGAAGCCGATACACTTCTGGAGCAGGTTCAGAGTGTGGGTACGCTGTGGGTCTCCGATTATAAGCACCGGGAGGAATGTTATAAGGAGGCGTTGAAAAGCTGTGACTGCCGGGAGTGGCTGAAAATCATCAATACGCTGTATCTTCGCAGAAAGGAGAGGGCAGCCGGCGGGAAGAAGCTTCCGTCTATGGATGCACATTATCTGAAGCTGGCCGAGGAATGCCTGTTTACGGAACTTTCTCTGGTGCTTCAGATGCCGGAGGAGCAGGTGGAGTCACGGATCGCGGAGAAGATCCGAGAGAAAAAGGGAGCAGTAAAATAGAATGCTTGCACAGGAAGAAAAAGGAAGAAAGAACGTTTTCCTGGAAAATCCAGCTCCGGATTTTTTCAAAAAGGATTCCTTGGAAGAGGAAGCGGCGAAGTCCGGTTTCCTTTCGGAGGAGGAAATGGACTTTCTGGAGGAAGAACAGAGGGCCTCGGAGGAGGAAGCTGAGGATGAGGAGCTTGACGACAGTCCGTTTGTGACGGATGATTCCGTGCGTATGTATCTGCGGGAGATCGGCAATATTCCGCTGCTTGGACCGGAACGGGAGCGGGAAATCGCACTCCGGGTGGAGCAGGGGGATGAGGCGGCCAGACAGGAACTGATTAATTCCAATCTCCGTCTGGTGGTCAGTGTTGCAAAGCGGTACTGCCGGGGAAGTGGTCTTTCTTTCCTGGATCTGATTCAGGAGGGAAATCTTGGCCTGATCCGTGCAGTGGAAAAATATGACTGCCATCGGGGCTACAAGTTCAGCACCTATGCCATGTGGTGGATCCGCCAGTCAATTACCCGGGCCATTGCGGATCAGTCGAAGACCATCCGGATTCCGGTCCATATGCGGGAACAGATGAACCGGATCTGGAAGGAATCCAGAGCATTTCTTCTCGAAAAGGGACGGGAACCAAAGCCGGAGGAGCTGGCAGAGCGGATGGGAGTCGATGCAGAAAAAATTCAGGAGGCTATGCGGCTGTTCGGCGATACGGTATCGCTGGAGACACCGGTGGGGGAGGAGGCGGATACTTCTCTGGAGGATTTCATCTCCGATGACCGGACTCCGGAGCAGTTTCAGTCCGTTGAGCGGCTGATGCTGCAGAAGGATGTGGAAGAGGTTCTTTCCACGTTGACAGAGCGGGAGCAGCGGGTGCTGCGGCTGCGGTTCGGCTTTGAGGACGGAAAGCAGTGGACGCTGGAAGAAGTGGGAAAAATATATCATGTGACCAGAGAGCGGATCCGCCAGATCGAGATGCGTGCGATCCGGAGACTGAAGAACAAGCGGGAGGTCCGGGAACTGAAAAATTATATTGAACAGGATTGAGTTGCGGCGCGGTGCGGAGGCAGATTCTGGAAGAAGAAGGGCTGGAAAGGGCCCTTCTTTTGTGCTATACTGAAGGCGGGAGATGATTTGAATGAAATTACATGCTTATGAACACCAAACTCAGTATTACGAAACCGATCAGATGGGGATTATTCACCATTCGAATTATATCCGCTGGTTTGAAGAGGCCAGGACGGATCTGATGCGTCAGATGGGCCTTGGATATGAGGAGATGGAGGCTCAGGGAATCATCAGTCCGGTGCTGTCTGTGACCTGCGAATATAAATCCATGACACGTTTCGGAGAAACGGTACGGATCATCCCGATCTTAAAAGCGTATAATGGGATCAAGATGACCATAGAATATTCGGTAACCAATAAGGAAACCGGAGAACTCAAGTGCGTGGGTGAGACCAGACACTGTTTCCTGAACCGGGACGGAAAGCCGGTTTCGCTGAAGAAATCTTATCTGGAAATGGATAAGATGTTCCAGGGAGCATTGCCTCAGAAGGATGATTAAACGTATTTTAGAAAACAAAAGACCGGATCAAGACGGAAAGAGAGGACTGCGTGTATGAAGTTAGGCATCGTTGGAAATGGTATGATAGTAGAGAGACTGCTGGAGGATGTGAAACCGATTTCCGGAATTGAGGTAAAGGCGATCTGTGTGCGGTCAAAAAGCCTGAGCAAAGGGCGGGAGCTGGCCGATCATTATCATATTCGGGAAATATACACGGAATACCCGGTGTTCCTGACCAGAACCGATATTGATACGGTCTACATCGGAATTATCAGCAGCCTTCATTATTCATATGCCAAGGAAGCTCTGGAGGCCGGAAAGAATGTGATCTGCGAAAAGCCGTTTACAACAGAATATGACGAGGCGGCAGAGCTGATTCGCATTGCAAAGAAAAAGAAGCTGTTTTTATGGGAGGCCTGCAAAATTCCGTATTCCGAGAATTTCCTTGCAGTCAAGCGGAATCTGGGAAGGGTCGGTGCCATCAAGCTGGTGCAGTGCAATTTTTCTAAACGCTCCAGCCGCTACGACGCTTATTTGGAGCGGAGGGTGCTTCCTGCTTTTGATCCGTCTCTCTCCGGCGGCTGTCTGTATGATATCAACATGTATAATCTGCATTTTGTGGTGGCGCTTTTCGGAAGGCCGAAATGGGTGCGCTACGATGCTAATCTGGGCTTTAACGGCATTGATACCTCTGGTATTGTCACCATGGGCTATAACGGTTTTCAGGCAGTGTGCAGCGGAGCCAAGGACTCGGACAGCCCGTGCTTCGGCATGGTTCAGGGAGACCGGGGCTGCCTGCGCCTGGAGGGACCGGTCAGCGCCAGTGTCCGCGCGGAGTTCCTTCAGAACGGAACGCGGGAGATTCTTTGTGAGGACAGACAGGGTCAGGGCCTGACATCGGAAATGCGGGAGTTCCTGCGTCAGACACAGGAAAAGGATTATCCGGCCTGCTATGATATGCTGGGTCAGACGCTTCTGATCATGGAGCTTCTGGTGACAGCCAGAAAGGACGCCGGGATTGTGTTCGGAACAGACCTTTAAAAAATCATTATTTGGAGAAAAAACGTATGGAATTTTCGATTCTTTACTGGATCCAGAATCTTCACAGCCCTCTGCTGGACAAGCTGATGGTGTTTGTCACCTTTCTGGGAGAGGCGGGATGGTTCTGGATTCTGCTGGGAACCGTGTTGTTTTGTGTAAAAAGGACCAGAACCTGCGGGGCGGCGGCTCTGCTGTCCCTGGCATTGGGATTTCTGCTGGGAAACTGCCTGCTGAAAAACCTGGTGATGCGCAGCCGTCCGTGCTGGCTGGCTCCGGAGGTAGCGATGCTGATTGCTGTTCCGTCGGATTATTCCTTTCCATCCGGTCATACGCTGGCCGGATTTGAGACGGCAGTCAGCGTTTTTTTGTATGACCGGCGTTTGGGCAGCGTGCTTCTGCTTCTGGCAGCAGCGATTGGCTTTTCACGGTTATATCTGTTCGTGCATTTTCCCAGTGATGTTCTGGGAGGAGCGGTGCTTGGCACCGGGATCGCACTGCTTGTACACTGGATGCAGAAACGGTTCTGGACCGGCAGAGAGAAAAAGAAAGAACCGATGCGGGAATAATTAGAAAGCAGGGGGAAGAGTATGGCAGAAAATTTGATAGAAGTGCTTCCCGGCATTTATCAGCTGGAGCTTCACAGTAAATTTAAGAGTGTTACGGAAATCAAGATTTATATCATTCCGGGAACGGATCCGAAGAAGGACCGGAGCCTGATGGTGGATGTGGGCTTTCATGATGAGGACTGTCTGATGAATCTGGAACGAACGCTGAACAGGCTGGGGATCCCCTTTGATCAGCTGGATATTTTTCTCACGCATAAGCACCATGATCACTGCGGTCTTGCCTATATGTTTGAACGGCGGGGCACGAGAATCTTCATGAATCCGGAGGAAGAGCGGCATCATTACGACTGCCTTCATTACAACAGCCTGTATCATGAGGATCAGGCAGAGGCGCTCCGGTATGTGGGAATCACGGAGCAGGAGACACCGAAGCTGTGGAGCATGTTCACACTGGCTGTCACAGAGGACCGGCTGAATGAATTTAATATCATGAAATTTCATTACGAGCCGATCCGGCCGGGAGACCGGTTTGTCTACGGAGCTTATGAGTTTGAGGCGGTCCGGCTTTGCGGACATACCTTCGGCCAGATGGGACTTGCAGAGAAGAAGCACCGGATCCTGTTCAGCGCGGATCAGATTATCCGCAAGATCGTTCCGATCGTTGGCTCCAGCTTCAAGGACGAGCATCTGCTGAAGTCGTATTTCCGGTCTCTGGAACAGATCAAGCATGACTTTGCAGACTACCGTCTTTTTCCGGCACATAATACCATGCTGGAGGGAGAGGAGCTCCAGAAGACGGTGGACCGGATCGTTTTTGCCTATCTGGAAAAGATTCAGCTGATCGAACAGCTTGTGCAGCACGGAAGACGTCCTATGACGGTTGTGCAGATTGCCATGCTGGCTTACGGCGTGCAGGAGCTTCCGGCGGACAAGGAACAGCTTTTGTTTCTGAAGATGGTGACCAGCAAAACCTTCTCCTGTCTGGAGTATCTGCGGGATGAAGATTTTGTGATGCGTACCGAGCGGGATGGTGTGCTCTATTGGGAAGTTTTCTGACATCCGGATTCCGGAAAAAAGTACTTGCATTTTTGCAGACATCCGTTATAATGGAACAAAAATATAACATGCAGAGTAGACTTGTGTGCGTAAAGTGCCGGCTGAACAGGGAGTTGTCAGCGGGGAGAAAAGAGATGCCGGAAACGGCAGGCTCTTGCGTTACATGAGTCGCATCCCGCTGCAATCCGAGAGATTATCTCCTATTGTGGTAGTATGAGTATCTGCAAAGGAGGTAATTTTTTATGAAGAGATTAGCAACTTTGTTTACTCAGTCTTACAAGGAAATCAAACAGGTGCGTACCATCACCACCTGTGCCATGTTTGCTGCGATTTCCGTCGTTCTTGGATATTTTACGATCCAGATCGGCAGCTATATTAAGATTGGTTTTTCCGGTATTCCGAATGAGCTGGTGGATTACCTGTTTGGTCCGGTGGTGGGAGGGTGCTTCGGCGGACTTCTGGATATTTTGAAGTTCATTGTCAAGCCCACCGGCAGTTTTTTCCCGGGCTTTACCCTGAATGCGGTTCTGGCGGGGCTGCTATACGGCAGCTTTTTCTATAAAAAGCCGCTTTCTCTGTGGCGGATTCTGGCAGCCAAGCTGTTCGTGGCGCTGATCTGCAACGTTCTGCTGAATACGTTGTGGCTGTCCATGCTTTACGGAAAGGCATTTATGGTGCTGCTTCCTGCGCGGCTTCTGAAAAATCTGGTGATGTGGCCCATCGATTCTCTGATTCTTTACTCGGTTGGGAAGACGCTGGAAACGGCCGGAATTTTCCGCCTTTTCAGGAATCCGTCGGGGCGTCGGGCATCCGGTATGGCGAATCGGTGAAAACCTGCAAATGGCTGGACATTTCCGAAAAAGCGACGTATAATAAAACCTATGTGTTGAAAGGAGATATGTACAGCGATGAGTGAAAATTGTAATCATGACTGCAGTTCCTGCGGAGAGAACTGCAGCAGCAGAACACAGGACAGAACCAGCTTTCTGGAGCCGCTGCATCCTGCAAGTTCTGTCAAGAAGGTAATTGGAATTGTAAGCGGAAAAGGAGGCGTGGGAAAATCTCTTGTGACCTCCATGCTGGCGGTAGCCATGAACCGTAAACATAAACGTACAGCGATTCTGGATGCGGATATTACCGGACCTTCTATTCCGAAGGCATTCGGACTGGATGATGAGATGGTGGGAATGACTTCAGACGGAGTGCTGATGATGCCGGTTCGGACCATGAACGGCATTCAGGTAATGTCGGCCAATCTTCTTCTGGACCATGCTACAGATCCGGTAATCTGGAGAGGACCGGTCATTGCCGGTGCGGTCAAACAGTTCTGGTCGGAAACGTTGTGGAAGGACATTGACTACATGTTTGTGGATATGCCTCCGGGAACCGGCGACGTGCCGCTGACTGTATTCCAGTCCCTTCCGGTAGACGGTATCATTATTGTAGCTTCTCCGCAGGAACTGGTATCCATGATCGTGGCCAAGGCAGTAAACATGGCAAAGAAGATGGATATCCCGATTTTAGGTATTGTCGAGAACATGAGTTATCTGGTATGTCCGGACTGCGGAAAGAAGATTTCCGTTTTTGGAGAGAGCCATATTGATGAAGTGGCAGCCGAGCAGGGCGTGAAGGTTCTGGCCAAGCTGCCGATTGACCCGAAGGTTGCCGAGCTGGTTGATGCAGGAAAGATCGAATATCTGCAGGAAAACTGGCTGGATGAGGCCGTTAAGGCTGTGGAGGAGATTTAGAAAACAAGATTATGGATGTAAACATGAACATGAACCCGAACAGTGAACTGAGTCAGTCCATTGTAAGCGTACCGGATACCGTAGCCGTTCCGGAGAGCCTGATTCATGTGGGACGGCAGTTTCAGCAGATTATGATGATGTATACCTGTGCGATTCGGGAAGTCAAGACGAAGCTGGAGGTTCTGAATGATGAGCTGTCTGTGCGGAATCAGAGAAATCCGATCGAGATGATCAAATCCCGGGTAAAAAAGCCGATCAGCATTGTGGAGAAGCTGGAACGGCGCGGACTTCCTGTTACGCTGGAATCTGTGGTGGAGAATCTGGATGATGTGGCAGGCATTCGTGTGATCTGCTCGTTTGTGGACGATATCTATGAAGTTGCAGATATGCTGATCCGTCAGGATGATATCCGTGTGATTGCCATCAAGGATTACATTAAAAATCCGAAGGAAAACGGATACCGGAGCTATCATATGATCATCGAGATTCCGGTATTTTTCTCGGATTGCAAGAAGCCCATGCGGGTGGAAGTGCAGATCCGCACCATTGCCATGGATTTCTGGGCCAGTCTGGATCATCAGCTGAAGTACAAGAAAGAGGTCGGCGATGAGGCGGAGATCGGCCTGGAGCTGAAAGCCTGTGCGGATGTGATTGCTCAGACCGATCAGAAAATGCTGGAGATCCGCAAGCGGATCGAAGCGAAAGGCATTACGGTGAAGGAATAGCCATTCATAAGCTAATACAGATAATAAGACAGGGTTTCGGTAATACGGAATCCTGTTTTTTTGTACAGCTTCAAGGCCGGCTCGTTGTCGGAGGAGACCTGCAGAAAGATCCGGCAGTCCGGCGGCAGCGTTTGCAGCACGGCAGAGAGAAGCTTTCCACCTAAGCCGCGGCCGCGAAGCTCTGGATGAATTTCCACATGATAGAGATAAAAGCGGGAAGCGTCATAGGGGAGCAGGCGGCAGCTTCCGATTGCTTCCGGTTCTTCGGCAGGTGCCGGAAAGGGCTGCGGTGCCCCGTCCGGCAGCGCAAAGGCCTGGAACAGCCAGCTTTCTTCGCCTTCTTCTTCTGTGACGGTCCGGGTGAGGCGAAAGGACTCCGGCAGTCCGGCAGCGATGTTTGTCTGGTCACAGCGGCCGTCCAGTTCCATCCGGTATTCGGAATACCAGCAGGTCATTCCCAGATGTTCGGCGGCCGCGAAAGCATCCGGACTGTTTTCATCGGTGAGAAATACCAGGTCGATTTCTGTGCCGTTCTGTTCCTCCAGACGGTCCGCCGCAACAGAAGCTTCTTCGAGGAGACGGGAAAAAATACCCTGCCGGCGCATATCCGGCCGGGTAAAGGCAGAGCATTCCCAGAGATCCTCCTGGACCTGGCAGACGGCAAGACAGGCCAGCAGGTCAGCGGATTCGGTTTCCGGCGGGTAAGCCAGCCAGTACCGGTCGGCATCCTCCGGAATGGATAAGGTGACGGGTTCTGCGGTGCGGCAGGCCTGCATCAGCCGGTCCAGCTCCTTTTTCTGACCGGGAGAGAGATGCGTGTTCGATATGATTTTCATGGACACTCCTTTCTGCGGCGTACAGGTTTTGGAAGGTCGTTTCTTGCTGCCTGTCCGCCGGCGCTATTGTCAGTATAGTAGAAAGGCAGGAAGAATTCAACGGAATATTTGTGGATTTCTGCCTTGTCGGAAACGGAATGAAATGATAGAATTAGCATTGTCTGCGGCCTGCCAGAGCAGGCAGACAGCAGCAGAAGCAAAATAGGTGAGAGGAGAAAACCGCATGAAATTTGCAAAAGAAATGACGCTGATTTTGGGGATTACCATGATCGGGGAGCTTTTGAATCAGGTGCTGCCCTTTCCGGTTCCGGCCGGCGTATACGGGCTTTTTCTGATGCTGGCGCTGCTTTGCAGCGGGGTGATTCGGCTGGAGGATGTAGAAGGCACCGGAAATTTTCTGCTGGATAATATGTCGCCGATGTTTATTCCGGCGGGAGTCGGCATCATCCGATATATGGATCAGATCATGGAAGTAGGAGGCATATACCTGATTATCAACCTTGTTTCTACGGTGATTGTGTTTGTTGTTACCGGGCGGGCTGCACAGCGTGTGATGAAAGCTGCGGAAAAAAAGAAGACGGTGCCGGAGAACGGCGGAGCAGAGAATAAGAAAAAGGAGGGGGACTGCTGATGAAGGCATTACTGGAAAACAGCATATATTTTGGATTTTTTGTTACAATAGGAGCATATCTGATCGGTCTGCTGATCAAGAAAAAGCTGAAGCTTGCCATTTTTAATCCGCTGATGCTTGCGATTCTGCTTGTCATGCTGATTCTGGCGGTTACCGGTGTGGATTATGATTCCTATCAGCAGGGCGGGCAGTTTGTAAGCGGCCTTCTGACTCCGGCTACTGTTTGTCTGGCGATTCCGCTTTACAAGCAGCTTCATATGCTGAAAAAGCACAGTATGGCCGTTGCGGTGGGAATTACTTCAGGAGTGATCACCAGCGCAGTCTGCGTGTTTCTGCTGTGCAAGGTGTTTGGCCTGGGACATCAGCATTATGTGACGCTGCTTCCGAAATCCATCACGACAGCAATCGGAATGGGAGTCAGTGAAGAGGCCGGCGGCATTGTCACGCTGACGGTTATGTCCATTATTGTGACCGGAATTATCGGGAATATGTGCGCGGAGGCGCTTTGCCGGCTGGCCAGGATCACGCATCCTGTGGCGAAGGGACTGGCCATCGGAACCAGTGCCCATGCACTTGGAACGGCGAAGGCGCTGGAAATTGGTGAGGTGGAAGGCGCTATGAGCAGCCTGTCCATTGCGGTGGCCGGACTGATGACGGTGATTCTTGTTCCGATGGTATCCGGTTTGATCTGACGGTTGGGCCGGAGAGAATCTGGCAGAAAGGAGAAAAGCATTGAAAAAGAGAAGGGAAGCGGCGATAGAGGATACCTGGAAGCTGGAGGACATGCTGGAAAGTGATGAAGCATGGGAGCAGCTGTTTCATGAGGCGAAGGGAGAACTGGAGGGATACCGGCAGTGGAAGGGGCATCTGGGAGATTCTGCAGATGCGCTGTATCAGTGCCTGAAATTTGATGATGAGAGCTCCAGAAAAATGGAGGTTCTGTATGTGTACGCCAGGATGCGTTCGGATCAGGATACGGGAGACCAGCGTTATCAGGAAATGTTCGGGAGGGCGCAGTCCTTGTCCTACGAGGCGGCGGAGCGTTCTTCCTATATCATACCGGAAATCCTGGAAATCCCGGAGGAAAGACTGGAGCAGTTTCTGGCATCGGACAATGGTATCGCTCACTTTAAGCGTGCCCTGGAGCAGATTCTGGCGAAAAAGCCGCACACTTTGAACGGGGAGATGGAGAAGCTTCTGGCACAGTCCTATGAGGCGACACAGGGAGCTTCCCAGATTTTCAATATGTTCAACAATGCCGACGTAAAGTTCCCGTCTATTCGGGACAGCCAGGGCGATACGGTGGCGATCACGCACGGCAATTATATTGCCCTGATGGAGAGCCGCGACCGCCGGGTGCGGGAAAACGCGTTTCTGGGCCTTTACGGCGTGTACCGCCAGTTTCAGAATACGCTTGCGGCGACCTACAGCGCCAATGTCAAGCAGGCAGTATATTATGCGAAGGTGAAACGGTATGATTCCAGCCGTGCCTACTATCTGGCGGAAAATGAGGTGCCGGAGGCTGTTTACGATAATCTGGTATCGGCAGTGAGAAAGAATCTTCCTTTGCTGCACCGGTATGTCGGCATTCGGAAAAAGGCGTTAAAGCTGGATGAGATTCATATGTATGATCTGTACGTTCCCATGGTGGAAGGCGTGGACCAGCGCTACTCCTTTGAGGAGGCCAAGAAGATCGTGAAGGAAGGGCTTGCACCGCTGGGAGAGGAATATTTGTCCATTCTCCAGGAAGGCTTTGACAGCCGCTGGATTGATGTTTATGAGAATGAAGGGAAGCGAAGCGGTGCGTATTCCTGGGGGTCCTACGGAACTCATCCGTATGTGCTGCTGAATTACCACGGAACGCTGGACCATGTGTTTACGCTGGCTCATGAGATGGGACATTCCATCCATTCCTACTATTCTGACCACAATCAGCCTTATACCTATGCGGGCTATAAAATCTTTGTGGCAGAGGTGGCATCGACCTGCAATGAGGCGCTTCTGATCCGCCATCTGATGGACACGACGGAAGAGCCCAGAAAGAAGAAGTATCTGATCAATCATTTTCTGGAAAGCTTCCGCGGAACGCTGTTCCGTCAGACGATGTTCGCAGAATTTGAGGCGATGACGCATAAAAAGGCGGAGGCCGGCGTACCGCTGACGGCAGGGGAGCTGTGCCGGATGTATCATCAGCTGAACGTAGACTATTTCGGGCCGGAGATGACCGTGGATGAGGAGATCGGGCATGAATGGGAGCGGATCCCGCATTTCTATACGCCGTTTTATGTGTATCAGTATGCTACCGGATTTTCGGCTGCGATAGCAATCTCCGGTCGGATCCTGAAAGGGGAGGACGGGGCTCTGGAGGGATATAAAAAGTTCCTGTGCGGCGGCTGTTCGATGCCTCCGATCGAGCTTCTGAAGCTGGCTGGAGTGGATATGTCTTCGTCCGGACCGGTTGAAGATGCGATGCAGGTATTCGGCAGCCTCCTGGATGAGTTTGAATCCATACCGGACTGATTAGAGGAAAAAACAGGAAAAAAACAACGGAAATCTGCCGGAAAAGTATGGAAAAATCAGAAGCTTCTTGTGGGTTATTAACAGTATCTTTGCATTTGGTTGACAAACAAAAAAACCCGGGCTATAATTCCAAATGTTCACAATTGGGTTGACATCAGAAAAGTGATTCATGACAGCATAAGAGATGACAGCCAGGGAGTCAGAATGAGGAGGATTTATAGTATGGCTAGACCAAAAAGCACCGCAGCAACGACAACAAAGGCAGCAGTAAAAGCGGAACCGACGGCTGCAGCAGGAAAGGAAGCAGCAAAGGCTGTGGAGACGAAGGCAGCACCAAAGACTGCTGCAAAGAAGACCGCAGCCAAGGCTGAGCCAACCGTTGCCGTTACCTTTGAGTATGAGGATAAACAGATCGTTGCAAAGAAGCTGTTAGCAGAAGCGCTGGAAGCATTCCAGGCAGCTCACCAGGATGTTGAGGTAAAGGATATGCAGCTGTATGTAAATGCAAATGATGGTTATGCATACATTGTAGTAAATGGAACCGAATATCCGGAAGACAGAATTGCATTATAAGAATAATACGCGCATGAAAATTTTAATTTACGATTGGAAAAAAGTCGGTGCAGCCGGCTTTTTTCTTTTTGGCAAATATGATATCTTTACATATAAGGCCGGGACCTGATCTTGTCTCTGCCTTATATACAAGAAAAGGAATGAGGGAATCGCATGACAGAGAGAATACCGGTGCTTCCGGATGCATTCGTATGCCGGATGCAGCGGCTGCTGGGAGCGGAGTACGGAGAATTTGAGGCCAGCTATGGGAAGCCACGTGTTCAGGGACTCCGGCTGAACGGGTTAAAGGGAGAAGAAGCGGAGCTTAAGACCTGCTGCCGGAACTATTTTCCACTGGAGCCGGTGCCGTGGGCGGAAACGGGATTTTACTATCCGCCGGAAAGCCGGCCGGGGAAACATCCTTATCATGAAGCGGGGCTTTATTATATTCAGGAACCCAGCGCCATGGCGGTGGCGGAGCTTCTGGCTCCGGAGCCGGGCGAGTATGTGCTGGATCTGTGTGCTGCTCCGGGAGGAAAAAGCACACAGGCGGCAGTGCGGCTTTGTGGCCGGGGACTTCTGGTCAGCAATGAGATCCATCCGGCCAGGGCCAAAATTCTGTCTCAGAATGTAGAGCGGATGGGAATTGCGAATGCTGTGGTGACCAACATGGATTCGAAAAGTCTGACCCGGTGGTTTACAGAGTTTTTCGATAAGATCGTGGTAGATGCACCCTGCTCCGGAGAGGGGATGTTCCGGAAGGATGAGGACGCCAGACGGGAATGGTCTTTGGAGCATGTGGCTTTATGCAGCCGCCGCCAGCAGGAGCTCCTGGACAATGCCGCCGTCATGCTGAAGCCGGGCGGTCGGCTCGTCTATTCGACCTGTACCTTCGCACCGGAAGAGAACGAGGGAAGTATTCAGCAGTTTCTGGAACGTCACCCGGAATTTTCGGTAGAAAAGCAGGCGGCCTATGAAGGTTTTTCTTCAGGACATCCAGAGTGGGTGCCGGGCGGAAAGGGGTGCAAAGAGCTGGCGGACACCTTTCGGATCTGGCCGCACCGGGTGGACGGCGAGGGCCATTATCTGGCGATGCTCTTAAAGGACGGGACATCCAGGAATACAGCGGAGGAAAGCGGAAAAAACATCCGGGCCGGGAAAAGCAGGGACAGAAACGGAACGGGACATGCAGGAGCTCCTGCCTGCTTTCGTGACCGGGAACAGGAAAAAGCATTCCGGGAGTTCTGCAGGGAAACGATGAAGGGCGGAAGCTGTGCCTGGGAGAGAGAGCCGGGGCAGTATCTGATGTTTGGTGAGCAGCTGTATTATGCACCTGCCGGTCTGCCGGAGCTGAAGGGGATGAAGGTTCTGAGGCCAGGGCTTCATCTGGGAACACTGAAAAAGAACCGGTTTGAGCCGTCGCATGCGCTGGCGCTTTACTTGAAAAAGGAAGATGTGCAGAATACGGCGGATCTGCCGGCAGACGGGCCGGAGGTCATTCGTTATTTGAAAGGAGAAACGCTGGAGGGACGGCTGGACGGCCGGAAAGGCTGGACGCTGGTGACGACAGACGGCTTCAGTCTGGGCTGGGCCAAGCAGGCAGGAGGCCTTCTGAAAAATCACTATCCGAAGGGGCTGCGTTGGATGTAGAAGAACTGCCCGTCAGGGCAGGATCCAGCGCATATCCTCCGGAAGCTCTGCCGTAAAATGCATTTCCTGTCCGGTAATCGGATGGAGGAAATCCAGCTGGTGAGAGTGCAGAGCCTGACGCTTCATCAGCCGGTAGTCCGGATTATACAGAAAATCTCCGGGAAGCGGATGACCAATATACTTCATATGAACACGAATCTGATGGGTACGGCCGGTTTCCAGCTGCAGGCGGACCAGACTGCAGTCATACTCTTCCCGATAAAGCAGGCGGCGGTAATGCGTGCAGGCCCGTTCGCCATGCTCCGGATCAACTTTGCGGAGAACGGTGGAATTTTCAGCGCGGCCGATCGGGATATCAATGGTACCGGCTTCATCCGGTTTTCCCTCAGCAATTGCCAGATATTCCCGGTGGATTTCCCGCCGGGCGGACATCTGCGACAGAATGCAGCCGCTTAAAGCGTGCTTGGCCAGAATCAGCAGGCCGGTGGTATCCCGGTCCAGCCGGTTGATGACCCGGAAGACGAACGGCTGTCCTTTCTGATGAAAATAGTAGGAAACGGCATTTCCCAGAGTATTTTCAAAGTTTCCCTGGGAGGGATGGATCGGCATATTCGCCGGTTTGTTGATAATCATCAGGTCCTGATCTTCATATACAATGTGAAGCGGCAGCGGAGTGGGCACCACCTTTTCGGAGCTTTCCGTTTCCGTCAGGCGGATATGCAGTGTTTCGCCTTCATGCAGAATCTGTGGGGTGATGGCATGCGCTCCGTTTACTGTGATGCCGCCGGTATTGCGGACGTGGATGATGACATGACGGGAATAGCCCTGTCGTTTTAAAAAGCGTTCGATGGTCAGTCCGTCCTGCTCCGGACCGATCCGGTATGAAAAATCGCGTATCATAAGAATCTGTCTCTTTCTTTTTTATTTTTCAGAAATTTCGTTTTGCTGGCTGCATGATCAACCAGAGAATCACGTTGTAAAAAGCTTGCCCGTTTGATGCTGTCTGTTCCGAATTTTTCCCGGATCGCATCCACGGCTTTTTCCATTTCCTTCCGTTTCCGGGCCTGCGGATCGTCGAACAGACTGAGCTGCTGATAATCCTCCTCCTGGATTTTTCCGGCGCGGACTCCGATCAGACGGACCGGGGTCCGATCCCAGAATTCTTTTAACAGGCGGCAGGCCTCCTCATAAATGACGGAGGTGGAATCCGTACTTTCCTTTAAATTGGCCTGATGGGACTGCGCGCGAAATTCCCAGTCTTTTAATTCTACACAGACGTTGCAGCATTGTACATGGTCGGCCCGTAGTCTGGCGCCCACCGTCTCGCAGAGGGAGAGAAGGACCTGACAGGCAGTATCATAATCGTCGATGTCCCGGGAGAGGGTAATACGGTTTCCGTAGCCTTTGTTCACCGGATCTTTTGGCGCTACCGGAGAATCATCGATGCCGTTTGCATATTGGTGGATTAAAATGGCATACTTATCACCAAGGTGAGCTTTCAGAATGCTTAAGCTGCAGTTTGCCAGATCTCCGATGGTGTGAATGCCGATGTTCTCCATTTTTTTCTGGGCCGAACGGCCGACAAAGAACAGCTCCCGGATCGGCAGAGGCCACAGCTTCGTGGAAATTTCCTCCGGAAACAAGGTGTGGCATCGGTCCGGTTTTTCAAAATCGGAGGCCATTTTTGCCAGAAGCTTGTTGGGAGCGATCCCGATATTGACGGTAAACCCCAGCTCGTTCCTGATTCGTTCCCGGATCTGATCGGCCACGGCGACAGGCTCTCCGAACAGATGGATGGTTTCTGTCATATCCAGAAAGGCTTCATCAATACTGAACTTTTCGATGTCCGGCGTATAATCGGATAAAAGCGTCATCATTTGATCGGAGCATCGGATATAAAAATCAAAGCGGGAGGGGACGACCAGAAGCTGCGGACATTTTTTCCTGGCCTGTACCAGTGGTTCGCCGGTCACGATGCCGTACCGTCTGGCCGGAGTGGATTTTGCGAGCACAATGCCGTGCCGGCTGGCGGAATCGCCTCCTACGGCAGAGGGTATCGTCCGCAGATCCAGGGCATCCGGGTCCTGCTTTAAGCGGTATACAGATTCCCAGCTTAAAAAGGCTGAATTTACATCGATATGAAAAATAAGCCGCGGTCTGTTCATTATGAAAGCCTCCTTTGCTCCATAGTATACCATAAATAGCGGATGAGAACAAACCTGCACTATTGGCGGACTATGGAAAATGTGATAGAATGTTACTGTTTACAGATTTCCCCTGCGGGGAGTAAACGGTAACGATCAATACGGCGGACAGGGAAAAAGAAGCGGGGATGAAAGCGTATGAAAAAATGGGGAATGGTGCTTCTTCTGGCTGTAATGCTGGCAGGCTGCAAAAGCTATGAAGAGATTCCGGAAAAACCGGAGGAAACAAAGCAGAGCCAGGAGGAGAGGAAGCTGGAACAGGAAGAAACGGAGCCGGTGGTGATCAATACGGAACCGGAACGGTTTCCGGTGAAGGCAAAAGGAATTTATGTTTCGGCATATGTGGCGGGAAATGAGGATATGATGGAAGAGATCATCCGTCAGATCGATGAGACAGAGCTGAATGCGGTGGTCATCGATGTGAAGGATGACAACGGACGGATCACCTTTGCGATGGATACACCTTTGATTCAGGAGATCGGCGCCTGCAAGAACTATATCCCGGATATGGAGCTTCTGGCGGAAAAACTGAAGGAGCATGGGATTTATATGATTGCCAGGATTCCGGCATTCCGCGATCCGTATCTGGCAGAGGCAAAGCCGGAATGGTGCTGCCGGCTGCAGGACGGAAGCATTTACCGGGACCGGAATCAGCTGGCCTGGGTAAATCCGTACCGGAAAGAGGTGTGGGATTACCTGATTGAGATCGGAAAACAGGCGGGGGCCTTTGGATTTGATGAGATTCAGTTTGATTACATCCGGTTCTGCACAGAAAAGGGAATGGGAAATGTCGTGTTTGATGAGGCGGATACCCGGGGCCGCAGCAGGCAGGAGGTGATCCTGGAGTTTGTGGATTACGCATACGAAGAGCTGGCCAGGGAAGGTCTTTTCGTTTCGGCCGATGTGTTCGGCGCTGTGATCGGCGGAGGACAGGATGCCGAAACGGTTGGCCAGAATTACCGGAAGATGGCTGAAAAGCTGGATTATATCTGCCCGATGATCTATCCGTCCCATTATGGGGACGGAAATTTTGGACTGGCTCATCCGGATCTGCAGCCTTATGAAACAATTCTGGCAGCTCTGACGGCTTCCAGACAGGATCTGATTGCTTCTCCGTCCGATGTGGAAAAGGAAGCGGATATGGCGGTGGTGCGCCCGTGGCTTCAGGATTTTACTGCCAGCTATTTAAAACACCATATCTCTTACGGACCGGAGGAGATCCGGAAGCAGATCCAGGCTGTCTATGATGCCGGATATGAAGAATGGATCTTATGGAGCGCGGCGGTGAATTACCACTATGACGGACTGCTTTCCGAGGAAGAGGCAGCGGCCGGGGAGACAGCCGGGGAACCATCGGAGGAGGAGCAGCCAAAGGCACAGGAGGAGGCGCCGGGCAGTACGCAGGAGAGCCGGTAGAGAAAGAAGGAGAAGAATGGAGAGAATACCAAAGACAGGGGAATTTTACCGTCATTTTAAAAATAAATTGTACCAGATCGTAGCCGTTGCGCGGCATACGGAGACCGGAGAGGAGCTGGTGATTTACCAGGCGCTGTACGGAGATTTCAGAATTTACGCAAGACCGCTGTCCATGTTCGTCAGTGAGGTTGATCACGAAAAATATCCGGATGTGCAGCAGAAATACCGGTTTGAGAAGGTGGTTCTGAAGGAACAGGGTGACGGATCGATCCTGGAAGAGGCTGAGCAGAAGGAAACGGCTTCGGAGGAGGAGCTGTGTGTGAATCCCTGGCTGGAGCGTTTTTTGGATGCAGACGGTTATGACAAGCAGCTGGAGGCGCTGAACCAGATGCGGGGCAGGGTCGGACAGAAGGAACTGGACAGCATTTATCTGGTTCTGGACATCACACCGGCCGGCGGGGAAATCAACAGTCAGCTTCAGCGGATCATGCGGCATCTGGAAACCAGAAAAAAATATGACGGAAGCAGGCTTCGTTAGGAGTGGGGAATATGGAGCAGGAAAAAAAGGAACCGGGGCGTGATTCCCGAAAGGATGTGCGCCGTTCGCCGCTTGGCGCCTTTGATGTGGAGGCGGAATTGAAAAAGCTTCCGGCAAAACCGGGTGTCTATCTGATGCACGATGCCGCTGATGAAATCATTTATGTGGGAAAGGCGGTCAGCCTGAAAAACCGGGTCCGTCAGTATTTTCAGAGCAGCCGGAACAAGACGGCGAAGATCGAGCAGATGGTGTCCCGGATTGCCCGGTTTGAATACATCATTACGGATTCAGAGCTGGAGGCGCTGGTTCTGGAATGCAATCTGATCAAGGAACACCGCCCGCGGTACAATACGATGCTGAAGGATGATAAAACCTATCCTTATATCAAGGCAACGATAGCGGAGGATTATCCCAGACTTTTGTTTTCCAGGGAGATGAAAAAGGATAAAAACCGGTATTTCGGACCATATACCAGTGCCGGCGCGGTGAAGGATACGCTGGATCTGCTGCATAAGCTGTATAAGATCCGGACCTGCAGCCGTTCGCTTCCGAAGGACATCGGCAAAGACCGCCCCTGCCTGAACTATCACATCAGACAGTGCGGTGCACCCTGCCAGGGGTATGTGACGAAGGAGGAATACGGAGAAGGTTTTCAGAAGGCTCTGGATTTCCTGAACGGGAGCTATGCCGGGCTGTTGAAGGAGCTGGAGGAAAAGATGCTGGCGGCATCGGATGCGATGGAATTTGAAAAAGCCATTGAATACCGGGAGCTGATTTCCAGCGTGAAGCAGGTGGCGCAGAAACAGAAGATCACCAGCTCCGGGATGGAGGACCGGGACATTATTGCCATGGCAAAGGAGCAGGAGGATGTGGTGGTACAGGTCTTTTTTGTCCGGGAGGGACGCCTCATCGGGCGGGATCATTTTCATGTCACTGCAGCGGTTGCAGAAAATGACAGTCAGATTCTCACCGGTTTTGTCAAGCAGTTCTATGCCGGTACTCCTTTTGTGCCAAGAGAGCTTCTGGTTCAGATGCCGCTGGAGGAAGAGGAAGTAATTGCCCGGTGGCTGGAGACCAAGAGAGGGCAGAAGGTCCGTATTGTCAGTCCGAAAAAGGGTGAGAAGGAACGTATGGTGGAGCTGGCAGCCAAAAATGCCAGGATGGTTCTGGACCAGGATAAGGAGAAGATCAAGCGGGAGGAGCTTCGTACCATCGGTGCCGTCAATCAGATTGCCGGACTTCTGGAGCTTCGGAATATCCGGCGGATCGAGGCCTTCGATATTTCCAATATCAGCGGATTTGAATCGGTCGGCTCCATGATTGTCTATGAGGATGGAAAACCGAAGCGCAGCGATTACCGGAAATTCCGGATCAGATCGGTGCAGGGACCGAACGACTACGCTTCCATGGAAGAGGTGCTGACCCGGCGCTTTACCCATGGCCTGGAGGAAGAAGAACGGCTGAAAGAGAAGGGAGTGGACAAAGCCTTCGGAAGCTTCACACGCTTCCCGGATCTGATCATGATGGACGGCGGGCGCGGCCAGGTGAATATTGCTCTGGAGGTCCTTGAAAAGCTGGGGCTGGAAATCCCGGTCTGCGGCATGGTAAAGGATGACAGTCACCGGACCCGCGGCCTTTACTACCACAATGTGGAAATTCCCATCGACCGGCATTCCGAGGGCTTCCGGCTGATCACGCGGATTCAGGATGAGGCGCACCGGTTTGCCATTGAGTATCACCGGAGCCTGCGCAGCAAGACACAGGTAAAGTCCATTCTGGATGAAATTCCGGGAATCGGCCCGGCGCGGAGAAAAGCACTGATGCGCCAGTTTAAAAGTCAGGAGGCCATTCGGGAAGCTTCCGTGGAAGAACTGGAGCAGACGCCGCAGATGAACCAGCGTGCGGCCCGTCAGGTGTATGAGTTCTTTCACGGGAAATCTGCAGGCGCAGGTTCCGGGGAAATAGAGAATGACAATTCTGGGAAATTGTGCTAATATAACTTATGTGAAAAACGGACGGAATGTTTGGAGTTAAGGAGAGAAAAATCATGTATGGAGTGACAATTACAAGCTTAATCAAAAAGATGAAATTAAAAAATGCAACTCCGGAGCTGGATACGGATAAAATTGTGCTGACACATCCGGAGGTAAACCGGCCGGCACTTCAGCTTGCTGGATTTTTTGATCATTTTGACCATGAGCGGGTGCAGATTGTCGGTTTTGTAGAGCGGGCTTATGTGTCCACTCTGGAAAAGGAAACGAAGACAGCGGTCTATGACCGGCTGCTGTCCAGCAAGATTCCGTGCCTGGTTTACTGCCGCGGAATGGAGCCGGATGAGGATATCCTTCCGCTTGCCAATTACTACGATGTGCCGGTCCTGGTTTCGGAGCAGACCACATCGGATTTTATGGCGGAGGTCATTCGGTGGCTGAAGGTGCAGCTGGCGCCGTGCATCAGCATTCACGGTGTTCTGGTGGATGTATTCGGTGAGGGCGTACTGATCATGGGTGAGAGCGGAATCGGGAAGAGCGAGGCAGCGCTGGAGCTGATCAAGCGGGGACATCGTCTGGTAACCGACGATGTGGTGGAAATCCGCAAGGTCAGTGATGAGACGCTGATCGGAAGTGCACCGGATATCACCAAGCATTTTATTGAACTGCGGGGCATCGGAATCATTGATGTCAAGACGCTGTACGGTGTGGAAAGTGTAAAGGACACGCAGGCGATCGACATGGTGATCAAGCTGGAAGACTGGAACAAGGATAAGGAATATGACCGGCTGGGACTGGAGGACCAGTATACGGAATTCCTGGGTACACAGGTAGTCTGCCATTCGATTCCGATTCGTCCGGGCCGGAACCTGGCCATTATTGTGGAGTCGGCTGCAGTGAACTATCGCCAGAAGCAGATGGGATACAATGCAGCACAGGAGCTGTATAACCGTGTTCAGGCAAACTTAAATAAGAGGGTCTGATTGATGAACGGACGGTTATATGAAGCACTCTGCAGTGCTGTGGGGACAAAAGATCGGGTAAAGCCAGAAGAACCGATGAAAAACCATACCACCTTCCGGGTGGGCGGGCCTGCCGCTTTTTTCGTGACGCCGATGAACCGTCAGGAGCTGGCGCAGGTGCTGGCGGTATGCCGGAAAATGGACAGTCCCTGGTTTATCCTGGGGAACGGAAGCAACCTTCTGGTCAGCGACAGCGGATTCCCGGGTGTTGTGATCGACATGGAGAAGGGGTTTACCAGCATTCGCGTGGAAGGAAACCAGATCACGGCAGGAGCCGGACTTTTGCTGGGGCAGATTGCGCGGAAGGCCTGCGAGGCGGGCCTGACCGGGCTGGAGTTTGCAGCCGGAATTCCCGGTACGCTGGGCGGAGCTGTGGTGATGAATGCCGGTGCATACGGCTCGGAGATGAAAAATGTTCTGGAATCGGTGCGGGTTCTGACCGCTTCCGGTGAGGAACGGGAAGTGCCGGCCGGTGAGCTGGAGCTGGGATACCGGACCAGCAATGTCCGGGCAAACGGATATGTGGTGCTTGGCGCCGTATTTTGTCTGGAGCCGGGCAGACGGGAGGATATCCGGGCCAGAATGGAGGAGCTGGCAGCTGCCCGGAAATCCAAGCAGCCGCTGGAATTCCCCAGTGCCGGAAGTACCTTTAAACGTCCGGAAGGATATTTTGCCGGCAAGCTGATTCAGGATGCAGGCCTGAAGGGCTTTCAGATCGGCGGAGCACAGGTTTCCGAAAAGCACAGCGGCTTTGTCATTAACCGCGGCCAGGCAACGGCCGCAGATGTGATGGAGCTGTGCCGTCAGGTATCGGAGAAGGTGAAGGAGCAGTTCGGCGTGGAGCTGGAGATGGAAGTGAAAACACTTGGAACCTTTTTGTGACGCTCCCTGTGCGGCCGGATCAGAAAGATGCGAGAAGAAGGAACCGGAGGAAGATATGAAGCTGGTAATTGTGACAGGAATGTCCGGAGCAGGAAAAACACAGGCGCTGAAGATGCTGGAGGATATGGGGTTTTATTGTGTGGATAATCTGCCCATTCCTCTGGTGGATAAATTTGCGGAATTGATTTTAGGAAATGCCGGCGGGATCGGCAAAGTGGCGCTGGGCCTTGACATCCGGAGCGGAGAGGAGCTCCCTCAGCTGGAGATTGTACTGAATCGCTGGCGTGCAGGCGGATTTCCGTATCAGGTGCTGTTTTTGGATGCAGAAGATCAGGTGCTGATTAAACGTTATAAGGAAACCAGGCGGAAGCATCCGCTGGCCGGAGCCGGAAGGATTGAGCGCGGTATCGAGACGGAGCGGGGCAAGCTGGCCTTCCTGAAAAAGTCGGCCGATTATATCATCGATACCAGCCAGCTTCTGACCAGAGAACTGCGTCAGGAGCTGGAGAAAATATTTGTGGAGGATCAGGAATATAAGAATCTGTACATAACGATTCTCTCATTTGGCTTTAAATATGGGATTCCGTCGGATGCCGATCTGGTATTCGATGTCCGGTTTCTGCCGAATCCTTATTATGTGGAGGAGCTGCGGACCAGGACCGGAGAGGAGACCGCTGTCCAGGAGTATGTAAAAAGAGGCGGGACTGCGGATGTGTTTCTGGATAAGCTGTATGATATGCTGGAATTTCTCATGCCGAATTACATTCTGGAGGGAAAGAACCAGCTGGTGATTGCAATCGGATGTACCGGAGGAAAGCATCGTTCGGTGACCGTTGCCAAGGCCCTGTACGAGCGGCTTTTGACTCATCCGGAGTACGGTGTAAAGATTTTTCACCGGGATATCGACAATGACAATAAGCGGAAAGGACTGTAAATGTGTCATATGCATCGAAGGTAAAGGATGAATTGTCTCGGCAGATGCCTGCTGCCAGACATTGTCAGATTGCGGAAATTGCGGCGATTATCAGTCTCTGCGGCCGGATTTCAATTTCTGCAGACGATCGTTACCGTATTAAAATTCATACGGAAAATGTGGCAGTTGCAAGAAAGTACTTTACATTATTGAAAAAAACATTTAATATAGTTACGGATGTTTCGATTCGGAGGAATTCCTATCTGAAAAAAAGCCGGACCTATTCCGTGGTGGTCAGCCGTCACGAGGATGCGGTGCGGGTCCTGATGGCTGCAAAGCTGATCAGGGAGGATGGGGAGATCGGCGAGAATCTTTCCCTGGTGAAAAACATGGTGGTGAAGCAGGCATGCTGCCGCCGGGCATTTATAAGGGGAGCCTTTCTTGCAGCCGGCTCGATCAGTGATCCGGAAAAGTCCTATCATTTTGAGATTGCCTGTGCATCGGAGGAAAAGGCACGGCAGCTTCAGGGAATCATCGGGACGTTTGATCTGGAAGCCAGGATCGTAGTCCGAAAGAAATATTTTGTCGTTTATATGAAAGAAGGCTGTCAGATCGTGGACATCCTGAACGTGATGGAGGCGCCGTTAGCTCTGATGGACCTGGAGAATATCCGGATCCTGAAGGAAATGCGGGGGCAGGTCAACCGTCAGGTCAATTGTGAGACAGCGAATCTTAACAAAACGGTATCTGCTGCAGTAAAGCAGTTAAAAGACATTGAATACATCCGTGACACCATGGGACTTGGCAGGCTTCCGGAAAATCTGGAGGAGATCGCCGTTCTGCGGCTGGAAAGGCCGGAGGCTACGCTGAAGGAACTTGGTGAGGCGCTTATGCCGCCCGTAGGAAAATCGGGCGTCAATCACCGGCTCAGAAAGCTGAGCGCCATTGCAGAATCTCTGCGAGAAAAAAAGGCCATGGAATTTGATGCCGGGAGAGAGAACGAATTGCCCGGCGAACAGGAGGAGAATTATGATTAGAAAGACTGTAACTGTTGAACTCTCATCTGGTCTGGAAGCGCGGCCGATTGCCATGCTGGTACAGGTAGCAAGCCAGTATGAAAGCAAAATTTATGTGGAGTGCGATTCCAAGCGGGTGAATGCCAAGAGTATCATGGGGATGATGACATTAGGCCTGGCTGCCGGTGAGGAGCTGATCATCACGGCGGACGGCAGTGACGAGGAACAGGCGGTCGCTGATATTGAAAAGTATTTAAAAAGCAATTAATCAGTCCGGAAACAGGATGTTATAAAAAACACGCACGAGCGTGTTTTTTATTTTATAATTGAAATACGGAGGAAGGAAGCATGGCATTTACCCATTTGCATGTCCATACAGAATACAGTCTTCTGGACGGATCCTGCAAGATCAAGGAGCTGGCTGCGAGAGCAAAGGAGCTGGGGATGGACAGTATGGCGATCACGGATCATGGCGTGATGTATGGCGTCATCGATTTTTACCGGGCGGCCCGCGAGGCAGGAGTCAAACCGATCATCGGCTGTGAAGTGTATGTGGCCCCGGGATCGCGATTTGACCGGGAGACCGTCAGCGGAGAGGATCGCTACTATCATCTGGTGCTTCTGGCAGAAAACAACCGGGGCTATCAGAATCTGATGAAAATCGTTTCCAAGGGTTTTGTGGATGGCTTTTACTATAAGCCCAGAGTGGATTACGAGATTCTGAAAACTTATCATGAAGGCATCATTGCGCTCAGCGCCTGTCTGGCAGGTGAAGTACAGCGTTATCTGGAACGGGGACTTTATGAGGAAGCCAAAAAGGCTGCTCTGCGGTACGAAGAAATTTTCGGAAAAAACAATTTCTTCCTGGAGCTGCAGGATCATGGAATTCCGGCCCAGAAGCTGGTCAATCAGGGACTGATGCGGATGAGCCGGGAGCTGTCCATTGATCTGGTGGCGACCAATGACATTCACTATACGTTTGCAGAAGATGACAAGGCTCATGATATCCTGCTCTGCATTCAGACCGGGAAAAAGGTATCTGATGAAAACCGGATGCGCTATGAGGGCGGCCAGTATTACTGCAAGTCGGAGGAGGAGATGCGCAGGATCTTCCCTTATGCACCGGAAGCGCTGGACAATACGGCAAAAATTGCAGAGCGCTGTAATGTGGAGATCGAGTTCGGCGTGACCAAGCTTCCGAAATTTGAGGTGCCGGAGGGGGAGACCTCCTGGTCTTATTTAAACAGGCTGTGCTCAGAAGGTCTCTGCCGCCGCTATCCAAACGATGATGGTACACTGCGGGCGCGGCTGGATTACGAGCTTGATGTCATTCATAAAATGGGCTATGTGGATTATTTCCTGATCGTCTGGGATTTTATTCATTTTGCACGTTCTCAGGGCATTCCGGTGGGACCGGGACGAGGCTCCGCAGCGGGAAGCATTGTATCTTACTGTCTGGAGATCACCAACATTGATCCGATCCGGTATGATCTGCTGTTTGAGCGTTTCCTGAATCCGGAGCGTGTGTCCATGCCGGATATTGATATTGATTTCTGCTTCGAACGGCGTCAGGAGGTCATTGATTATGTGGTGGAAAAGTACGGCAAGGATCAGGTGGTACAGATCGTCACCTTCGGTACGCTGGCGGCTAAAGGCGTGATCCGCGATGTGGGACGGGTTCTGGATCTTCCTTACGCACAGTGCGATGCCATTGCCAAAATGGTTCCCAATGATCTGGGTATGACGCTGGACCGCGCTTTGAAGGAAAGTCCGGACCTACGGAACGCATACAATACGGATGATCAGGTAAAATATCTGATCGACATGTCAAAACGTCTGGAAGGACTTCCGCGGCATACTTCCATGCATGCGGCCGGCGTGGTGATCAGCCGGACCTCCGTGGATGAGTATGTTCCCCTGAGCCGGGCGGCGGACGGCACGATCACGACGCAGTTTACCATGACGACGCTGGAAGAACTGGGGCTTTTGAAAATGGATTTTCTGGGCCTTCGGACGCTGACAGTCATCAACAACGCGGTTTCTCAGGTGGAGAAAAATTATGGAATCCATCTGGATATGGATCACATTGATTACAATGACAAGCAGGTGCTGGACTCCATCGGAACCGGAAAAACAGAAGGTGTGTTCCAGCTGGAAAGCGGCGGCATGAAAGGGTTCATGAAGGAGCTGAAGCCGGAAAATCTGGAGGATATCATTGCCGGCATTTCCCTTTACCGTCCGGGCCCCATGGATTTCATTCCCCGCTATTTAAAAGGAAAGAATGATAAATCCTCCATTACCTATGACTGCCCGCAGCTGGAGCCGATTCTGGGTCCGACCTACGGCTGTATCGTTTATCAGGAGCAGGTCATGCAGATCGTGCGGGACCTGGCCGGCTACACCATGGGACGAAGCGATCTGGTGCGGCGTGCCATGTCAAAGAAGAAGACGGCGGTGATGGAAAAGGAGCGCCAGAATTTTGTTTATGGAAATGAAGCGGAGGGTGTGAAGGGCTGCATTGCAAACGGCATTTCCGAAAAGACGGCAAACCTGATCTATGATGAGATGATCGACTTTGCAAAATATGCCTTCAACAAGTCCCATGCGGCCTGCTATGCGGTGGTTGCATACCAGACGGCGTATTTGAAATACTATTATCCGCTGGAATTTATGGCGGCACTGATGACTTCTGTCATGGACAATGTGGGGAAGACCTCGGAATACATTCTGACCTGCCGGCAGATGGGGATTTCGATTCTGCCACCGGATATCAATGAAGGAGAAAGCGGCTTTTCCGTGTCAAACGGAGCGATCCGCTACGGTCTTTCTGCCATCAAAAGCGTGGGAAAATCGGTGGTGGATACCATTGTGGCAGAGCGCGAGGCTAACGGTCTGTTCACTTCCATGGAGGATTTCATTGAGCGGATGAGCAATAAGGAAGTTAACCGGAAGACGCTGGAAAACTTTATCAAGTCCGGTGCGCTGGATTCCATGCCGGGCAACCGCAGACAGAAGATGATGGTGGCTCCGGAGCTGCTGGAGCAGAAAAATAAGGAAAAGAAAACCTCCATAGCGGGACAGATGAGTCTGTTTGATTTTGCGGATGAAGAGTCGAAGGATGATTTCCGCATTACTCTGCCCAATGTGCCGGAGTATCCGAAGGAGGAGCTTCTTGCTTTTGAGAAGGAGATTCTTGGCATTTACATCAGCGGCCATCCGATGGATGCGTATGAAGCGATGTGGAGGAAGAACATTACGGCCACGGCCGCGGATTTCGTGGTGGACGAGGAGACTGACCGGGCAAAGGTGGTAGACGGTTCCATTGTCACGATTGGTGGTATGATAACCGGCAAGGTCGTAAAAACTACTAAGACCGGACAGCTGATGGCCTTTATCACACTGGAGGATATGCTGGGTTCCGTGGAGGTGATCGTTTTCCCGAAAATCTATGAGAGCCGGCGGGAGTTGTTCGTGGAGGAGGAAAAGCTGTTTATCCAGGGACGGGTTTCCCTTGGAGATGACCCGGTGGGAAAGCTGGTCTGCGAGCGCGTGATCCCGTTTAAGGAAATTCCGCGGGAACTCTGGATCCAGTATGAGGACCTGGAGCATTATCGGGCCGGGGAGGCCGGGCTGCTGGATATACTCCGCGGAAAGGAAGGACGGGATTCGGTTGTGATTTATTTAAAGAAGGAAAAAGCCAAAAAAGTTCTGCCTGCCAACTGGAGAGTCAATGCAGATGAAGAATTATTGGATAAGTTGACGAAAAAACTTAGTGAAAAAAATATCAAGCTAGTGGAAAAAAGTATTGAAAAGCAGAGGAAAATGATTTAATATAGTCATGTACATGTTTTGAAACAAAATACGACGTTAAAAAATAGATTCTCACATCAGGAGGGTAAAACTATGGCAAAGGCAGTAAAAACGATTGGAGTGTTAACCAGCGGCGGTGATGCACCGGGCATGAATGCTGCAATTCGTGCAGTAGTCCGTACTGCTATTCATGAGGGATTAAAGGTAAAGGGCATCATGAGAGGATATGCAGGGCTTCTGCAGGAAGAGATCGTGGATATGGGAACGACCAGCGTGTCCGATATTATCCATCGCGGCGGTACCATTCTTTACACTGCCAGATGTAAGGAGTTTACCACTCCGGAAGGCCAGCAGCTGGGTGCGGATATCTGTCGGAAGCACGGAATCGACGGTATCGTGGTAATCGGCGGTGACGGCTCCTTCCGCGGTGCCGGAAAGCTGGCATCTTTAGGCATCAATACCATCGGTGTTCCGGGAACCATTGACCTGGACATTGCATGTACCGATTATACCATCGGTTTTGATACTGCGGTAAATACCGCGATGGAGGCAATCGACAAGGTTCGTGATACCTCAACTTCCCATGAGAGATGTTCTATTATCGAGGTTATGGGACGAAATGCCGGATACATTGCCCTGTGGTGCGGTTTTGCAAACGGTGCAGAGGACATTCTGCTTCCGGAACGCTATGACGGCGACGAGCAGGCTCTGATCAACCGGATCATTGACAATCGGAAGAGAGGAAAGAAGCACAACATCATTATCAATGCAGAGGGAATCGGACATTCCGCATCTATGGCGAGAAGAATCGAGGCTGCTACCGGTATTGAGACCAGAGCAACGATTCTGGGCCACATGCAGCGCGGCGGTACTCCAACCTGTAAGGACCGCGTTTATGCATCTATCATGGGTGCAAAGGCTGCGATGCTTCTGGCAGAAGGAAAGAGCAATCGTCTGGTTGCCTATAAGCATGGTGAGTATGTGGATTTTGACATTCAGGAAGCGCTGAATATGAAGAAGGATATTCCGGAGGATCAGTACGAGATTTCCAAGATGCTGGTTCGATAAGAAGGGCATGGCCGGAAACAGGAAGAAAAAATCAGGCGTCGTAATCATTACGGCGCCTTGTTTCTGTATCCTGCCGGCTTTCGTCAGAGGAGAGAGGAGAGAAAACGTGGCAGATCAGAAGAATGTGCAGAAAACGCAGGAAAAGGTGGTGCTCTGCGGAGCCAATTCCTATGAGCAGAAATATTATTTTAATCCGGACTTCAGGAAACTGCCGGAGGGAATCAAACAGGAGCTCCAGATTATGTGTGTCCTGTTTACGGAGGATATCGGCGGAGTGCTGATTCTGGAATTTACTCCGGAGGGAAGACTGGAATTCCGGGTAGAAGCCGATGACAATGACTATCTGTTTGATGAGATCGGAAGCGAGCTGAAAATCAAGCAGTACCAGACGGAGAAACGGGATTTTCTTGAAGGTCTGGAAATGTTCTATAAGGTATTCTTTCTGGGAATGGATGCATCTGCTTTTTTGGATGAGGACGATGCTGCGGAATCCGGCAGAACTGAAAACGCAGACGATGCAGATGAGGAACCGTCATGAAGCTGAAAATCGGAAATGTGACGCTGGAAAACAATCTGATCCTGGCTCCCATGGCCGGAGTGACCGATCTGCCTTACCGGCTGTTGTGCAAAGAGCAGGGCTGCGGCATGGTGGTGACAGAGATGGTCAGTGCCAAGGCGATTTTATATAAGAATAAAAATACGAAAGAGCTTCTGAAGGTCCGGGAGGAAGAGCGTCCGGCGGCGGTCCAGTTGTTCGGCTCCGATCCGGAAATTCTGGGAGAGATCGGTGCACAGATCCAGGACGGACCGTACGATTTCATTGATTTGAACATGGGCTGCCCGGTCCCTAAAATTGTCAATAACGGGGAAGGCTCCGCTCTGATGAAGGACCCGAAAAAGGTGGAAGCAATCCTGACCTCCATGGTAAAGCATATTCGAAAGCCGGTGACGGTCAAGTTCCGGAAGGGGTTTAATGAGGATTCGGTCAATGCAGTAGAGATTGCAAGGATTGCAGAAAGCTGCGGCGCAGCGGCGGTGGCCGTTCATGGGCGGACCAGAGAACAGTATTATTCCGGAAAGGCGGACTGGGACATCATTCGGCAGGTCAAGGAGGCAGTAAAGATTCCCGTTATCGGAAACGGTGATGTGTTTACGCCACAGGATGCGAAACGGATGCTGGAGGAGACCGGCTGCGACGGTATTATGATCGGAAGGGGAGCAAAAGGAAATCCCTGGATCTTTTCACAGATTCAGCATTATCTGGAAACAGGAGAGCTTCTTTCGAGGCCGTCTGTGTTAGAAATTAAGGAAATGATTCTTCGTCACGGAAAACTGCTTACCGAATATAAAGGGGAAAAAACAGCCATGCGGGAAATGCGCAAACACATGGCCTGGTACACAGCCGGGCTTCCGCATTCAGCAGCCCTCCGAAATGAAATCAATCTGGTGGAAACCCTGGAAGAGATGGCTCAACTTTTGGATACCCGGTTGACAATCCAGTGACTTTAAGCTATAATACGTTGAATGCAGGCGGGGTATCGCTGACGCGATAGTAATGATAAGGAAGGTATTGATTAAAATGGCAGAAAAGAAAAACATTTTAACTTACGCTGGTCTGAAACAGTATGAGGATGAGCTGCACAATCTGAAAGTATTCAAGCGAAAAGAGGTTGCTCAGAAAATCAAGGAAGCCAGAGAGCAGGGCGATTTGTCTGAGAACGCAGAGTATGATGCAGCAAAGGATGAACAGAGAGATATCGAACTTCGTATCGAGGAACTGGAGAAGCTGCTGAAAAATGCAGAGGTTGTCGTTGAGGACGAGGTTGACTTAGATAAAATCAGCATTGGCTGCCGGGTAAAGGTTTATGATCTGGAGTTTGCAGAGGAGATGGAATTCAAAATCGTCGGTTCTACAGAAGCGAACAGCCTTCAGGGACGTATTTCCAACGAATCTCCGGTAGGCCATGCATTAATCGGCAAGAAGGTTGGCGATGTGGTCGATGTAGAGACTCAGATGGGTGTGATTCAGTATAAGGTACTGGATATCCAGAGAGTGAATGAATAATTTTCCTGCAGTGCAGCAAAACGCAGTACAGCAAAGTTTATGCTGCAGGGGTAATACAGGAAAGGCAGCACAGCAAAGCGGACAGCATGCCGGAATGGTAAGGGGATGTCCGCTTTCTTCGCCGTTTGTGAAGGGAACATGCATGGCATCATGCAAAAGAAAACGGAAAAGCAAATGGCAGACTGTCAGGAAAAAAGAATCAGGAAGAATGTGACAGGAAGAACGTGACAGGAAGAATGTGCCAAGAAGAAAGATGGAGGAATAAACAGTGGCAGGAGAGAATCAGAATCAAAGGAAGGCTCAGACTGAAGATTTAAATCATGTGCTTCAGGTGCGCCGTGAAAAGCTGGCTGAACTGCAGGCAGCAGGAAAGGACCCGTTCCAGATTACCAAGTTCGATGTGACGGTTCACAGCATGGATGTGAAAAATCACTATGATGAATATGAGGGAAAAGAAGTTTCCGTAGCCGGCCGTATGATGTTCAAGCGGGTAATGGGAAAAGCTTCTTTCTGCAATATACAGGATAAAGAAGGCAGCATCCAGGTATATGTAGCCCGCGACAGCATCGGTGAGGAACCGTATAAAGATTTCAAGAAAATGGATATCGGTGACATTGTGGGCATCAAGGGTACGGCATTTACGACGAAAACCGGTGAGATTTCCATCCATGCAGACAGTGTGACCCTACTTTCCAAGAGTCTTCAGGTGCTTCCTGAAAAGTTCCATGGCTTGACGGATACCGATATCCGTTATCGTCAGCGCTATGTGGACCTGATTATGAATGCGGATGTAAAGGATACCTTTATCAAGCGTTCCAAGATCCTGGCAGCAATCCGGAAATATCTGGGCGGCCAGGGCTTTATGGAGGTGGAGACTCCGATGCTGGTGTCTAATGCCGGAGGAGCATCTGCAAGACCGTTTGAGACGCATTTTAATGCGCTGGATGAGGATTTTAAACTTCGTATTTCCCTGGAGCTTTATTTAAAGAGACTGATTGTAGGCGGGCTGGAGCGCGTTTACGAGATCGGCCGGGTATTCCGCAACGAAGGTCTGGATACCAGACATAATCCGGAATTTACGTTGATGGAGCTGTATCAGGCTTATACCGATTACCACGGCATGATGGATCTGACGGAGAATCTGTACCGCTATGTGG
>JBJELD010000060.1:0-11490 GCA_051878975.1 Candidatus Caccovicinus sp.
TCCGGCTGCTCTTTTCTGTTGGCTGAATCAGATGCTTTCCTTAAAAATTATAGCACAACTTCTCCCGGCACTCTACGCTGCCCCGGAAAAAAGTTTCTTATACACCCAAAAACGAACGGCGGACCAGGCTCTCTCTCCCGGTCCGCCGCTCGTCTATACGGCTTTCAGCTCATATTTACATATTTTCAGATTCAGATTCCTCTTCCTCCGTCTTCTCATCTTCTTCGGATTCTGGTTGCCCTTCCTCCGCTTTGTCCGCTTCCGATTCGGGCTCCTTTTCCTCTGTCTTCTCGTCTTCGGATTCCGGCTCACCTTCCTCTGCTGCTTCCATTTCCGATTCCTGTACGTCTTCGTCCGGATTCTCTTCCTCCGACTTCCGTTCCTCTTCCTCTGCTGTCTCATCTTCGGATTCCGGCTCAGACTCGCCTTCCGCCGCTTCTGCTTCCTTCCGTTCGGATTCATCCTCCGTCAGCTTCTGCTTCATTTTCGCATCGGCAGTCTCCTTCTGCAGGCTAAACAGGATGTCCTCCTCTTCTGCATGATCCGCTGCTTCTCCCACGAGCGCCAGCCTTACCTCTATCAGCACCATATCCGCTGCTTCCTGGTTAGTAAATGTAACGGTTACAGGACCTTCCGCAAAGCTCTCTGTGCAGATTTCCTTTTGAACATAAGTCTTGCTGGTATTCCGTCCTTCCATATCCGCCAGCCACAAGGTTCCGGAGGCTGCTACATCGATCGTGCCGGCATCGATTACCGTCTCATCCTGCGCCATCGTTACCGCCACCTTTTTCGAACGGCTTCCGCTCTTGTAAACCACTTCCAGCCGGTATTTTCCGGCAGCCGGGAGTTCCGCATCAATGGATACAAAGTTTCCAACTGTCTTGCCGCCCTGGACGTACGGAACACGCAAAGACGTATCACTGGTAATGGTATCACTGCTTGCTTTTACATCTTCCGCATTGGTATCAATCTCCTTCAGCAGTGCTTTTTTCGCTTCATAATCATATTCCGCAAATGGGCTTTCCACTGAAACATCTGCTGTAATCGTGCGGACCACCTCTCCGGTTTTTTCATTGGAAATTTCAATAAGATCGCCGTCACAGATCCACTCTTCCTGGGCTTTCACACGGTCTCCGGAAGTAACCTTAAAGGCAAGACCAAAGTCTGCCGTAATCAGGTCGCCTTCCTCCAGCCCTTCCACGGTTGTTCCCGGCTCGATCACCGGCTCCCCGCTGATCCAATGAACCGCCGCAAAGGTCAGTTCATTCGAAATAGCCGTTTCATCAATCCGGATGGTGTAAGTTTCGGTATGCTCGCCGTCTTCTGCAGTGACAATCAGCAAATCTCCATCCTCCAGCTCTCCCTCTGTCAGCACTTCGCCGCCCCTCATCAGTTCGTAAGTCTGTTTGGAGCCGTCTGCCGCCTCCGCTTCCAGAGCGTCCGCCGCCGCAGAATTCCGCATCATCGTCAGAATCTTTTCATCATTGTCTACTTCCAGAATCTTGCCGCCTGCCGCAGCCAGATTGGTATTCGGACTCGGATTTCCCTTCAGTTCCAGACGGTCAACAATGAAATTATACGGTGCGCTTCCCGTTCCCGGCGCCACCACCGTCAGGCGAACCACTGCATCCCCGTCCGCTTCCTGAATCACATTTCCATAGCTGAACGGTCGGTACAGATTGGCAACCGTATCGTTCGCATCTGCTTCTCCTTCTAATTCTGTTCCGTTAAAGCTTGCTCCGATGATTCCGCGGCGATTGTTATTGGCCGTCTTATAGGTATAGATCAGATCATACTTTCCTGCTGCCAGATCCGGTATCGTGATTTCTACATAATCACCGACTGCACAGTTCTCAAACTGCCGGTTTCCGCCTGCACCAGCTGAGCTGTCGCTGTTGGTCTTGGTGGTCATAGCCGCGCCGTACATCTGATACGAAGAAGTTTCTCCTTCCACCGTAATGCTGTCAGACTGATAGGTTACAATCTGAATCGAGTATTCCTGCGAATCGGCTCCATCCGCTGTTTCCACCACCAGAAGATCGCCGTTCTCAACCGAACCGCTTTCCTTGACTTCCCCTCTGGAATCGGTTGCATAGATATTCAGCTCCACATCCTCGTTCTTTGCCGTCACACCGGAAGCCAGCTGCTTCGGTGTCGTTCCCTTTAAAACGGCAATGGTCTTCTTCTGCTCATTAATGCTCTGTACAAAGCAGGTATCTTCAGCCGCCCGGATTCGGATATCTGCACTGACGTCCACGATATATTCGGCTGTCGTCTTGCCGTCTGCCGCCGTTACGGTCAGCCGGTCGCCGTCATTTAAGCTGTCGCCGCTTTCCCGGTCCTGGATGGTACAGGTCTGTGCAGAGCCATCCGAAGCCTCAATGGCGTTAAGAAGCTCCCCTGCCGTTGTGCCTTCCAGCACCGTCATCGTTTTCTCCTCGTTGTCAATCGCCAGCACACATTCTGCTCCTGCCGCCTTCTGGAGATCCGTACAGGTGCTTTCCGCCACAATCAGCCGGTACTCTGCCGTCTGATCCCGATTCTCCGCCGTTACCCGGAAGCAGTCCTCCGTCTGAAGCTTTCCGGTCTTTACCTCATCTTCTCCGCGGTAAATCTGATAGCTCTGCGCAGAATCATCCTCTGCGAGAATCGAATTTTTCAGTTCTTCCGCTTCCGCACCAAAGGTTACCTGAATTTCTCTCTCCGCGTTGGACAGACTGGCAACAACCTGCTTTTCCGCTTTCTCATTGAGCTTTAATGTGGTCAAGGCGCTGACTGCATTTGGATAAGTCTGCTTGCCGCTTACGGTTACGCCTTCCATATTTTCCAGGTTCACATATTCGCCTTCTGTTGTCCCGACATAATATCCGCTGTCCTTCATGGAGACATTCTGACAGTTCAGCAGCTCCAGCACATTGCGGTTATTTTCCGGCTTCACCATGGAAACCTTCTCCAGACTGGCGTTTTCCACATCATCCA
Organism: Candidatus Caccovicinus sp.; assembly: GCA_051878975.1. Classification (GTDB taxonomy): domain Bacteria; phylum Bacillota; class Clostridia; order Lachnospirales; family Lachnospiraceae; genus Caccovicinus. Next base: position 2,980 of record JBJELD010000060.1, read on the forward strand.
GAACAATGGCATATCGATCGTCATTTTGTTCAAAATTGACGGAACAATTATCCAGCATAAAGCCTTTTACATGACGCGCCCAGAAGCCATAGGCCGGGAGCATGGAACCTCTTGCATCGCCCGCCAGATCTCCTACATTATACTGACCGACGCCCATTTCCTTCGGGGAATTGTCTGCATCCTCGATCGGGTTTCCTCCCTTTACCAGAACATTCACATCATGGAATGCCACATTCTCCAGATACCCCACATTCCGGCCGTCCGGAAGCGTAATTCCTACACCGTCCGGCACCCGATATCCTGCAATGATCGGGGTAGCCTTATTCTGGCTGCCGTATTCCTGCCAGCGGGTTCCCTTATACTGACTGCCGCCGTATACTTCTTCGACATTTACATTGTTAATGAAAATATTCTCTACATAGCCTATGTTGACATTGGTGCTTAACAGCTCATCACGCTGTGTTCCGTTCGGATCGGTAAACTGTTTCCGCTCTGCTTCACCGCCCATGATTCGTCCCCGGTTTGAAATGGAAAGGAAGAACGGGGCTCGGGTCCGCCGCATCTCAGAACGGTTCGGATGAACCTCCGCAGGCTCATAGCCCAGCTCCAGCTCATCATGCGTGCTGCCGTACTGACATTCCCCAACGGTTCCTCCGCAGTTTAAATGAATATCCTTGATATGGCCGCCATCGTTTGTGGAAATCGAGAATCCGGCCTTGTTCGCTGCAAGTACATAAATGTTGTCCACGCAGATATCCTGAATATCATCGGCTGTTTCTGAACCGATCTGGAACAGGTTGCAGTTTGTATCACCGATAATGTTTCTTACAATATAATTACTTGCCGGCCGGGTAAAGCCGAGAGAACAGTCACTTCCCGGTTTTACAATATCATCCGAAGAACCGGCCGCATAAATATTGACCGCTGCCACGTCATTGCATGCCATGTAGTCAAAAATATCACGAACACCGCCGCTTGCTTTCTCTGCGTAAACGTCATGCGTATTGACGCCGTCCACGCCGGTTGCCAGAAGTACAAAATGTCCGCCCCGCGCAATCCGCAGCATGTTGTCAATATCCTCATCCCGGCTTCCGTCCGCTTCCAGATAAAACGGCTCGTCTTCATTCGGTGTATCGGTCTCTTCATACCACAGATCCTTGGACTTGGACAAACCGCCCATCTCAAAATTCGTACAAAGCTTTAATGCAACCATTTTGTCCGCACGGCTGTCCGCAGAATTATTCATAACTCCATCGGAAGTGCTTAAATTTCCGTTGCCGTTGATCCGGCCATTGCCGATAATCTTAATATTGTCCAGACGCTGTCCGTAAAACATGGCGTTCTGCCAGTAGGTATGTCCCACATCCTGCTTAGTCAGCCAGTTTTCCGGAACCTTGTACGGCCCTGTAGAAGTCGGCGAAGTACCGCTTCTGTAATCCTTGTCGGAATACCAGGTTACCTCCGGAGCGTCACAGCCTTTTAATGCCGTAAGTTCCGCTGATTTGTCAATATAAAGATAAACATTGCTCTTTAAATGCACGGTCGTGGTACTGAATTTTCCGCCTTCAAACAATACGGTGCCTCCGCCCAGAGAATTCAGATAATCAATGGCCTCATCGATTTTTTCTGCCGCATTCGATCCATCGGTCGGCGCTCCTCCCGTGGTCCGTACATTATACATGCCGCTGTAAAGCTTTGCAATATTGGAAAATCCTTCATTCGGACCGCCTTTTACCTGCAGACGGAACCAATATTCCATATCTTCATCCAGACCTTCTACCTCCGCCTCTGCTGCTCCTCCATCAAAAACGGCATATTCCGACCAGGTTTCTCCCCGGTCCACAGACTGCAGCAGGGTAACCGAATCGGCGCCCTCTGCCTCGGTCCACCGGAATGCTGCTGCCTGATAATCCGTATCCACATTATAGTGGGAGGACTTATCCAGAACACGTTCCAGACTGGTGATCGTGTTCACCGCATTGACCGTCAGACTGGTGACCGGACTTTCGAGCACATCCGGCTCCGTTACCTGATAGGAAGCGTAAAATTCATAATTTCCGGCAGCTGAAACGGAAATATTCTCCATCCGGAGCTGGACGTCAATTCCATTATCCGGCCTGAGATCCAGTCCGATCAGCCGGATTCTCATTCCGGCCTCTCCCAGATCCTCCAGTTCATATTCTCCGACCTTTACATCATATCCGCCGCCCCAACGTCCCGGAGACTGTTCCGGAAGCTCACTTAACGGCACCTCGCCTCTTCCGATGATGTTAACAAACAGATCATCCTCCGATACTTCAATTCCGGCCGGAATATCAATGACCACTGTACCATCCGGTGTCCTCTGCCCTGCATGGAAATTGAGGATCAGATCCTTTGCCGAATTTACTGTCAGGCTGCTGTCCTCAGCCTCAAACGAGGCCTTCAGCGCACCCTTCTTTACCTGCACCGTATATTTTACTTCCTCTTCTCCGTCACGGACAATCACCTGATCTCCGTCCAGAACGCTGTCTCCATCCGATTTCCAGTTTCCCGAAGCATCCTCAAGCACAATTTCCATTCCGGCATCCATTCCGCGCTGCAGCTGTTCTTTCCATTCTCCTGCAGATACTGCCGTATCGGTCAGACCAGCCTCCCGGGAATTGTCCGTATCCACTGTATACCGATACGTCCGTCCGGTCAAAAATTCTATTATGCCGTCCTGCACTGCACCTGCATTTTCTGCACTATTCGCCGCACGGGCCACCTTCGCTTCCAGTGCCGTTCCTTCCTCGCCCGGTTCTTCACCCGTTCCGCCTCCCGGCTCCTCGCCCGGTTCCTCGCCTGTTCCGCCTCCCGGTTCCTCGCCCGGTTCTTCACCCGTTCCGCCTCCCGGTTCCTCACCCGGAGTTTCCTCCGGTTCTTCTCCCGGAGTCGCATCCGGGCTTCTGTCAGCATGATAGCTCTTATGCAGGACGCTATAACGCGGAACCGTTTCATTCCAGCTTCCGTCCGCATTGACCCAGTATCCATCCGGTGTTGTCCGGCTGGTCAGCATGGCTCCCGAAGCATCCACATAATACCATTTTCCATCTGCTCCCTGAATCCACTGGCTGGCCGCCATAGAACCATCCAGATTCATATAATACCACTTACCGTCCGTATCAAAATACCACCCGGTCTGCAGATTTCCGTCCGCATCAAAATGATACCACTTGCCGTCCGTGTGATGATACCACCGACTTCGCACGAACTCCCCGTTTTCCTGCTGCATTTTCCAATGATTGTCAATATTCCGCCACTCACCGGCAAATGAACCAGAAGCAGCCAGCACCGAAATGGATAATGCCGCGGATAAAACTTTCAATCCTTTCTTTTTCAGTTTTCGTTTTGCCATCTCCAAACCCCCAATTTTCACTCTTTCTTTCTTCTCATACTGCGGATCTCCTTCAGCACCTCCTCGTAATCGCCGCCATATTTCTGGTAAATCCTCTGTACCTTTTCCACAAATTCCTGCTTGTCCATGATTTTCCAGATAATCGTTCCGTTCTTTTCAATCATCTCCCTGTCTTTCTTTTCCTGCTCCTCCCACAGTTCCCTCTGTTTCAGGGAAGAATCCCTTGCCGCCTGGCGTATAATTTCCTGATCCTCCTCGCTCAAATGAGCAAATACCTCACCGTTCATAATGATGACTTCCGGAATGCGGATATGTTCATCCAGAGAAATATTCTTTGCCTGCATATAATTTCCGGTACTGATATAGCTGGACAGGTTATTTTCCGCTCCGTCAATCTCGCCCCGCTTCAATGCAATGCCGACCTTATCAAAAGAGATCTCCACCGGAACCGCGCCAAGCGAGCGAATCACATCCGCCATAAACGCGCTCTCCTGAACACGGATCCGCAGCCCTTTCAAATCCTTCACACAGGTAATCGGCGTTTCCGTCGTATAAAAATTTCGGGCCCCCGCATCATACCAGCACAATCCTTCCAGCCCCAGCTCATTCAGACTTTCCAGAAAAGTATCACCTACCGGGCTTTCCAGCACCGACCACATATGTTCAGAATCCTCATACAGATAGGGCAGCTGAAGAAGAATCAGCTCCGGATTGTAATCTGTCAAAAGCGCTGTCGATACACGGGCCAGATCAATCCCTCCGTACATTACCTGCAGCACGCTGGATTTCTCATCAGCCAGCTGAGCCGAATGATAATTCAAAATCCGGATTCTCCCCCCGGTCCTCTCTTCTACCAGTTCCGCAAAATAGTCGCAGGCAACGGAGGTGGGATAATCCGGCCTGTGGTTGTTTGCCAGGCGCAGAATAATCTGATCCTCACGCTTCATCGGTGCATCCAGAATATCCATCTGCATCGAATATTCGATATCCGGCTGTTCTTGTTTTTTTGCATGAAGGATCAGAAAACCATTTACCACAAAAATCAACGCAAATCCAACCAGCGCAGCTTTTTTGGTTAAATTGTTCATTTTTCCTCCTGTTTTTATACTTTTATTATATATTTTTTCTTCTTTTCTCTGAATAGTAACTTTAAAAGATAACTAGTACTTTTCAATCATCCGGCAGGAAAAACTGCTGATTTCGGTATTCCTTCGGTGTCATTCCGGTTTTCTTCCGAAAAACCTTGGCAAAATAATTCGGGTCCGGATAACCTACCATGCATCCGGCTTCTTTGATGGTCAGAGCCGGACTGGCCAGACATGCTTTCGCCTTTTCGATCCGAATATTGATCAGATATTCTTTGCAGGGAATTTCAAAACACTGCCTGAAAATACGGTTAAAATGATTCGCCGAAATCTGAAACTGCTCTGCCAGGCTTTCTACGGAAATGTCATCCATATAATGACTGTCAATGTATTTTCGGGCTTCTAAAACAGCAGCTGCTGTCCGGTCCCCTACGCTCCCTGTCATTGCAATCTCCCTGAATCGACAGGATTTTTCTGCCTCCGGCACAGGGATCTCTGCTTTTTTTGGTTCCTCCTCCTTCTCAATCCGCACTAATACTTTTTTCAGAGCCTCCGCCAGCTCCTTTTCATCGATCGGCTTTAAAAGGAATTCTGATGCTCCCAGCGAAATCGCCTGCCTGGCATAATGAAACTCTGCAAATGCCGTTAAAAATAAAATGGTACAATCCGGTACCTTTTCCCGAATCTGCTTTCCCGCCTCAATTCCATTCAGCAGCGGCATCTCAATATCCAGAATCGCAATATCCGGGTGAATTTCCACTGCCTTTTCCACCGCCGTTCTTCCGTTATACGCTTCGCTGATCAGACCGATCTGCGGAAAATGCTGATTTACAATGTATCGGATGGACGAACACGAAATCGTTTCATCATCCGCAATCAACAGCTTTATCACTCCTGCATTCCTCCTCTGCAATCCGAATCTCGATACTGGTTCCCCGATTTTTTCGGCTGTATATCGTTACGTCACAATCCGAATAAGTCAATTTTAAACGTCCTGCTACATTTTGAATTCCGATTCCGGAAATTTCGCCGTCTGTATGCAGCTCCGCAGATACCCCGGAAAACATTTTCCCATCAGCTGGCTGTCCCAGTATTTCTGCTTTTTTCTCCTCTGTCATTCCGATTCCGTTATCCAGAACCCGAATTACCAAATATTGGTTTCTTAAAAAAATTTTAATCGCTATTGTTCCGCCATTCTCTCGTTTTAAAATGCCGTGTTTGATGCTGTTTTCAATTAAAGGCTGAAGTGTAAACGGCGGAATTTCATAATGGGTCACATCTACATCTGCCTTTAGTACATAATTCAGCCGTTCTCCAAATCGCTTCTTTTCAATATAAATATAATTTTTAATCGTCATCAGCTCCTGTGACAGCGGAACCTGATCCGCCTTGTTATCCAGATTATAACGAAATAGCCTGGACAAACAGAGAATCAGCTCATTCGTGATTTTGGCATGCTCCATATTGGCCATTCCCGAAATCACATTCAACGTATTAAACAAAAAATGCGGATTGATCTGGGACTGAAGATAGGAAAATTTTGCTTTTTCAAGTAATTTTTCGCTGTTAATAACTTTTAATTCCTGCTCATGCAGTTTTTCACTCAGCTTCTGCTTTTCCTTCAGCTCGATAATAATCCGCTTCATTCTCCATTTCATTTGATTAAAAGAACGGTTTAAATCGCCCATCTCATCGTCCGCTTTCACCGGCAAATCCGGAATTTCAAACTGTTCCTCTTCTATCTTTTTTGCTGTATTAGAAAGAACCTTTACCGGGTTCAATACATTTTCCACCATAAAGGATGCAAATATACCTGCAATTACCACAACCAGAATCATCAGGCTCAAGGAAACAGCCCTTCCCATTGTAACAGCTTCCGATAAATCCCGATACGTCTCAAACCCATCACTCAAACTGGTTTGAAGCAGATCTCCGGTTCGCTGATCAATTAAGTCTGAAACTTCCTGGATCCGTTTTCGTTGTTCTCCTTCATTTTCTCCCTCAAACGGATTAAAAATAATCTGGCTGTAGCTGTTATACATATTTTTAATCGACTGCACCAGCAGATATCCGCTCAGCGGAAGAGAATCCGCATCCTGTACCAGCTCTCCTAAGTTCCCTCTTACCAGAATGTCGTTGATGATATAATTCATCCAGTTTTCTTCCGTCATGTCCTCCAGATATTGATCATACAGCACAATATTTTTAGAGTACGAAGTCCGAAACCGATTGATCGTATAATACCTGGTCAGCACCTGATCAAAATCCCGTTCAAACTGTGCTCCCTGATAGATCGAATAAAAATTAGATATCATAAAAAGAAAAATAATCAGCATCAAAAACGCCAGTACCTTTGCACGCAAAGACACTGCATGTATCTTACCGAAACGCTCCATAAATCTCCCCCCAGCATTGATTGTCAAATTTTATTTTACACGAAGCAATTCATTTACACAATTCGATATATTGCCTAAATATAGAAAGGCGGCGGACCGCAATCTGTCTGCCAATCCGCCGCATTTTTATCTTGTTCTTATTGGTTTCTGTTAATATGCAAATAACAACTCCGGTTCCGCCCCACCGAATTCAATATGGTACCGTTCACTTCCACGTCTGCAGTTCCCTTTCCAATATTTTTATCCTCAATCATACCCATGAAGATTCCATAATCTATCTCCGAACCCCGTCTTTGTACGAACAAAGGGGTAATAATGATATTGAACAGGAACAGAATCAGCAGTACGCTTGCATAATCATAAATCAGCGGTTTTTTACTTCTTTCACAGCGTTTCCTCCGTTTTTTGAGTCATTTTCCTGACCGCCAATCCAACAAGAATGATTACAAGCAGAAGTGAAACCAATTCAGCCAAAGGCTGCGATACAACTAATCCAGTCAGGCCAAAAAACGCACTCCATTGCAAACAAGAGCGGAAGATATACGATTCCCTGACGGGATATTGCTGCTTTTAGGCGCAAAAAAACATCATGCTTTAATTCACAAACTGTTCCTAGAATCCGGCATTGAGAAACTGATAAGGTGTATTTATGTCCTTCAGACCATTCTCCGGAATCAGTACCAGAATCACCATAGCAACAAGAAGGGAAACAATGGAATATAAAATCATTTTCAGGTTAAATTGCTTTCTCGCCTTCAGGTCTCTGATCAACAGAATTGAAACAATCAGAAAGCCCAAAATCGCGGTTACAAGTCCCGGAGAATAAGAAAAACTCAGCCCTGCGCTGTGAAATTCCTGATATGCGATAATTCCAAGCCGGATATGAGCAATCATCTCACCCAGACCAAACAACGCAATAGAAAATCCGGCAATGGCATTTTCACTGAGCTTCCACAGAACTCCCAACGCCATAAGTACTGCAACGGAATTCGTAATCATGTCCGAAAACTGATGCATGGGGTAGCCGTTGGGAGCTACGGAACCCATAGAAAGATTATGAATGTAATGCAGCCCCGCAGGCCACACCCATTCCTCCAAAACATGAAGCGTAAGCGCAATGATAAAGAAACCGATCAGGCGCTTCTGGGTGCTGATTGTTTTTCATTTCACAATAAGATAACAAATCATGGCGCCTGTAACACCCGAAATAAAATAAAGCCAAATGTCATTTATAAATTTTTTGGTACACTATTGGTACACTATTTTTCGTATCACAGTGTACCAAAACACAAAAAGGCGGTCATTTCTGAAGAAATGGCCGCCAAAGCAATTTTAATAATCATTCCTCATATATCCGATTTTCCTTGATTTTACAACAAAAAAGGAACCACATTTCTGTGATTCCTCAGAGGCGACAACCAGATTTGAACTGGTGATCAGGGTGTTGCAGACCCACGCCTTACCGCTTGGCTATGTCGCCATAATGACCCCAACGAGATTCGAACTCGTGTTACCGCCGTGAAAGGGCGATGTCTTAACCGCTTGACCATGGGGCCTCGCTCTTTCATGGTCTTATCTAAAAACTTCCGTAGATAAAACAAACTCCCCGAGTAGGACTCGAACCTACGACAGCGCGGTTAACAGCCGCGTGCTC
>JBJELD010000061.1:0-35219 GCA_051878975.1 Candidatus Caccovicinus sp.
ATGCAGTTATGGAGTTCAAATTACACTCAGAATTTGCCCCCACCGGCGACCAGCCCCAGGCCATTGAGGCCCTGGTGGGAGGCTTCAAAGAAGGCAATCAATTCGAGACTTTACTAGGGGTTACGGGCTCTGGCAAGACCTTCACCATGGCCAACGTCATCCAGCAGTTACAGAAGCCGACGCTCATTATTGCCCACAATAAAACCCTTGCAGCACAGCTCTACAGTGAGTTTAAGGAGTTCTTCCCGGAGAACGCGGTGGAGTATTTTGTGTCCTACTACGACTATTACCAGCCAGAGGCTTATGTTCCATCCACGGATACTTATATTGAGAAAGATTCGGCGATCAATGATGAAATCGATAAGCTTCGCCATTCCGCTACTGCCGCGTTGTCTGAACGCAGTGATGTGATTATAGTAGCTTCGGTATCCTGTATTTACGGTCTGGGCAGCCCGATTGATTATAAGAAAATGGTGATATCTCTGCGGCCGGGTATGATGAAAGACCGGGACGAGGTGATCGATAAACTGATTGATATTCAATATACCCGCAATGACATGGATTTTCACCGCGGAACCTTCCGGGTTCGCGGCGACATTGTGGAAATTTTTCCGGCCTATTCCGGAAATGAGGCGTACCGGGTAGAATTTTTCGGAGATGAGGTGGATCGGATCACGGAAATCGATACTGTAACCGGAGAAATTAAGGCGCAGCTGGGGCACGTTGCCATTTTCCCGGCCTCTCATTATGTGGTGCCTAAGGAAAAAATGATGGAGGCAACGGAGAATATTCTGGCGGAGATGAAGGAGCAGGTGGCGTTTTTCAAAAGTGAAGACAAGCTTCTGGAAGCGCAGCGGATTGCAGAACGAACCAATTTTGATGTGGAGATGATGCGGGAAACCGGTTTCTGCTCCGGTATAGAGAATTACTCCCGTCATCTGACCGGAGCAAAGGCCGGTGAACCGCCGTGTACGCTGATGGATTACTTTCCGGAGGACTATCTGATTATTGTGGATGAGTCTCATATCACGCTGCCGCAGGTGCGGGGCATGTACTCCGGAGATCGTTCCAGAAAGACAACACTGGTAAACTACGGCTTCCGGCTGCCTTCCGCTCTGGACAACCGTCCGCTGAATTTTGAAGAATTTGAAAGTAAGATTGCTCAGATGCTGTTTGTTTCTGCCACACCCTCCGTTTATGAGGAGGAGCATGAAATGCTGCGGGCAGAGCAGATCATCCGCCCGACCGGGCTTTTGGATCCGGAGATTTCGGTTCGGCCGGTAGAAGGACAGATCGATGATCTGATTTCGGAGGTCAATAAGGAGGTGGAAGGACATCATAAGGTCTTGATTACGACTCTGACCAAGCGTATGGCGGAGGACCTGACGGATTATATGCGTGAGGTGGGAATCCGGGTGAAGTATCTTCATTCCGATATTGATACACTGGAGCGGGCTGAGATCATTCGTGACATGCGTATGGATGTATTTGATGTGTTGGTAGGAATCAACCTGCTGCGTGAAGGCCTGGATATTCCGGAAATTACGCTTGTGGCGATACTGGATGCAGACAAGGAAGGGTTCCTGCGTTCGGAAACCTCTCTGATTCAGACGATTGGCCGTGCGGCGAGAAATGCAGAGGGGCATGTGATCATGTATGCGGATACGGTTACCGATTCCATGAAGCGGGCAATCGAGGAGACCAACCGCCGTCGTGCAATTCAGCAGCAATATAATGAAAAACATGGAATTACGCCGACTACGATTAAAAAAGCGGTTCGGGATCTGATTGCCATTTCCAAGGCTGCTGATCAGGAGGATTCGAAGGGTTTTGAGAAGGATGTAGAATCCATGGACCGGCAGGAACTGGAGAAGCTAGTTAAGGAGCTGACAAAGAAGATGCGCCAGGCAGCAGCGGAACTGAATTTCGAAGAAGCGGCGAAGCTGCGTGATAAAATGGTTGAAATTAAGAAGCTTTTGCTGGATTTTGATTAGCATGTATAACAAAAGTTAGAAACAACTAATAATTTTATTGACTTTTTTTTGCAATAAGCTTACAATGATACTGCCTAAAATGAAAAAGATGGAGCATGAGAAAATGAAGCTGAACGAATGTAAAAAAGGCAGTACCTATTATGTGAAACGAGTGCTTGTTCAGGAAGCCATTGGGCGGAGACTGGAGGCACTGGGAGTCAATGAGAACACTCCCGTCATGATTTTGAATAAGAAAGGAAGCGGTTCGGTCATCATTAAGGTTCGTGGAACCCGTCTGGCTCTGGGAAGAGAAATTGCAGGTGGTATCGAGGCAGAGGAGGCAGAACACAAATGAGTACGGAAAAGATGAAAACAGAGGACGATCGGCGTCCGATTACAGTTGGTTTTGTAGGAAACCCGAACTGCGGGAAGACAACGCTGTTTAATGCATTTACCGGAGCAAAACTGAAAGTGGCCAACTGGCCCGGCGTTACAGTGGAACGAGTAGAGGGGGAGACCAGCTATAAGGGAAGAAAAATCAAGGTTATTGATCTTCCGGGTATTTACAGCCTGAGTTCTTATACCATTGAGGAGAAGGTAACCAGAAAATGCATTGAAGATGGAGAAGTAGATGTGCTGATCAATGTAGTGGATGCTTCTTCTCTGGAGCGGAACCTTTATCTGACACTGCAGCTTCTGGAATTAAAGAAGCCCGTGATTCTGGCATTGAACATGATGGATATCATTGAAGAACGCGGAATGGAGATCGATCTCCATCGTCTTCCGGAGATGCTGGGAGAGATTCCGGTGGTGCCGGTTTCGGCCAGAAAGCGGACCGGACTGGATGTGCTGATGCATGCGGTGGTACATCATTATGAGGAAGGACCGCATGGCGTGGTAGTGCGGTATGACTCCGATCTGGAAGACAAGATTGCAAAGGTAGAAGAGATTCTCCGGAAAAATTACGGGGAAATGGACAACATGCGGTGGCATGCAATCAAGCTTCTGGAATACGATGAGGTCGTAGCATCGGACCATCCGGTTGATGTAAACAGCATTGTGGATCAAAATTACAGCAAGCAGATCATCAATGAAAAATATGATTATATTGAAGAGATTATCCAGGAATGTCTGTTTCACAAAGACCGGCAGTCGGCATGGACGGATCGGGTAGATGAATATCTCTGTCATCCGGTCTGGGGAATTCCGATTTTTCTGGGAATTATGGCGCTGGTATTCTTTCTTACCTTTACGGTTGGCGATTTCCTGAAAGAATATTTCCAGATCGGGCTGGACTGGGTATCTGCATCTGTGTTGACCCTGCTGGAAAGCTGTCACGTGTCAGAATGGCTGATTTCGCTGGTTGTGGACGGTATTATTGCAGGGGTGGGCGGAATCCTGACGTTCCTGCCGAATATTTTTATCCTGTTTCTGGCGCTGGCCTTCCTGGAGGACAGCGGTTATATGTCCAGAGTCGCTTATGTCATGAATGAGACGATGGGAATGGTCGGCCTGTCCGGCCGGGCATTTCTTCCGATGCTTCTTGGCTTTGGCTGTACGGTGCCGGCTGTGATGGCAACCAGAGCGCTGGAGAGTACCAGAGACAGAAGACGGACGATTTTGATTACGCCGTTTATGTCCTGTTCTGCGCGGCTCCCGATTTATGTGCTGTTTGCGGAAATGTTTTTCCCGGATAAAGCGCTGGTGGTTGCCTATTCCCTGTATCTGATCGGCCTGATTACGGCGATCCTGATTGCGTTTCTTATACATAAAGGTTCGAAGAATACAGAAGCAAACGGACTGCTGATTGAACTTCCGGAGTATAAGACCCCGAATGCCCGTACCGTAGCGATTTATGTATGGGATAAGGTGAAGGATTACCTGACCAAGGCCGGGACCACGATTTTTATTGCATCCATTGTGCTTTGGTTCGTATTAAACAGCGGTCCTTCCGGATTCGTAGAGAATGTTTCGGAAAGCTTTGCCGCTATATTCGGGCGTGTTCTGGCACCGATTTTGGCACCGGCCGGATTGGGACAGTGGCAGATCGTAGTGGCGCTGATTTCCGGACTGTCTGCAAAAGAAGTGGTGGTTTCCAGTTTTTCTGTATTGTTTGGAATCGGAAATATCAATTCTCCGCAGGGAATGAGCATGTTGACGCAGTGTCTGGCAGCAGGCGGTTTTGGAGCGCTGAACGCATATGCACTGATGATTTTCTGCCTGATGTACACACCGTGCGTGGCTGCAATTGCAACGATCAGGCGGGAGACCGGATCCTGGAAGTGGACGCTGGGAATGGTGCTGTTCCAGCTGACCGTTGCCTGGACTGCATCGGTACTTGTTTTTCAGATCGGAAGTATGCTATTATAGGAAGCAAGGAGAGCAGGCAGTCAGCTAAAAGGTCCTGCGTCAGCATATGGAAAAAGAAAAACTGTTAGTAGAAACGGCTGCCCTGGCAGGAGAGATCATGCTGGTCAGCGGTGCGGAAATTTACCGGCCGGCCGTAAAAAATCTGGGATATCTGGGCATCGGTCTGTTTTTTGCCATCCTTTTTGGAGGAAGTGCACTGGACTGTCTGGCAGCTACTCTTGTCGGTGCGGTGCTGGCACTGGTAATGACCCTGGCAGTAGCGGCCGGAGTCGGCGCCGCTGGCAGCGTTTCTGTCCAGTCTGGTAGTTGCATGTATGAGTCATTTATTTGCACGGAAGTGGAAGGCTCCGGTTACCGTTTTTTCTGGTTGCCGGAATCCTTCCTTCTGTGCCGGGCGCTTCTATTTACCGGTGTGTGTATTACATCATCCGGGATGCCAGTTCCATGTCTACCTGCTATCTGGTGGAAACGCTGCAGATTGCAGGTGCCATCGCGATGGCCGTGTTTTTTATTGATTCTCTGTTCCGGTTAGGACCGGGCCGTGAGAAACAACCGTGATCTGTCCGGTTTCCCGGCTGTAACGGTAGACCTGATTGGAGAGCCGGTCTTCAATCGGAACTTCAGAATCATTGATATCTTTTACCAGACGGCTCATATCTTCATAATCGTAGTCATCGGAATCAGTGACAAGCAGAACTTCGTGGATGCTGGAAGGCAGGATGATTAAATCCTGCTGCATATGGTCCGCGAAGTTTTTTATTGCTTCCGGATAAGCCATGCAGGCGGCACCATTGACTCCGGCCGGATTTGTCAGAACATAGAGAGTCGGAAAGATCGGATCCCGTTCCATACGCCGTTCTTCGGCAGCTTCCAGCAGGGAAACGAAGGTTTCCTCTGAATAATCCTTTCCCATGGTTTCCTGGGCCAGGCGTTTCAGTACTTCACTCATGGGCTGAATCACCGGAGGCAGCAGCCGGGGCGTATTCTGAATCGCAGCCAGGAACAAATCTTTTTCCTGTATTTTCCAGGAATTTAAATGATCCTTGTGAATCAGGGCGGTGATATAGCCGTGCTCCTTCTGTTCCATCAGCAGATAGCATACCATGGACATATCGTGAAATGGGATATGAGGCAGATGTTTCAGCAGGGGTTGATTGGCATTGGTGTTGATCAGCTTGTATACGATTCGGTCCCGAATTTCGTCATAAGAAGACAGAGCTCTGGAATCCAGGTAAGGAAGACCGGGATTGGTCTGATACAGCTGATAAATATTATCACAGATGTAATGGATTGACTGGCCGTCCTGCAGCTCCTGATAAAAATCATTCAGATAAATCGTAGGCGCCACGTCTTCTTTTTTTCGGCAGATGGAGATTCCGTCCCGGATCACGCCATTGTTTTTCGGAATGGCACGAAGCGTGACCTGAAAATCGCGGCCCAGTTTTTTCTCCATGCCGTTCTTTACTAATTGTAAAAATAATTCGTATTCCATCAAAAGATACCTCCCGATAATTCGTATTGGTCAATCATTTGCTGCGAAACAAGCAAGGATTGATCGTATAACAATAAAAGAAAAATGGTAAAAAATGGAAATAATAGTGCAAAACAGCAAATGCAGCCTGCAAATAAACACTGCAATATATCATCGCAGTTATCACAATATGGGTAAATAACCTTACATTGGAAGGTGGTCCGATTCCAGGACACTTGCGGCGAGAACTCGCCGATTCAGAATTTGATGAGTTCATTATAGGACATTTTATAGCTTTTTGCAAGCGAAAAATGGAGAAAAATGGAGAAAACGAAGAAATGCGGGAAATGAAGCGGTTTACCCCTTCATTTCCCGCATTTTCTGAAGCATTTCAATGTCAGATGCATTAAGACGCAGATTGGTGCAGTAATCTTTTCCATCTGGTGTTTTTACCGTCATTTCAATAATGGTGCCTTCCTGCATGGCATTCTGGCTGACTGCACGGAAAAACAGCGGAAGTTTCGGATGGTTCTGATGAAAAACCTCCAGCATTTCCTTCATCTGCATGATTTGAAACGGATTCATGTTCATGGTTCCTTCCTCCTGGATTTTATCCGCTGTAATAGCAGCTATTATTATATACGATCTTTTCCAATGTTACAAGCAGAACAGAACCTGAAGGAGTTTGGAATTTATCTGAAAGATGAGATGAGACATAACGTGGCAGAATTGAGAAATTCTATCCCCATTGTGATACAGGAGCCAGGCTGGCACACCCGGGAGAATGGGGCGCAGGAGATCTGGCTGGTGGAGCAGCGGCGTAAAGGATGGGTACCGGGATGATATCCGCCTTGAATTCCGTGCTGCATTTCATGCTTTAAAATACCTGCTAAAATCAGGGCTTCATAGAAAAAATGCGTCTGATAGGAATCGAACCTACGCACGCGGCTCCGGAGGCCACTGCTCTATCCACTGAGCTACAGACGCATCTCCATTATTGTATAATAAAAGCAAAAAAAAAGCAAGAGGTATTTGAAAAAAATCGGCAAAACTTTTCTGCCCTGTTATTTGTTCCTTCTGAGTTTCTGTTGTCTTTTCTTACGGCATGATTGATTTTTGCAATGCTTTTTGTTAAAATAGGCGGAGGTACAAAAAGGTGGCCGGAAACGGCTGATTTTGTTTTGTATGGAGGATACAAAAGGTGAGAAGAGTGAAGGATAATAAATACGGGTACCGCTCATGGTCGGAGGAAGAGCTGAAGCGCTTTGGCAAGTTCCTGATTTTGCCCCTGGCTGTGATGATTCTGATTATTGTAATTCTGGCTGTTGATAAAAAGCATGATCCGCAGGAAGAACCGACAGAAAGCATCACGGCAGAAGCGGCGCAGGAGGAGTCGGAGCCATTGGAGGAAAGCCAGAGCGAAGAGTCCGAGACTGCAGCTGAGCCGGAGACACATGATTTTGCCGTAAATGAGGTGCCGGAGATTCAGGAACTGATGAACCGTTATTTTGAGGCCAAGCAAAGCGCAGATGCGGAAACGATTTACCAGCTGTTCGGCTGGACGGATCAGACCGGTCTGGACCGTCTGAAGCGGCAGCTTCAGTACGATACCCGTTATACGGAGGGCTATCGGAACATTGTCTGCTATACCAAGCCCGGAGCAGCAGAAGGCTCCTATCTGGTTTATGTAAGCTACGACCTGAAATTTAAAAATTCTCTGACACTGGCGCCGGGCCTGCTGTGGAACTATGTCAAGCAGGCAGAGGACGGGAACTGGTATCTGACAGACAGCGAAACGCTGAATGATGTGGAACTGGCGTTTGTGACAAATGCAGAAAAGACAGATGAGATTGTGCTGCTGAAAACACAGATTTATGCGAAACTCCGACAGGCGCTGGAGAATGATGAGCAGCTGGCTGAAAGCTACAGCATTCTGGAGAAGCAGGGCGGAGCTGCTGGTGCCAGACAGGAGGAAACGCAGCACGAAGTAAACGTACAAATCGGCGGGCAGGCAGAAAACGAAGAAGCACCATCTGAGTCCGATACGGCCGATACGGCGGAAACACCATCTGAATCGGATGCAGCATCGCAGGAATAAACTGGAGGAAAAGAAAGATGGATGTAAAGGATTTTTATTTTGATTTGCCGCAGGAGCTGATCGCGCAGGATCCGCTGGAAGACCGCTCGGCTTCCCGGCTTCTGGTATTGGATAAGAAAACCGGAAATGTGCAGCACCGGAGCTTTCGAAATATTGTAGAATATTTGAAGCCGGGAGACTGTCTGGTGCTCAATGACACGAAGGTCATCCCGGCGCGTCTTTTCGGTGTGAAGAAGGAGACACAGGCAAAAATTGAACTGCTCCTTTTAAAACGGCGTGAAAAGGATATTTGGGAGACCCTGGTGAAGCCGGGAAAGAAGGCGAAACCGGGAACGGAAATTATATTTGGAGACGGGCTTCTGACCGGTACGATTCTCGACACAGTAGACGATGGAAACCGGCTGATTCAGTTTCATTATGATGGAATTTTTGAAGAGATTCTGGACCGTCTTGGACAGATGCCTTTGCCGCCATATATCACACATCAGCTGAAGGATAAGAACCGGTACCAGACGGTATACGCAAAGCATGAGGGTTCTGCGGCTGCACCTACAGCCGGGCTGCATTTTACAAAGGAACTGCTGCAGCAGATCGAAGAAAGCGGCGTTAAAATTGCACGGGTGACACTTCATGTGGGACTGGGTACCTTCCGGCCGGTTAAAGTGGAAAACGTGCTGGATCATCATATGCATTCCGAATTTTATATGATCGATGAGGCGGAAGCAGAGAAAATCAACGAGACAAAGGCAGCCGGCGGAAGGATCATCTGTGTGGGTACGACCAGCTGCCGGACGATTGAGTCTGCAACAGGAGACGACGGGATCCTGAGGGCGGGAAGCGGCTGGACCGATATCTTCATTTACCCGGGATACCGGTTTAAGCTTCTGGATGCGCTGATTACCAATTTCCATCTGCCGGAGTCCACTCTGGTTATGCTGGTATCGGCGCTGGCTGGTCGGGAGCATGTGCTGAATGCTTATCAGGAGGCAATCCGGGAACGCTATCGCTTCTTCTCCTTCGGCGATGCCATGCTGATCATGGACGGCACGGATCCGGAGCGCAGCAGCGAGAGGCGTTTCATGCAGATCCAGTAATTTTTTTGGCGGCGGTTTTCCGCTTTCCGGATATTTTCCGTACAGTGCTCAGGGCTTTCCATCCAGTCCGGAAGGGCGAGACCGAGAAGCAGGCAGGTGCGCAGCTCCTCAAGCTGTTTTTCGGACAGCCCGCAGTCTCTGGTTTCTTCCAGAAGCTGTGCGGCCAGTTCTTCGTAGACCGGATTGCAGAAGGACTGGTCCGGACTGCTGTAGGACAGACTGCAGACAGGGAAAAAGCCATCCGGATCTTCCAGATAAACAGCATCCTCGGAAGACTCGCGGATATAAAAATAATACAGACAGGCCATGGTCTTGCCTTCCTTCCGCCGCAGAATCCGGCCAAGACGCTGGATCCGCTGGCGGCTGGCCAAGGTCCCGGACAGGACGATTCCGACCGAGGCCTCCGGAACGTCGATTCCCTCGTCCAGGCCGCGGCAGCTGACCAGGATGCGAAGACTCCCGTCGCGGTAAGCGTCGAGAGTATTTTTTTTTGCCTGGAGGGACATCTGGGAATGATAGCGGCCCACTCGCCCGGGATAGCGGTCAGAGAGCAGCCGCCAGACCTGTTCGGCCTGCTGGATCCGTTCGCCGAAGATCAGGATCTTTGCAGAAGGATTCAGCTGTTCGATTAATCGGACTGCACAGGAGCTTCTGGATGCCGCCATGCAGCTGACTGATTTCCGGCGGTAGGACAGATTCAGATAAAGGGCCGCTTCCGAATCTTCGCCGTCGGCTTCAGCCAGCTTTCGCAGGGCGGCGAAGAGGCGGGAAGAATCCAGCTCGCGAAGCCAGGGATAGCAGGCAGTCAGCTGCCGGTAGACATCATTCATCTGGTCGCTCAGACTGGCATAGGAGCGAAGCTCCGAGGGGGAAAAGGACAATGCCGTGTGATAAACGGCAAATTCGCTGATATAACCATCACGAACGGCGGACGAAAAGGAATAGCGGAAAATTTCTTTGCCGAGGGACGGCCGCAGAACCGTTTCGTAATCGTCCTGACGTATGGTGGCGGACAGGCCGAGAGAGTGGTAAAAATATCCGGTATTCACCGGACAAAGTCCATCCTGTTCCGAGAGAAAGCGGAAAATACGCTGGTTTTCCGGGCTGGCACACCGATGACATTCATCTGCAATCAACAGCACATGAAAGCCCTGACGCATATCTGTCAGGATGTGACGGGCAATGGAAAAACGTGCGGAATTCAGTACATAGATCAGAAAGTCCTGCTCGGGATTCCCTTTCTGACTGCCGTAGTAGAGCCCACATTCCGGATGCTCGATTCCCAGCTGCGGAAGGATCGTTTTCAGCACATGGAGCCACTGTCTGGCCAGTGGAATCGAGGGGACTACGATTTTGACGCGGAGCGGTTCAGGGCAGGAGTCATGCCCCCGGGAAAGCCATGCTTTCAGACGGACAGCCGCCGCCAGCGCAAGGACGGTTTTCCCTGCTCCGGTAACGATATTGACAATTCCGCGAAACTGATTTTCTTCCCATTTCTGCAGGCATTCTTCCTGCCACGGATAGAGCTGCAGATGATCATTTTCTTTCATTCCGTTCTCCTCACAGTACTTTTTCTGAAACCAGTATAGCGCAGAGTTTTTCTTTTTGCATCCCTTTTTGGTCTTCTTTTTGGAATTTAACCAGGAAACGATTGAAACTGACAGAAGAGTTTAGTATACTGGAAACGATCAATTGAATCAAAAAAGAATCAGAAAAGAAATGGCAGGTAAAAAATATGGATTACGAAGAATTTTACATGCAGCTTCAGCCGGCAGAGCGGAGACTGAAAGATACGGTTGCTGCTTCGCAGAAGCTTTATAAAACGATTGTAAAGGACACGGAAAGCGGAGACCTGCGCGATTTGAAGAAATCGCTGGCGGCCCTTGGCAGTCTGCTGGAGGAGCAGGCTGCGCTGACAGCATCGCTTCAGGAGGCGGCAGAGAGTTTTGACAGCCGCAGATACCTGGAAAGCGGAGATTTTGCCGGCCAGATGCTGGAAATCTGCCGGGAGAAGGGCGTGGATGTAACCGGCGAATATCCGGTATATGAGATGTTTCCGTATCGGGTAAAATTTGACACGGAAAATCAGGATATTTATCTGGACCGGAAAAAGGTGCCGTCTATCCGGCCCCTGAGCTTCGTGAAAACGGTGAAGGAAGGGCAGGACCGTCTGATGAAGGCTTCCTTTAACGCAGCCTCCTTCCTGAATGAGCTGGCAGATGCTTATGATCTGGCGCTTATGAAAATGGGAAAACATCCGGGCAGCGATCTATATCTGACCAGTCTGTATAAATTCCTGGTGCCAATGAGCCGTTCGCGGAAGGAATACGATCAGCAGAGCTTTGCCTTTGATCTGGCGCGGCTTTATATGTCAGATGTGGAAGAGACGAAGAACGGCCGTCGGTATCAGTTTGGCCCGAGCCGAAACAACGGAAAGGCGATCCGGATCCTGGATGCGGAAGGACGGGAACAGTTCCTGGCGACGATCTGCTTTTATGACAGATAAAGGAATTCATGTTTACGGAAAAAACGTGAACGGTTCAGCAGTTAACAGGAGGAACAGAAGATGGCATGGGAGATTGCAGCCGGGCAGGACAGAAACCGGCTCTGGAACGGGCAGGCGCCGGAGAATGTGCAGCTTGTCCGCCAGCTTTCCGTCGGAATTGATTTTCTGGCGGATTTCTGGAGGGAAAAATATCTGGAGGAATACATTCCGGCAGGCGGAAGCAAGATCAAGTTTGTGACTGGCAGGCCAGGAAGCGGGAAAAGCCATTTCCTTCGTCTGGCAGCCGGCATGGCGGCAGAGCTGGGCTATAAGACGGCATTCTTTTCCGCACGCGATATCTGGCTTCATGATTTTAAAGAAATCTATACGGAGATTCTGGCACAGTGCGACATCATGGAATGTCTGGAAGGCTGTGCGCGTCAGGTAGTTGCACGAGTGGGCTACCGGCCGGAGGAGATTCCGGAGGGGATGACCTTTATGGATTATCTGGCCGGAGAGAATATGGCAGATGCGATTACGAAGCGGGAGATCCGTCTGCAGCTGAAGGAACTGTTTTTGGATAACCCGCTTCTGGACAATAATTTTGCGCTGGCCTGCAGTCTGCTGACAGGCGGAATTCTGGGACATCCGGTTCTGGAAAATCAGAACCGGGAGCTGCTCCTGGGATGGATGCGGGGCGACAAGTCTGTGAAGCTGTCTCTGCTGCGGGGGCTGGGTCTGTCTCCCAGCCGGATCACCCGGTACAATGCCAGACATATGCTCCGGTCCCTGGCAGAGATTGTCCGTATGGGAGGACATGCCGGAATTTTTGCGGCGGTGGACAATCTGGAGATTCTGCTGAATCGTTCCAGCCTGGAGGTGGTGCATTACACGAAGGTCCGCCGGGAGGATACCTATGAAAGCATCCGGCAGATGATCGACGAGATTGACAGTCTCCGTGGCCTGATGTTTGTGTTCGGCTTTGATCGGGAGCTTCTGGACAACGAGAATCTGGGCATCAAATCCTACCAGGCTCTTTGGATGCGGATCCAGAATGAGGTCGTAGGCGAGCAGTTTAACCGGTTTGCGGACATCGTCGATATGGATCGGCTGGGAGCGCAGGTCTATACGGAAGAAACGCTGTGCCGGATGTCGGAAAATTTCGCGCAGGCGTTTTCTGATGCGGGATACACGGCAAACCCGATCTCACGGGAGCGGGCCGGGGAGCTGCGGTCCGGTTCCGGAATGGGCGGTATCGGACTGCCGAGGCTGGTTTTGGAGGAAACGATCCGGGCAGGAGGTGAAGCAGATGTTTGATATGGAAGCAAGACGGATCATTGAGGCGCTGCGGTCCGGCATTCCGTCCAGAGCAGTCGGAAAATATTTTTCGGAAGCGCGTCCGCAGATCATGAAGGAGCTTTCTTCCCGCCTGGACGCGGTGTGCGAGACGGGAAAATCGGACGGACTTGTGATTTCCGGTAAATATGGCGAGGGAAAAACACATCTTTTGAATACGGTGTTCAGCATGGCCCATGCGAACAATATGGTGGTGTCCTGGCTGTCTTTGAGCAAGGAGACGCCCATGGATAAGCTGTATCTGGTCTATCAGAAGCTGATCAGCAATACTTACCTGCCGGGACGTCAGCAGCCGGGCTTTCTGCAGGTGCTGGACGGCATGACGCCGAACAGCCCGGTGGCCAGCGAGCTGCTGGTCTATGCCGCCAAGGAACTGGAAACGGACAAGCTGTATTATCTGCTCCGTGCGTACATGTGTACGGAGGATTCTGAGGAACGGTTTCAGCTTCAGGCGGATCTGGAAGGCGATTTTGTGGCAAACGGCCTGCTGAAGAAAATCTACAAGCGGATTTTCAGCCAGACGGCAAAATACAATGTCAACTTTACCAAGACCAGGCATTGTATGGATTATTTCCGGTTTATGAGCCATCTGTTTACCAGGCTGGGCTACAACGGCTGGGTGATTTTAATTGATGAGACGGAGCTGATGGGCCGCCTGGGAAAGAAGGCGCGTCTGAATGCCTACCAGAACATGGCGGGCTTCCTGATGCCGGAACAGCAGCTGGAATCGGTATTTTCCATGTTTGCACTGAGCGCTTCTTATGCGGAAGATGTGATCGAAGGAAAGCATGAATTTGAGAATCTGGCTGAGCTGCGGCCGGAGCAGCCGGAACCGGTAAAAACGGTGCTGAATATGCTGATCAAGGCGATTCAGCTGCAGCCTCTGACGCGGGAAGAGATCAGCCAGGTGCTTCAGCGGATTCAGGAATTTCACGGCCGCGCTTACGAATGGAACCCTCAGGTATCAGCGGAAACCATTGTGAACGCTGCTCAGTCCGGCGGCTATCTGCTCCGGACCAAGATCCGCGGAACGATTGAGTTTTTCGATCAGCTCTATCAGTATGGGGAGGCCGGAAAGACCAGGATCAATGAACTGGGGCAGGAGACGTTTGAAGAGGACGTGCCTTCCTTGGAGGAACTGGACGTATAAAGGATTCTGCCTTGCAAAGGAAAACGGTCTATGCTATAATGCCTAAAGGCAGAGGAAGCGAGTATATAAAGAGAACAGAAGGAACCCCGGAGGCTGCGGCTATCGGGGTTTCTCTTCATGAAGGCAGGAAGGAAAGTGCAGGGAAAAGCAGGTTATGGCAGAAAATTTGCAGGAAATCCGTTTAAATAAATTTTTGAGTGAAATGGGCATCTGTTCCCGCCGGGAGGCAGACCGCCTGGTGGAAGCCGGCAGGATAACTGTGGACGGAAAAACGGCCCGAATGGGGCAGAAGGTTACAAAAGAACAGGAAATCATCTGCGACGGAACGGTGATCTGCGGCAAAAAGGATCCGGAGCATCCGGAACGGGGAAATCGGCCGAAGCCGGTCTGGCTGGTGGTGAACAAGCCGCGGGGCATTGTCTGTACCACATCGGATAAGGACCGGGCCACGAATATTGTGGAGCTGATCCATTATCCGGTCCGCGTCTATCCGGTAGGCCGTCTGGACAAGGATTCCGAAGGTCTGATCCTGATGACCAATCAGGGCAGCCTGGTGAATCCGATCATGAGAAGCGGAAATGCTCATGAAAAGGAATATGAAGTGCGGATCAACCGTCCGGTGACGAAAGAATTTCTGGAGGCCATGGCGGCCGGAGTAGCGCTTCCGGAGCTGAATCAGACGACACGGCCCTGTGAAATTGAGGCGATTGGAAAGGATTCCTTCCGCATTATTTTGACGCAGGGACTGAACCGTCAGATTCGCCGGATGTGTGAAGCACTTGGATGCCGGGTCCTGGAGCTGAAGCGGACCCGCATCATGAATATCCGGCTGGGAAACTTAAAAAGCGGCAGCTTCCGCCGGATGACCAGGGAAGAATATGAAGAACTGCTCTGGATTCTGGAGGAAAGCGGTTCCAGCAGCCTTCCCTACGCAGAACGTCAGCAGGAGCTTTCCGGAACCGGGCAGCCTGACTGCGAAATGAAAGAATAGAGAGGATTCCAAATGGAAGAAAAAATTCTCCGCATGAAAGAACTGGCGGCCGTCCTTTCCCGGGCAGGGCGGGCTTATTACCAGGAGAGCCGGGAAATTATGAGCAACTTTGAGTATGATCAGCTGTATGATGAGCTGCTGAATCTGGAACAGGAGACCGGGGTCATCCTTTCCGGAAGCCCGACACAGAAGGTGGGCTATGAAGTGTTAAGTGAGCTTCCGAAGGAGACACATGAATCTCCCATGCTTTCCCTGGATAAAACCAAGCAGGTAGATGATCTGGAGGAATGGCTGGGAGACCAGGAGGGCCTGCTTTCCTGGAAGCTGGACGGTCTGACGATCGTGCTTACCTATGAAAAAGGAAGTCTGGTAAAGGCCGTTACCAGAGGAAATGGAGAAATCGGAGAAGTCATCACACCGAATGCAAGAGTATTTGCCAATATTCCGCTGAATATTCCATACCAGGGACAGCTGGTACTCCGCGGGGAGGCGGTGATCAAATATTCTGATTTTGCCCGGATCAACGAGGAAATCGAGGATGTGGATGCAAAATATAAAAATCCGCGCAATTTATGCAGCGGCTCGGTCCGCCAGCTGAACAGTCAGATTACGGCACAGCGGAACGTTCATTTTAAGGCATTCATGCTGGTACGGGCAGAGGGTGTGGATTTTCATAACAGCCGCCAAGAACAGTTTAAATGGCTGCAGAGCCAGGGCTTTGAGGTGGTGGAATACCGCCGCGTGACCAGAGCATCTCTCGGTGAGGCGGTTCAGCAGTTCGCAGAGGCAATCGCCGATTATGATATTCCTTCGGACGGCCTGGTGCTGCTTTTGGACGACATTGCTTACGGAGATTCCCTGGGAAGGACAGCCAGGTTCCCCAGAAATTCCATTGCCTTTAAATGGGCGGATGAGATCCGGAGCACGCATTTAAAATATATCGAATGGAGTCCCTCCCGCACCGGTCTGATCAATCCGGTTGCTGTCTTTGAACCGGTGGAGCTGGAAGGAACCACGGTCAGTCGGGCCAGCGTTCATAATATCAGCATCATGGAAGCCCTGGAGCTTGGAGAAGGAGACGAGATCACGGTTTACAAGGCCAACATGATCATTCCTCAGATTGCGGATAATTTAACACGAAGCGGTTCGGTGGAGATCCCGAAGGTCTGTCCGGTCTGCGGCGGCACGGCGGAAATCCGTCAGGTGGAGGAGGTTCGTTCGCTGTACTGTACGAATCCGGAATGTCAGGCGAAGAAAATAAAAAGCTTTACCTTGTTTGTGAGCCGGGACGCATTAAATGTGGATGGTTTGTCGGAGGCGACGCTGGAGAAATTTATCGGAGCCGGATTTATTCATGAATTTGCGGATATTTTCCATCTGGATCAGCATCGGGATGCTATTGTGCAGATGGAAGGCTTCGGACAGAAATCCTACGATAATCTGATGGCTTCGATACAAAAAGCTTCTCACACGACATTGGCCCGCGTGATTTACGGTCTTGGAATCGCCGGAATCGGTCTGGCAAATGCAAAGGTGCTCTGCCGGACATTCCGCTTTGATTTTGACGCCATGCGGCATGCTGCTTATGAGGATCTGATTGCCGTGGACGGAATCGGGGATGTGCTGGCTAATGCCTGGCTGGAATATTTCCGGAATGAAAAGAATAACCAGCAGGTGGATCATCTGCTGGCGGAACTGGAATTGGAAAAAGAGACCGTTGTTTCGGAAGAAGAAGCCGTGTTTGCCGGAAAAACCTTTGTTATTACCGGTTCCCTGGAACATTTCTCCAATCGAAAAGAACTGGTGGAGCTGATTGAATCCAGAGGCGGCAAGGCAGCAGGATCCGTTTCCTCAAAAACGGATTACCTGATCAATAATGATGTAACCAGTAATTCTTCCAAAAATAAAAAGGCCAGAGAGCTGGGAATTCCGATCTTGTCGGAGGAGGCATTTCTGGAACTTCTGCAGGAGGACCGTCAGGAAAATGAATAAATTTTACAGCATATTATGCGAGGAGGAACGAAATGCCGATTAAAATACAAAAGGATTTGCCGGCAAAAGCGATTCTGGAATCCGAAAATATTTTTGTGATGGATGAAGATCGGGCGCTGAGCCAGGATATCCGGCCGCTTGAGATTTTGATCTTAAATTTAATGCCGCTGAAGGAGGAGACCGAGACGCAGCTTCTGCGGGCGCTGTCCAATACTCCGCTGCAGGTGGACTGCACCTTTCTGATGATGTCTTCCCATGTGTCAAAAAACACTTCCAGGAGCCACCTGAACAAATTTTATGTGTACTTTGACGAGATTCGGAAAAAACGGTATGACGGTATGATCATTACCGGTGCACCGGTGGAAAATCTGGAGTTCGAGGAAGTGAATTACTGGGAAGAATTAAAGAAAATCATGGAATGGAGCAAACGCCACGTCACCTCCACCATGCATATCTGCTGGGGCGCTCAGGCAGGGCTTTATTACCACTACGGCATACCGAAATATCCGCGTCAGACCAAACTCTCCGGCATTTATGAGCATCGTGTTCTGAACCGGAAGGTGCCGCTTGTAAGAAGCTTTAATGATTATTTTATGGCGCCTCATTCCCGGTTTACAGAGGTGCGCAGAGAAGATATCGAAAAGCATCCGGAGCTGATGATTCTGGCAGAGTCGGAGGAGGCCGGGATTTTTCTGGTGATGAGCCGGGATGGAAAGCACATTTTTGTCCAGGGCCATCCGGAATACGACCGGATGACCTTGAATGCGGAATATCACCGTGACCTGGGGAAGGGCATGAATCCGGCTATTCCCTGCAATTACTATCCGGATGATAATCCCAGTGAGAAGCCGATTTTGAGCTGGCGTAATACTGGGAATACGCTGTACAGCAACTGGCTCAATTTTTATGTGTATCAGATTACGCCTTATCTGCTGGAGGTGGAAGAGTAGGACGGACAGAAAACCGCATAAATGCTGTAGTTCGCTTCGGTCAGAAGGGATACATTTCAGAAACATTGTTTTGATGGTCCATGAGTATGCTTCTGTCAATCCGGGGCTTTTTCCTTCGCTGAAAAGATAGATGAACCACAGAAACGGCTTTACAAGCTGGAGAATGACTTATATAATGGCGATAATGAAAAAATCGTTTCAATAAGCACTGCATGGGGTACTGCGCTGCTTTCGGTTTTCCGATGCTGGTAAATCGGGAACACAAATGGAACGGGGAAAGAGGAGAGAGATGGACAGCAGGAGAAAGGTGTGCCGCACAGAACCGGGATACGGAATCCAGATGGAGAATACGCCGCTTGGCAGGATCTCTGTCGTGGAGGACGGAACGGGTATCTGTGATATTTATATCGGCGGACTGGAAGACATCCGAAATTACAAGAATGCCACGGCAGCGGTTCCTGGTTCCGCTGAAGAGATGCTGTGGATTCCAGAAAAGGAGACTCCGCTGCTTCTGGAGGCAAGGCGGCAGCTTCAGG
Source organism: Candidatus Caccovicinus sp. (assembly GCA_051878975.1). Lineage (GTDB taxonomy): Bacteria > Bacillota > Clostridia > Lachnospirales > Lachnospiraceae > Caccovicinus. Next base: position 18,467 of record JBJELD010000061.1, read on the forward strand.
AATATTTTGACGGGACAAGAAAAGAATTTGCTCTTCCCTTATCTGTATCTGGAACGGAATTTCAGAAAAAGGTATGGTCTGCACTGCAGACAATTCCATATGGGGAAACGATTTCTTATAAACAGCTTGCAGAAAAAGTGGGAAATCCGAAGGCCTGCAGGGCAGTCGGTATGGCGAATAACCGGAACCGGATTGTGATTGTGATCCCCTGTCATCGCGTCATCGGCTCGAATGGCTCGCTGGTTGGCTACGGGGGAGGAATTGAAAATAAGAAAAAGCTTCTGGAACTGGAAGAGAGCAGCCTGAATCGGTGATGCGGCTGTCAAAAAGAAAGAGAGACAAAGAAAACAAGCGGAATCGAAAACAGGCAGACTTCAGGAGGAACCTTTCCTGCAGTCTGCCTGTTTGATTTTGCCGTTCAGACGGCGCGGATCACTCCGCAGCCGATCTTGATTCCGGAATCTCCGGAGGGCTGCGAGGTAAAATCATCCCGGCGGGCGTGAATGATCACGGAGCGTCCGATGATATCGCGGATCCGGAACCGTTTATCGTAAAAAGCAGACCATGCATATCCCTGATTGGCAAGGAGCGGGAGGAGATCGCCTGCATGATAGGGGTGAGGCTGCGGGACCGGACTGTAGTGTTCTCCGGTATGGATGAAGTCATCCGAGCAGTTTCCATATTCATGAATGTGCATGGCGTAAAAATCGGTGGAACCGGGCGTGTGGATATTGGGCAGACCGAAAACTTCGGCTTCCACCAGAACGCCCTCGTAAGGTGTTTCGTAAAATTTGACAAGACCGCTCAGCTGTGGAGCGGCAGGACCGCCCTGTACCCAGGCCATGGCCTGCGGCATATTTTCGGACAGAAGCGAAACAAAAGAAAGACGCGGGGTCGGCTGTTGTGTCGGCATAGATTGTTCCCTTTTTGTAAACGGTTTGCTATTAGAATATGCGTTTACAGGGAAAGGTTGCGCATACTTTTCTTTCTGCAACGGCAGTTTCGGTACTTTTGTACGGTTCGTTCATTTGATCTTCTTTTCCAGTATGGTAATTCCCTGATATAATATTGCGGAAATCAGGCACAGGATCACGATGGAGGTGACGACCAGCGTCATGGCGAAGGTCTGGGAGCCGTAGATGATCAGGTACCCCAGGCCGGCTCTGCTGGACAGAAATTCTCCGATGATTACGCCCACCAGGCAGAGGCCGATATTGACCTTCATGCTGCTGATGATCAGCGGAACAGAGGAGGGAAGAAGTACCTTTTTCAGCACATCGAATTTCGTTCCGCCCAGGGAATAAATCAGTTTGATTTTGTCCGGATCGGTTTGGGAAAAGCCGGTGTGAAGCGTCAGAATGGAGCCGAACAAAGCGACGGAGACTGCTGCAACAATGATGGTTTTTGTATTGTTTCCCAGCCATACAATCAGAAGCGGCGCCAGGGCAGATTTCGGCAGACTGTTTAGAATCACCAGGTAGGGCTCCAGCATCTCTGATACGGTGCGGCTGCTCCAGAGGAGCAGGGCGGCAGTCAGGCTGATCACAACTACAAGCAGGAAGGAAAACAAGGTCTCAGCCAGTGTGATGCCGGTGTGGAAAAACAGGCTTCGGTCTGCCGCCATGGACAGGATGCAGAAAAAGATTTTGGACGGGCTGCTGAAGATAAAGCTGTCGATCCAGGAAAAGCGTGCGGCCAGCTCCCAGAGAGCAAAGAACAGCACGAAGATCATGATGCGGGAGAAGGCGATCTGACGTCGGTGAAGCAGCTCCATTGCCAGAAATTCCTTCTGAGCGGGGGAAAGAAAGCTGGCTGTGCAGTCTGAAGAGCGGCGGCGTGGAAACGTGTGGTGCGGGAGGCTGCGGCGTGGAGCACTACGGTGCGGATGCGGGAACATTTTCCTTCAGCTCCTTCCAGATTCGATTAAAATATTTGGAGAATTCCGGATCGTTCCGGCGTTCCATAGGACTTTGAACCGGGAACGAAACCGGGATCACACATTTCACGGTGCCTGGACGTGAGGTAAGCACGAGGATCCGGTCTGCTACGCTGATTGCTTCGGACAGATCATGAGTGACCAGAATGGCAGTTTTGTGGGTTGTTCGGATAATGGAGCTGATATCATCACAGACAGTCAGTCTTGTCTGGTAATCCAGCGCAGAAAAGGGTTCGTCCAGCAGCAGAAGATCCGGTTTTAAAGCCAGTGTGCGGATCAGAGCGGCGCGCTGACGCATGCCGCCGGAAAGCTGAGAAGGCCGTTTTTCCTGAAACTGATCCAGACCGTAAAGCTTCAGCATGCTTTGAAGCTCCGCCCGGCTTTCTGCGTTCAGCCGTTTCTGGATTTCCAGACCCAGCGATACATTGGAAAGGATTGAACGCCATTCAAACAGATGATCCTTCTGCAGCATGTAGCCGATGGTATTCTGGACCTGATCCAGAGGCTGGCCGTCGATCCGGATGGATCCGGATTCCGGTTCGGCCAGTCCGCACAGCAGGGAGAGCAGTGTGGATTTTCCGCAGCCGGAGGGTCCGACAATGGCAAGAAATTCACCGGTTTCTGCGGTAAAAGATATATTAGAAAGGGCCAGCGTTTCTCCTTCCAGGGTATGGTAGGAGTAAGTAACTTTGCTGACTTCCAGTTTCGGATTCATAAAAGACTCCTTTCATTCCGATATACTGTATGATATGAAAAGGAGACGGGAAGTTGCCATTCATTATTCAATCGGCTTCAGCAGAAACATTGTATAAGAAGCAGAGGCGATCAGCTGGCCATTTTCCGTGGTTACTTCCACCTGGTTGACAGCGGTAGATCTTCCTTTATGGATGGTTCTGGCTTCGATATAAAGCTTTTTTGCGTCCAGCCCCACGCCCTTGATAAAATTAATGTTGGCCTGGACGGTGGTGTTGGTGGTTTCGTAAGCGTAGGTGGCCATTCCGGAGGCCATATCGCACAGGGTAAAAAGGAAGCCGCCGTGAATAATGCCATAAATGTTGATTGCGGCCGGGGTAAGTTCGATTGAAAATTTTGCATATCCGGGACGTGCATCCATGAGGACTCCGTTCTCAAAGCCGCCGATCGCGTGAATATGATTCTCGATTCCCTTCCATATTTTCTCTCTCATAAATTCCTCCTGATTTTTAGTATGTACTTTTGATCTGATAGATTGCATGATTAAAATGTTAAATAAATAACAAAATTTTCCAGAAAAAATTTTACAGCGTTCTGTGGATCGTCCTTCTCGACCCGGTCGGAAGGAAATGAAAAAATGAACATCCAATTTCTGCGATTTTCCTCCATTTATTGGCAAAATGACGGAAAAATCCTGGAATATAGAGGAAACTATACCATAATCATGAGGATTGTACAAGGAAAAATACAATTAATAGGCAAAACCTATCAATTTGAAAAAAAACCTCGGGGCGTAACGATTGGATTTTTAAAGGAACAAAACGTATAATAAGAGCATAAAGATTGTTAAAAAAAATTCAAAGAAACAATCGCAAAAAATCCAAGCAACAATCAGAAAGATGATTACATGAAGGAGGAAAACACATGAGCAAGTTAAGCAAGGAAGAGTTTGAAGCCTACTTAAAGCAGATTCGCGAGCTGGCAGAAGGCCCGTTAGAAGAAATCCAGAAGGAAGTAGAGGTTACCAACAAGTTCCCTCAGGAATTCTACGATCTGGCAATCAAGAATGACTTATATCGCTGTGCGCTTCCGGAGCAGTACGGCGGATACGGCTTATCTGAGCTGGAAATCTTAAAGGTACAGGAAGAGTTCTCCAGAGGACCGGGCGGAATGCGTATGCATCTTCACTATGCAATGGACCTGAACTGGAGAATTCTGGACGACTACGGCTCTGATGAGTTAAAGGCTGAGTACATGAACAAGTTCCAGGATAAGACCGTATTTACCTGCTTCGCCTTAACTGAAGCAACCGGCGGCACCGGCGCAGACTTACATACCACTGCATTAAAGGATGAGAACGGCGACTACATCTTCAACGGTGAGAAGACTCTGATCTCCCACACCGACTGCTGTGAATTCGCATATGTTATTGCAGTAACCGATCCGGATTCCGACAAGGACGACCGTTTATCCGCATTCTTCGTACCGGTGAACACTCCGGGCTTTGAGATCATCAACATGCCTCATATGATGGGCTGCCGCGGTGCCGGACACGGAGACCTGAAGTTCACCAACATGAAGCTGGACAAGAAGTATCTGTTAGGCAAGGAAGGACAGGGCCTTGAGATCGCACTGCATTCACTTTCCGTATCCCGTGCACACATCGCAGCTTCCAATCTGGGCATGGCACAGAGAATGTTGGAGATGTCTCTGGCATACGCACATGACCGTGTAACCTTCGGAAAGCCGATCATTACCCGTCAGGCGATCCGTATGAAGATTGCAAATATGCAGATGAATATTCATGCTCTGCGTACCATGGTTTATGATTTTGCAAAGGATTACGAGCAGGATCCGGAAGGCAAGTATATCGAAGAGAAGGCTGCAATGTGTAAGCTGTTCAGCATTGATACCGTTCGTCTGGTAAGTGATGAGATGCTGGAGATCTTCGGCGGCGTTGGCTACTTTGAGGACTGCAAGTACGGCCCGGTTGAGCGTCTGTACCGTGACTGCCGTGCAATGTGGTTAGAGGAGGGCGCTCCGACCGTTCAGAGAATTACCATTTCCAGAAATGCAATCAAGTTCGGCGGCGTTGTAGAATATCAGGACTGATTGGATAGAAAGTTCAGATAAACAATTTTCCCCAGGCCGCCAGGTTCGCCAGGACCTGGCGGCTTTTTCACAAAAGAAGTACTCTTACAAATCCAGATACAACGTGATTCCGGGAGTACACAAAAGGTTTTCAGGAGGATAGGATTATGAAACCATTACAAGGCGTAAAAGTGGTTGACTTAACCACTTATCTTGCAGCTCCGACCACCGTCCGTGTGCTTGGCGAATGGGGAGCTGACTGTATCAAGGTTGAGTCTGCCAAGGGCGACCCGGCCAGAACCCAGGGAGCCGTTTTCAATATGCCTTATGAGGATGATGAAAACCTGGCTTTCGATGTGGCAAATTTTAATAAGAAGTTTATCACCTTAAATTTAAAGAGCCCGGTGGGCATCGAGGTTATGTACAAGATGCTGGCTGAGGCGGATGTATTTGTAACCAACACCAGAACCAAGTCGCTGGTAAAGCTGGGACTGGATTATGACACGCTGAAAGAAAAATTTCCAAAGCTGATTTTTGCTCAGGTCCTGGGCTACGGCGAATACGGCCCGGAAAAGGATACGGCCGGGTTTGACGTAACCTGCTACATGGCAAGAGGCGGTGTATTCGGAACGACCGTAAACCGCGGCGATGCTCCGATGATTCCGACCAACGGTTTCGGCGACTTCCAGGTTTCCATGGTGCTGGCTTCCGGTATTTGTGCTGCTTTGTATAACCGGACCAGAACGGGAGCGGGCGACAAGGTGACGGTAAGCCTCCATCACGCTGCAGCATTCATGCTGAGCACCGGCATCATTTCTGCTCAGTACGGCAACCCTTATCCGAAGAGCCGTATGGAGGTAATCAACCCGTTCAATAACGTATATCGGACCGGAGATGACAAATGGGTGGTGATCTGCTGTCCGGAGTACGATCGTGATTATGAAAAGATTATGCGTCTGATCGGCCGCGAGGACCTGGTAGGAGATACCCGTTACATGAAGTGCGACGACATCAATGCAAACGGACTGAATCCGGAGGTAGTCGGCATTTTGGATGAGGCATTTAAAAAGTTTACCAGGGACGAGGTGCTTGCTCTGTTCAAGGCCAACGATCTGGCCTGTGAAGGTGCTTATGAGCCGGTGGATATTTACAAGGATGAGCAGGTGTGGGTAAACCACATTCTGAAGAAGATTCCGTATCCGTCCGGTGAGCGCAATGTGACAACCAACCCGGTACAGTTTGCATCCAATCCGGAGCCGGCCTTTGTGATCGGCGGTTCTCAGGGTGCGCATACCGTGGAGATCATGAAGCATTTGGGATATACCGACGAGGAGATTGCGGCTGCCGAGGCAGACGGCTCCGTCGAAGGAGAAAAGAAACTGAAGAAGCTGTAGCGGTCCGGGCCGGAGTGCCGGAACGCTTCAAAAAATATAAGGAAGGTGAATGGAATGAGTTTATTATACACCGATGAACAAAAAGAACTGATTGCTCTGGTGAAAGAGATGGCAGAAAACGAAATCAAGCCATATGTCCAGGAAGCCGATGAAAAGGGAGAGTGTCCGAGGGAGCTGTTTGACTGGGGCTTCAAGATGGGTCTTCACATGCTGGAAATCCCGGAAAAGTACGGCGGAACCGGGTTAAGCTATGAGACCACCGCCATGCTGTTTGAAGAGCTGGCAAAGGTGGATGCCGGCTATGCCATTACCTTTGTTACTACCTTTGTGGCGCTGCGGAACGTGATCCTGGCCGGAACCCCGGAGCAGGCACAGTATTTTGCCGATATCATTGCAAAGGGCAATTTTGCAGGCTTTGCACTGACTGAACCGAATGCAGGCTCGGACCCGGCCGGCATCCGCGGTACGGCAGAGCTGGACGGCGACGAGTACGTGCTGAACGCCACCAAGACCTTTATTACCAACGGTGCTCTGGCATCGGTTTACGTCGGTTTCTTCAAGACCAATCCGGCAGCCGGCCACAAGGGAATCTCCGCATTTATCATTGACCGGGATACTCCGGGCGTATCGGTCGGCGCGCATGAGAACAAGATGGGTCTGCGTCTGTCCAACACCACGGACCTGATTTTTGAAAATGTCCGCGTTCCGAAGGACCGGATGCTGGGACCGGAAGGCAGCGGCTTCAAGCTGGCGCTGAACGCACTGAATCTTTCCCGTGCGTTTGTGGCAACGCTGGCAGTCGGTATTATGCAGCGTGCGCTGGATGAATCCGTAAAATATGCAAAGGAAAGAAAGCAGTTCAATACTCCGATCATCAAGTTCCAGATGGTACAGGCCATGCTGGCGGATATGGCAATCAAGGTAGAGGCATCCCGCTGTCTGGTAAACAACACCATGAAAATGATGGATCACGGCTCTTTGGTTCAGAAGGAAGGCTCCATCACAAAGACCTTCGTCACCGACTGCGCACAGGAGGTTACCTCCAATGCGGTTCAGATCTTCGGCGGATACGGCTATTCGAAGGAATATCCGGTTGAGAAGCTGATGCGCGATGTGAAGGTATTCCAGATCTTTGAGGGAACCAACCAGATTCAGAGAATGACCATCGCGAACGTTCTTGACAAGGAATACAAATAGTAACGGAAGGATGAAGGAGGAGAAAAGATGAACATTGTTGTATGTATGAAACAGGTACCGGATACTACGGAAATCAAGATCGATCCGGTTAAAAATACATTGATTCGTACCGGCGTTCCAAGCATCATGAATCCGTTTGACCGGAATGCGCTGGAGGCAGCGCTTCGGATGAAGGATGAGTACGGCGGAACCGTTACGGCCATCAGCATGGGACCGGCCCAGGCAAAAGCCATCCTGAGAGAAGCTCTTGCAATGGGTGCAGATAAGGCTTACCTGATCACCGACCGTGCATTCGGCGGCTCCGATACATATGCCACAAGCTACATCTTATCCAGCGCTATCCGGCATCTGGGACCGTTTGATGTGGTTTTTGGCGGTAAGCAGGCAATCGACGGAGATACAGGGCAGACTGCACCGAGCATTGCCGAGCATCTGGGCCTGACCCGTTTGACGTATGTTCTGGATATGAAGATAGAAGATGACTGTGTAATCGCAAGACGCCAGGTAGAAGAGGGCGTGGAGGTCATCAAGGCGCAGCTTCCGGTGCTCTGCACATTTATGAAGGAAAGCAACAAGCCGCGCTATGCGACTATCCGCGGAAAGCTGGATTCCTTTAAGGCAGAGATCCCGGATCTGACTCTGGCAGACATGGCAGATATTGTGGACACCACAAAGATTGGACTAAAAGGTTCTCCTACCAAGGTAAAGGCGACGTTTACTCCTCAGAGAACGGCAAACGGTGTTAATATCGAAGGAAATCCGCAGACGATGGCGGCGGCGCTGCTGGATAAGCTGACTGAAGCCAAGATTTTATAGGAGGTGCCGAAATGAGTTTCGAACAGTATAAAGATGTATGGGTATTTGTGGAAGGCTTTCACGGGGAGCCGAAGAGCGTAGGCCTGGAGCTTCTGGGCCAGGGCCGGAAGCTGGCAGATGGTTTGAAGCAGGAGCTGTGTGCCGTCGTGATCGGCAAGGATGTGGATGCATCCATTCAGGCAGCCAATGAGGCCGGAGCCGATAAGATCTATGTAGTTCAGGGCGATGAATACGAGAATTATTCTGCAGACGGCTACGGACATGTGTTCCTGGAGCTGTGTGCAAAATATCATCCGAATACAATCCTGGTGGGCGCAACTGTAAACGGGCGTGATCTGGGTTCCAAGATCGCAGTTTCCTTACATACCGGTTTAACGGCAGATTGTACGGCGCTGAGTGTTGAGGAGGATACCGGAAATGTAGTATGGGAGCGTCCTGCTTTCGGCGGCAATCTGTATGCACAGATTCTCTGCTCCGAAACCCGTCCGCAGATGGGTACGGTAAGACCGGGCGCGTTTAAAAAGCCGGTTCCGAATCCGGACAACCAGGCAAAGATTATCCGGGAGGAGATCCATACCGACAAGATCCGCACACAGGTTCTGGAATTCATTAAGGCCTGCGATGAGGGCGGAATCCCGGTAGGCGATGCAGATATTGTGGTTTCGGGCGGACGAGGCATGAAGAATGCAGAGAACTTTAAGCTTCTTCAGCAGCTTGCAGACCTGTTAGGCGGTGCAGTGGGCTGCTCCAGAGCCGCGGTGGATGCCGGCTGGATGCCGCAGAGCCGTCAGGTCGGACAGACCGGAACAACGGTTTCTCCGAAGATCTACATTGCATGCGGCATTTCCGGTGCGGTACAGCATGTAGCCGGAATGAGCGAATCCAAGACGATCATTGCAATCAATAAGGATGCTTCTGCTCCGATTTTTGAGGTGGCGGATTACTGTCTGGTAGGCGATCTGTTTGAGATCGTGCCGGCCATCATCAAAGAATTAGAGGCAAGAAAGCAGGCTTAAAAGCAGAGTTTTCAAAACTGAAGGAGCCAGACATGATACAGGGATTAAAGATGAATCGAAAGCAGATGGAAAAGTACATGGAGGACGGAAGCTGGGGAACCATGACGCTTGCCGATTACTGGCATGAGTCTGTGGCACTGTATCCGGACCGCGAGTATGTCGCAGACGACCGGGGGAACCGCTATACCTATGCCCAGATGGATGAAAAGGCCGCGGTACTGGCAGCTTACCTGAAGGATCAGGGAGTCAGGCCGGGTGACGTGGTGTCCTTCCAGGTGCCGATCTGGAGTGAGTTTGTCATGATCACCGTGGCCGCCCTGAAGGTGGGCGCGGTGGTCAATCCCGTGGGCATGTGTTTTCAGGGCGAGGAGCTTCAGTTTCTTTTAAATCTTTCAAAAAGCAAGGTTTTTTTCTGCCCCACCTGGTTTCATAAGACCGACTATGAATCCAATATTCTGTCGATCCGGGATGCACTTCCCAGGCTTCAGAGCGTGGTGCTGTTGGAAAACGGCACTCCGATCCGAAGCATGTGCCCATCCTTTCGGCAGATTCTGGATTCCTATTCCCCGCTGAAAGAGACCGAATCCGTGGACAGCAATTCGGTGGCGCTGATCCTCTGCACCTCCGGAACGACCCGCGGAACGAAAGAGGTCATGCTGACGCACAACAATCTGATCTACAGCGAGTCCTGCTTCAACGAGGAACTGGGACTGACCCGGGATGACATTATGTTTATGCCGGCTCCCTTAAATCATGCAACCGGATTTAATCACGGGCTGATTTCCCCCATGCTTCTGGGAGCCAAGGTCATCCTGCAGGAGAAATTTCGCTGTCGGGAAGCCATCGAGCTGATGAACCGGGAAAAATGCACCTATTCTATGGGAGCCACCCCGTTTATCTATGATATTTTGAAAGAAATGGAAGAAACCTCCGCGCGCCTGCCTTATATGCGTTTTTATCTCTGCGGCGGTGCGCCTGTGCCGGGCGTCATGGTACAGAGGGCCTGGAAGTATGGAATTCTTCTCTGTGAAGTCTACGGATCCACAGAAAGCTGCCCACATGTTTTCGTGCATCCGGATGAGGCCCTGGCCTTGAACGGGACGACCTCCGGGCGGCCTATGAAGGGCGTGGAAGTTCGGCTGGTAGATGATCAGGGAAAGGATGTGCCGCCCGGAACACCGGGGGAAGAGATTTCCAGAGGTCCGAATGTGTTTGTGGGTTATCTGAACGATCCTGCGGCTACCGATCAGTCTTTGGATGAAGATGGATGGTTTTACAGCGGCGATATCTGCGTCGGAGATGAAAACGGAAATATTCGTGTCATCGGACGAAAGAAGGATATGATCGTCCGCGGCGGTGAAAATTTAAATGCCAATGATATCGACAACGACATCGAAGGCTGTCCCGGTGTGTCTGATCATGCCGTGGTAGGAATGCCGGATGAGCGGCTGGGCGAACGGATCTGTGCGTTTCTGGTCCTGCAGCCGGGAGCAGAGACCGTGACTCAGGCGGATGTAATAGAGCATTTTAAGAAACAGAAGATCAACAAACGCTACTGGCCGGAACGGGTGGAGCTGATCGACCGGATCCCCCGCACGGACAGCGGGAAAGTCAAGAAATACCTGCTTGTGGAGGAACTGAAGAAGCGGATGGACAAGAAGCCGCCGGACCCTTCCGCGCTGATGGAGCATTGTCACGGATAAAAGGAGGAGGGAAAGCAGCATGATTCAGCAGGAGTTTGGTCCGCGCCGCAGCCGGACCACCAGAAAGCCTTCCGTCCAGTGTCCGGATGTGGTGTTTTACCGCTGCAGGACCTGCGGCATGATTCATCAGAGGATCGGCCGGAGTCAGACTGACGCAGAGGTTCTGTGCTGCGGTGCACCGATGGAACGGCTGGTTCCGGTTCCGGCTGCGAAAGCACGGCCGGCGGTGGACATCACCTATCAGATTGTGGGCGGATATAATGAAAATGCGGTGCGGGTTTCCTGGAAAATGGAGAATCGGGAATATCATCCGGAATGGATTTATCTGAAGACCTACACCGGCGGTTATATGAAATACTGCCTGCCGGGCAAACGGCCCCCCATGGTATTTGCTCTGGCAGATGAGGATGCCTTTTGCTATTGTGATGAGGACCCGTGTCTGGAATGCACCTTCTGGTGTAAGCGCGGATTCGTGATTTATGTTTATGTGGAAGGTTTCGGACTGGTGGAAGCGCCTCTTGACAAGGCTTCCGCCTACTGGCAGTCAGGCGCTGCCAGATGATTGGTTTTGCTGTACGGGAAGTGTGCCTCGTGCAGGAAACGGTATTCTTTTGACTGTATTGTTAAAAATATAACAAAAAAACACAGGAGGAAACATTTTATGGGAAAGCAATCAAGCGCAGCAAAAACATTCAGCGCAAATGAGATTGACTGGAGAACAGTCATTGTGTTTGTGTCCATCGCATTCAGCTCCCAGTGCGGAGGCGGATTTGCGGCAGGCTCTACGCCGTGGTCCTACTTTTTCCGGAACACCGGCTTTTACGGCATGCTTCCGAAGGTCACGCAGGCTTATTTCTGCCTGTTCATGCCTTTTGTTGTAGCGGCAATCAACTGTTTTATGATCTATTTCTTTATGAAATTCGCAATGGATTTCCGTACCTTCGATTACGGCAGTTTTCTGGCAAAATACGGCTCCACCTTCTGGGGCGGCATTCTGGCAAAGCCGATGCAGTATGTGTATGAATTCAACTTCAACTGGCTGCTGATCGTATGTATGGCGCTGGCTTATTCATCCTCCGGCTCCGCTCTTGCCGAGCTGACCGGTATCCCTTACATTCTGACCACCTTTATCGTCGGCATCATCATGTTTGTTCTTTGTATGAAGGGAAGCTCTCTGGTACGGAAAAATGCCGTATTTATGAGCACGGTCATTTTCATCGCATTAGTTGCAGTAAACGTTCCGAACCTGTTTTACAATCTTTCCACCGGTCACCTGGCAAATGAAATGTCCGTGATGTCCGCGGAAATGAACACGGCGGTTTCCTCCGGTGCAGGAAGCCTGATTAAATATTTCCTGATTGCAATCTGCTGGGCTTATATCTTTTCCGGACAGAACCTGGGCGGATTCGGTGCATATGTCAACCATGCACAGCTGTTTACCAACAAGCGGACGCTCCGGTGGGCTGTTGTTTTATCGGTTATTTTAAACTGGATATTCCTGGAGATGTGCGTAATCAACCTGGCTGCAAATTACAGTGAAGTACTGGCAGGATGGGAAACAGGAAAGGCGGTTTATACGATTCTGGTTGTACGGAACGGCGTCGGCGGTGCGGCCGTTAAGGGAATCCTTCTGACTCTGATTACGGTTGCGATCTTCTTTGCAACAATTTCTACCGCAATCAACTATGCACAGGGCTTCAATGACCGCGTGCTGAACTGGTATCAGAAGAAGATCCAGGAGGATCCGGCTGTTTCCGCAGCAAAGAGAAACAAGAGAGGCGCAGTTCTGACTCTGCTTTATATCATCCTTACCTGGGGCGTATCGCAGGCCGGTCTGACCAGTCTGGTTTCCAAGGGTCTGACGCTCGTTTCCATCATCAATATCTTCACACTGATCCTGCCGACGATCATGAACGTGATCAAAGGATGGCCGGACGCAGATTACAGTAAGCTGACCAAGCAGGAGTAAAGGGCGAGATTCCTTGCCGGATCAAATTCACAAATTTGTCGAAATATGTTATACTGGATACAGAACGTTGTATTGTGCATTTTGTGTGACATTCAGGGGGCGGCATTTTTATGAATTTATCACAACTTTATTACTTCAGAAAGCTGGCACAGCTTCAGCATTACACCAGGGCGGCCAAGGAGCTTTACATTACCCAGCCCAGCCTCAGCGACTCCATTTCTTCCCTGGAGCAGGAGCTGGGCATCGCCCTGTTTCAGAGAGAGGGAAGAAATGTCAAGCTGACCAAGTACGGCGAGGAATTTTACGGGTATGTCTGCCGTGCGTTAAATGAACTGGACAAGGGGATCGCTGTGGCAAAGGAAAAGTCCGGTGCGATCGGCGGAGTTATCGATATTGGCTGCATCCCGACGATTCTGGGGGATTTTATTCCGAAGGCCATTGTGGATTTTAAGAGAGAGAAGAATCCGAAAGCAGTTTTCAACATCTATCAGGGAATGACGATGGAAGTGCTCGAAGGAGTGAAAAAAGGAAAGTACGATCTGGGTTTCTGCTCGATGACGGAGGATCCGGATCTGGTTTTCGTTCCGATTCTGGCCCAGAAGGTGATTGCTGTGGTTCGGGATGATCATCCGCTGGCACAGCTGGAGGAGGTCCGCATGGTACAGCTGAAGGATTATTCGCTGACGACCTATCGGGAAAGCCTTCCGATCGGAAAGGTGATCCGCGGAATTCTCCGGAAGAACGGTGTGGAAGCCAGTTTTTCCTATGATGATGAGATCACCATCGGCGGAGTGGTGACCCAGACCAACCAGGTGGCGGTTGCGGCCGACACGCCGTATCTGAAGCAATTTGACCATTTGAAGAAACTGATAATTTCCGATATTCCGGAGGATGCCCGGCTGGTTTATATGGTGTACAGCCGGAAGAACTATATCGCCAAGGCGGCGGAGGATTTTGCGGATTTCATGGTTGCAAAAGAGATGAGCCTTCCGCCCTGTATGAGGAAGAGCCACGAAAACGGATGACAGCAGCATCTGCTGAAAACGGGCGGATATGTATTCCCCGGTTAATCACCCCGCTGATTGACCGGGGAGTGTTTGAAAGATAAAAAAACACTTGCATTTTCCGAAAAAAGGTGCTAGAATATTAATGATAACAAGATAAGGTATAGAGTAAGAGTGGGCGCAAGTCCACTCTTACTTTTATGTGTGGGAAAGGAAGGTGGTGTGCATATGGCAAAGAGAGAAAGCTATGAATCGCGGACGGAGCAGTTCCTTTTGCCTCTTGTGGAGGAGCAGGGCTTTGAACTGGTGGATGTGGAATATGTAAAAGAGGCCGGTACCTGGTATCTGCGGGCATATATCGACAAGGAAGGCGGCATTTCCATTGACGACTGCGAAGTGATCAGCCGTCGTTTAAGCGACTGGCTGGATAAAGAGGATTTTATCGAGGACAGCTATATTCTGGAGGTCAGCTCCCCGGGACTGGGAAGACCTTTAAAGAAGGAAAAGGATTTTGCCAGAAGCATCGGCAAGGATGTGGAGCTTCGGCTTTACAAGGCATTAAACAAAAGTAAGGAGTATACCGGAGCATTAAAGGCATATGATAAAGAATCGGTTACATTAGCCATGGAAGACGGTTCAGATATGACCTTTCAGAGAGCAGATATTGCATTAATTCGGCTGGCCCTGGATTTTTAGGAGAGAGGGACGAGCGCATTTTAGGAGGATAACCATGAATAAGGAACTTTTATTAGCATTGGAAATGATTGAGAAGGAAAAGGGCATCAGCAAGGCCGTGCTTCTGGAGGCCATTGAAAATTCTTTGCTTACTGCCTGTAAGAATCACTTCGGAAAGGCCGATAATGTTAAGGTAAATATTAATCCGGAAACCGGTGATTTTGCAGTGTATGCAGAGAAAGAGGTGGTGGAAACGGTAGAAGATCCGCTGACCCAGATCTGCGTGGAGGAAGCCAAGCTGAAAAATCCGCGCTACATTCCGGGTGATCTGGTTCCGATTGCGATTCAGTCCAGGGAGTTCGGCCGTATTGCCACTCAGAATGCCAAGAATGTCATTCTGCAGAAGATCCGCGAGGAGGAGCGTAAAGAGCTGTACAACGATTATTACAGCAAGGAAAAGGATATTGTGACCGGTATCGTTCAGAAGAACCTGGGACGCAACATCAGCATTAATCTGGGCAAGATCGATGCGATCTTAAATGAGAGCGAGCAGGTAAAGACGGAGGTCTTAAAGCCGAATGATCACATCAAGGTCTATATCCTGGAGGTAAAGGATACCTCTAAGGGACCGCGGGTTTCCGTATCCAGAACCCATCCGGATCTGGTGAAGCGTCTGTTTGAGTCCGAGGTGGCAGAGGTGAAGGACGGAACGGTGGAGATCAAGGCTATTGCCCGCGAGGCCGGCTCCAGAACCAAGATTGCCGTCTGGTCCAATGATACGAATGTGGATCCGGTAGGCGCCTGCGTCGGTGTGAATGGCGCCCGCGTCAATGCCGTAGTGGAAGAGCTGCGTGGCGAGAAGATCGACATCATTAACTGGGATGAGAATGCCGCATATCTGATTGAGAACGCATTAAGTCCTGCAAAAGTGATCTGCGTGGTGGCGGATGAGGAAGCCAAGGAGGCACTGGTGATTGTACCGGATTATCAGCTTTCTCTGGCGATCGGCAAGGAAGGACAGAATGCAAGACTGGCGGCCCGCCTGACCGGCTATAAGATCGATATCAAGAGTGAGACGCAGGCCAAGGAGCAGGGGCTGTTCGAGGAACTGGGAATTGAATATCAGGAAGATATGGTAGATTATAATTACCAGGAGGATGAATCCTTCCAGGATAAGGCAGCAGAAGAGCATACCGAAGAAAGCTACCAGGAGGAAGCGGATTCCGCAGAAGGAAGCCAGGAGGAGTGATGGAAGCGTGAGTGTAAAGAAAGTACCGTTGAGGCAGTGCATCGGCTGCGGAGAGATGAAAAGCAAGAAGGAAATGATCCGTGTGCTGAAGACAGCCGAAGGAGATATCCTGATTGATGCTACCGGACGGAAAAACGGAAGAGGCGCTTATATCTGTCCTTCCGGTGAATGTCTGAAAAAGGCAGTAAAGTCCAGGGGTCTGGACCGTTCCTTTAAGATGGCGATTCCGAAAGAAGTTTATGAAGCGCTGGAAAAGGAGATGGAAGAACTTGGATTCTAAACAGAAGATTTTGAATATGATTGGCCTGGCTACGAAAGCCGGAAAGACAAAGAGCGGAGAATTTTCCACAGAACAGTCGGTGAAAAAGGGCCGTGCCTGTCTGGTGGTGGTATCAGAAGAAGCGTCAGAGAATACAAAAAAGATGTTTCGGGATATGTGTGGGTATTATCACGTGAAAATATGCTTTTTTGGCAGCAAGGCGGAGCTGGGCCGCGCTATGGGAAAAGAGATGCGCGCATCTCTTTCTGTAGAGGACGCCGGACTGGCATCCGCAATCGGGAAACTAATGACTATGAACGGAGGTAGCGAAGTATGAATATAAATGATTTAGGAAAAGGGATGGAAGGACAGAGTGAGAAGGCTTCGGCGGCAGAGTCTGCGAAGACCGATGCAGGTACGTCCGCACCAAAGAAAAAGCTTGTAGCAGTATATCGTCCGCAGAATTCACAGCAGATTAAGAACCGTCCGGCGAGCCAGCGTCCGAAGACATCGGAAAAGCCGGCACCGAAGGCTGCAGAGAAGCCGGTACCGGAAAAGCAGGCGGAGCCGGCAGGAAAGCCGGAGGAGGCAAAGGAGACTTCCGGAAGTCGTGAAGCGAGACCGGCCGGAGCAAGAAGCGGCGGCTACCAGGGAAACCGCGACAACCGCGACGGAGGAGCGAGAAGCGGCGGCTACCAGGGAAACCGTGACAACCGTGACGGAGGAGCAAGAAGCGGCGGCTATCAGGGAA
>JBJELD010000061.1:35319-49190 GCA_051878975.1 Candidatus Caccovicinus sp.
ACAACCGTGACGGAGGAGCAAGAAGCGGCGGCTATCAGGGAAACCGTGACAACCGTGACGGAGGAGCAAGAAGCGGCGGCTATCAGGGAAACCGTGACAACCGCGATGGAAGTGGAAGAAGCGGCGGCTACCAGGGAAACCGTGATAACCGCGACGGAAGTGGAAGAAGTGGCGGCTACCAGGGAAACCGTGACAACCGCGATGGAAGTGGAAGAAGCGGCGGCTACCAGGGAAACCGTGACAACCGCGATGGAAGTGGAAGAAGCGGCGGCTACCAGGGAAACCGTGACAACCGTGACGGAGGAGCAAGAAGCGGCGGCTACCAGGGAAACCGGGATAACCGTGACGGAAGAGACAGTCGGGACAGCGGTTCCAGAGGCGGCTTCCAGGGCGGACGCTCCGGTTCCGGAAGAAGCCAGAATTCCAAGTCTGCGTTCGATACTCCGATCCAGACCAAGCCGACCAGCAACCGTCAGGCCAATAAGAATGCCTATAAGAATGATAAATACGATAAGAGAAACCGTGATGAGGAAGAAGGACGCTTAAAGGGCGGAAAGCCGGCCAAGGGAGCCTTCATCATGCCTCAGAAGCCGGTGAAGGAGAAGGAAGAGGAGACGATCAAGGTGATCACGCTTCCGGAGGCCATTACCATCAAGGAGCTGGCAGAAAAGATGAAGGTGCAGCCTTCTGTGATTGTCGGCAAGCTTTTTAAGGAAAAAGGACAGATGGTAACGGTAAACCAGGAAGTGGATTATGAGCAGGCAGAAGAGATTGCCATGGAGTTTGATATTCTCTGCGAGAAGGAAGAGAAGATTGATGTGATTGCCGAACTTCTGAAGGAGGATGAGGAAAGCGAGGACGATATGGTAACCAGACCTCCGGTAGTCTGCGTTATGGGTCACGTTGACCACGGCAAGACCTCCCTTCTGGATGCCATCCGGAAGACGAATGTAACGGCAAAGGAGGCCGGCGGCATTACCCAGCATATCGGTGCTTATGTGGTGGAGATCAACGGACAGAAGATCACCTTCCTGGATACGCCTGGCCATGAGGCCTTTACTGCCATGCGTATGAGAGGCGCTCAGTCCACGGATATCGCCATTCTGGTCGTAGCGGCGGACGACGGCGTGATGCCGCAGACCGTGGAGGCGATCAACCATGCAAAGGCAGCCGGCGTGGAGATTATCGTAGCAATCAATAAGATTGATAAGCCAAGTGCCAATGTGGATCGTGTAAAGCAGGAGATGAGCGAGTATGAGCTGGTTCCGGAGGACTGGGGCGGCAGCACCATCTTTGTGCCGGTTTCCGCGCACACTCATGAGGGCATCAAGGATCTGCTGGAGATGATTCTGCTGACGGCCGAGGTGAAGGAGCTCAAGGCAAATCCGAACCGCAAGGCAAGAGGTCTGGTAATCGAGGCTGAGCTGGATAAGGGCAAGGGTCCGGTTGCAACCGTTCTGGTTCAGAAGGGTACACTCCGTGTAGGAGACAATGTGGCAGTGGGCGCATGCTACGGCAAGGTCCGTGCCATGATGGATGACAAGGGACGCCGCGTGAAGGAAGCAGGTCCGTCTACTCCGGTAGAGATCCTGGGTCTGAACGATGTTCCGAACGCAGGCGAGATTTTTGTAGAAACAGAAAACGAGAAAGAAGCAAGAGCATTTGCTGAGACCTTTATTTCCGAGGAGAAGAGCCGTCTGATCGACGATACGAAGTCGAAGCTGTCACTGGATGCACTGTTCAGCCAGATTCAGGCAGGCAATGTCAAGGAACTGCCGATCATTATCAAGGCGGATGTTCAGGGTTCCGTGGAGGCCGTAAAACAGAGCCTTCTGAAGCTGTCCAACGAAGAGGTTATGGTAAAGGTGATCCATGGTGGAGTCGGCGCGATCAACGAGTCCGATGTGAACCTGGCTTCCGCTTCCAATGCGATCATCATCGGCTTCAACGTGCGCCCGGACGTAACTGCAAAATCCATTGCAGAGCGTGAGAAGGTGGATGTGCGTCTGTACAAGGTAATTTACCAGGCAATCGAGGATGTAGAGGCGGCCATGAAGGGCATGCTGGATCCGATCTTTGAGGAAAAGGTCATCGGCCATGCAGTTGTGCGCCAGACCTTCAAGGCTTCCGGTGTGGGAACCATTGCAGGCTCCTATGTGCTGGACGGTGTCTTTACCAGAGGCTGCAGCGCGCGGATCAGCCGCGACGGTTCTCAGATTTTCGACGGACCGCTGGCATCCCTGAAGCGTTTCAAGGATGATGTGAAGGAAGTAAAGGCCGGATACGAGTGCGGTCTTGTATTTGAAAAGTTCAATGACATCCAGGAAGATGACATGATCGAAGCATATGCTATGGTGGAAGTGCCGAGATAGATTTAAAGGCAGGAAAGAGAGTATATGAGAAAGAACAGTATTAAGAATACCAGAATCAATATGGAAGTACAGCGGGAATTGAGCGAAATCATTCGAAACGGCATCAAGGACCCGCGCATTCATCCGATGACAACGGTGGTGGACGTACAGGTGACACCGGATCTGAAATACTGCAAAGCATATATCAGTGTTCTGGGCGACGAGGAGGCCGCTCAGAACACGATCACCGGCTTAAAGAGCGGTGTTGGATATATCCGCAGGGAGCTGGCCAGAAGAGTGAATCTTCGGAATACTCCGGAGCTTAACTTCATTCTGGATCAGTCCATCGAATACGGTGTGCATATGTCTCATCTGATCGATGAAGTAACGAAAGATCTGAAAGACGATGAGGAAACAAAAGAATCAAGCGACGAAACGGATTGAGTTTTGAAAGGAAGTGGCATACATGTCAATACTGGATGCGAAGCTGAATGGAGTAAAAACCGTACTGATTTTAGGCCATATTCATCCTGACGGGGACTGTGTCGGTTCTGCACTGGGACTGCTTAATTATCTGGAAACGGCATATCCGCAGGTGGAGGCAACTTTGTGTCTGGAAGAGCCGTCTGCAAAATTTGCATATCTGAAGGGCTTTGATAAGATTCAGACAGAATTTGTAAAGGATGTTTCCTATGATCTTTGCATTTGTCTGGACTGCAGCGACAAGGAGCGTCTGGGCGAAGGAAAGACCGGTCTGGAGCTGGCGAAGGACAGCCTCTGCATTGATCATCATATCACGAACACGAATTATGCGGATACCAATGTGGTGGAGCCGGATTCCAGCTCGGCCAGCGAGGTCCTGTTCGGCCTTCTGGATGAGGAAAAGGTCACGAAAGAAACTGCAGCGTGTATTTATACCGGAATTATTCATGACACCGGTGTGTTTAAGTACTCGTCTACCTCTGCGAAGACCATGGAAACAGCCGGAAAGCTGATGGCAAAGGGAATTGATTTCACCCGCATCATTGACGGAAGTTTTTACCAGAAGACCTATATTCAGAATCAGATTCTGGGCCGTGCGCTCCTGGAGAGCATCACCTTCCTTCACGGAAAATGCATTTTCAGTGTGATCCGGATGAAGGATATGGATTTTTATGGGGTGACCAGCAAGGATCTGGACGGAATCATTGACCAGCTGCGGGTGACAGAGGGCGTGGAATGCGCGATCTTTATGTATGAGGTGGAAGTACAGAAATACAAGGTCAGCCTTCGCTCCAATACAGATCTGGATGTGTCGAAGATTGCCGGATTTTTCGGCGGCGGCGGCCATGTAAAGGCAGCCGGCTGCACGATGAGCGGAAGCATTTACGATGTGATCAACAATCTTTCCGGGCACATTGAGAAGCAGATGGATGAACTACAGGCAGCGGGGGAAATGGAACATGTATCACGGAGTGGTGAATGTATATAAGGAACCGGGCTTTACCTCCCATGATGTGGTGGCAAAGCTCCGGGGGATTTTGAAACAGAAAAAGATCGGGCACACAGGGACGCTGGACCCGGCGGCGGAAGGGGTCCTTCCGGTCTGCCTGGGACAGGGAACCCGGCTCTGTGATATGCTGACGGACAAGACGAAAACCTATGAGACGGTTCTGCTTCTGGGAAGAGAAACGGATACGCAGGATACCACCGGCCGGACGCTTCATGAGTATCCGATCGAGGTGTCGGAGGAGGAGGTGCGCCGTGCGGCGGCCTCTTTTGTCGGTGATTACATGCAGGTTCCGCCCATGTATTCGGCTCTGAAGGTGGATGGAAAGAAGCTTTATGAGCTGGCGCGGGCCGGAAAGGAAGTAGAGCGGCAGGCCAGGGCGGTTCAGATTTTGGAACTTTCCGTGGACTGGGTAAAGCTGCCGCGGGTCGGCATGACGGTGACCTGCTCCAAGGGAACCTACATCCGCACGCTTTGCTATGACATCGGCCGGGCACTGGGCTGCGGCGGCTGCATGGAGCATTTAAAACGCACCAGAGTAGAACGTTTTTCCTGCGCAGACAGCCATACGCTGTCGGAGATCGAACAGCTGCGGGACGAGGGCCGGCTGGATGAGATCGTGGTTCCGATCGAAGAAATGTTTGACGGGACGAAGGCAGTGGCCAGTGAACAGGGAGACCGACTTGTGAAGAACGGAAATCCGGTGAGGCCGGAGGATTTTTCCGAGCCGGCCGGTCCGCTTCCCAGGGAAGGGCTGATCCGGGTTTATTCCAGCAGCCGGGAATTTCTGGGCATCTATGAGTATGATGCCGGCCGGGACTGGTGGAAGCCGAAAAAAATGTTCCCAAGGGAGACGTAACGCATGATCTACATGGAAAAAACCACAGACTTTCAGATTGAGGAGCCGACGGTGGTGACGATCGGCAAATTTGACGGCAGGCATCGCGGTCATCAGAAGCTGATCGGAACTATGCTGGATATCAAAAAGCGCCTGGGATATCAAACGGCGGTTTTTACCTTCAGCATTGCACCGGCTGATCTGGTTCAGGGAAGGCCGCACACCGTTATCACGACGAATCTGGAAAGAAAAAACAATTTAAGAAAAATCGGAATCGATTATCTGGTCGAATATCCGTTTACGAAAGACGCCGCACACATGACGGCGGAAGAATTTGTGAAGGAAATTCTGGTGGACCGGATGCAGGCGAAGGCGATTGTAGTCGGGACGGACTGCGGATTCGGTTACAAACGTTCCGGCGATGCGGCGCTGCTGCAGAAGCTCTCCCCCAAGTACGGCTACCAGCTGACAGTCATTGAGAAGGAAAAGGATGAGGACCGGGATATCAGCAGCACCTACATCCGGGAGGAGCTGGATAAGGGGGATATCGAGAAGGCCAATGAGCTTCTCGGCGAGCCTTATTATATTCACGGGACGGTAGTCCACGGAAACCACATCGGGGAATCGATTCTGGGCTTTCCGACGGCAAACCTCCTTCCGCCGCCGGAGAAGCACCTGCCGCCTTTCGGTGTCTATGTATCCCGGGTGCTGATTCATGGCAGGTTTTACGGAGGAATCACTAATATCGGCCGCAAGCCTACAATCCAGGCACCGGGAGGTGTCAGTCCAATCGGGGTGGAAACCTTTATCTTTGATTATCACGGTGATCTGTACGGAAAGGAAATCGAGGTCGGACTGCTCCATTTTGTCCGCCCGGAGCGGAAAATGTCCGGTCTGGAGGAACTGAAGGAGCAGATTGAACGGGATAAGGATTTCGGAAGAAAATTTCTGATGGAGGAAACCGGTGAAAGATAAAACGATCAAGGTGGTTCTGTCTGTGCTGGTGACCGGTGCATTGTTTGTGATTCTGTTTTTGACCTGGAATCTTTCCATGGCCGGAATTGTGGGGAATGACTGGAGCGGCTCCGATTCTAAGGTGGTTCCGGAATATGTATTTACGTATGCGGAGAACCAGGCGGAGGATTACCCGACGGCCATGGGCGCATATAAATTTGCAGAAATCGTGGAGGAGCGTACCGGCGGCCGGATTCAGATTCTGGTGCAGGCCGGAGGAATTCTGGGAGACGAGAAAACGGTTTGTGAACAGGTGCAGTTCGGCGGGATTGATTTTATGCGAATCTCACTTTCTCCTCTCGCAGAGCAGGTCCCGAAGATGAATGTGCTGCAGCTTCCTTATCTTTATAAAGATGCAAAGCATATGTGGAAGGTGCTGGAGGGGGAGATCGGCGATGAATTTCTGAAAGAAGTGGAAGGAAAAAACATGGTTGCCCTGTCCTGGTACGATGCAGGTGCCAGAAGCTTCTACAATTCAGTCCGGCCGATCACCCGTCTGGAAGATATGAAGGGACTGAAAATCCGTGTGCAGGAATCTGAGATGATGATGAGCATGGTGGAAGCGCTTGGGGCGGTATCCACACCGATGGCGTATTCTGAGGTGTACTCGGCACTTCAGACCGGAGAGATTGACGGGGCGGAGAACAACTGGCCGTCCTACGAATCAACCAGTCATTACGAGGTGGCCCAATATTTCACGGTCGATGAGCACAATCGTGTGCCGGAGCTTCAGCTGGTATCCAAGGCCACCTGGGACAAGCTGACGCCGGAGGATCAGGGAATCATCCGTGCGGCAGCGAAGGAATCGGCCGAATATGAAAAGCGTCTTTGGGCCGAGCGGGAGAGAACTTCCAGGGAAAAGGTACGGGCGGCCGGATGCGTAATCACAGAGCTGACTCCGAAAGAGAAGGAACGATTTCAGAAGGCCGTACAGCCGATGTATGAGAAATACTGCGCGGAGTATATGGAGATCATCGATGCGATCATTCGGGTCGGAGAGGAATCCTCATAAAATTTTCAGCTGCCGTTTTGGCGGCGGTACTTGTTATAGAAAAGAAAGCCGGGCGGCTTAGCGTTCTGTGCTGCCCGGCTTTCCGGACCCTAAGAATGTTTGCCGGACGAATCTCCCGGGCCGGCTGCCTGGGGAAGATACGGGTACAGCTCTTCGTAGGATTCCTGCTCCGCATCGCTCTGGGGAGGGGCAGGAATCAGGCCGGTACAGTCCGTGGCGGAGGAAACCGGAATATCCAGCCCGTGAAATTCCCGGTGGGAGCCGAGAGAACCGGTGTCTTTTGCGGAAAGTCCGTCCGGCTGTCTGTTTTGCAATGGATCCATAAAAAATCACCTCACTCCTAGTATGGAGCAAGGTGATTTTTTTATACAAAAGAAATCAGTTCTGTTTTAATGCCGCCTCGATAAATCCGCGGAAGAGCGGATGCGGCCGGTTCGGGCGGGATTTGAATTCCGGATGAGCCTGCGTAGCTAAAAACCACGGATGAGAAGGCAGTTCGATCATTTCGACAATACGGCCGTCCGGAGAGATGCCGGACAGCAGCATACCGTGTTCATTCAGAGCGTTCCGGAAATCATTGTTCACCTCGTAACGGTGTCTGTGGCGCTCTTCAATGTGATCGGTGCCGTACAGCTGATAAGCCTTGGAGGACGGATCCAGTACACATGGATAAGAGCCGAGCCGCAGAGTGCCGCCGATGTCCTCAATGCCTTCCTGATCCGGCATCAGTGCGATGACCGGATGCGTGGTAGCTGGATTCAGCTCAACACTGTGCGCGTCGTGATAATTTAATACGTGGCGGGCAAATTCGACGATGGACAGCTGCATGCCGAGGCAGAGACCCAGGAAGGGGATTTGATTTTCCCGCGCATACTGGATTGCCACGATCATCCCCTCGATTCCGCGGTCGCCGAAACCGCCCGGAACCAGGATTCCCTTCACATCGCCCAGCACCTCTTTTACATTCTCCGGGTTCAGCTGTTCGGAATCCACCCACTTGATGTTGACGGTGGCGCGGTTTGCGACACCGCCGTGCTTTAATGCTTCCACCACGGAAATGTAGGCGTCATGCAGAGCGGTATATTTTCCGACCAGAGCAATGGTGACCTCATGCTGCGGATGCTTCCAGGCATCGATCATGGATTCCCATTCGCTTAAGTCCGGCTCCGGGCAGTTCAGCTTCAGTGCCGTGCAGGCTGCCTGCGCCAGATGTTCCTTTTCCATGGCAAGCGGTGCTTCGTATAATACATCTACATCCAGATTCTGCAGAACATGGTCCTGAGGAACGTTGCAGAACAGAGCGATTTTTGCTTTGATTCCTTCATCCAGCGGCTGCTCGGAACGGCACACAATAATATCCGGCTGAATGCCCATGCCCTGCAGATCCTTTACGCTGGCCTGGGTCGGCTTGGTTTTTAATTCGCCGGAAGCCTTCAGGTAAGGAATCAGGGTTACATGGATCAGAATGGCATTTTCATGGCCGACTTCATGCTGGAACTGACGGATGGCCTCTAAAAACGGCTGGCTTTCAATGTCTCCTACGGTGCCGCCGACCTCAATGATGGCAATCTCCGTCTCCTTGGTTGCGTAATTGCGGTGGAAACGGCTCTTGATCTCATTGGTAATGTGAGGAATGACCTGTACGGTGCCGCCGCCGTAATCACCGCGGCGTTCCTTCTGCAGGACGCTCCAGTAGATTTTTCCGGTCGTGACATTGGAATTTTTATTCAGGCTCTCGTCGATGAAACGCTCGTAGTGGCCTAAATCCAGGTCGGTTTCCACGCCGTCATCGGTAACAAAAACTTCACCGTGCTGAATGGGGTTCATGGTTCCCGGGTCAATGTTGATGTAGGGGTCGAATTTCTGCATGGTGACCTTGTAGCCTCTGGCTTTCAGCAGTCGGCCGAGGGATGCGGCGGTAATGCCTTTTCCCAGACCGGAGACAACGCCACCGGTAACAAATACATACTTTACAGGCATAAACGGGTACCTCCTTTTGGTTTTTGGTATCTTAGGGGATAAAAAATAACTTACCTATTATAACTCTGCACAAAACAGAAATCCAGATATTTTAATAAAAATTTTAACTTTTTTCCATCGGGTTTTCCTTGATTTATGGAGAGACTGACACTATAATGGTAGAGAATAGCGCGATTTAAGGGAAACGCTTTTCAGATGGAGGAACAAAAATTTATGGACAACAATAATACACCAGACAATCATAACAACAAGCTGCAGAAGGGCGGGCAGACTCTTCTGATCTGGGCGGTAGCAGCGCTTATCACCCTGGTTGTTATCACGATGATGAAAAATGTAGTCACAAAGAATTCAACACATGAGTTTTCCTACAGTGAATTTGTCAAGATGATTGACGAAGGCAAGGTAGAGAGCGTTACATTTGGAAACAGTGAAATCGAGATCGAGCCGACCAGGGATATCCGTATGATGTATCCGATGGTCAATTATTTCTATACGGTCCGGGTGGCCGGTGATTACAGCCTGGTGGATCAGCTGAAAGCTGCCGGTGTGGAATTTCACCAGGAGAAACAGGATACCAGCATGATTCTGGAATCGATTATCAGCTTTGTCATTCCGTTTCTTGCCATTGTTCTTGTCATGAATCTGATGATGAGACGGATGGGAGGCGGCGGCATCATGGGCGTAGGCAAGAGCAATGCGAAGGTTTATGTTCAGAAGGAGACCGGTGTTACCTTTCAGGATGTGGCAGGCGAGGATGAGGCGAAAGAGTCTCTGACCGAGATCGTGGATTTTCTGCACAATCCGGCCAAGTATACCCAGATCGGCGCGAAGCTTCCGAAGGGTGCGCTGCTTGTGGGTCCTCCCGGTACCGGAAAGACGCTTCTGGCGAGAGCTGTGGCAGGCGAGGCACATGTTCCGTTTTACTCGCTGTCCGGTTCGGATTTTGTGGAAATGTTTGTAGGTGTGGGTGCATCCCGCGTGCGTGATCTGTTTAAGCAGGCACAGGAATCAGCGCCGTGCATTATTTTTATTGATGAGATCGATGCGATCGGAAAGAGCCGTGATTCCCGTTACGGCGGCGGAAATGATGAGCGGGAGCAGACGCTGAATCAGCTGCTTTCCGAGATGGACGGTTTTGATTCTTCAAAGGGCCTTCTTGTCCTGGGAGCGACGAACCGGCCGGAGATTCTGGATCCGGCGCTGCTTCGGCCGGGACGTTTCGACCGGCGTGTGATCGTAGATAAGCCGGATTTAAAGGGTCGTGTAAACATATTAAAGGTGCATTCCAAGGATGTGCTTCTGGATGAAACCGTTGATTTTGAGGAGATCGCACTGGCGACTTCCGGCGCAGTCGGCGCCGATCTGGCCAATATGATGAATGAGGCGGCTATTACGGCAGTCAAGCACGGACGGAAGGCCGTTTCTCAGAAGGATCTGTTTGAGGCGGTGGAGGTCGTTCTGGTCGGCAAGGAGAAGAAGGATCGGATTCTGAGCCAGGAGGAACGCCGCATTGTGTCCTATCACGAGGTTGGTCATGCTCTGGTCAGCGCTCTGCAGAAGGATGCGGAGCCGGTACAGAAAATCACGATCGTTCCGCGTACCATGGGTGCACTGGGCTATGTGATGCAGGTGCCGGAGGAAGAGAAATACTTAAATACGAAGAAGGAGATTCACGCGATGCTGGTCGGCTATCTGGCCGGGCGTGCTGCGGAGGAGATTGTTTTTGATACGGTGACGACCGGCGCGGCGAATGATATTGAGCAGGCGACCCGGGTTGCCCGCGCTATGGTGACCCAGTACGGCATGTCCGAAAAGTTCGGTCTGATGGGACTGGAAACCCAGGAAAATCAGTATCTCAGCGGAAGAACGGTTATGAACTGCAGCGATGCTACAGAGGCGGATGTGGATAAAGAGGTAATGGAGATCCTGAAGCAGGCCTATGAGGAGGCGAAGCAGCTTCTGTCCGAGAACCGCGAGGCGATGGATAAGATTGCAGAGTTCCTGATCGAGAAGGAAACCATCACCGGTAAGGAGTTTATGAAGATTTTCCGCGAGGTAACCGGACGGCCGGAAACCAATGCGGAGCCGGCTTGGGCGATGCAGGAACGGAATGTGCAGGAAGAAGGGAATGGTGAAGCTCATGTTTAAGGATTTGGTTCATCAGTGCCGATCCTACCGCAGATTTGATCAGGCGGACAGAATCGGGGAAGAAACTTTAAGAGAACTGGCAGATCTGGCCAGAATGACGGCATCTACCGCCAACTCGCAGGCTCTGAAGTACCGTCTGGTCTTTTCGGAGGAAGAGTGTGCCGAATTGTTTCCGACGATTGCCTGGGCCGGTGCGCTTCCGGACTGGCCGGGACCGGAGGAGGGAGAACGTCCGTCTGGGTACATCGTCATCTGCTGTGATCTGGCGCTTGGAAAGAATAAGATGTGGGATGACGGCATCACGGCGCAGACGATCATGCTGGGCGCGGCAGAAAAGGGCTTTGGCGGCTGTATGATCGGAAGCTTTCAGAGGGAGCAGGCCGCAGCGGTGCTGGGAATTGATACGGAGAAGTACAGCCTGGATCTGATCCTTGCGCTTGGAAGGCCGAAGGAGCAGGTCGTAGTAGTTCCGATTGGAGAAGACGGCGACGTGCGGTATTATCGAGATGAAAATCAGGTGCATTATGTGCCGAAACGGGCACTGGAGGATGTGCTGTTATAAAGCCGGGCAGGCGGAGGTTTGCAAGGGGAGACCCTGCAAATCTTCGCCTGCTTTTTGGTTTCGGTGACAGATTTTAGCGGTAGATTTTTTTGTGTTCGTATACCGGCTCTGAGGTCAGCTGCACGCCAAGCTTTTTAAAGGTGTTGATATCTACCTGGGAGAGCATGACGGAGGTGTGTACCTGACAGCCGGAAAGCTTCGGAAGCTGTGCAAGTGCTTTTTCGGCAATCGGATCGGTTGCGGCGCTGACGGAAAGGGCGATCAGAACCTCATCGGTGTGCAGGCGCGGATTCCGGCTGCCGAGATACCGGGTTTTCAGTGTCTGGATCGGCTCAATGGCGGAGGGGGCGATCACATGGACATCGTGCGGAATGTCAGCGCAGGCCTTCACTGCATTCAGCAGAAGAGCGGCGGAGGCGCCTAACAACGCACTGGTCTTTCCGGTGACGATCCGTCCGTCGGCCAGCTCCATCGCAGCTGCAGGTCCGTTTTCAGAAGCGGCCAGCGTATTGCAGACTCCGACAACCTGGCGCATGGACGGCGTGATCTTGTCCTTTTTCATCAGCAGTTCAATTTTATAGACCTCTTCCTGGGCGCCTTCTTCTCTGGCCAGCCGGTTCAGCGCCTGGTAGTAGCGGCGGATGATTTCCTGATTGGAAGCTTCCCGGCAGGCCGCATCGTCTACGATGCAGAAGCCGGCCATATTGACGCCCATATCAGTAGGAGATTTGTATGGACTCTGGCCGTAAATCCCTTCAAAAATGGCATTCAGCACCGGGAAGATTTCTACGTCGCGGTTGTAGTTGACCGTGGTTTCTCCATATGCTTCCAGATGGAAGGGATCGATCATATTGACGTCATTTAAGTCGGCAGTTGCAGCCTCATAGGCCATGTTGACCGGATGCTTTAACGGCAGATTCCAGATCGGGAAGGTTTCGAACTTTGCATATCCGGCTTTAATGCCGCGTTTGTTTTCGTGATAAAGCTGGGACAGGCAGGTCGCCATCTTGCCGCTTCCCGGACCGGGGGCGGTAATAATGACCAGAGGTCTTGTGGTTTCGATGTAATCATTTTTACCATAACCGTCGTCGCTGACGATGCGGGATACATTTCCGGGATAGCCTTCGATGACATAGTGCCGGTAAACCTTGATTCCCATATGCTCCAGCTTGGTCCGGAACAGATCTGCGCTGGACTGGCCGGAATACTGCGTGATGACAACGCTTCCTACATAAAGTCCTTTATCACGGAATTCCTGAATCAGACGGAGTACGTCCACATCGTAAGTAATGCCTAAATCATGGCGTACTTTATTCTTTTCAATATCCGCTGCGTTAATGGCGATGACCAGCTCCGCCTGGTCAGCCAGCTGCAGAAGCATTCGAAGCTTGCTGTCCGGTGCAAATCCGGGCAGGACTCGGGATGCGTGATAATCGTCAAACAGCTTTCCGCCGAATTCCAGATAAAGCTTGTCGTCGAATTTGCTGATTCGCTCTTTGATTTTTTCTGACTGAAGGGAAAGATATTTGTCATTGTCAAATCCAATTTTCATGATGAACCCCCATTATCTATATTCATTCGTTCGCATCGGCCGGCCGTGCTGTCCGCTGTCCGCCGACACGATTCGTATTTATTGTCTATGATTTTATGAAAAATGTCAAGCGAGAAAAGATGGATTGACGTGTCCGGACAATTCCGCTAAAATAGCGTCATGAATAAAAATGAAGAGAGAAGGAAGAATGGAATTATGACAAAGAAAGGCCGAAGGACATTGGCAGGATTGGCGGTTCTGAGCCTTTTGGCAGCCGGGATCTGGACAGGCAGAGAAATCCGGCGGAGAGAAGAGACAGCCAGAGAGCAGGAACGTCTGGAAAAAGCTGCCCGGGAGACGGAAGCGGAAACGGAGGAAATCAAAATTACCGAGGCGGAAACGACTGCGGAGGCGGAAACAGAAGGCTATGTTTCTCCGATTGATTTTGAAGCGCTCTGGGAGGTCAATCCGGATGTGGTGGGCTGGATTACCATTCCGGATACCAATATTGACTATCCGATTCTTCAGGCGGAAGATAATGACACGTATTTACATACGGATCTGGAGGGCAACGACAGCGTGGCCGGTGCGATTTTTCTGGATTTTGAGGATGAAAAGGATTTTTCCAGCCTTCATAATGTGATCTATGGTCATCATATGAAGAACGGAAGTATGTTTAAAGATATCGTCCGATTTAAGGAGCAGGCTTATTTTGATGAGCATTCGGATTTTTATATTGATACGCCGGAACGCAGAATTCATCTGAAGGCCCTGGCGGCGCTTTACACGACACCGGATGCAGTCCGCAGAAAAACGGATTTTGAATCGGAGGAAGATTTTGATTCTTATGTGGCAGAGATGACGAAGAAAGCGTCGGCTGGTGCAGAACCGGAGCAGAAGGTGACAAAGCTGTATTCTCTGATTACCTGCAGCTATGAATTTGCGG
>JBJELD010000062.1:0-11466 GCA_051878975.1 Candidatus Caccovicinus sp.
GATTCGGTTTTTTAAATGCTCCGCATTCATTTTTTCCGTATTGATCTGCTCGTTGAGCACATTGATCTGGCCTTCCAGATTTCCCTGCTGCATATTGGCCTGGCTGAACCGGGAACGGCTTTCCGTCAGCGTTTCCTCCTGCTTCTGAATCGCCTCATCCAGCTGATCATAATCCGTCTTGATTTTTTCTGCTTCCGCCTTTGCCTGCTCCAGATCTCCGGCTACGATTGCTTCCCGTTCGTTAAGTATATTCAGCTGGCCTTTTACAGCGGCACTTTCCAGCAGGAATGCATTGGCATCGTAGGACTTCAGCTCTTCCTTCAGCTGCAGATACTTCTTTGCCGCCTCCGCCTGCCGTCCCAGCGGCCCCACCTGTTTTTCCAGTTCGGATAAAATATCGGTCACGCGGACCAGACTCTGCTTTTCATCCTCCAGCTTCTTCTGGGCAATGGTTTTTCTGCGCTTAAATTTTACAATTCCGGCCGCCTCGTCAAACAGCTCCCGGCGTTCCTCCGGCTTGCCGCTTAAAATCTTATCGATCTGTCCCTGACCGATGATGGAATAGCCTTCCTTGCCGATACCGGTATCGTAAAACAGCTCATTTACGTCCTTCAGCCGGCATGCGCTTCCATTGATCATGTATTCGCTTTCACCGGAACGGTAAAGCCGTCTGGAAACCGTGACCTGGTCATAATCAATGGCCAGCTGATGATCCGAATTATCCAGCGTAATCGCCACATAAGCAAAGCCCTGAGGTTTTCGCATCTCGGTTCCGGAAAAAATCACATCCTGCATGCTGCCGCCCCGCAGCTGCTTGACTCTCTGCTCTCCCAGAACCCAGCGGACCGCATCCGCCACATTGCTTTTTCCACTGCCGTTCGGTCCCACAATTCCGGTAATTCCATTGTGAAATTCGAAGACGATCTTGTTGGCAAAGGATTTAAAGCCCTGGATCTCTATACTTTTTAAATACATACTCTGCTAGTCTTCCTTAATCTTTATGATTCCATTATACGCGGCAACCTGCTCCGCACCCTTTTTCGTCCGCCCGGTTCCTCGTCCGATTTCCCGGTCTCCGATCTTTGCGCGGACCTCGAAGGACTTATTATGATCCGGACCTTCCTCTTTCAGAAGCTCGTAACTTAAGGGTTCATCAAACCGGCTCTGCACCAGTTCCTGTAAGATAGTCTTGCTATCATAAAAGAGCTGCTTATGCTCAATATCATTTAAAATGAAGCGATGAATAAACTCTTTTGCATTAGCAAAACCACCGTCCAGATAAATGGCTCCGATCAGAGCCTCCATCGCATCCGATACAACTGAATGGCGGAATCTTCCTCCCGTTGCCTCCTCGCCTTTTCCCAAAAGCAGAAACTCACCCAGATGAATTTCTGCTGCACAGAATGCCAGGGTCGGCTCGCAGACCAGACTGGCTCTCGTCTTGGTCAGATCGCCCTCGGGCATATCCTGATATGAAGCAAACAGGAAATCACTGCTTACCAGCTCCAGTACAGCGTCTCCCAGAAATTCCAGACGTTCATTGCATCTTGTTTTCTCCCACCGGTGTTCATTTGCATACGAGCTGTGAGTCATGGCATGGCTTAACAGTCTCCGATTCTGAAACGTATAGCCAATGATCTGCTCCAGTTCTTTGATCTCTCGATTCACATCGATCCTCCTTCCAACTCAAAAGGAAAGGGGCGGCCCTGACAACTGCGGCTGCCCCAACATCTCCTAATTCAATGCGTTCTTAATTGCTTCCACAGCGTCGCCGACCGTGACGATTTTTTCTGCCTCTTCGCTCGGAATCTCAATGTCGAACTCTTCTTCAATGCCCATGATGATCTGGAATACATCCAGAGAATCCGCCCCCAGATCGTCCACGAATGTGGCGTTTATCGTTACCTCATCCGGCTCCATATTCAGCACCTCTGCAATAATTCCCTGTAACTTTTCAAATTCCATACCTTTTAGTCCTCCTGCTCTTCTTTGCCTGTTTCGGTCAGGCTTTCTTTGATTTTTTCATTTATACCCTGTTCTTTAAAGGTAACACATTGAATGATGGAATTTTTCACTTCGTTTGCCTTTGAATTGCCATGTGTTTTTACGACCAGACCGTTCAGACCCAGAAGCGGCGCGCCGCCGTAACGGCTGGCATCAAAGGATTTCAAAGTGGTCTTCAGCGCAGGCTTTACCAGAAGCGCGCCGATCTTGCTCCGCAGGCTGCTCATCATGCCGCTCTTCACCTTCGAAATCAAGGTCGATCCGACACCCTCGTAAAGCTTCAGGATTACATTTCCGACAAAGGCTTCGCAGACAACAACGTCCGCTCCGCCATGCGGAATCTCCCGCGCCTCAATACTTCCGATAAAGTTGATATCCCTGCAGGCCTTTAGCAGCGGAAAGGTTTCCTTTACCAGAGCATTCCCTTTCTCTTCCTCCGCGCCGATATTCACAATGGCAACTCTTGGGTTTTTCACCTTCATCACGTGTTCCATATAAATTGAACCCATCCGTGCAAACTGCACCAGGTGGGAAGGTCTGGCATCCACATTTGCTCCGCAGTCAATCAAAAGCGAAACTCCGTTCTCCGTCGGAATCAGCGGCGCCAGAGGAGGCCTCTCTACCCCTTTGATTCTTCCTACAATAACCTGTCCGCCCACCAGAATGGCGCCGGAGCTTCCGGCTGACACAAATGCATCTGCCTCTTTTTTCTTTACCAGGTTCATGCCGACTACGATGGATGAATCCTTTTTCTTTCGTATGGCATTTACCGGCGGTTCTTCTGTGGCAATCACTTCCGTGGCATTTACCACCTGAATTCTCTCTTTCTCATAAGTATATCTGGAAAGTTCGGAATTTACTGCAGCTTCCTGGCCGACCAGCAATACCTGAATTCCCGGCTGCTCCTTCACCGCAGCCACGGCTCCGGCTACCATCTCAGCCGGTGCGTAATCACCGCCCATAGCATCTACTGCTACTCTAATCATGACTGATTCTCCTTTCGGCTAATCTCAAGATTTAATATACTAAATATCCTTTTATAAATCAATATGTATTTTCAAGTTTTCAAATAAAATGGGGATTTATGGAACCCTTATCGTAAATTGCTAAAATACTCTCCGGGTACTTTTTAGGTTTATGTGTAAACTATCAGTATTACAAAAAGAAAAAATGGAGGTAACAACATGAGAAAACAAAATTACGGTTATATCCGCGTTTCCAGCAAAGATCAGAACGAAGCAAGGCAGCTGGATGCCTTGTCCGCCTACAAGATACCGGAAAGGAATCTTTTCATCGACAAAAAGAGCGGAAAAGATTTTGAACGGCCGGCCTGGAAGGAAATGATTACCAGAATCTGTCCGGGAGATCTTCTGATTGTAAAATCCATCGACCGGCTGGGAAGAAACTACGATGACATTATCGAACAGTGGAAGCTTCTGACCAAGGAGCGGCACGCCGATATCCTGGTGGTCGACATGCCTCTTCTGGATACCCGCTCGAAGGGAAAGGATCTGACCGGCACTTTCATTTCTGATCTGGTCCTGCAGATCCTTTCCTACGTGGCACAGACCGAGCGGGAAAATATCCGTCAGCGCCAAATCGAAGGGATTGCCAGCGCCAAAGCGCGGGGAATCCAGTTCGGAAGAAGCAAACGGGAAATCCCGGAGTTTGACCGGATCGTTCAGCTGTGGCAGAACGGATACATCACAGCTTCCGAAGCTTCCATCCGGTGCGGTATGTCCCGGGCCGGCTTCTACAAGCGTCTGAAAGCGGCCGGCTGCAGCCTGCCGGAGCCGGGCGGACGGTATCCGGAGCTCTGCGAGGGCTAACAGCCGAACTTTCACCGGAGCATCAAGCAAAATAAGCCCTCCTTCGTCGGATTCATAACCCGACAAAGGAGGGCTTATGTTCAGCTCCTGATGATCTTAGTTCTCTACAGATACGATCTCACGCTTATTGTAGCTTCCGCAAGCTTTGCATACTCTGTGAGGCATCATTAAAGCGCCGCACTTGGAGCACTTTACTAAATTCGGAGCGCTCATCTTCCAGTTTGCTCTGCGGCTATCTCTTCTAGCCTTAGAGGATTTATTCTTTGGACAGATAGACATGGTTTTACACCTCCTTAAACTGTTTAAAAATATCCTGGATTACCGACATCCTGGGATCCGGCACGCTGCTGTCGCAGCTGCATGTTCCGTGATTGAGGTTCTGACCGCACTTGCCGCAGATTCCCCTGCAGTCCTCATTGCAGAGAACTTTCATCGGCAGGTTCAGCATCAGTTCGTTCCCAATCAGCTGGTCCACATCCAGATAATAACCGCTTATATAGGGTTGTTCATCCAACGCTTCTACCCGTTCCTCACTGCTCTGGTTCATATCCAGCTCTTCATCAATCGACAGTTCAAAAGGCACCTTTACCGGCTCCAGACAACGGTCACAGGGCATCATCAAAGCAAGCTTTGTCTCTCCCGTAACCGACAGCTTCTTTTCACCTGTGTGGGTAATGGTAAGCACCACCGGCTCCTTGTCTGCAATCTCATAGTCCCCATCCGGTCCGTGAAACTGCTCCATCTCAAGATTCTGGGTATAGGTCTTCACTTTTCCTTGGCAGGAAAACAACTCTGATAAGTTAATCAGCATATTATATACTCCTAATACGCACCTTCAATATTATACATACCGGTGCCTGCTTTGTCAACTAAATTTTTACGAAATATTCGAAATATTCCCGCAAAAGAGCCGCCACATCCTGTGGCGGCTCCGTCATTTTATAAGGAAGCGGTCTACTGAACCAGTGCCTTGGTATCTCTTGCGATTGCCAGCTCCTCGTTGGTCGGCAGCAGCATTACCTTAACCTTGGAATCCGCGGTGGAAATGATTCTTCTCTCTCCACGAATATTATTGGCCTCTTCATCGATCTTTACACCCAGATAGCCCAGGCTGTCACAGATACGCTTACGGGTATTGATATCATTCTCACCTACGCCTGCAGTAAATGCGATCGCATCTACACCGTTCATAGCTGCGGTATATGCGCCAATGTACTTCACTACGCGGTAGATAAATGCATCCAATGCAACTGCTGCCAGATGATTGCCCTCTGCTGCAGCAGCACCGATATCACGGAAGTCGCTGGATACGCCGCCGGACATGCCCAGGACACCGGATTTCTTATTTAAGATATTCAACATCTCATTGATGTCAATGCCTTCCTTATTCATGATAAACTGCAGAACGGCCGGATCTACGTCGCCGCTTCTGGTTCCCATGATCAGACCCTCAAGAGGAGTAAGTCCCATGGAAGTATCCACGCACTTTCCGCCGATGGAAGCAGAAATACTGGAGCCGTTTCCTAAATGGCATACGATCACCTTTGCATTTTCCGGATCCAGACCGCCAAACTTGATGGCTTCACCGGATACGAACATATGGCTGGTTCCGTGGAAGCCGTAGCGGCGAATGCTGTACTTTTCAAAGTATTCCTCCGGAATCGCATACTTATACACTTTTTCTTCCATGGACATACCGAATGCGGTATCAAATACTGCTACGTTTGGCTTGCCAGGCATAGCAGCCTCACATGCCTCGATACCCATCAGGTTGGCTGGGTTGTGCAGAGGTCCTAAGTCGAAGCACTCGCGGATTACATTCTTTACTTCATCATTTACCACGATGGACTTATAGAACTTCATTCCGCCGTGCAGTACGCGGTGTCCGATTGCGGAAATCTCATCGGTGCTCTTGATCACACCGTGCTCCGGATCCTGCAGAGCATCCATAACCAGTTCAATAGCCGTCTTATGAGTAGGCATATCCTTCTCAATCACAACCTTATCCTTGCCGGAAGGGCTGTGGGTCAGCTTGGAACCTTCGATGCCGATTCTTTCGCAAAGGCCCTTTGCAATTACAGACTCATCGTCCATGTCGATTAACTGATACTTCAGGGAAGAGCTTCCGCAGTTGATAACTAAAATCTTCATATTTGTTTTTTCTCCTTCAGGGCTTTTCTTACTTTACGATCTCGCCGTATTCTTCTCTGCCGCAGCCTGCTGCATTGGACTCATCGGTATCAATGTGCATAGCCAGAGCATAGCTGTCGCTTACACGAACAACCACATCACCGAAGATCAGGCTTCTGCCGTTGGTATCCATCTTTACGGATACGATATCGCCGTTCTTTACGCCAAGAGCCTCTGCATCTGCAGTGGTTGCATGGATATGACGCTTTGCTGCGATAACGCCCTCAGTAATTTCAACTTCACCTGCAGGTCCGATCAGCTTACATGGAGCGCTGCCGGCAACATCACCGGACTCACGAACAGGAGCCGCTACACCGATGGAACGTGCGTCCGTTAAGGATAACTCAACCTGGGTAGCCTTACGAACCGGTCCTAAGATGGAAACGCCCTTTAATTCCTTCTTTGGTCCAACTACCGTTACCCTCTCTTCACAGGCATACTGTCCCGGCTGAGAAAGATCTTTCTTCTTGGTCAGCTCATAGCCTTTGCCGAATAAGGTCTCTAAATCTTCCTGAGTTACATGTACATGGCGTGCAGAGGTTTCAACTAAAAATTTCATGATTTTTCTCTCCTATCCTTCTGATAAAATTTGACCAACTACTGTTGGATTCTATCTCTATTCTAGGTGCTTTTTCATCTTTTTTCAAGACTTGACCTTCAAGAAATTTGCATTTTTTACAAAACAAAGCAAAACTGCCAGAAAAAACTCAGACTTTACGCGGAGAAGTAATCCCATTATAATGAAAAACAAACAACAATCAGGCAGGAGTAATGAAATTATGAGAACAGCCGGAATTATTGCCGAATACAATCCCTTTCATCTCGGGCATCAGTATCAGCTTCAGGAAACCAGAAAACAAACCGGAGCCGACTACCTTGTCGTGGTCATGAGCGGAAACTTCGTTCAGCGTGGAGAGCCCGCAGTTTTTGAAAAATCTCTCCGGGCACAGATGGCCCTGCTCTGCGGTGCTGACCTGGTCCTGGAGCTGCCCGCCCCCTTTGCATCCGGAAGCGCCGAGGATTTTGCCTCTGCCGCCGTTTCTCTTCTGGACCGGCTCGGCGTGATTTCCTTTCTCTCCTTCGGAAGCGAAATCGGGCAGCTGGATATTCTGCAGGAAGCGGCTCTCTGTCTGAGCGAGGAACCGGAACCCTTCTGCAGCACACTGAAATATGAACTGCGTCAGGGTGCCTCCTTTCCTTCGGCCCGACAGACCGCCATGGCAGCCTGCGGCCTTTCCGACGGGGCGCTGAAAGCTGCTGATTCCCCGAACAATCTTCTCGGCATCGAATACCTGAAAGCGCTGAAACGCCAAAACAGCCCGATTCTTCCGCTCACCATCCGACGAGAAGGCTGCGGATATCATGATACGAC
This sequence comes from Candidatus Caccovicinus sp., assembly GCA_051878975.1. GTDB lineage: Bacteria > Bacillota > Clostridia > Lachnospirales > Lachnospiraceae > Caccovicinus. The sequence goes on from JBJELD010000062.1 coordinate 7,396, forward strand.
GCTGGCAGACAAAGTCTGCCGGTCACAAAATATCTCCTTTGCCTCCGCATCGGCGCTTCGCCTCGAGCTTTGGAAAAATGCGCAGAACCATCCTCAGGAAAGCGGCAGCAAACTCCTCACTCCTGCTCTTAAACAGCAGCTGCCCGCCGAGATTCTGCCTCTCTACTATTCCGGAAAGCTCCTTCCCGTTTTTCCGGAGGACTGCTCCTCCATGCTGAGTTTCCGGATTTTGTCCTGTCAGGCAGACAGCATTCCGTTTCAGTCCTTCTCGGACCTGTCCGATGAACTGGCCGGGCGTCTGGAAAAGCAGGCACAGACCGCTCTCTCTTTTGCCGAACGCATTGCAGCCCTGAAGACCCGTCAGTACACTTACACCCGGGTCAGCCGCAGCCTGACTCATCTTCTTCTTGGCATCCGGCAGGAAGACATGAATACCTGGCGAAAAGAGGGCTACTGCTCCTACGCCAGGGTTCTGGGATTTCGTAAATCCGCCGCACCTCTTCTGCGTGCCATTAAAGAAAACAGCCGGATCCCGCTGATCACAAAAGCAGCCGATGCCCGCTTCCTCCTCCCGCCCTGCGCAGAGTCCCTGTGGAAGCAGGATATTTTCTGCTCTCATCTTTATCATGTGCTGGTCAAACAACGCTACGGCATTTCTCCGGCAAACGAATACAGCCGGCCTCTGGTCCTTCTGTGACCGGGCCGGCTGATGCCGTTTTTGTTATCATGCTTCTGTCATCCGACGGTTCTCTCAGTTGCGTTTTCTTCCCAGGACCCGCAGAAGATACAGAAACAGGTTGATAAAATCCAGATAAAGTGCTAATGCAGAAAAAATGGAAGCCTTTGCGAGCATGACATCATTCCGGCTGTAATACGCATAATATTCCTTGATCTTATGTGTGTCATATGCCGTATAGCCCAGGAACAGAAAAATTCCCAGCGTACAGGCAATCATCTCAAAGCGGCTCAGATTCAGGAACATGGACAGAATCCAAAACGCAGCCAGGAAAATCAGTCCGCCTGTCATAAACGGACGGAAGCGGCTGAAATCCAGATTCATAAAGCGTCCCATCAGCGCCATAATCCCGAAAAACAGGGCAGTCGCCCCAAATACAAACACCATGGAAGCCAGATCAAAAATCAGGAAATACAGCGAAAAGACCACGCCGTTCAGTGCTGCATACAAAAAGAACAGCGCTCTTGCCATTCCCACGGAGATCTTGTTCACTCTCGCGCTCATCCATACCACAACCGCAACCTCTGCAATCAGAAGCACATAATTCCAGTACGGAATATAGGTCACATAGCCGATCCAGCCCGTTATATAGCCGGACATGGCTACCAGAAACGTTACCAGCAGACCGGCAAACATCCATCCGAAGGTTCCGGCCGTATAAGCGCCAAGGCTGACAGTCGGAAGCTCCGCCTGCTGCCGCTGCGGATAAGCCTGATTCATCCAATCTTCATTCATGAAAATCCCTCCTTGAGTACATACTTTGAATATTCTCAATTATACGCGAATTTTCAGAAGGATTCAATTTAATTTCTATAAAATTTTACAGTGCCATGCAGGCGATGCTAAACAGACAGCCGTGGATTCTCTTCCAGAAGAAGCTTCGCCAGCATGGGCTTCACTCCCCAGAAATCCAGAATGCTCTGAATTTCTTCCAGATTGTCCTTCGGCCGGCCCTGTTTGACCGCCCGGATCAGAATGTTTTTCGGAGTGTGTTCCATGTCGATAAATTCTAAAATCTGTGTCCGGTAGCCCATATGCTCCAGAATCTCCGCCCGGATCCCGTCTGTATACAGCGCCGCAATTCGTTCCTTCAAAAGCCCGTACTGCAGAATCGGCTTCATTTGGTCATTGTGCATCTGCCCGTTCCACTCATGCTGACAGCAGGGAACTGAGAGAATGACCTGTGCCCCCCACTTGACTGCCTTGTCCAGCGCATAATCGGTAGCCGTGTCGCAGGCATGAAGGGTGACCACCATATCCACATGATTCACCCCTTCATAGGAAGCAATGTCCCCATGATAAAACTGCAGGGTGTCAAACTGATATTTCCGACTCAGTTCATTGCAGCGGTCAATCACATCCTGTTTTAAATCCAGTCCGATCACCCGGATCCGGTATCCCTTCATGATCTTCAGATAATAATACATGGCAAAGGTCAGATACGACTTTCCGCAGCCGAAATCAATGATGGTGTTTTCCTCGTCCTTCGAAAGCTGGGGAAGGATATCCTCAATAAATTCAAGAAACCGATTGATCTGGCGGAATTTATCATATCTGGCATGTACGACCCGGCCTTCTTTTGTCATCACACCTAAATCCACCAGAAACGGAACCGGTGTCCCCTCCTCCAGCACATAGGTCTTCTTCCGGTTGTGGGACAGACGGCGGAGACTGGTCTGCGAAGAAACGGTCTCTATTTTCCCTGCTTTTTTGTTGCCGTTTTCTGCTGTCTCCATCTTGCCTTCCATTTTTTTCGTTTCTGCTGTTTTCTTCTTTTTTATCGTGATCTTTCCCTTTTTACTGACCAGCACCTGTGCCCAGCCATCCTCCGACTGAAGCTCACACTGCCGGAAGGGATGTTCCAGAAGGCTGCAGAACGCAAAAATCGCTGCATGTTCATCCAGATTTTTATGAAAAGCCTGTTTCCCGATCTGCTCCTCCAGCTGAAAAACCAGTTTTCCGTTTAAAAGCAGAGGCCGTGCCTTCGCCTTCAGCATCTGCTCCCGGCTGCTGGAATTGCTGAATAAGATCTGCAGAAGCCGTTCATTTAAAAACTCCTGAAATAAGGCTTCCAGCTGCTGTCTGTCCTGTTGTTCCATGTCCTGATCCCGTCCTTTTCCTCCGATCTTAATTTTCTGCATCCACCCAGGCCTGTCTCAAAAGCTCCGGATACGGCTCCAGGTGAGCATAGTCATTGAACCTCTCCAATGTAAATCGCTTTATTTTCGGTTGATACTCCAGCTCCGTAATGCTGCAGTTTTCCAGACTGGTTCCCAATGTCCGCCATTTTGCCATATCCATTCCCAGATAGTGTGTCACCATGCTGCGGATCACTCCGCCATGGGTGACCACGGCCACTCTCTCATATCCGCTCTCCGCAATCTGACGGAATACCGGAATGACACGGCGCACCACATCGCCTGCGCTTTCTCCGCCCGGATACGGAATATCATACTCCATCTTGCTCTGTTCTGCCTGAAAGGAAGCGAATTTTTCTGCAATCTCCGCATCGCTTAATCCCTCCATCTCGCCGAATGAAATTTCCCGAAGTTCGGGGTACATATAATGCTCTACATTCCAGTAAAGATTTGCCGCCTGCGCCGTCTGAATTGCCCGCTTCAGTGCACTGGAATACACCACCTGAATTCCTTCCGGAGCCAGACGCTCGCCCAGAAGCGCTGCCTGGCGGAATCCTTCCTCACACAAATCCACATCGACGTTGCAGAGCTTACTGTTCTGCCTTCCGTGACGAATTAAATATAACTTCATGTTTCTGAATCCTCCCTGCCTTCTTTCGTTTCCGGTCTGCCCCGCCGGTACGGCAGACCGTTCCTGATAAAAGAGTACGGGCCGTCAGTTCCTTCTGCCGCCCCGTCTCTGTCAAACTCTGATTTCATTCTGTTCCATTGCTATGAAAATTCTGCCGCCGAACAAACGGCACGAAGTTTAGTTCTTAAAGCTGTGAATCGGCGCCGGAATCCTTCCTCCTCTGGTAACAAACCGTTCACAGGAAAATGGGTTCACCGGCATGACCGGCGCATAGCCCAGCAGACCGCCGAATTCTACCGTCTCGCCCACACCTTTTCCGATCACCGGAATCACACGGACTGCCGTTGTCTTCTGGTTGATCATACCAATTGCCGCCTCGTCGGCAATCATGCCGGAAATCGTTGTGGCCGGAGTGTCTCCCGGAATGGCAATCATATCCAGACCAACGGAGCAGACGCAGGTCATCGCTTCCAGCTTTTCAATGGTAAGCGCCCCTGCATTCACAGCATCAATCATGCCCTGATCTTCACTGACCGGAATGAATGCACCGCTTAAGCCGCCCACAT
>JBJELD010000063.1:0-11401 GCA_051878975.1 Candidatus Caccovicinus sp.
CTGCCGCAGTATAATTACGTTTAGTATATTCATTTTCTTTCATATTTGCAAGGGAGAAATGCGGCTCCGGATTTGCTTCTCTGCGGCAGTACTGCTGTTCACAGGTTTCCTGTGAACATAACGAAGGCTGCATATCCTTCAAGCGGATACGCAGCCTCCGGCTGATTCCACCTCACACTTCTGCGATGATTGCGGTTACTGCAGAAATGCCTCTACCAACGCTTCTGCATCTGTATAATTCTGTTTTTTCAGCTCTTCCACAAACCACTCGTCCACACCGTCAACCGCTGCCCGGAAAGATTCCACATCCAGCTCCTCATACGGTGTTACAGTCACGCCGTTTTTGTCCTGCCAGCGGCTTAAAATCTCCTCATCTCCGACACGATTGATATAACGTTCATACGCTACTGCCTTTCGGCCTGCCTCGTCCACCACGGCCTGCTGTTCCGGTGTCAGACTGTCATAAAGCTCCTGATTGATGCAGAAGAACAGACAATCATAATTTGCATTCCACAGTGAACAGTAAGGCTGAACCTCCTGAACACTCGCCGCATCGATGGCCGGCAGCGGATTCTCCTGACCTTCTACCGTCTTCTGCTGCAGCGCCGTGTAGGTTTCCGACCAGTTCATATTGGTGGCGTCTGCACCCCAGCGTTTATAACATTCCATCAGAAGATTGCTTCCTGCCACGCGGATCTTGACATTCTTCATGTCCTCCACAGACTTGATCTCGCGCACATTGTTGGTCAGCTGGCGGAAGCCGTTTTCCGCAATGCCCATGCAGTGCAGACCATACTCACCCAGAATCTCTTTCATCATCTCGCCGGCTTCCCCGTCCAGCTTTGCATCCGCATCCTCCACCGAATCAAACAGATACGGCAGAGATACCACATTAAAACGCGGGTCAAAGGCCGAATAGATCAGATTGCTGTGCATGGAAATCTGTACCGGATCTCCGTTCATCAGCGCCTGGATTCCCTCGGACTGGTTGCCGTTGGTCAGCTGGTCTGCCGCATAGACATTGACCTTGACCCTGCCGCCGGTGGCCTGTTCCATCAGTTCGCCGAACTTCCGTCCGCCCTCAGCCCAGGTGCTGGTCTCCGTCGTGGAGCAGGTAAAGTTCCAGGTCTGCTCCTCCCAGTCAAGGTCCGAATAATCCGCGATCGCATTCCATTCTTCTCCGGACACATCCATACCAGAGGATCCGGAACCATTGTCACCCGAAGCAGCCTGCTCCTCCTGCGCAGAAACCGTTCCGCTGTAGGAGCCATCCTTGGCCAGCGCTTTCGGAAGGAATGTGGAAATTTCCGGAATATAGGTGATCGCCAGAAGAACGGTCACACAAGCCGCAATCATCGGAGCAACGGCTCTGGAAATCTTCGTAATGTCCACTTCCATGCCCTTTTTCAGCTTCACCGAAATCGCAACAAACAGGTTGACACCCACTGGAGGCGTTACCTGACCGATTGCCAGGTTTACGGTTGCCACCAGACCGAATGCAACCACATCATATCCCAGCTGTCTGCATACCGGAAGCATGATCGGGATGAAAATGTACATAGCCGAGTTTGCATCAATGAAACATCCTGCAATCAGGAAAATGATATTGACAATAATCAGGAAGGTAAACTGATTATGTGCGATGCTCCCCAGCAGTTCCGATGCAGCCTGGGCAATGCCGAATTTGGTGCAGACAAAGGAAAACAAGGATGCACACGCTACAATCAGCATAATTCCGCCCGTTGTTTTTCCGGAATCGATCAGAATATCCCACAGATCCCGGAATGTCACTTCCCGATAGATCACCATACCCACAAACAGTCCGTATACCACCGATACAGCTGCTGCCTCGGTTGGAGTAAAGATTCCGCCGTAGATACCGCCCAGAATAATGACCGGCATCAGCAGTCCCCAGAACGCATCCTTAAAGGCCGCCAGGCGTTCTGCACCGGAAGCCTTCTGCTGAGAAGACTGAATATGGTTCTTTCTGACCTCAATCATAACCACAATGACCAGCGCTGCCCCCATCAGGATACCCGGCACGATGCCTGCGGTAAACATATCTGCAATGGATACGCCGGTGATCGATGCATATACGACAAATGCAATGCTGGGTGGAATGACGATCGCAATGGAGCTGGCCGTCGCCATCAGTGCCGCCGAAAATGCCGCCGAAAAACCACCCTGTTCAATCATAGCCGGAATCAGTACACATCCCAACGCCGCTACCGTTGCCGGACCGGAGCCGGAAATCGCGCCGAAGAAACAGGCCACGATCACACACACAATTGCAATGCCGCCTCTTCTGTGACCGACACAGGTATTGACAAACCGGATCAGCCGCCTGGAAATTCCGGCCTTCGCCATGATGTTTCCGGACAATACGAAAAACGGAATCGCCAGCAGAAGAAACTTGCTGATGCCGGAATACATATTGGTTGCAACAATCGTCAGCGACGTGCCCGAATACAAAATCGCACACACCGATGACAGGCCCAGGCAAATGCTGATCGGGATTCCCATAATCAGGAAAATAAAGAATGAGAGAAATAAAACTGCGCTGATCATGACTGAGCCTCCTCCTTCTTCTCCTTTTCACACTGGTCCAGGAAATACTCAATAAAATGAAGAATCATGCAGGCTGCGCCGATCGGAACGAAGGACCAGAAGATCCACTCCGGCCAGTTCAGCACAAAGGTCCGCTTGCCGTTTTCCAGCTGCGTAATAACCTTATCCATGCCGTATTTAAACAGCACCGCGGTAAAACACACACATAGTGCCGTGTTCAGAAACAACACCGGCCTGTGAAGGGATTTTGGCAGACGGTCTGTCACAAGCGTCAGATTGACCAGCCCTCCTTCCCGGCACGACAGCGCCGCCGCAAGCAGTGTGATCAAAACGAATACGGCAACAACCAGTTCCTCCGTAAATGACCATGACTGGTGAATGACTTTTCTGGAAAATACATTTCCGACTGTCAGCACCAGAATGATGATGGTAGCTGCAGCCAAAACCAGCTTTTCCAGCTTCGCCAGCACATCCATCAATCTCTTGTAAGCTTTCATAATCCTGTTTCCTCCTCTGTATCATGGAATTTGCGGTTTTTTGTATTCCTGCCCGCAGAGAAAACAAACGTGCAGGTGCGGCACGATCTTTCGCAGAGCATTTTGTTTTGCCGGAAAACTTTCTGTAAAACAAAAAAAACCGCCCCTCAAATAGGGACGGATTTCATCGCCGCAACCACCCTGTTTCCTCTCTGAAACAAGTACGAATACAACGTACCAGCATACGTGGTTCCTATAACGGGAAACGCCCGTGGAAGCCTACTCACCTGCTGACACACATCGATTTTCGGATTCCCTTCTCGGAGATGATCTTCAAAACAGCTCTGCTGCTGCCTCACACCTTCCGGCAGCTCTCTGTTAACAGTTCCCTGTTCCTACTTATTCTCGTCGCAGAATTTGTCTGAACGCCGCATTAAAACTCTGTCTTTTTAAAGCGACGCAGTCATTTTACACCTATACCGTCGAATTGTCAATTCTTTTTCACAAAATTCCGATTACCCTCGCTGCACACCAGACAAGCATCAGCCCCATTATCATGTTCATAAGCCGATAATGTGTTCCGTAAAACCGTTTCAGACCATTTCCGCTTTTCTCGTTAAAATCAAAAAAGAAGGCTCTTTTCCATCTCCGCCGGAATCACCGGATAAGAAAAGCCCTTCTCAAGCAGAATATTTCTCTGAAATAAAAAATCGAGGCGACAGGATTTGAACCTGCGGCCTCTGCGTCCCGAACGCAGCGCTCTACCAAGCTGAGCCACGCCTCGATACATCTGATAGAATAATACAAATTGTGCCAATTGTCAACAACAATTTGAATTTTTTTATTTCGTCCTTCTCATGTCCTCATCCTGCCTGCCCTGCTATCATCTCTTCAGGAAAGGCAGGAACCACACATGAAAATCATGAATGCACATCTTCATTTCATCAAACACCCTGACGTTCCGTTTGTCATGCGACGCGCTCCGGTTTGGTCTCCGTAGCATAGAACAGATCCTTGATAAAATCCTCCTCCACATTCATATACTGATAATGATGAAAAAGACAATATCAACCATCTTTTAGTCAATATAGTACCTTATATCCCCCCTTTTTTTCTTGTATTATATATCTATCAGCCGAACAGCTGATAAGAAACTATGTCAATTAAGTCACAGAAAAAGGAGGACCTTATTATGGTTAACACGATCAGTAATTTCTGGTCAGAGCACAGCGGAGCAATCTGTGCCGGAGCACTGAGTATCGCATTTACCGTGACCATGATCACGATCCCGTATATTCAGTACTTCTTATTATAATAACGGCGGATATCCTTTTTATACATCCACCGTTTCCAACCAAGAGGGGGACGCAAACATCGCGTCCCCCTTTCAATACTCCCCTGTATATCAGCTTAATTACTCTCCAAACACCGCTTTATAATCCGCCTTGAACTTTTCAATTCCCGCATCTGTCAGCGGATGCTTTGTCATCTGTTCGATGACCTTATAAGGCACCGTCGCGATGTCCGCCCCTGCCTTTGCGCAGTCCGTCACATGAATGGTATTGCGGACGCTGGCGGCGATAATTTCAGTCTTAATTCCCGCGACCTTAAAAATCTCCACAATTTCCCTGATGAGATCGACACCTCTCTCATTGATGTCGTCGAGCCGTCCCAGAAACGGGGACACATAAGCGGCGCCGGCGCGGGCTGCAAGCAGCGCCTGGTTGGCACTGAAAATCAGTGTCACATTCGTCTTGATTCCCTCAGCAGCCAATACTTTGACTGCCTTCAGTCCTTCCACAGTCATCGGAATTTTGACAATCATGTTTTTGTGTATAGCAGCGATGGCGCGGCCTTCTGCGATCATGCCTTCCGCGGTTTCCGTTGTCGCCTTCACTTCTCCGCTGATGGGACCATTCACAATTTCCGTGATTTCCTGAATGACTTCATTGAAATCCCTTCCCTCTTTTGCGATCAGGGAAGGATTCGTAGTTACGCCGCAGATTACGCCCATATCATTTGCCTTGCGGATCTCATCTACATTTGCAGTATCAATAAATAATTTCATGTCGTTTTTCTCCTTTTTCTCAATGCGTTGTTCCAATGGTTCTCCCAATAGAGCAACGCCGCCTTTATTTACGCAATATCCGCCACTACGGTTTTTCCGTGTTTCACATCGCCATATCCGGCAATTTTAACCTCGCCCGCTCCCTTCCCCGGGAACAGCAGCATAACCTCATTGCGGACACCGCTCTGTTTCAGATAATCCAAATCTACCTCGCAGAGCAGATCGCCCTGTTTTACTTCCTGATCCTGGGAAACCTTTACCTGGAATCCCTTGCCGTTTAAACGAACCGTTTCCAGGCCAATGTGAATCAGGACTTCCACTCCGTCCTCCCTGCGGATGCCGTAAGCATGACCGGTATCATAAACGGCAATCAGCTTTCCGCTGCAGGGTGAAACAATTTTTCCGTTCTTCGGGACAAATGCCAAGCCTTCGCCCATCATTTTCTCGGAAAAAACACCATCCTTCACTTCCTCCAGCGGGATACTGGTTCCGTCAACGACTGCCACCATCTTCTCTTTTTTTGCCGTCTCCGCTAATACGGCTGCTTCGGAATCCTCGCCATCGTACTGCCGCGGATTCTTCAGGCTGTAAACATAAGTCATGGCAAATCCGGCAAGCGCAGATATTGCGATGGTTGCCAGGCAGAAATAAAAGTTCGTCATGCTTCCATCCGGGGAAATATAAACTGGAGAAGTTGCCAGACCGGGGCCTGCATATACATACTGCTTCAGATTCACAATTCCTGCAAACACGGAACCGATTGCCGCGCCGGTCATAGCGCCCAGCAGCGGAGTGCGGAAATTCACGCAGATACCGTAAAGAGCCGGTTCAGTGATACCGATGATAGCAGTAATACCAGAGGATGCGCCCACAGACTTTGTATCCGTATTTTTGCTTAAAAACCACACCGCCAGAGCCGCGCCGCCGATTGCAGCATTTCCTGCCAGACCGCCCGGCAGGAAAATGTTGTCATAACCGATGGCATTCAGGTGCTCCATGTTGATAAAATAAACTGCCTTGTCCATACCAGTGATGATACTGAGCGGCGTGCAGAAGCCCCAGACTGCCAGAGCCGCCAGTTTAAAACGGCCAGCCAGCAGATTCAGGAAACTCATAAGCACCACACCCATTTTGTAGCCGATCGGTCCCAGGACAACCAGCGTCGCCGGAATGGAAATGACCAACGTTACCAGCGGCAGCAGGAAGTATCTGCATGCCTGTGGGATCTTGTCCTTAAAGAAGCGATAAACCAGGGCCAGGAACGCCGCACCCAGAACGATCGGCAGGAAAGAGCCGTTGTATTGGATCTGCGCCACCGGCAGGCCCAGGAAATCCAACCCCGCCACGTTATTGATGTCGGCATAGACCAGCGTCATGCCAAGTAATGCACCCAATGCCGGGTCAGCCTTCAGTTTTGCCGCGGCAGACCAGCCAAGAACGATCGGCATGAAGTAAAAGCCTGCGTTCGAAGCTGCATTCAGGATAACCACTACACCGCTGTTCGCATCCAATCCCAGAAAATTTGTACAGATCGTCAGGAAAGCCATCAGCATTCCGCATCCAAGGTAAATCGGAATCACCGGCGCTACCGTGCCGCTTAAATATTCCACGATCATGGAACCGATCGCCTTAGCATCCAGCTTCTTTTTTCCACCGGAAGGCGCAGCAGACTGACTGCTTCCCTTGCCGTTGAATTTTGTGATCTCCATGAATTCGTCATAGACCGTGATGACGTCCGTTCCGATAATAATCTGAATCTCATTGCCGTCCATCGTTCGGACGCCCATAACGGACTTTACCTTTTTCAATGCGTTTTCGTTCAGCTTTGTCATGTCGTTCAGTTTGAAACGAAGTCTTGTCGCACAGTGGGTTGCCGTAGCCAGATTCTCCAAGCCGCCGATGTTTTTGACAATTCCTTCTATCGTTGCCTCGTATTTCATTTTAATACCCCCATTATTCATCGGATAATTCAGAACGGCGGCTTATTTCCCTCCGTTCTGAATTACGGTACTGCACTTTTCTACATTGCTTCCCTTCCCTATTTCACCAGTGCTTCCGCTGCCTCAGCGATATGATGTGCGGTTAAACCGTACTCTTCAAGCAGCTCATCCGGCACTCCGGATCTTCCGAACTTATCCTGCACTCCGATCTTCTTCACCGGAACCGGATATACCTCGCTCAGCAGCTCGCTGACTGCGGAGCCAAGGCCGCCGTATATCGTTGCTTCCTCTGCAGTGACAACCTTACCGGTCTTTCTTGCACATGCAAGCATCAGATCCTGATCCAGCGGCTTGATGGTCGGAATGTTAACGACCTGAGCATCGATGCCTTTTTCTTCCAGTTCCTTTGCAGCGCTGATGGCCTTTGCCACCATCAGACCTGTAGCGATAATGGTCACATCGGTTCCATCCTTCACCAGTTCACCCTTACCGATCTCAAATTTATAGTCCTCCGTGTGATATGTAGGAGTCGCTACTCTTGCCGTACGGATATAAACCGGCCCTTCGTACTCGGCTGCTGCCAGAACGGCTGCTTCTGCCTCTACATCGTCTGACGGAACGATAACCGTCATATTGGGCAGGGAGCGCATTAACGCAATGTCTTCAATCGCCGCATGGGTGCCGCCGTCCGGACCTACCGTGATTCCGGCATGAGAGCCAACGATCTTTACATTCAGCTTCGGGTAGCAGACCGTGTTGCGAACCTGGTCAAAGGCCCGACCAGTCGCAAATACTGCGAAGGTGGTTGCAAATGGAATCTTTCCACCCAAGGACAGGCCCGCTGCCGTGCCGATCATGTCGGCCTCCGCGATTCCCATGTTAAAGAAACGGTCCGGGGCCTTCTGGCTAAATGCTAAAGTCTTGGTTGCATGTGCCAGATCTGCATCGAGGACGACGACATCCGGATTTTTGTCAATTAATGTTACCAGTGCATTTCCATATGCTTCACGAGTTGCTTTATTCATGATAACCCTCCTGTTATTATTGATTTTGTTTGGCTGGCCGCCCGGCAATTCATGCCGCTCTGCCAGGTTCCATATCTGTGCCGATTGATTATAACGCTCTTAACTCCGCCAGCGCCTGCTCTGCCTGTTCCTTATTTGGCGCTACGCCGTGCCAACCAACCTGGTTCTCCATGAAGGATACGCCCTTGCCTTTCACGGTCTTGCAGATGATGATGCTGGGCTTGCCTTCAACGGCCTTTGCATTATCAATCGCCTCGGAGATCGCATCATAATCATGTCCGTTGATCACCTGCACATCCCAGCCGAACGCCCGGAACTTGTCATCCACTGGATTAACGTTCATGACTTCCTCATTCGTACCGTCGATCTGAAGTCCGTTGAAATCCAGGAATGCAATCACGTGGTCCAGCTTGTAGTGTGCAGAGGACATTGCCGCCTCCCAAACCTGGCCTTCCTGAATCTCGCCGTCGCCCATGATGACATAAACATAATAATCTTTCTCTCTCATTCTTCCAGCCAATGCCAGTCCGTTTGCAATGGAAAGCCCCTGCCCCAAGGAACCGGTGGAAACGTCCACACCTGGAGTCTTCTTCATGTCCGGATGGCCCTGCAGGAAGGAATTAGTCTTTCTTAAGGTTTTCAGGGCCGCCTTATCGAAATATCCTTTCTCTGCCAGTGCTGCGTACAGCGCCGGAGCGGTATGGCCCTTAGAAAGCACCAGCCGGTCTCTGTCTTCCCACTTCGGGTTTTCCGGATTGATGTTCATTTTCTCTCCATACAGCACAGCCAGAATATCTGCAATGGAGAGTGAGCCGCCCGGATGACCAGAGCCTGCTGCCGCCGTTTCTTCGATGACATCAATGCGAATTGCTTTTGCCAGTTCTTTTACGTTACTCATAATTTCAATCTCCTTACATTTTATTATTTTTTTGATGCCGCCCTGCGTTTCGGGCTGCGTTTTTGCTCTTTGTCACTCCAGGTTCGAATGTCTGGAAAACATTTCTTCATTGTTGCTTGCCTTCTCCATCATTGTCAGGACGATGGAATCGCCCGTCAGCAGAATGCCCTGCTCAAAGAGGGAAGCCATCGGCTGCACGGATGAAAAGCTGGAATCTTCCTGCTTCTTACTGGGCGCCTTGATGACAATAGAATCATCTGCAATCTTTGTAAGCGTGGAACCCGGCGTTCCGGTGAACACCAGAACTTTTCCACCCATCTTCTTTGCCTTCTCGGCAATCTCGACAAACTGCTTTGTCTCCCCAGAACCTGAGCAGATGATCAGAAGATCCTTTTCCCCAAAGTTCGGGGTATTGGTCTCGCCGACCACATACACCTCTCTGCCCATGTGCATCAGCCTCATGACGAAGGATTTTCCCATGAATCCAGCCCGTCCCAGGGCATTGAAGAAAATCTTGTCGCTCTCTCCGATCAGCTGAATGGCTTTATCCACCTGCTCCTCGTCAATCTGACTTAAAACTGTTTCCAGTTCCCTTAATACGATCTGTGTGTTGCCTTTGAAACTCATTGTTCCTTTTCCTCCTTCTTATTTTTGCTTTCTAATGGTATTGATTTTTCGCATTTTTCAGTTAAGTTTCTTGATTTATTAACTGTTTCTTATTGTTGTTTTGATTATACGCGACATTTCAATAATTTTCAAGATGTTATTTTTATCAAATTATCGTGTATTGTTTTATTGAATTTCACGGTATTTTTGATTATCGGTTCGAAGGCAATCGGATTCGGCAGAAAAAAGCGGGGCATATAACGATAAAACAATACATCGTTTCATCGTTACATGCCCCGTTTTCTTATTGATTTTATTTCGTTTATCCCCGTTCTCTACTCCACATCCTCCACCAAAATCTCGATTCCGGCCTCCCGGTACTTTGACAGCACCTTCTCATCCTTCTCATTCGTTACCATAATACTGACAGCCGAAATATCCCCCGCGTAAAAACCTGCGACTTTTCCCAGCTTCTCCTTATTCGCAATCACGATGGTCTGACGACTTCGTTTCATCGCCTCCATCTTTAAGAGCGACTCATCATAAGAAGGGAAGGTGATTCCCCGATCCGGCGACAGGGAAGAAACACCTATCACCGCACACTCAAAATTGAGCGGCGTCATCTGCTGCAAGACACTGGTTCCCTCCATGACCCGGGTTGTCTTATTCATGATTCCGCCGAGAAGCATGACCATCACATTCGGATACTTGCACAGCGCCAGCGCAATAGATGGTGAATTTGTAATAATCGTTCCCGAAAAATCCGTGGGCAGCGATTCCGCAAACTTCAGATTTGTTGTCCCTCCATCAATATACATGACATGAATGCCCTTCACCAGGTCTGTTGCCATTTCGGCAAGCCGTTGCTTCACCGAGGGCTTCTCCTGCCTGCGTTGCTCAAAATCAATCTGGCCCTGCTCCAGTTTCAAAACCCCGCCATGGATTCTGGTTACCAAGCCTTTCTTTGACATTTCCTGGAAGTCCTTGCGAATAGTATCCTCCGCTACTCCCAGTTCCGCAACCAGTTCATTGGTCGTGGCCCGGCCTTCCTTTTCTACCTTTTCCAAGATATAGTTCTGCCGTTCCTTTTTTAACATATCCTTCTCTCCCCTCAAAATCCGTGTTTATTAATCGATTTTAATTGTTTTTATCATTATAACATATCGTTTTCCAGATTGGAAGGGGAAGATTCATTTTTATCATTCGCCTTTTCATAAAAGGCGCTGGTTGGATTTATCGTCTTAGATTTCAAGTCTTTTTCTCACCAATTACGCTAATGCCTCTTTTAATGCTCTTAAATACTCCTGGATTGCTCTACGCCCAATCTTAGTATTGGCAGCAAAATTTTCAAATCCATGAAAACATCCCGGATACACATGCAGTTCGGTCGGAACACCCGAATCAATCAATTTATGGGCATAAGCGATGGTCTCATCGCAAAACGAGTCAAGCGTCCCGACGCAGATGTATGCCGGCGGCAGATCATGCAGGTCCTCTGTTAACGCCGGAGAAGCATATGCAGGGACATCCTCTGTGCAATTTTCTAAATACATTTCCCATGCCGCTTTCGTGTAACTGCCATTCCATACACGGGGATCTGTAACCTGATTTTCAGCTCGTTATTTAAACCCGGAATATAAAGCTCCTGCTCTGATATGTCCTCCGGCTTTGACTGAACTGTATCATTCAGATTATGACAGACGCCTATTTACACGGCCGCACAGGAACCAAAAAAACGAACCTGCAAATGATCTTCCGGTTTTTTCATTTTTAAGTCCTGCCTCACGGCATGACTCTCACGGATTCCTATATAACTGGTT
>JBJELD010000064.1:0-11337 GCA_051878975.1 Candidatus Caccovicinus sp.
CCTCGGCAGCCTGGAGATCAGGAACATCTCCCACTGGGAGATATCTCCCTGAAGCAGTCCCTGCACATTAATATCCAGCACGCCTACAAACAGGGAACATGCGGAGACAAACAAAAGAACCGCGCCAAGGATCCATGTGGACATATATTTTCTGATAAAAATTCCTCCTCGCCTCATCGATTATCGATTGATTCATGACTGATTTTTGTCAGCTTTGGTTAGTTTTGACTAATTTTTACACAAAAAGAGCGCACTGCAAAAGCATCCTCGTCGAACCGGACTTATATGCCTGTGCAATGCGCATTCTGATTCTGTACTTGAATTAGTTTCATCTAACCAAAGATAATATAGCATAACTATTCAGACGTGTCAAGAACAAATTCCCGCGTTCTTGAGCCAATTATTGGAAATGGCCGAAACTCTGAAATCCATATTTCCAGGCCGGAATATAAGCTTCGGGTGCAACAAGTTGAAATTTCATCTTGATTTTTTCATAAAATCTGTGCTATGATAATCAGCAATGAAATACTGATTGCCACGATACAAGAAGTGCTTTGAAGCAAACTGATACGATACGGGATGCTTGCCTTTTGTATCGTTTTTTTGCGCATACGAAAGGTATGCGCTTTTTCTTTTCCGGCAAGGGCTGTACACGCATGCAGATTTTCATGATTAATTATCAGGAGGTAACTTCCAATGGAGCAAAAATCAAATACGTTTCTTGAAACCGAAAAAATCGGCAGACTGATGCGCAAATACTCTGTTCCCTGCATCATCTCCCTTCTGGTCGCTGCACTTTATAATATTGTAGACCAGATCTTTATCGCAAACGCCGATTATCTCGGATCCTACGGCAACGCCGCCAACACGGTCGTGTTCCCGCTGACGATCGTTGCACTTTCGATCGCCGTTATGATCGGCGACGGCTGCTGTGCCTTTGTCAGCATCTGCCTGGGCGCGGGAAAACGGGAGGACGCGCACCGAAGCATCGGCAACTCTATTTTACTTTGCGTCATCAGCAGCGTGATCCTGACCATACTCTATCTTGTTTTCATGGATCCGATCCTGACTTTCTTCGGCGGCAAAGTCAATCCGGAGACATATGCCTGCGCAAAGGAATACTTTTTCTACATTACTCTCGGCATCCCGTTTTACATGTTCGGCCAGGCCATGAACCCCATTATCCGTTCCGACGGCAGTCCCAAGTTCGCCATGTTCTCGACCGTGGCCGGAGCCGTCACCAATATCATCCTCGATCCGATTTTCATTTATCCTATGAGAATGGGTATGATGGGCGCCGCCGTAGCCACTGTCATCGGTCAGATTCTGACCGCAGTCCTTTCCATCTGGTATCTGTTCCACATGAAAGCAGTGCGTCTGGAAAAGGGGAGTTTTGGACTGTGGGGCAGCCTGATGAGAAAATTCCTGGTACTCGGCATTACCAGCTTCCTGTCACAGATTTCTCTCGTGGTATCCATGGCCGCGGTCCAGAATATGTGTACAAAATACGGCGCCATGGATAAAATTTTCGGCCAGCCGGAATACGCGCAGATTCCCCTGGCTGTTCTGGGCATCGTAATGAAATTCTTCCAGATCGCCATCTCCATCGCTGTCGGTATGGCTGCCGGCTGTATTCCCGTTGTCGGCTACAATATCGGGGCCAGACGTAAGGACAGAGCGAAGACGCTCTTCTCATACCTGTTGATCGGTGAAGCGCTGGTAGGCGCCGTCGCTCTTCTTATCGTGGAAGTATTCCCGGCTCAGCTGATCGGAATCTTCGGTGCAGCGAACGAAAGTGCCTACTATACCGATTTTGCCGTAAAGAGCTTCCGTATTTATCTGTGCATGATGGTTCTTGCCACAGTCAACAAAGGCACCTTTATCTATCTGCAGGCCCTCGGAAAAGCAGTAGAATCCACGCTGATCTCTTTAACCCGTGAGATCATCTTCGGCGTGTTCCTGCCCATTATCCTCCCGATCTTCTTCGGGCTGGATGGTCTGTTATATTCTTTCCCGACTGCGGATATCCTGACATTTCTCATCGCGATCGTCATCATTGTGAGAACCTACAAAGAGCTGAGTACCGATGCCCCAAAAACAGAAGCAGCTTTCAATTAAGATACGATTTTAAATTAAGGAGGGAAAGTTATGGCAAACAGAATTATTACGATCAGCCGTGAATTCGGAAGCGGAGGCCGTACCATAGGAAGAATAACAGCTGAAAAGCTCGGCATCCCTTGCTATGACGCGGAACTGATCCAGAAAATTTCGGAAGAAAGCGGATATGCCGCTGATTACATCAAAGAAGAGGGAGAGTACGCCACAGGCGGATGGCTTGCCCCCTACCTCTCCAACCGGTCCATGGGACCGACAACTCAGGACAGACTCTGGGCCGTTCAGGAGAACGTGATTCTTGAACTGGCTGAGAAAAGTCCCTGTGTGATCGTTGGACGCTGCGCAGACTATATCCTCAAGGACAAGGCAGACTGCCTTAAGGTGTTTATCCATGCGGATATGAAATTTCGCGCGGATCGGATTGTGAAGGTCTATGGAGAGCGCGAAAAAACTCCGGAGCAGCGACTGAAAGACAAAGACAAACGACGCGCCGCCTACCATCGCTTTTACACGAATATGAAATGGGGCCATGCACAGAATTATCACGTCTGTCTGGACAGCGGTGTGCTGGGCATTGAGCGGTGCGTCGATATCCTTACTTCCCTGTACTGATCTATACCGGTAAGTGTCTCATAAATCAAAAACCTCACCTGGATACCCCAAAAATCTGTTTTGAGTGTCTCCGGTGAGGTTTTTATTGCATCTGATACTTCATCTCCGATATCCGGCTGTGAAACGTTTTTCCGCCCTGAACGATGCTTTTTCCAATTAAAAACGCATCTGTGAGAGGATAGCATTTTCTACACATTTGGCTGCATAGGTTGCCAGCCTCGAACCTTTATCGGTGTTAAAGGTATTGATTGCCTTGATCAGTCCGATGGTGCCGACGCTGATCAGATCTTCCATGTCGTGGTCAGTTCCCTGATATTTTTTTACTACATGCGCTACCAGACGCATGTTCCTAAGAATCAGGACATCCTTTGCCTCCTGGTCACCCTCTTTGCAGCGTTCCAGATATTCCTTTTCTTCAATTGCGGACAGCGGTTTTGGAAATGTCTTCAAAGAAAGCCACCTGACTGCATATACTTAATATCAGTTTATGCAGAGACGGCTTTCCCGGTGCTTTTACACATTTCCTTTTCTGTTTCTGCAATTCTTACCGGATCCATTCTTTTTCACTGTACTAGGATACCCTTCCGGCATCCATCTCCCATACCTGGTCCGCGATATTCATGGTAGACTGCCGGTGGGAAACCAGCACTACAGTCCGGTGCTCCTGCTCTTCCTTCAGCGCCTTCAGAATAATGCCCTCATTCAGGTTGTCCAGATTGCTGGTAGGCTCGTCCAAAAGAAGAAAAGGCGCGTCATGCAGGAAGGCCCTGGCAACCCCGATCCGCTGCCGTTCCCCTCCGGATAACGTATCTCCCAGTTCACCCACGGGTGTCTCGTACCCGGAAGGAAGCGTCTCAATAAACGCATGGAGGGATGCCTTCTTTGCTGCCTCCACGATCTCTTCCCGAGAGGCGCCCGGCTTCCCGACGGCGATGTTATTGGCAATGGAGTCATGGAACAGCACGGTTTCCTGCGTCACAAAACTTTCCATCTTCCGAAGATTATCCGTATTAATCTTTTTCACCGTCTGTCCGGAGAGCTTCACGCTGCCCTCCGTTACGTCCCAGAACCGCATCAGAAGCCGCAGGATCGTGGATTTTCCGGAGCCGCTCCTTCCGTGGATACCCAGGATCCTTCCCTCAGGAAACTCCATGGAGACATCCGTTAAGATTGTCTCTTCCCCGTAGGAAAAGGTCACATGCTCCAACGCAGCTCCCTCAAAGGTAATCTCCTGTTTTCCACTTACTTCCTTCACCTGCGGCTCCTCCTCCAGAATAGACAGAACCCGCTCTCCGCAGGCCAACGTCTGCAGCAGGTTGTTGGATAAATTGGAAAGAGCCGTCACCGGGCCAAAGGAACTCATCATGGCAGCAGAAGCCAGGACCGCTTCCGCATACCCAAGTCTTTCCTCACCGCACAGGTACAACGCAAAAAACAGCATCCCAAAAGAAAACAGCAGAATGCACGCTCCTGTCACTGCGCCGGAATCGCCCTCCAGCACCTTTAACTCCCGCTGATAATCAGAAAGCTCATCCGATCCGGCCTCCAACTCCGATTTCCGCTCCTCCTGCCGTCCGTACTGGATGGTCTCCTTTAATCCCCTCAGGCTGTCTAACAAGAAGCTGTTCATCTCCCCGAACTTCTCCCGGTAGCACATCCCGGCAGACTTTCCCCTTGCAGAATTCCACACGGGAAGGACCACCCCCACCGTTAAGTATCCGCAGAGAGCCAGAAGTCCGCACAGGATATGAAGTCTTCCCAGAAATACCACCATAATCAGACTGGTAAGCAGCGCGATCGCTGCCGGAGAGATGGTATGCGCGTAGAACACCTCCAGCAGCTCAATATCGCTGGTGATCACCGAGATCAGATTTCCCCGGTCCTTTCCCTCCAGCTTTGCCGGACACAGCTTCCGCAGAGCAGCAAACACCTGATGTCTGATGATGGCTAACAGCTTAAAAGCAATATAATGGTTGCACTCCTGCTCAAAATAGTGGAAGATGCCCCGCAGAACCGCCATCACACCCAGCAGAAAACCGATTCCCTTTAAGGAGACCGGAAAAATCTCCGGAAGAGAAAATCCCATGACCTGCAGCACGCCCGCTCCTGCCGTAACCGTCAGGAAAATAGCACACAGATACCCAGCCACACCCAGAAGGATGGCCGCTGCCATAACCGCCGCCAGCGGTTTAACCAGCCCGATCAGCTTCCCCATGATCTGGAGTCCTGACCGGCGCTCCCGTTCCGAACTATGCATATTTCACACCTCCGTATTCCTCCAGCTTCTTCTGCTCGTTAAAAAGTGACTCATACACGCCGCCCTTTTCCATCAGCTCCCCATGGGTTCCTTCCTCCAGGACCAGACCATCCTGCAGCACGTAGATCCGTTTGGAATCCACCACATTCGCCAGACGGTGGGAAATCAAGAGCACCGCCCGTTCTCCGGCCAGACGCCGGATGACCTTCATGATCTGTTCTTCGCTCTCCACATCCACGTTGGAAGCCGCCTCGTCAAAGATATAAACCGGCGTGTCATGGAGCAGCGCCCTGGCCAGCGCCAGCCGCTGACACTGCCCGCCGGACAGATTGCTTCCCCGCTCCATTAATTCCATAGACAGACCGCCCTGTGCCATAACATACTCATAAAGCTTCACCTCCCGCAGCACACGGGAAAGCTCCTCCTCCGACGCCTCCGGCGCAGCCATCCGCAAATTCTCCTCCACGGTGCCTTTAAAAATATAGCTGTTATGGCTGACCAGCGTTACATGAGAAAGCAGGCTCCTCTCGCTGATATCCGTAAGCTCCGTCCCCGCAATGGAGATACTCCCCCGATAACCTCTGCTGCTTCCCGTCAGAAGCGAAGCGATGGTGCTCTTCCCGCATCCGGAAAGCCCCACCAGAGAGATCAGACCGGCAGCCGGAATCTCCATGGACAGCCCCCTTAAGATCGGCCGGGAGGATTCATAAGAAAACTCCACATTCGAAAGACTCACCGGAAGAGGACCCTCCGGAAGTACCGCGCTTCCCTGCCCCTCTTCCTCCAGATCCAGGATCGCAAACAGCTTATCCGACGCCGCCATGCCATTCATGGCGATGTGGAAGAACGATCCCAGCATGCGCATGGGGATAAAAAATTCCGAAGAAAGCAGGATCATGGTAAAAGCTCCTGCAATTCCCACCCGTCCGGCCAGAAATTCCCGAAGCGTCACGATCATCCCGGCAGCTGCACCGCCGTAAGCCACCACATCCATGACAATGATGGAATTTAACTGCATCATTAAGACTTTCATAGTGATCTTTCGGAAATGCTCTGCCTCCTCATCCATCTCCTGCGCCTTCTGCTCATCCGCCTGATAGATCTTCAAAGTCGTAAGCCCCTGCAGATTTTCCAGAAAGCTGTCACCTAACTCCGTATAAATCCCCCAGTATTTTGCCAGAAGCTTCTTCGCTATCTTCTGAACCGCCATAATCGCTGCCGGGATGAACGGAACGCAGACGAAAAGTATCAGACTTGCCCTGAGGCTGATAAAGGAAAGGACCACAAACAACGTAAGCGGAGCCAGAAGACTGTAAATCAGCTGTGGCAGATATTTTCCGAAATAGACCTCCAGCTGTTCGATGCCCTCGACCGCCACCTGGACCGCCCGGGCCGTAGGCACCTTCTCATGATAGGAAGCACCCAGGTGCGTCAGTTTTTCATACAGGCGGAGCCGCAGTTCTTTTTTCACATCACTCCCGGCCAGATAAGAGGCCATGGCCGCCCTGCGTGTACAAATTGCCCGCACCAGAACCGCAGCCGCGATGACCGCGGCCGCCGCCAGTCCACCCTTTAGCCGAAGCTCCCCCTCATAACAGCTTTCCAAAAGCTGTCCGGCAATTGTCATGACCACAATGGAGCACACCAGCGCCAGCCACTGCCAGGCCACGTTCTGCACAATATATGTTTTGGAATCAGCCATCAGACTGACCAGACGTTTCTTTATCATAAAATCTCTCTCCTGTCCTTTCTGCCGCGCACAAGGCTGCGGCGCCGATGTCCATTATCCCTGCTCTGCCGGCTCTCTGTTCTGTTCCAGCGTCCGGATTCCAAACAGAAAATACACCACATGGAACACCCATACCACTGCAATCACTGCCTTAGCTGCACCGGGAGAAAAATAAAATCCCACTGTCAGAAGGATCGTGACTGTCGTCAGCACCCTTTTCTTGGCCGACCTGGTCATGGACCGTGTCACCACGAAATCCTCCAGATACTTCTTATAAAGCTTCGTCGATAAGAACCACCGGTGGAACCGCCCCGATCCCTTCGCAAACAGCACCACTGCCAGCAGAAGGAAAGGCGTTGTCGGCAGGACCGGAAGGGCAATCCCGATGCATCCTTCCCCCACGCAGACAAAGGCCAGTCCCACACAAACCATATTTACCACTTTTTTCATTCTTTCCATACACTCCTTTTTCTTTATGCTTCGGCAATCACAACCACATCATATAAATTTCCTATCATGATCTTTTCTTTTTGGATACAAAAAACGGCACCGGGCTTCATTCCTCTCCGATACCGCTTCCAAAATTGCAACTGGCTCACCAGATCCAGACTGGGCTTTACGGTTTCCGTACCGGGCTGCCACCTGGCCGGGCAAACAAAGGTAAAGTCCGCCGGATAGAAAAAGAACACGTTCCATAAAATCACTGACTTCTTTGATGATCATTGAAAAATCCTTCTCTACAAGGTTGTAATAAGTGCCAAGGTATATGTTAGTTTTAGCTAACTACCGTTTACTATATCATCTGCTTTCTTTGAAGTCAAGAAATGTATATCTGATTATGTGAGAATATCTCTCAATAAAATCACCGTGCTTGTTTCTATTAAAGCCTGCCAGGCGCCTTTCCTGTATTTCTTCCGTTCTTTATCCCCGCATCTTCCGTCGGTTCCCGCCTGAAAATCCGCACCAGCATTACAACAGCCGCAGCCGCCAGAACCACCTCCGTGATAACCTGGGCATAGGGAAGACCGGCCAGACCGGCAGCCTGATTTAAGAGAATCAGCAGCGGAATTTCCAGCACAACCTTGCGGAGCAGGGCAAAGCACAGAGCAGCACGTCCCATTCCAAGCGCCTGAAATACACCGACAGCCAGAAAATCCACACACAAAAATGTGGCGCCGAAGCACATCACCCGAAGGAATCCTGCACCGTATTCAATAATCTCCGGATTCGCCATGAAGGTACCGACCAGAAGATCGGCACACAGCCAGTAAAATACCGTAAAACCAAGCATTGCCGGCACAATCACGCTTACCGCAAACAAAATTCCCCGCTTCATTCTCCTGCGGTTGCCGCTGGCATAATTGTAGCTGACCAACGGCATGATTCCCTGAGAAAACCCTAGAGAAATCTGCAGAGGAATCATATTAATCTTCTGAGCAACGCCGATGGCTGCCACAGCAATAGCTCCGTAGGAAGCCGTAAAATTATTAAGAATGGTGGAGCCCGCTACATTAAGCAGGTTCTGAATCGACGCCGGAATTCCTACCCCAAAAATACCCGGGATCACATCTCCCGGCAGCTTTCTCAGACGGCGGATGTCCATACATACATAAGTTCTGCCCTTCTTCGCCCGGGCCAGAATCAGAAAATAGCAGCAGGCCGCACAGTTGGAAAGAAAAGTTGCCAGGCCGGCGCCGGCGGCTCCCATATTCAGTCCCCAAGGCATAATGAAAACAGGATCCAGCAGAATATTCAGAATACATCCGGACATGGTGCCGATGCTGGCATGCAGGGCCGAGCCTTCGCTTCGAACCATCTGACTCTGCACCACATTCAGAATAGCCGGTGCCGCGCCGCAGGTCACCGTCCACCGCATATAATTTCCAGTTGCTTCCCAGGTTGTCTGATCCGCACCGAGCAGCGTCATCAGAGGCACCTTGAACACGGTGCACATCCCGGAAAACAGCAGACCGGCAAACAGCGCACCGTAAAAGCCAAAGGCAGAACAGCATCTTACCTTTTCATGTTCTCCGGCACCTAATCCCCGGCTCATCATGCTGGAGGTGCCGACGCCAAACAGATTGTTGACGGCATTGAAAGCCAGCATTACGGGATAGGCCAGTGTCACCGCAGCGTTTTGTATCGGGTCATTCAGCATACCCACAAAAAAAGTATCGGCCAGATTATAAATAATGGTCACCAGCGACGAAAGCACCATGGGAAGGGAAAGCTGAACGACCGCTTTCGGAATCGGCATGGACTCAAACAAATATTCTTTCGAATGATTATGAGACATAATAGATCTACTCACTCCTTAAACCTTCATGCGCCGCAGACGATTTATGAAATTCCACGGGCTGCATCAGCATACTTTAAGATCCGCTGGCTCTTCTTCCACCCGCCGGTTTAACCTGCGCATCTCAGGTACAATGAAAAAAAGCTACAATCACTGCGGACAGAACATCTGCCACAGGGGCGGAGAACAGAATTCCTTCCAGGCCGAAAAAGCGCGGCAGAATCAACATCAGCGGAATCAGCAGCAAAAGCTGTCTCAGCGTGGACAGAAGGGAAGCCTTTAGCGGCTGGCCTGTAGCCTGGAAATATGTAGACGGAATTGATCAGGCAGGAAATGATAGCTGGTATAGAATATGCTACAAGAAGGCTTATGACAGGCTTATAGCCTAAAGGATTTTTCTCTGTATTCATTGCTGATTTCCTCTTTTCTTTTATGTGTGTTCAGTAATTTCAGGGTATCTCTGGAATTTAAGTCCATTTTTTTTAGGAGCGACGACAGAATTGCAAGCTCATCAGCAGAAAAGCCGCAGCAAATCTCGGATTTCCAGTCCTGCCGTGCTTTGTAGATCTGATCGATAAGCTGTTCGCCCTTGACAGTGGTGTAAAGGTGCTTGACCCGCTTATCCCTTTCGTCAGGACTGATGGAGACGCAGTCCATATTTACCAGCTTCTGTATGGATTTCGTAATGGTGCCCTTATCAAAGTTTCCTGTTTTTGCCAGGTCATACATCGTAATGCCCTGCTGCTCATGGATATAACTCAGGAAAAACTGCTGGCTGCAGCCAAGCTCCGTATCCTCCAGAGCCAGATCCAGATACCGGATTGTATTGCGGTAGATGGCTGAAATATGCCTTAAAAAAATGTGTTCTTCTTTGCTCATGGTTCTCCTTTAAGCGAAAACAGTTGAATATTCAACTAATATCATATAGTTTATCATGTAATGATTGAACAGTCAACCTGCTTTTGGAAATGGAATTTATCCCTTTGCAAGTGCCATAAAAAACGTGCGTTTACCGCGGCAGTTCACGGTTTCATCATTGACAAACCGACGGAAGACTGATATATTAAACACAGACGGATGCAAAAAACGGCATCACGAAGGGGTACACCACCGCGGGTGTAATTCTTCGTGATGCCGTTTTTTTGCATCTGAATCCGAAAAAGGAGGAATCCCACATGCTTATTATTAACGGAGAACCTGCTGACATCCCAGCTCCGGCCACGGTTCTGGCTCTTCTACAGTCCAGGAACCTGCGGCCTGAGCGGGTTGCAGTCGAATGCAACGGCACCATTATCCGCCGCACTGCTTTTCCCGATACGTTTCTGCAGGACGGAGACCGAATTGAAATCGTCCATTTTGTAGGAGGTGGCTGATATGATTCCGCAATCCGAACTGGATGCCGCACTCTGCAAACGTCACGGTGCTGCCGCCCAGCAGAAATTTGCCGGCGCCGTCGTTGGAATTGCAGGACTCGGCGGCCTTGGCTCCCACATTGCCGTCCACCTGGCCCGTCTCGGAATCGGGCATCTGGTTCTGGTGGATTTTGACCGGGTGGATCTCTCCAATCTGAACCGACAGCACTATTTTCTCCGCCACCTTGAAATGCCGAAAACCGAAGCGCTGAAGGAACAGCTCCAGGAGATCAATCCGTATCTGATCTACGAAACACACACACTCCGCATTACTGAAGACAATGCCTGCGATCTTTTCCGCGGCTGTGATATCATCTGCGAAGCCTTTGATCAGGCAGACCAGAAAGCCATGCTCATCGAAGCCATCCTGTCCGGCCTTCCGGACATTCCCCTGATTTCCGGCTCCGGCATGGCCGGCACACAGTCCGCCAATGCGATCCGTACCCTGCATCGATTCCGGAACCTGTATCTGTGCGGAGACGGAACCAGTGACATTTTAGACGGACAGGGCCTTATGTCTCCGCGGGTCGGAGTCTGTGCCTCCCACGAAGCTACAATGGTCATGCGGCTTCTTCTGGGAGAAACCGAGCCCTGAAAGTACATCTTAACCGAATGGAGGAAACAACTATGAATAATGACAAACTGATTCTTGGCGGACACGAATTCACTTCCCGCTTTATCCTCGGCTCCGGGAAATATTCCCTGGATCTGATCCAGGCAGCCGTAGAAAATGCCGGCGCCCAGATCATCACCCTGGCGCTTCGCCGCGCAAATTCCGAAAGCGGAAACATCCTGGATCATATTCCAGAAGGCGTTACGCTCCTTCCCAACACCTCCGGCGCCCGCAACGCCGAGGAGGCTGTACACATCGCACATCTCGCACGGGAATGCGGCTGCGGCGATTTCGTTAAAATTG
>JBJELD010000065.1:0-10712 GCA_051878975.1 Candidatus Caccovicinus sp.
CGGCACATCTGCAGCAGCTGGATATGGAATCCAACGGAAAGTCTGTAAACCGTTTTGGCGAGCCGGTAAATTATCAGACCGGTCCGGTGATCTTTGGTGAGCCGGGAACCAACGGACAGCATTCCTTCTATCAGCTGCTTCATCAGGGAACCTCGATTGTGCCGCTTCAGTTCATCGGATACAGAAATAACCAGATGGATACAGACGTTGTGATCCAGGGCAGCACCAGCCAGCAGAAGCTGTGTGCGAATGTTGCTGCTCAGATTGTTGCATTTGCATGCGGCAAGGCAGATGAAAACCGGAATAAGAACTTCGAAGGCGGACGTCCGTCCAGCATTATCATCGGCGATCAGGTAAATCCGAGAACACTGGGTGCGCTGCTGTCTCATTTTGAAAATAAGGTAATGTTCCAGGGATTTGTATGGAATGTAAACAGCTTCGATCAGGAAGGCGTACAGCTGGGCAAGGTACTGGCAAAGCGCGTTCTTGCACACGATACCGACGGAGCATTGAAGGTATACAGCGATCTGCTGAATATTTAACAGCAGTACATTGACTTTTTGAACGGAACCGCTCTATCTGAAAGGAAAATCCCCCGGCTATGTCCGGGGGATTTTTTGTCGGAACAGGTTCTGCCTGGCATGGGATTTCTCATTTGCATTTCCAATTTTGGATGCGGTAGGTTTCATCTACGATCCGCTCCATCGCATCCAGAATCTTTTCATAACCGGTACAGCGGCACAGGTGTCCGGAAATCAGCTTCCGAAGTTCCTCGCGGCTGTATTTTTTCCCGGTTCCCACGATTTCAACGGCACTCATGATCAGCCCTGGTGTACAGAAGCCGCACTGAACAGCAGATTCTTCAATGAAGGCCTTTTGAATCGGGGACAATTCTCCGTTTGGCCCTTTTAATCCTTCTACAGTCATGACGCTTTTTCCGTCTGCCCACATGGTCAGATAGATGCAGCTGTCCACTGCTTCGCCGTCCACCAGCACGGTACATGCACCGCATTCACCGACCTCGCAGCCCTTCTTTACAGAAGTCAGTCCCAGACGGTTTCGGAGTGTATCCAGCAGGGACTCCCGTGCATCCACTGCCAGCTCCGTCATCTTTCCGTTTACCTTCATGTGTATGATATTAAGCATCGATTTCACCTCCTGCCCGCTTTACGGCGGCTGCAAAGCCTCTCTTTGCCAGCTCTTCGATCAACTGAAGCCGAAATTCTCTGGAAGCTCTCCAGGAGGTGCGGGGATTTACTTCAGTTAATGCTGTTTTTGCAAACTGGATGATGGCTTCCTGGTCATGGATTTCATGGCCTCTTATGGCGGCCTCCGCTATCCGGCAGCGAAGCGGGGTAGGACCGGCCACACCGTAGCCCAGACGGATGTCTTCGATCCGCTGTTTGTCGGACGAAAGCTTTACCCGGACCGCGCAGCCAAGTGTTGCAATTTCCATGGCTTTTCGTTTGCCGTATTTAAAATATTGCCCGTACCAGCCTTCGTAATCTTTTTTATGAATAAGAAAATATTTGCATATCTCTGTGCGTTCCCGAACCGTGCGTCCCGGGCCGGTGTAAAAATTCTGGATCGGGACGGTGCGTTCTCCGTCCGGTCCCTCCAGGACAAGGTCCGCTTCCAGTGTCCACATGGTTGATGCGGAATCGGCGGAGGTTGCGCCGTTGCAGATGTTGCCGCCAATGGTGCCCATGTTGCGGATCTGCGGTCCGCCCACCGTATCCACGGCCTCTCCCAGCATGGGAATGTATTTCTGAATAATCGGATCATTGGTGATATGGGTAAAAGTCGTTCCGGCGCCGATTCGGATATCTCCGTTTCCCAGAAGCGTGACTCCCTTCAGTTCGTTTAAATTGTGGATGGATACCAGTGATTTTCCCGCATCTTTTCCCTCGCGTACACGGATCAGAACATCGGTGCCGCCGCTGATGATTTCGGCATTTGGATCTCTGATCAGGGCATCAATGGCATCTCTGACGCTTTTTGCCTCATAAAATGATTGAATATCAAACATAATGAATTCTCCCTTTTCTTTCCTTGCACGTTTATTAAGGTGCAGTGGTTCCGGATAAAGTGCGGCTCAGATCAGTCCGGCTTCCTTGAATTTTTCAATCAGCCGCTGAGCGGTCATCGGAGCGGTATTCATGTGAACACCGGTCGCGTGAAGGATGGCGTTGCGGATGGCCGGTGCGGCCGGGATGGCCGGCGGCTCTCCCAGTGCTTTATTGCCGAACGGTCCGGTGGGGTCCTGCATCATGACAAACTGGACGTTTAAATCCGGAACATCCATGGCAGTCGGGATTTTGTAATCCAGAAGGTTGTCATTGAGCACTCTTCCGGTCTTTTCATCTACCAGCATTTCCTCGGAAAGCCCGAAGCCGAGGCTCATGCTCATGCCGCCGTGAACCTGACCCTTTGCAGTTTCCGGATTGATCAGAGTTCCGGAATCATGCACATTGATGATGTCTTTGACGGTTACCAGGCCAAGCGGCATGTCCACTTCCACCTCGGCGAAACAGCAGCCGGATGCAAAGGTATTGTCCTTGCATTGGTGGGTGACTTCTGCTGTGATGTGGGTGGAGCGATCCAGGGAATAAAAGGCTACTTCTGCCACCACGGCCACGTCAAACAGCATCGGCTTGCCGCCGAACACGACGATCTGATTATCGGTAAGCTCCAGCATTGCGGATGTAATTTCATCGGTTTCGGAAAGTCCCAGAGTGCTGCGTACCTGAGCGGCTGCATCCTTGACAAGATCCGCGTAAACAGTCCTGGAAATGTCGGTCAGATCATGATTCAGCATATAAGCGGCGTATTCCAGGATCTTACGGCGGAGTTCTTCACCACATGCCTTGCAGGCCATGCCGGATACATAAGTCTGTCTGGAACCATACGCGCCGGTGTCAAACGGCGTGGTGTCGGTATCCTGGGTAGAAACAATATAAATCTTGTCCAGGGAAATACCGGTGGTTTCCGCTGCCATCTGCGAGAAGACGGTGTCGGCGCCCTGACCGATTTCCGTTGCTCCCATAAAGAGCTGAAGCGAGCCGTCCTGGTTCAGCACCATACGCACGGAAGCGGTTTCCAGGGAGATCGGATAAACGCCGCTCTTGTACATAAAGATGGCCATGCCGATGCCGCGGCGGACCGGACCGGTCTGGTTGGCATAGGCTTTCCGTTTTTCATCCCATTTGATATAGTCTCTGCCACGTTTGATGCATTCGTCCAGTCCGTAGGAGTAGAAGCGGATTCCGTTTGCCGGATCCACATAGCCGTCCTGCACGCAGTTTTTCAGACGGAATTCCAGAGGGTCCATACCGATTGCTGCTGCCAGGTCATCTGCCTGACATTCTGCGATCCAGACCGCCTGCGGGATTCCGTACGCCCGCATGGCACCAGCGGTAGGAGAGGAGGTGTAGACGGTGTAACCGTCCACTTCGGTTCCCAGTTCATCCCGGTACAGACCCTTAAATACGTTGCCGCAGTTTGCACAAATTGCATGGCCATGGGAAGCGTAGGCGCCGTTGTTGGCGTAAGCCTCCAGCTTTCGGGCAAGCACGCGGCCGTCCTTTGTCACGATCCCTTTGGTGCGGCCTTCGATTGCATGGCGGGTTCTGGTTCCGTAGATGGTTTCCTCCCGGCTGATCTCCAGACGGACCGGACGTCCGCCTACCGCCATTGACAGAAAAGCATTCAGTGGCTCATACAGAACATCCTGTTTGTTTCCGAATCCGCCGCCGATATATGGTTTGATGATCCGGACCTTTCCGATGTCAATTCCCAGTGCCTGTGCCGTACACCTTCTCACAATATGCGGTATCTGGGTGGAAGTGGTGATGGTTATTTTTCCGTTTGTGTCCACATATGCCCAGGATACCGGAAGCTCAATATGGCAGTGGGAAATTCTTGGTGTGCGGTACGTCTCCTCCAATACGATCAGGTTATCTTCGCCGTATTGTTCTATTGCTTCTTCAAGTCCCTGATCAAAGGTGAAGTCCGGGCGGACCATCGTCAGATGGGAATGGACGATCACATTGTCTTTTCGGATATCCGGGTGAAGCGGGGTGGCGCCTTCTTTCATGGCTGCCTCCACGGTTACAATCGGCTCGTACTCTTCATATTCCACTTTGATCAGACGGGCAGCCTGTGCAGCAGCCACTTCGTTTTCTGCGATAACAGCCGCAATGTCATCTCCGTACAGGCGGACACGCTGATTCAGCAGCCGGCGGTCACAGATATCACGATGGCGTAGTTCCGCGCTCCACGGATGACCGGCAGTCGGATACTGCCGGTCCGGCACGTCAAAGCAGGTCACAATCTTTATCACACCCGGAACTTCCAGCGCTTCTTTCAGATCAAAGCTTTTTACCAGACCGTTTGCAATCGTGGAATGTACGACTTTTCCGTGAAGGATATCGCGGGGTTCCAGATCGGCGGTGTATTTTGCTTCGCCAGTTACCTTGCCGAATGCATCTACTCGTTTTACTCCCTGGCCTACTACTTTCATTCTCGATTCCTCCTTATTCCATTTTGTCCTTTTCCTGTCAGAAAAATAAAAAAAGAACTGGCTACAACAATATGTAGTCAACTCTTTGCGGTAGTTGGTAGAGACTCTGGGCCAATCCCCAGGATATACATAGTAAGAAATAATGTATTTTATTGATACAATTATATAGGAAATTTTTTTCTTTTACTATTCGTATTATATCTCAAATCTTCCTTAAAAGTTTGTGCACATTGCATAAAACATGGGGAATAAACGTTCTGTTTTCGCTTGAATATCGCTAAAAGCAGAAAGGAAAGAAAAGAGAAAGGCGGAAAGGCTGCTTATGATAAATGGAAGGAAGCCGGAATGCTGTAGAAAGTGAACCGATTCTATGGTAAAATAAGGATGGCTTTTTTACAAATGGAGGGATGGATGATGGATAATAACACAGTGAAAACTTTTATCGGAATGATTCTGCCGTTTATCGGCACGACGCTGGGGGCCGGCACCGTATTCTTTTTCCGGAATGGAATTGGGACAAAGATGCAGAAGGCGCTGCTGGGCTTTGCTTCCGGCGTGATGATTGCAGCGTCGGTGTGGTCGCTTTTGATCCCGGCGATTGAAATGTCAGAGGAAGCCGGGGATGTGGCCTGGATTCCGGCAGCTGCCGGCTTTTTGCTGGGGATGGGCTTTCTGCTTTTTCTCGATACTGTGATTCCCCATCTTCATTTGCATGATGAGAAGCCGGAGGGTCCGGCTTCTCATCTGGGCAAATCGCTGATGCTGATTCTGGCGGTGACCTTACATAATATTCCGGAAGGAATGGCAGTGGGCGTTGTGTTTGCAGGAATGCTGGAGGGAAGTGTGGTGATCACCTCTGCCGGTGCGTTGACTTTGGCCATTGGAATTGCGGTCCAGAATTTTCCGGAAGGCGCAGTGATTTCGGCACCGCTTGTGGCGAGCGGGCTTTCGAAAAAGAAGGCATTTCTTTACGGAACCATGTCTGGAATCGTTGAGCCGGCTGGCGCAGTGCTTACCATTCTGCTGACTTCGCTGATTACGCCGGTACTGCCGTATATCCTTGCCTTTGCGGCCGGTGCCATGATCTATGTGGTGGTAGAGGAGCTGATTCCGGAGGCACAGGCCGGGGAGCACAGCAATATCGGCACGATCGGTGTAGCGTTCGGCTTTGCGTTAATGATGGTGCTGGACGTAGCGCTGGGATGACAGGTCAGAGAGCAGGGAGCAGGTATGATTAAAATTCGATGCGTGGTAGAGCGCATTACCTATCAGAACCCGGAGAACGGTTACTCCGTTCTCAAGACAGCTGTAAAGGGCTGCAGCGAGCTTGTTCCAGTGATTGGAAATCTGCTGGATGTTACGGTTGGTTCGGTTCTTTTGATAGAGGGGAACTGGAAGATCGATGCGAAATACGGCCGGCAGTTCCTGGCTGAGAAGTGGGAAGAGACAATGCCGGCCACCATTTACGGCATGGAAAAATATCTGGGCTCCGGCCTGATCAAGGGTGTGGGGCCGAAGTTTGCAAAGCGCATTGTTCAGCAATTCGGAACGGATACGCTGGAGATTATGGAAACGGATATGCAGCGTCTGCTGGAGGTGCCGGGCATCGGAAAGAAACGTGTCAGCCAGATTGCCGAAAGCTGGGAGCGGCAGAAAGAGATCAAGAATGTAATGCTGTTTCTGCAGGATCACGGGGTCAGCACGTCCTTTGCGGCAAAAATTTACCGGCAGTACGGGAATGAAAGCATTGAGAGGGTGAAGGAAAATCCGTTCTGTCTGGCAGATGATATCTGGGGGATCGGATTTAAAACGGCAGACCAGATTGCCGAAAAGCTGGGCGTTGAAAAAGACGCCTTTGTCCGGCTGCGCAGCGGCCTGATGTATACGCTGAGTGCGCTTGCGGATGAGGGACATGTTTATGCCGGGCAGGAGCAGCTGATTGCAAAGGCATCGGAATTGCTGGGGGCAGAGGAGTCTTCGCTGATCACGACTCTGGATGAGATGCTGCGCAGCCAGGATCTTATAAAAGAGCAAGAGGCCATCTATCTTCCGGCTTTCTATTATGCGGAGACCGGAGCTGCAAATAAGCTGAAGAAGCTGGCTGCAGCACCCGGCTGCGACCGGCTGTGGACTCTGCTCGAAGAAGCACGGAGAAAAACGGGGAATCCGAATCTTTCGGTGGATGTTTCTGAGATTGAAAACCGGGTAGGAATGACCTACGATGAGATACAGGCGGAAGCGATCCGGACAGCGGCAGTTTCCAAAATCATGATCCTGACTGGCGGTCCGGGAACCGGCAAGACGACTACGACCCAGGGGATTCTGGCAGCATTTCGCGCGTATGGGCTGAAGATTCTTCTGGCGGCGCCGACCGGAAGAGCGGCCAAACGGATGACGGAAGCGACGGGGATGGAGGCGAAAACCATTCACCGGCTGCTGGAATTTAAGCCGCCGGAGGGATATCAGAAAAATGAAGAGCATCCGCTG
This sequence comes from Candidatus Caccovicinus sp., assembly GCA_051878975.1. GTDB lineage: Bacteria > Bacillota > Clostridia > Lachnospirales > Lachnospiraceae > Caccovicinus. The sequence continues at coordinate 7,010 of JBJELD010000065.1, forward strand.
GAGGGGGATGTTCTGATTGTGGATGAGTGTTCTATGATGGATCTTGTGCTGATGAATGCGCTGCTGAAAGCCGTTCCGGCTCAGATGCGGCTGATTCTGATTGGAGATATTGATCAGCTTCCTTCCGTCGGCGCAGGAAATGTGCTGCGGGATATGATCGATTCGGAGCAGTTTCCGGTCATCCGGCTGACACGGATTTTCCGGCAGGCGCAGACAAGCCGGATCGTTATGAATGCCCATCGCATAAATGCCGGGCAGATGCCGGATCTTTCCAACGGGGCGGCTTCCGATTTCTTTTTTACACAGAAGGAAGAACCGGAGGCGGTGCTGGCGGAAATCGTGGAACTGGTAAAGCGCAAACTGCCGTCCTATTATCATATGCCGCCGTCTCAGATTCAGGTGCTGACGCCGATGCAGAGAGGTGTAGTGGGAGCTGCGAATTTAAACCTTGCCCTGCAGGAGGCGCTGAATCCGGAGGGGGAGGGGTTAAGGCGCAGCGGACTGATTTTTCGAAAGCAGGACAAGGTCATGCAGATTCGGAACAACTATGACAAGGATGTGTTCAACGGGGATATCGGAGTGATCGATTCGGTGAATCCGGAAGACCGGACGCTGAATGTACGGTTTGATGACCGGGTGATTGAGTATGAAATCACGGAGCTGGATGAGCTGGTACATGCATATGCCACCACGATTCACAAGGCGCAGGGATCGGAGTATCCGATTGTGGTCATGCCGGTTCTGATGAATCATTTTGTGATGCTGCAGAGGAATCTGATCTACACCGGCATTACCCGCGCAAAAAAGATTTTCGTTCTGGTCGGCACGCGAAGGGCGCTGGCCTATGCAGTCAGGAATGTGACCGTGACGAAGCGGAACAGTATGCTGAAAGAGAGGCTGTCATGTGTTATATCCGCATAATTTCTCCGCAATGGTTTTGGTAAAAAAGTTAATGAACGGTCCCAGGCCAAGCGCGCAGAAAAGGGTTCCCGGTCCCACGATTCCGCCCAGGATAAGGGCAAGAACGGCGCAGACGGAATCGGTCAGGATCCTGCACCAGAAATACGGCAGAGGAAGCCGTCTGGCCATGATGAGGGAGACGGCATCATAAGGGGCAATGCCCAGATCTGCAGTCTGATACAGCGCGGCGGAAAGAGACAGAATCAGAATGCCGGAAAGCATCAGGATCAGTCTTGCGGAAAACGTTTCCGGGATCACGAAAAGGCCGGTTATGAGGTCGGACCACAGATCGGTGAAAATGCCGACACCGAACCAGTTGAAAAAGGTGCCGATGCCGATGAGCTTCCTTCCCAGGCCAATCTCCAGAACAAACCAGATAAGATTGATAAAGATCAGGATCACGGAGAACGGAAGTCCGACCAAATTTCCCATTGCCATGACCATGGCACTGTGCGGGTCGTTGCCCAGGAGAGACAGCTTGAACAGGCATACACCGAGGCCCATGATCAAAATTCCGGATATCATGACCGCCAGCCGGTGCCGCCAGGCTGAAGAACTAAAATCAAACATGTATATTTCCTTCTTTCTTTATATCGGATGAGTGATGGAATGGATCGTTTACGGTACCATTGTAGTAAGAAAGAAAAGGAAAAAATAGCACATTTCAGGCAGATAATTAGCGCAAAACCGTCAAAAACAGGCAGCAGGAGGGGTGGGGGATGATTGAGCGGTTCAGAACGGTCATTACGGCGGAAAACGGTGTGGAGCTTGGTGCTCATGGCACAAGTATGTTTCCGGTTGCCGCCTATGATAATGATTACACAGACCGGGAGGCGATCTGGCACTGGCATCGGGAGTTTGAACTGATTCATGTAGTAAAGGGAAGTCTTATGGTGTCGGTTCCGAATGAACAGTTGATTTTAAACAGCGGGGAGCTTTTGTTTATCAACAGCGGCGTGATGCATGCGGCATCCAGGGCGTCCGACGGGATATGTATGCTTCATTCGGCAGTTTTTATGCCGGAATTATTATGCAGCGGTCCGGAAGGAATCTTCTGGAAAAAATATATAGGGCCGCTGATGGAGGATTGCAGCCTGCGCCGCGTGAAATTTTCAAATGATTCGGAGCATACAGCGGCAGTGAGAGACGCGATGAATGAATTCTGGACGGCCTGTCTTCAGGAGCCGTTCGGCTATGAATTTCTCATCCGGGAGCAGCTTTCCAAGATTGTGTGCGGGGTTCTTTCTGACACAAGGGGGCAGGCACGGTCGGTTTCGGTCCGGCATCAGCGTGCCGACGACCGGGTCAAAAAAATGCTGGAATATATACACGAAAATTACATGTCGGAGATTACGTCAAAGGCCCTTGCAGACTGTGCCAATATCAGTGAAAGTGAATGCCAGCGCTGTTTTCGCAGTGTGCTTGGGACTGCTCCGATTCAATATGTGAAGAAATACCGCCTGCAGCTTGCGGCGGATATGCTGCTGACGACAGAAGACACAATCACTGATATTGCAGGCCGCTGCGGTTTCGGACATATGAGCTATTTTTCCCGTGCATTTGCTGTGATGTTTGGGGTCACGCCGCGGGAATATCGGAACCGGAGGAGAACTCCCGGGGCGGAGGGACGGTGATTCATCCGATGGTGACAGAAGCAGGAGAAATTCCAACACCGGATCCGGTAGGAGACAAAGCGCTGGCAGTTGAAATGGTAAAATATCACCGGAGCAGGAAGCGGTACGTTTCCAGATTATCTGGAAGCAAGGCGGTGTGCCGGCATCTTCATCTGCAGAAAAAGTCCGCCCAGAATCAGCGCCAGGCCGATGACGGATGTGAAGTAGACAGGCTCATGCAGAAAAAGCGCGGATAACAGCAGGGAGACAGCCGGAGTCAGATAGGCAAAATTTGCGATGGAAGCGGTGTTGCTTTTCTGAAGTGCCATGGCCCAGAAAAGAAAACCCGCGGCGTCAATGAATATACCCAGCCACAGCAGTCCCGGAAGCTGTGCAGCCGTGGGGACGGTAAAGCCGTCGCTGCTGCAGCAGAGCAGGGCAAGAACGGCGCTGACGCTGATGTAGAGGAACATATTGATCGTTTGGCTCATGCCTCTTTTTTTGTTCAGGATGTTGAATACGGCATAGAGAGCGGCGGCTGTCACGCAGCAGAAAGAACCGGCAAGGCTTTCCGGCACGGATTGCTGCATCGTGCCCGGCTGAAACAGGATCACAATCACCCCCAGAAAGGACAGTAAAAGTGCTGCCAGTCGGGAAGGCGAGAAAGGCTCTTTTAGCAGCAGAGCAGAAAGGCATACGGTGAAAATCGGCCAGAGATAGTTCAGAATGCAGGCAGTCTGCGCCGGCAGCACGCTTAAGCCCTGGTAGTAAAATGCGGAGTACAGAAAGTATCCGACTGTTCCGATTAGGGACAGCTGCAGAAGATCCGGGATACGGTACTGCCGGAATCGGCGCCATTCTCCGGAGATCAGAAGGATGATCAAAAGGGTAATGGATGCGATTGCGGAACCGTACCCAAGAACTTCCATATTGGTCAGATCGGATAAAAGAAGCTTGCTGACCGGCGCCATGGTACTCCAGCAGAAAATGGCAAAACCGGCCATGAGATATTCTTTTTTCATGATGTTTCACCTCCGCTGTTCATGATAGCAAAAATTCGTGAAATGTTTTGTAATCTATGCTACAATTTTTAAGGAAAGCATCTGATTCAGCCAACAGAAAAGAGCAGC
>JBJELD010000066.1:0-46893 GCA_051878975.1 Candidatus Caccovicinus sp.
ATGAAGCAGTAAGTAGAGTTCGTGAGAACCTACATTATCTCGATGTGCGTATATTCACACACGTTTTGAGTGGCAGACTAAATAACTTTAGAGGAAAGGAACGAAAAGAATGAAGAAAACAAGTATGATTGCGATAGTTGGCCTGTCTGCTGCACTGGGAGCCGGAGCAAGCTTCGGTGCGTTAGGAGGAGCCAGACAGATTATCCGGATAGAAAACGGAACCAGAGTGGAGACGAATCTGGAGGACGGAGCGATAAGGGAAGGAAATACCGGCATCGAAGCCGAGGAGCAGGCGGAGAGACTGGATGCGATGCGGATGTGCGGACCGGTTCTGGAGATTTCGGACGGAAGATTCTCCTTTGACAGCCAGGGAGAAGAAGGTTATCAGGGAGAAGTGGTTGTGCATATTGATCCGGAACGCTCGCTGATCCTGGACAGCGTGAGCGGCTTTCCGGTGGGACTGGATCAGCTGCAGGCGGGAGAGAGCGTTTACGTGTATGCCAGCCCGGCTATGACGATGAGCCTGCCGCCGCAGACCACGGCGGAGCTGGTGCTGGTAAATCTTCCTCAGGATGCTGCAGCGCCGCAGTATGTGACGGCATCGGAAAGTCTTGCTGACGACGGTCAGGGCGGTTATATTCTGAAGACTTCGGACGGCAGTGTGATTTCTGTTCCGGCAGACTGCCCGATCACGCCGTATCTGACCAGACAGATCGTGACGCTGGAGGATATCAGCAGAGGAAGACGGATGCTGGTATGGACAGGAAGCAACAAAGCTGCGGAAAAAATCGTGCTGTTCAATGAATAGGAGTCTTGACAAGCCGCAGGTTCTTCATTATAATGTGATTAATTTGATTCGGGAGACAAGACCGTTTTGTTTCCCTGTATCATAAATTTCATAGCAAGCGATGATAAGAAGAAGTAATGTCAGGCAAAAGCACACAGAAAGCAGCCGGCTGATGAGAGGCGCGTGGAAAGCCGACATGAATACATCTTTGAGCTTCACACTGAAATCCGAAACCTGCAGAGCCGCACAGAAATTGTGCTGCAGCCAGGGGACAGGACAGTAGGCTGTGACGGAATCCTGCATCCGTTATCGTGCTAGAGTATCGGTCGGTACTTGATAAGGTAGACAGCGTGAGCTGTTTATGAATGTAAGGTGGTAACACGGGAGCATACCCCCGTCCTTCGAAATGCGGAAGGACGGGTTTTTTATTTTCTGGGAATGTCGTTTCCTGTGAGACAAAACACCCTGCGAGGATGCGCTTGCCGGAAGACAAATCAATATGGATTCTCAAACTCTCTTTATACCGGGACTTGCGGGAGGATTTTATGTCAGCTGCGAAGCCGGGCGCAGAAGAGACGCTGAGAGTGCAGCAATTAAGAAAAGGAGTAGGAATCATGCAGGTGTATGAGGAACTGGTAGCCCGCGGACTGATTGCGCAGGTTACGAATGAAGAAGAAATTAAAAAAATGGTAAATGAGGGAAAAGCGGTTTTCTATATTGGCTTTGACCCGACGGCAGACAGCCTTCATGTCGGTCATTTTATGGCATTATGTCTGATGAAGCGTCTGCAGATGGCGGGAAACAAGCCGATCGCGCTGATTGGAGGCGGCACGGCGATGATCGGCGATCCGTCCGGAAGAACGGATATGCGTCAGATGATGACCAGGGAAACGATTCAGCACAATGTTGACTGCTTCAAAAAGCAGATGAGCCGTTTCATTGACTTTTCCGATGACAAGGCGCTGCTGGTAAACAATGCAGACTGGCTGCTGGATTTAAATTATGTGCAGGTGCTGCGTGAAATCGGTCCGCATTTTTCTGTAAACCGGATGCTGACAGCAGAGTGCTATAAGCAGCGTATGGAGAGAGGCTTAAGCTTCCTGGAGTTCAACTACATGATCATGCAGTCCTATGACTTTTATGAGCTGTTCCAGCGCTATGGCTGCAACATGCAGTTCGGTGGTGATGATCAGTGGAGCAACATGCTGGGCGGTACCGAACTGATCCGCAGAAAGCTGGGCAAGGATGCACATGCCATGACGATCACGCTGCTTTTAAATTCTGAGGGCAAGAAGATGGGCAAGACTCAGTCCGGCGCCGTATGGCTGGATCCGAACAAAACCTCTCCGTTTGATTTCTACCAGTACTGGAGAAATGTGGCGGATGCAGATGTGCTGAAGTGTCTGCGGATGCTGACCTTCCTTCCTCTTGAGCAGATCGATGAGATGGATAAGTGGGAAGGCAGCCAGTTAAATGAGGCGAAGGATATTCTGGCATTTGAGCTGACCAAGCTGGTTCACGGCGAGGAGGAGGCATCCAGGGCCCGTGAGGCATCCAAGGCGCTGTTTGCAGGCGGCGGCGATGCGACCCATATGCCGAGTTATGCGCTGAAGGACGAGGATTTCCGGGACGGAACCATTGATATTCTGGCGGTTCTGACGGCATCCGGATTGGCAGGAAGCCGTTCTGAGGCAAGAAGAAATGTGGAGCAGGGCGGTGTTTCCGTGGACGGCGTTCAGGAAAAGAATGTAAAGAAGACTTTTACGAAGGAAGAGTTTGCCGGAGACGGAAAAGTCGTAAAGCGCGGCAAAAAGAATTTTATGCGCGTTTATGTAGAATAAAAGATAAAATTTTATAAAAATTAAAAACTCCCTCTTGTATTCTGACGAAAGAACCGGTATGATGATTCTATAGAATGAAAGGGGGAGTTTTCTGTGAAAATGAGAAAATTCAGAAAGTTTGCAGCAATTGCACTGGCGGCAGTTATTGCGCTGGGAGGCAGTTTTACTTCGTATGCAGCCGGATGGAAGCAGGATGCGGTCGGCTGGTGGTATGAGAATGCAGACGGCACTTACCCGGTAAATACCTGGTATGAGGATACGGATGGTACCTGGTATTTCTTTAATGAGCAGGGATACATGATTTCCAATTGCTACCGTCTGATTGACGGGGCATTTTATTCCTTTGGCAGCGACGGAAGCTGGACCGGTGTTTCGTTCAATGATATTTATCCGGGTGTGTGGAACGGTTTAAACTACAGCAATGAATGGTCCGGTTTCCATCTGAATCTTCCGGCTGGCTGTACGGTAAAATCCGCAGCAGAGTCAGGCTCCATCGACAGCGGCATTACGTTTGTAGAGTTTGTAGCGCAGGTTCCGGATGGTACCGGATCCGGGGTAGAGCTGGAATATGCGGATGCCTATGATTTCCCGGATGGGGCGGCTACTACGCCGGAGTATGTCATTTCCATGCACAGCCTGATGCTGGCGATCCAGGGCTATACGGTTGACGGGGTCACGACCGTGACTCTGGGCGGAAAGCAGTATCTGAAGCTGTCTTCCAGTTATTCCGGTCTGTTCAGCCGTGATATTTACTGCAGAAAAGTGGGCGACCATTATTTTGAATGTCTGACTGCACTTTCCTGGATGGCCAGCAAGTCGGCAGTGGATGCGCTGCTTGCCGGGATCTATTGATTTTATATGGAAAACCTCTTGACAGAATGTTCGGATTCCGATAGAATGTTCAGAGGATGAGGGAGTAATTAGCACATTTGTGTAATAGAGTCAACATACTGAAGGAGAAATCCATCTGGCTTTATTTTAAATAATGAGACTTATCTGCGGAAGCTTTCTGCAGATAAGTCTTTTTCATGTATAAGGGAGGAACCATTTATGTCGCTTCTGGAATTATTTATTATTGCTGTCGGGCTGTCCATGGATGCTTTTGCCGTTTCGGTCTGTAAGGGACTTTCGCTTCCGAAGATGAAGACGAAACATGCCGTTCTGGCCGGTTTGTACTTTGGAGGTTTTCAGGCGGCAATGCCGCTTCTGGGATATCTTCTGGGAGTCCGGTTTCAAAGTGCTATCACATCCGTAGATCACTGGATTGCCTTCATACTTCTGTGTCTGATCGGCGTGAACATGGTTAAGGAGGCTCTGAGCAAGGAGGAGGAAGAGGTGGATCCTTCCTTTGATGTGAGATCCATGCTGGTTCTGGCTGTAGCCACCAGTATCGACGCGCTGGCGGTGGGGGTAACCTTTGCGTTTCTGAAGGTGCAGATCGTTCCGGCTGTCAGCTTTATCGGAATCGTAACGTTTTTATTATCTGCAGCGGGCGTGAAGATCGGAAATGTATTCGGAAGCCGCTATAAATCCAAGGCGGAATTGACCGGCGGCCTTATTTTAATCGGCATGGGCGTGAAGATTCTTCTGGAACATACCATTCTGGCCTAAAAAATGAAAGGGTTCCTCTGCATTCCGTTGAATTTGTGCATTTTTTGTCTTGCAAAGGCTGTGACGGTGTGCTATTATATTTCCAATTCAGGGTTTGCGGACAGACGTTCGGCTGCGGCGAACACTCAGGAACTGATGGGCTGAGCGCCCTGGCAGGCCCGTCCCGGGATACATGCTGTGTATTCCGGGACGGGTTTTTTTATTAAAGGAGGATTGCTATGGCAAATATCATTGATGACGAAACGATTGAATATGTAGGAATTCTTGCCAAGCTGGAGCTTTCCGGGGAAGAAAAGGAAGCGGCGAAAAAGGATATGGGCCGAATGCTGGATTACATTGATAAACTGAATGAGCTGGATACCTCCGGAGTGGAGCCGATGTCCCATGTGTTTCCAGTGTACAATGTGTTCCGGGAGGATGTGGTAACGAACGGGGATGACCGGGAAAATATCCTGGCCAATGCACCGGAGCAGCAGGATGGAGCTTTTGTTGTTCCGAAAACAGTAGAGTGATGCGGGAGGACGGGCATATGAGTATATTGGATTTTACGGCCGTAGAGCTGGGAAAGAAGATCCGGGCAGGTGAAGTGACGGCTGTGGAGGCCACAAAGGCTGCTCTGGCGCAGATGAAGGCTGCAGAGCCTTCCGTGAATGCGTATGTGACCATAGATGAGGAAGGCGCATTAAAGCGTGCTCAGGAGGTTCAGAAAAAGATCGAGGCGGGAGAGCTTACCTCTCCGCTGGCCGGCGTTCCGGTTGCCATTAAGGACAATATGTGCACGAAGGACATGCTGACTACCTGCAGCTCGAAAATTTTATATAATTTCGTTCCGACCTACACGGCGGAGGCGGTTCTTAATCTGGAAAAAGCCGGGGCCGTGATTCTGGGGAAGACCAACATGGACGAATTTGCCATGGGAAGCACCACCGAAACCTCGGCATACGGAGAGACGAAAAATCCCTGGAATCTGGAGCATGTTCCGGGCGGTTCCTCCGGCGGCTCCTGTGCGGCAGTAGCGGCAAATGAGTGCTTTTATGCGCTTGGCTCGGATACCGGCGGCTCCATCCGCCAGCCAAGCTCCTTCTGCGGCGTAACGGGAATCAAGCCTACCTACGGAACCGTATCCAGGTACGGACTGATTGCCTATGGATCTTCTCTGGACCAGATCGGCCCGATTGCGAAGGATGTGACGGACTGCGCTGCGATTCTGGAAGTAATTGCTTCCCATGATCCGAAGGATTCTACCTCGGTCCGGCGGGAGGATACGGATTTCACCAGTGCACTGGTGGATGATGTGAAAGGCATGAAGATCGGAATTCCGAGGGACTATTTCGGGGAAGGTCTGAATCCGGAGGTTCGTGATTCGATTCTGGCGGCAGTGGAGGTATTAAGGTCCAAGGGCGCTGTCGTGGAGGAATTTGATTTAAGCCTGGTGGAGTATGCAATTCCGGCTTACTATGTGATCGCATCGGCGGAAGCCAGCTCCAATCTGTCCCGGTTTGACGGTGTAAAGTATGGCTATCGGGCCGAAAAGTATGAGGGGCTGCATGATATGTACAAAAAGAGCCGTTCCGAGGGATTTGGGCCGGAGGTAAAGAGAAGAATTATGCTGGGTTCCTTTGTGCTGAGTTCCGGCTATTATGACGCATATTATCTGAAGGCGCTGCGCACCAAAGCATTAATTAAAGAAGCCTTTGACAAGGCATTTTCCAAATACGATCTGATCGTGGCCCCGGCCTCTCCGACCACGGCACCCAGGCTGGGCGAATCCCTAAGTGATCCGATCCAGATGTACCTGGGAGATATTTACACGATTTCGGTGAACCTGGCCGGCCTTCCGGGACTTACTGTTCCGTGCGGAGCAGATGCAAAGGGACTGCCGATCGGCATGCAGCTGATCGGAGACTGCTTCCAGGAGAAAAAGCTGATCCGGGCCGGATTTGCCTTTGAGCAGAGCCGGAAATACCGGGGACCGGAGCTTGCAAAAATCTGGGAAGCGAAAGCCGGCTGCGGCAAGGCAGAATAGGAAAGGAGTACGAGGACTATGAGCAAACAATATGAGACCGTCATCGGCCTGGAAGTTCATGTGGAGCTGGCCACCAGGACGAAGATTTTCTGCTCCTGTTCCACGGAATTCGGAGGAGCACCGAATACTCACACCTGCCCGGTATGTACCGGTATGCCCGGCTCTCTGCCGGTGCTGAACAAACAGGTGGTGGAATATGCGCTGGCGGTAGGACTGGCTACCAACTGTCAGATCAATCAGCACTGCAAATTTGACCGGAAGAATTATTTCTATCCGGATAACCCGCAGAACTATCAGATCTCCCAGCTGTATCTGCCGATCTGCCATGATGGCTTTGTGGAGATCGAGACGGAGAGCGGCAAGAAGAAAATCGGCATTCACGAGATCCACATGGAGGAGGACGCCGGAAAGCTGATTCATGATGACTGGGCAGACTGCTCCCTGGTTGATTTTAACCGGAGCGGCGTTCCGCTGATCGAGATTGTGTCCGAGCCGGATATGAGAAGCGCGGAGGAGGTCATTGCCTATCTGGAAAAGCTGCGCATGACGATCCAATATCTTGGCGCGTCCGACTGCAAGCTGCAGGAAGGCTCCATGCGTGCCGACGTAAATCTGTCCGTCCGAGAGGTGGGGGCAGAGAAATTCGGCACAAGAACCGAGATGAAGAACTTAAATTCCTTTAAGGCGATTGCCCATGCCATTGAAGGAGAGCGGGAGCGCCAGATCGATCTGCTGGAATCCGGGGAAGCCGTGGTTCAGGAAACCAGACGGTGGGATGACACGAAGGGAACCTCCAGAGCCATGCGTTCCAAGGAAGACGCGCAGGATTACCGGTATTTCCCGGATCCGGATCTGGTTCCGGTAGAGATTTCAGATGAATGGATGGAGCGGGTGCGCGCCGCACAGCCGGAAATGCGGGAAGAGAAGATGGCCCGCTATCAGGCGGAATTCGGCCTTCCGGAGTATGACGCCCAGATTCTGACCGGATCCAAGCATCTGGCAGATATCTTTGAAGAAACCGTAAAGCTGTGCGGACGGCCCAAGGAGGCATCCAACTGGCTGATGGTGGAGGGAATGCGCCTGTTGAAGGATCAGGAGCTGGATGCGGACGGTATGAAGTTTTCTGCCGGGAATCTGGCAAAGCTCATCGGGCTGGTTGATCAGAATGTGATCAACCGTACCGTAGCCAAGACGGTATTTGAAGAGATTTTCAGGTCGGATGTGGATCCGGAAAAATATGTAGAGGAACACGGTCTGAAGGTCGTTAATGACGAGGGTGCGCTGCGGTCCACGATTGAAGGAATCCTTGCAGCAAATCCGCAGTCCGTTCAGGATTTCAAAAACGGCAAGGAAAAAGCGGCTGGTTTTATCGTCGGACAGACCATGAGGGCGATGAAGGGAAAAGCCGATCCCGGCATGGTGAATCAGCTGGTAAGAGAGCTGTTAAGCCAGGCATAAAAGTATGAAACGAATCAGAGCAAGGAGGACATCATGAAACCATATGCAGAAATGACGAAGGAGGAGCTGGCATCCTTAAAGGAACAGCTCATGATCAAATACAAGGAGTTCCAGGGAAAGGGACTGAGCCTGAATATGGCGAGAGGAAAGCCATGTACGGAACAGCTGGATTTATCCATGGGCATGATGGATGTGTTAAGCAGCGATTCCGATCTGACCTGTGAGGACGGAACTGACTGCCGCAACTACGGCGTGCTGGACGGAATCCGTGAGGCGAAGGAGCTGATCGGCGATATGATGGAGAATCCGATCGACAATATCATTATCTACGGCAACTCCAGCCTGAATGTTATGTACGATACCATTTCCCGTTCCATGACCCACGGTGTTATGGGAAGTACTCCCTGGTGCAAGCTGGACAAGGTCAAATTCCTGTGTCCGGTTCCGGGCTATGACCGCCATTTTGCTATTACTGAGTATTTCGGGATTGAGATGATCAACGTGCCGATGACGCCTACCGGTCCGGATATGGATATGGTGGAGGAGCTGGTGGCTTCTGATGAGGCGATCAAGGGAATCTGGTGCGTGCCGAAGTATTCCAACCCGCAGGGGATTTCCTATTCCGATGAGACGGTGCGCCGTTTCGCACGGTTAAAGCCGGCGGCCAGAGATTTCCGTATCTACTGGGACAACGCTTATGGCGTTCATCATTTGTATGATCATGACCAGGATCATCTGATTGAGATTCTGGCAGAATGCAAGCGGGCCGGAAATCCGGATCTGGTTTATAAGTTTGCTTCTACCTCCAAGATCAGCTTCCCGGGTTCCGGTATTGCAGCAATCGCAACTTCTTCCAATAACCTGGAGGATATCAAGCAGCAGTTAAAGATTCAGACCATCGGTCATGACAAGGTAAACCAGCTGCGCCATGTGCGGTTCTTTGGAGATATCCACGGCATGGTGGAGCATATGAGAAAGCATGCGGATATTCTTCGTCCGAAGTTTGAGACGGTAATCAACACGCTGGAGACGGAGCTGAGCGGACTGGGAATCGGAGAGTGGACCAAGCCGAAGGGAGGCTATTTCATCTCCTTTGATGCCATGGACGGATGTGCGAAGTCCATTGTGGCCAGGGCAAAGAAGGCCGGGGTGGTGATGACCGGCGCCGGTGCAACCTATCCGTACGGAAAAGATCCTCATGACAGCAATATCCGGATTGCGCCGACTTATCCGTCCCTGGAGGATTTAAAGACGGCAATGGAAATCTTTACCTTATGCGTCAAGCTGGCTTCCATTGATAAGCTGCTGGACGAAAACTAAAGCAGATCGGATAAACAGAATCGTACCAAATACAAAGAAAGCGGTACAGATGGCAGATGAGCCATTTGTGCCGCTTTTTTTCGCTGGAATTTAGGAGATATTCTCAGCTTATCGAAAATAGCTGGTTGTCTGATTTGGGGGAAACGTCCCGGCTGCGGGCAATCATGTGAAGGATTCTTGATGCACAAGCCTGCAGCTCTTCTAGCGTCAGCGGACATTCGGCCTCGCCGTCTTCTGCTCCCACGGCCTGGATGATCTCGTCAACATCTGCCTGGGAACCCGGCATGATCAGATCGTTTCCGGCCCGGATACAGCCGGCTGCACTGGAGCTGTCGTATTTGGCGTGATGCGCTGGCTCAGAACCTTTCGTAGTTCTCCAGTCTGTCATCACAATGCCGTCAAATCCCCATTCATCTCTGGCCAGGGCGGTAAGAAGATCGTAATGATTGGCAGAATGAATGCCGTTGATCAGGTTATAAGAAGACATCATACTCATGGGGTGTGCGTTCTCTACCGCGATTTCAAATCCTTTCAGGTAAATCTCCCTGGCTGCCCGCTCGCTTACATGGACGTTGACGTGTTTTCGGTTGTCTTCCTGATTATTCATGGCAAAATGCTTGATGCAGGCTCCGCAGCCCGGATACTTCTGTACGCCCAGGGTACTTGCTGCAGCGCAGAGTCCGGACAGAAGCGGATCTTCGGAATAATATTCAAAGTTTCTTCCGCACAGAGGATTTCTGTGAATGTTCATGCCCGGAGCCAGCCACAGTGTTACACCGAATTCGGTCATTTCTTCCCCGACGATCTCTCCGGCCTCACGGAGAAGCTCCATGTCCCAGGTCTGCGCCAGCAGAGTAGCAATGGGAAGTGCCGTACAGTACTGATAGTGCATTTCCAGATTCTGCGGAAACGGCCGGGCCGGATTTTCGGCTGTAAAGGTGGGAGCCAGGCGCAGCCCGGCCGGCCCGTCGGCCAATACGACGTTTTGAATCTTCCGATCCTCCAGCATCAGGGAGGTGGTGTCTCCTGCTGCACCGGGACACAAGGAGGATGCATTGCCGATGTCGGAGAATTTTTTCTTGTTTCCTCTTGCGGTTCCGACACAGAGAACGGCCATTTCTTCGACGGTGAGCTGGCCGACCAGGTCTTCCATCGGATAGATTCCGGCCTTTACCTCCTCCAGGGTAATTTTATGTGAGAGGTCCGGCGCGCTGCACCGCTTGGGCGTTGTTCTGTAGGAAACCGTTTTGCAGGGGATTTGCCCGGCCGGAACCGTCAGCACGACGGCGGCAGCCTTCTGTTCTTCTTCTCCGGGAGCCTGATAGGAGAAAATTCCGTTTGCAGTCCGTTCTGTCCATTCCCGGTCTGTGGATAAAAGGTTTTTCAGCTTTCTGGTCTGTATCTTCTGGCTGATTTTTACGGCTGCGGCAATTTCAGTTTTCCTGGAATGTATACCTGCGCGGATATAGTATGTGCCGGGTTCTAAGAGGTATGCGGCTTCCTTTTCCGAATAAGAAGCCATCTGGGCAACCGGATAGGAAATCACCAGCTCCTGCGCTTCCCCGGGCTTGAGCAGCCTGGTTTTTGCGAAGGCGGCCAGCTCCTGATACGGCTTTTCCAGCTCTCCCTGCGGGGAAGAATAATAAACCTGTATGGTTTCCCGGCCTGCATACAGCCGGCTGATATTGGTTACTTTTACCGTAAGCGTGACCTGAAGCTGCACGAGTTCTGCCTTCACGGTCTCCCAGGTAAATTCTGCATAGGAATTTCCGTAGCCGAACGGATAGGCCGGAGTAATGTTGAAGGTGTCAAAATAACGATATCCAACGAAAATTCCTTCGGAATAATACGCATCATCCAGATTTTTGCTCAGATGGCTGAAAGAGGAAGCGGAAGGATAATCCTCATAGTTTTCGGCCCAGGTATCGGTCAGACGGCCGCAGGGATCTGTTTTTCCGGACAGCACATCGCAGAGCGCATTTCCTCCCAGACAGCCTGCCTGACTCATCAGAACAATGGCGCCGATGGATTCCATGCTGCGGATGACTTTCGTATCGATCACGCCGCCGGTATTCAGAACCACAATGACATCCGGAAAGGCTCCGGTGAGGGTCCTCAGGTCCGATTCTTCTTCTGGGGACAGATAGTAATCTCCTGGCTCCGGTTTCCGGTCTTTGGCTTCCCCGGAATTCCGGGAAATCACATAGATGACAGCATCCGCCGGATCGCTGCATGCATCAGCAACAAGGGTATAGCCGCCTTCTTTCAGGCCCTGCTCAATGTTTACGGAGAACCGGCTGTTTACATCGCCGGAGCCCGTTCCCCCTTTGACTGTGTTTCTTGCCCCTCTGCCAAATAGTGCAATTCTTTTTACATTCTCACGAAGCGGCAGAATTCCATTATTTTTTAACAATACCATTCCCTGTCCGGCAATGCGGCGGGAGCGTTCCATATTTCGTTTTTCTCGTTCACTGATTTCCGGGTTTGTGCCTGCAAACAAATTTGCCATGATGATTTCCTTTCTGTTTTTATTTGGTCTGTTGGAGCCGGATCGTGCTTTTCTGCCAGATTCCGGTCCAGAACAGGAGATACAAGATCAATGCGGAGGTTGCATTGCTGATTACGACGGAGTACCAGACGCTTTCCACGCCCATATGCAGCACGCTGGAGCAGAACCACAGTGTTGCAAACCGGAAGATCCAGATCCGGCTGGCGTCCACGGCCGTGGTGATCAGGGTATGGCCGCAGCCCTGGAACAGGCCGAGGGTTACGTTGTAGAATGCGTTGTTCCAGCAGCAGAAAGCCATGATGCACAGAAAATCGGTTGCCATGGCAATCACGGCTTCATCGGATGAAAAGCAGCGCACGATTGGCTCTGCCACAAATCTTCTGGAAAGCAGCATGCCGAAAACAAACAGGAAGACAGCTCCGATCCAGATCGAGATGTGGAAGGATTTTTTAACACGGTCCAGTTTGCGGGCGCCGTAGTTCAGCCCGGCTATAGTGGAGAGGGCAGAGCCCAGCCCGTTGGCCGGAAGCGTGATCAGACTGTTGATCTTGTTTCCGATTCCATAGGCGGTGGTTGCGGCAGTGCCGTAGGCGAGGACGTTTTTTGTCATAAGCAGAAAGCCCAGCTGCATGGTGCTGCCGCCGATGGCGGTCGGAAGTCCGATCCGGACAATATCCTGAAGCTTGTTTTTTTCAAACTGGAATCCGTGAAAGTGCAGATGGATCAGCTGGTTCCGGCTTCTTAGAACCAGGACGGCAATGAGCGCGCCCGGGATCTTGGCCAGCAGGGTGGCCAGGGCTGCGCCGGCGATCCCCATTTGAAAGACCATCAGGAACAGCGGGTCCAGAATCAGATTTACGCAGATTCCCAGGACATTTAACAGCATGGGCCGGATTGTGTCCCCCTGAGCCTGCCTGACGGAAGCGTACAGGTTGATCATGAATAAAAAGGGCAGATCCAGGACTACGATCCGCAGATAGGAAATGCCGAAACGGCAGATGTTTCCGGAAGCACCCAGCCATGCTACGACAGCCGGCGTGGCAAGCCAGCAGAAGCCGGCACAGAGGAATGCAAAGCAGAGAGAGCAGATACAGATGTGGCGGGCCATGACATTGGCCTGCTCATCATTTCTTGCACCCAGGTACTGGGAAATCAGGATGGCGCCGGCCACCGTGATGCCGGAGCCGAAATTGATTAATATGTTCTGAACCGGGGAAACCAGAGTGATCGCAGCCAGGGGTTCTGTTCCGATGCGCCCCAGCCAGAAGGTGTCCGTCAGATTATACATGGACTGGATGAAGCTGTTGAGCATAACCGGCACAGCCAGAAGCAGCACGGCCTGCACCAGATTTCCTTCCAAAATAATCGTTCGCTTGTCTTCACTTATTGTTTTTGCCATTGTCGTATTCCTTTCCAGCATGTGCTTGACAAAATCAAAGGGATTTCTTATGCTTAAAAAGATAGCACAAAAAGACTGTGAATTCTACGGAAATATCATCAGAATTACGGAAAAATACAGAAAACGTATACAAAGGAGGAAGACATGACGCAGTTGCTTGATATGTCGTCTGATTTCCGGATTTCGAAGGTCCGGCGGGACAGCACACAAAAAAAACAGGAGTCCCATATTCATCCGTATTATGAGATCTTTTATCTGATCAACGGGGACTGTACCTTTTTTTCAGGGCATAATATTTACCGGCTGAATCAGGGAGATCTGGTGATCATTCCGAAAGGAGAGCTGCACAGAAGCACATATCCGGAGAAGGGTTACAGTGAACGGTTCTTTCTGTGCCTGAAGGAACCATATCTGAAATGGATGCAGCAGGTGCTGGGAGAAGAAATCACGGGAAAGTCGCTGGAGGCCGGCGTGATTTCGATTCCGGAAAACTGCAGAGGTTATCTGGAGGGCCTGATGGAAAAGATGCTGGCGGAAAGCGAGGGATGGGATCTTCTGTCTCCGGCCTTTGTAAAGACAGAACTGCTGGAAATGATCCTGTTTATTATCCGCTGCCAGCGGTTTGAACAGAATGTGATCAAGGAGAGGGATATTGACAGCCGGCTGATTCAAGAGGTTGCCGCGTATATCAGCGAGCATTATGAGACCAGATTGAGTCTGAATGAACTGGCCCGTCAGTTTCATATCAGCCGGTCTTATCTGTCGAAAAAATTTCACGAATCGACCGGATTCGGGCTGAAGGAATATATGATCAATGTGCGGATTCAGAATGCCTGCCGTCTTCTGATGGAAACGAACCGGTCTGTCACGGAGATTGCGCTGGAATGCGGATTTAATGACAGCAATTATTTTGGGGATGCGTTCCGGAAAGTCAAGGGAATGTCGCCGAGCAAATACCGGAAAAACAGAGAGATGGTATAAAAATGGGAGGGCCGGTTTATTGCCGGCCCTCCCGTCCGAAAAGCAGGAAAGAAAATCAATAGGGGTTTTAGAAATTTACTTCTTCATCGTAGTAGCAGGCCTTTAACAGCTTTGCCATCTGTTCCGGATTGATGCTTCGCGGATTAGAGCCGGTGCAGGCATCGCCTACGGCCAGCTCGGCAACCTTCGGCAGCTTCTCCAGAAATTCCTTTTCCTCAATGATGCCGCCCTCATACTCCTTTATGCAGGTCGGAATGTTCAGCTGGGCATTCATGTGCTGGATGTGTCGGATCAGGCTTTCTGTCAGCGCTTCATCGTCAGCACCTTCCAGATGGAGGAATCTAGCGATGTTCGCATATCTCCTGGCGGCTGCAGGCTCTTTTGCGTTGAACTTGATTACCTTTGGCAGATACATTGCATTTGCACAACCATGGACAATATGGCCGCCAGAATATGCGGCTCCGGTCTTGTGAGCCATAGAATGAACAATGCCAAGCAGTGCATTGGAGAATGCCATTCCGGCCAGACACTGAGCGTCGTGCATCTTATCGCGGGCTTCCATGTCTCCGTTATAAGATGGAATCAAATATTCGCTGATCATCTCGATTGCGTGGAGAGCCAACGGATCGGTATATTCACAATGTAAAGTAGAAACGTAAGCTTCGATTGCGTGGGTCATGGCATCCATACCGGTATGAGCGGTCAGCTTCTGCGGCATGGTCTCTGCCAGAGCCGGATCCACGATGGCCACATCCGGAGTGATGTTGAAATCTGCCAGCGGATACTTGATTCCCTTTGCATAATCGGTAATGACAGAAAATGCGGTTACTTCGGTTGCAGTGCCGGATGTGGAAGGGATCGCGCAGAAATGCGCCCTTGTACGCAGGGTCGGGAAGCTGAACGGGGTGATCAGATCCTCAAAGGAAGCCTCCGGATACTCATAGAATACCCACATTGCCTTGGCTGCATCGATCGGAGAACCGCCGCCGATGGCAACGATCCAGTCCGGTCCGAACTCGGTCATGGCCTTTGCGCCCTTCATAACCGTTTCAACGGACGGATCCGGCTCGACGCCCTCGAAAAGCTGTACTTCCATATCGGCTTCTTTTAAATAGTCAACGACCTTGTCCAGAAAACCGAAACGCTTCATGGAGCCGCCGCCTACGACAACCATGGCTTTCTTTCCCTTCAAGGTTTTTAATGCCTCCAGAGCGTCCTTTCCGTGGTATAAATCTCTTGGTAATGTGAATCTCATGGTATATGCCTCCTCTTGAATATGAGTGAATGTTTCAGATAAATACGTTATTTCTTTAACAATTACAGTATAACACAGGATATACCATCCGGGTAGGCAGGAAAAAGGAATACCAATATGCCAAAAAGGATATTGCTGTTTTTCGTCTTCTGCAGAAAGAAGACGGCGTTATTCGGACAGCTGGCGGATCACCTGGCGCACGGCCTGGATAAATGCAGTGTCCTCACGGGAAAAGTGATAATCTCTCCGGAAGATGAGAAGATCCCGGTACTGGTTTCCGGGGATGCTGCAGGGGCGAAGCACCAGGTCCGAGGCCTTCAAAATATGGAACGGCACGGGAGAGGTCCACATAAAGGTGTCAGGGCATTCCGCCAGAAGCTGAAGCTGGCTGGCTCGCTCATAGATGGAGATGGTGCGCTGCATGCTGTCGGCCCCGCCGCCTTCCCCGGAATCATAGGTGAAGGAGGAGGGCGTAAAGTCTCCTAGCAGAAGCTCCGTATAATCCTGAAGCATCAGGTAGGTTAAATTTGGTGTGTGCGCCAGCGGATGTGCCTGACTCATCAGCACCTGACAGGAAAAGGACCACAGTTCCTCACAGCTTAAGTTTTCATCGGCCAGCATTTTGCGGTCGTAGCTTTCCGTCAGAGCCTGGGCCCGGATGATGCCCAGGTCACAGGTTTTGCCGGATACGGACTGAATGGCTTCCCTGGAGTTGGTTTCCCGATAATGGATATTGATGGGGTATTCGGAAGAGAGAGAACGGACGAAATCAGACAGGGCACTGGAAATATAGGCAGCTCTGGGAACAGCGGCCCGGAGCTCCTGGCATTTGACCTTTTTTTCACTGCAGAGAGTTTCGATCTGTTCCATCTGTACCACGATGGACTTGGCATAGCGGAGAAATTCTTCGCCTTTTTTGGAGGGAATCATGCCGCGGCTGGTGCGGTCAAAGATCGGGCTGCCCAGATCGCGTTCCAGTTCCCGGATGATCTTGCTTAAATGCGGCTGGTTCATATACAGATTCTGGGCAGCTTTCGTGATGGAGCCGGTTTTCTCCACTTCAATCGCATATTTCAGATAAGAAAAATTCATACTTGTATAAGGCTCCTTTATCGATTGTTTTGTGGCGTCAGTGAACAGGGGACAACACGGTCAAAAACGGCCGGCGCTGCGATCCTGTCTGCCGACGCTACTATTATATACGAAATCCGCAGAAAGAGAAAGTGTTGAGACTTGTAATTTCGGGGAGAGATGGTAGAATGGAGAATGAGATTTTTGGAAGAGGATGAGGAGGAAAAAATGGAACTGGACATGACAAAGGGCCGGCCTGCCGGCCTGATCTTTCGTTTTGTAATGCCCATTGTGCTGGGAAATGTCTTTCAGCAGCTGTACAATATGGCGGATGCCATTATTGTCGGCCGGTTTGTAGGAAGCCAGGCACTGGCAGCGGTAGGCGCCACCAGTACGATTACGTTTTTGATTATCGGTTTTATGACCGGGATGACTTCCGGTTTTACAGTTCTGACAGCCCAGCGCTTCGGCGCAGGAGATTACACGGGAATGAAGCGCAGCGTGGCAAATGGCGCCATCCTGTCCGCCGGCATCACGTTGGTTCTGACGATGGTCGGCGCTGCCGGTATGCGGGGCCTTCTGACTCTGATGAATACGCCGTCCGATATTTTTGAGGATGCGCACCGGTATATCTGGATCATCTGTATCGGGCTGGGAGCCAATACGCTTTATAATCTTCTGGCAAGCTACCTGCGCAGTGTGGGAAACAGCAAGGTGCCGCTGTATTTTCTGATGCTGTCTGCCGGCATCAACGTGATTCTGGATCTGATCTGTATCATCTGGTTTGGGATGGGCGTGGCCGGAGCTGCCTGGGCAACGGTTGCTGCGCAGGGAATCTCCGGAGTACTCTGCCTGTTTTATATCGCAAAGGCGGTTCCGCTTCTGCATCCGGAACCGGGACAGTGGAGGCTCAATGCTGCTGACAGCCGGAATCAGATCGGGATCGGCATTCCGATGGCGCTGCAGTTTTCCATCACGGCGGTGGGCACCATCATCATGCAGTCAGCGCTGAATCTGTTCGGCTCCATGGCAGTGGCAGCCTATACGGCAGCCGGAAAGCTGCACAATGTGGCATCTCAGCCGCTGGTAGCGATGGGACAGGCGGTGGCACCTTATGCGGGACAGAACAGCGGCAAGGGAGACTGGGACAGAATCCGGCAGGGAACGCGGGCTGCGGTGCTCATGAGCAGCGTCTATGCGCTGGTCAGCGGAGCCGTTCTGGTGTGGCTCACACCGTGGGGAGTGAAGCTGTTTGTGTCGGAAAATCTGGAAGCCATCCTGGGCTATGCGCAGACCTATATCCGGATCTGCACGCTTTTTTACATCCCGCTGGGTATGATTTTTGTTTATCGGAATATCCTTCAGGGATGCGGATTTGGTTTTCTGCCCATGATGGGCGGCGTGGTGGAGCTGGTCAGCCGTGTGATTGCGGCCGCTGCTGCCGTAAAATGGAACAGCTATGTGGGAGTCTGCCTGTGTGATGCATCGGCATGGCTGACTGCCGGGGTATTCCTGCTGATTTCCTATCATTATATTATGAATACGAGGATAAGAAAGGTGGAGGAGCATGCATAACCGAGGACGATGGCTTCTGATTCTGGGCGCTGCCTGCCTGCTCGGCGGCTGCGGTATGGCGCCGGCTGCCAGGGAGCCAATTACCAGATCGGCTTTCCTGCTGAATACTTTTGTGACGGTCACAATTTATGACAGTCAGGAGGAAGCGCTTCTGGAAGAGAGTCTGAATCTCTGCCGGGAGTATGAAAAACAGCTCAGCAGGACTATAGAAGGCAGTGATATATACCGCATCAATCACCGCAGCCCGGAGGAGTGCCGGATCTATGTGGCGGACAGCACAGCCGAGCTGATCGAGAAGGGGCTTTCCTTCAGCCGGATGTCGGACGGGGCTTTTGATATTACGATCGAACCGGTAAGCTCGCTGTGGGATTTTACCGGAAAGGATCCGAAGGTTCCGGATGAGGGAGCGATTGAGGAAGCGGTCCGGAAGGTAGACTACCGGAACGTGGCGGTGGAGGGCAATGAGATTGTTCTGTCCTCGCCGGATACCGGTATGGAACTGGGAGCCATTGCAAAAGGATACATTGCCGACCGCATGAAGGAGTATCTGACGGAGAAGGGCGTGAAAAGCGCTGTGATCAATCTGGGAGGCAATGTACTCTGCATCGGAACGCGGACGGACGGAACGCCGTTTCGGATCGGGCTTCGCAAGCCGACGCAGGAAACCTATGAGAGTGAGGTGGTGTTGAAGATTGAGGATCAGTCCATGGTTACCTCCGGGGTGTATGAGCGGCATTTCGAGCAGGACGGGGTCAATTATCATCACATCCTGAATCCGGAAACCGGGTATCCGTATCAGAACGGCCTGCAGAGCGTGACGATCGTCTCGGAGAACTCCACAGACGGGGATGGGCTGAGCACAGCCTGCTTTTCCCTGGGACTGGAAAAGGGGATGGAGCTGGCTGATTCCCTGGAGGGTGTGTACGCTATTTTTATTACGGATGATGGAACCCTCCATTTTTCGGAGGGTGCAGAAACATTTCTGGAATAGGAATTCTTTACTTTTTCCGGAAGCTATACTACAATAGAGTACATACTTTGGGACAGGAGGACGAATATGTTTCGGAAAATCTGGAAAAGATGTGTAAATTATGAAACAGTCAGCTATATTGTCTGCGGAGTCCTGACCACCCTGGTGGACTGGGGAATCTTCAGTCTTCTGAATGAACGATATCAGGCGGATTATCGGCTGTCCACGGCCGCTTCCTGGCTGGCGGCAGTGGTATTTGCCTATGTGGTAAACAAGCTGATCGTGTTCCGGAATTTCCGGTTCCGGCCTGCTTATCTGTGGAAGGAGTGGTGCGCCTTTTTTGCAGCACGGGCATTTTCCGGAATCCTGACCATGATTCTGATGATTGTGCTGGTGGATCTGCTGCACTGGGGTGAGGTTTGCCTGGGAACTCTGGAGGTCGGTCTGTATGCCGCCAAGGCAGTGGTTTCGGTTGTGAATCTGACGGCAAATTATCTGTTCAGCAAGTTCTGGATTTTTAAGAAGCCTTCGGGCGGAGATACCGAAGCGTCTGGACATGAAGTGAGGGGATGAGGAATGGAAGATCCGGATATTGAAAAGATTTCTCAGGAATTGGAGGAAGCAATATTGCAGATGGCGAGACAAACAAAAAAAGAACGTGCAGGGGAAAAAAGCGGAATTCCGGAGAAGAAGATGGATCCGAGGGAATGGAAACGGCAGGAAACGGCCCGGAAGATGTGGGAGGCGGATTCGCTTCTTCATCCGCGGGACGGTTATCTTGCAGCGTTTCTGGTTCCGGTCCTGGTGATGATCATTATTTTTATTCAGCGGGGAATTTTTCCGTTCGGGGAAGAAAGCTTTCTTCGGACTGACATGTATCACCAGTATGCGCCGTTTTTTTCGGAATTTCAGTACAAGCTGACACACGGCGGAAGTCTCCTTTACAGCTGGGATGTGGGGATGGGTGTGAATTTTGCGGCGCTTTATGCGTACTATCTGGCAAGTCCCTTTAACTGGCTGTTGATTTTCTGCCCGAAGAGCCTGATTATTGAGTTTATGACCTACATGATCGTCTTTAAGATCGGTCTGGCCGGTCTGTCCATGACCTGGTATCTGCGGAAGCATTATCGGACGGAAAGCTTCGGGGCCGCATTTTTCGGTATTTTTTATGCACTGTCCGGATATATAGCGGCGTACAGCTGGAATATCATGTGGCTGGACTGCATCGTTCTGCTGCCGATGATCATGCTGGGGCTGGAGCGTCTGGTCAAGAAGGGAAGCTGGGGCCTGTACTGCATCAGCCTGGGACTTTCGATTCTGTCCAATTACTACATTTCCATCATGATCTGCATTTTCCTGGTGATTTATTTTGCGGCGCTTCTGATTCTGGAAGGATTGAAAAATATCCGCAAGTGGCCGGTCTGTGCGGCAAGATTTGCCTGTGCTTCCCTGGCGGCCGGAGGATTTGCGGGAGTGGTTCTGCTGCCGGAGGTGAAAGCGCTGCAGATGACGGCATCCGGAAGCTCCACCTTTCCCAAGACGGTCAGCTCTTATTTTTCCATAATGGATATGCTGGCGCGCCACATTGGAAATGTGGAGGTGGAGATCGGTCTGGATCACTGGCCGAATCTTTACTGCGGTGTGGCGGTGCTGATGTTTTTCCTGATTTACCTGGCCTGCCGGAAGATTCCGGCCAGAGAGAAGGTGGTGTACTGCGGGATACTGCTGTTTTTCTATCTGAGCTTTTCCGTCAATGTGCTGAATTTTATCTGGCATGGATTCCATTATCCGAACAGCCTTCCCTGCAGACAGTCGTTCATCTATATTCTGCTTCTGCTCAGCATGTGCTTCCAGGCATATCTGCATCTGCACGATATTCCGTGGAAGCATGTGGCGATGGCCTTCTGGGGAGCGGCAGCCTTTGTTCTGATTGCAGAGAAGGTCGTGACGGAGGCGGACTTCCATTTCCTTGTATTTTATGTGGCCATTCTGTTTCTGGCATGTTATACGGGGCTGCTGTATCTTTATTATCAGGGAAAAAGCCGGAATGTTCTGCTGCTTCTGACACTGGGGCTGGTTTCCCTGGAGGCCGCCGTCAATATGACCGTGACCAGTGTGACCACAACCAGCCGGAGCGTCTATATCCGGGACAATCAGGATGTGCAGAAGCTGGTCGATGAGGTGGTTCCGAAGCGGACCTTTTACCGGATTGAAAAGATGACCAGAAAGACGAAAAACGACGGAGCCTGGATGAACTTCCCGTCGGTATCCCTGTTTTCTTCCGTAGCAAATGCCGATTTGACTGCGCTGTTCAAGCAGCTGGGGTGTGAAAGCTCGACAAATGCCTACAGCATTACAGGAAGTACACCTCTGGTGAATTCCCTGTTTTCGGTCCGGTACGCCCTGTATTCGGATGTTCCACATGAAAGTCCGCTGCTGACGTATCTGGGAGAATCGGGGGAAACCTATCTTTACGAGAATGCTTACACGCTCCCGCTTGGCTTTATGCTTCCGGACGAGCTGGTGAACGGCTTCCTTCCGGAGTCCGGAAATCCGGCGGATGTCCAGAATCAGTTTGCCGGTCTTCTGGAATGCAGTCCGGTGCTGACCGATGCGTGGGGTGATGTGAATGGACAGACCTTCCGCTTTACGCCGGAGAAGGATGGAGATTATTATGTTTATGTGATTAATAAAAATATCGAAGAGGTCACAGTAAATTTTCTGGAGGAAAGCCGGGAATTTGATCATGTGAAACGAGGATATTTTCTGGAGCTGGGATGGTGCCCGGCAGGGCAGGAGATCACGGTGACCTGTACGGGAGACGAGATCCTGGATGCAAGAGCATACCGGTTTGAGGAAGACGCGCTGGGAGAGGTTTATGAGCGCCTGAAGGGCGGCGGTATGACGGTGACCAGATGGCAGGACACGCTGATTGAGGGAACTGTGACTGCTGCGGAGGATGGCGTCTTTTTTACCAGTATTCCGTATGACAAAGGCTGGAAGGTCACGGTGGACGGACAGCGGATGGAGAGCCAGAAGGTTCTTCAGGCATTCCTGGGCATGGATTTAAAGGCCGGGGAGCATCAGATCCGTCTGGAGTATGATCCTCCGGGACTGAAAGGCGGCGCCGTGCTCAGCGCTGTGAGCATCCTCTGTATCGGCCTGGCCTTGTTCGGCAGCCGTTTCCTCCGGAAACGCAAAGCAGGTGAAACAGAGGAAGGACAGGGAGAAAAGCAGCCGAAGGAAGGCTGGCTGGATGAAGACCTGGAATCGGATCTGGATGACGATTTGGACTGGGATGAGGAAGGTTTTTAATACAGAGCTGCCTGTACGGAAGAAAGAATGAATATACAAAAAGGAGATTACGGAATATGAAACTTTGGGGCGGACGCTTCACGAAAGAAACGAATCAGCTGGTACACAATTTTAACGAGTCCTTATCCTTTGACCAGAAATTTTATCGTCAGGATATCCGGGGCAGCATTGCCCATGTGACGATGCTGGCAAAGCAGGGGATCTTAAGTGAGGAGGACCGGGAGGCGATCGTAAATGGTCTGAACGGAATTCTGAATGATATAGAAAACGGAAAGCTGACGATTGAGCCGGGAGCGGAGGATATCCATTCCTTTGTGGAAGAAAAGCTGACGGAGCGGATCGGGGAGGCCGGAAAGCGCCTGCATACCGGGCGCAGCCGGAATGACCAGGTTGCGCTGGACATGAAGCTTTATACGAGAGATCAGGTGGAGGAGATGGATCATCTGCTGTATCAGCTTCTTCAGGAGTTGTTAAAGCTGATGGAAGAAAATCTGGATACCTATATGCCGGGCTTTACACATCTGCAGAAGGCACAGCCGATCACGCTGGCCCATCATCTCGGTGCGTATTTTGAAATGTTTTCCAGAGACCGGAGCCGCCTGCATGACATTTATGAAAGAATGAATTACTGTCCGCTGGGCTCCGGTGCACTGGCCGGAACCACCTATCCTCTGGATCGTGCGTATACGGCAGAGCTGTTGGACTTTTACGGACCGACCTTAAATTCCATGGATTCTGTGGCAGACCGGGATTACCTGCTGGAGCTGTTAAGTGCCATGTCCATCATTTCCATGCACTTAAGCCGCTTCTGCGAGGAGATTATTATCTGGAATACCAATGAGTACCGATTTGTGGAGATCGATGATTCTTACTCCACGGGAAGCAGCATTATGCCGCAGAAAAAGAATCCGGATATTGCGGAACTGATCCGCGGAAAGACCGGTCGGGTCTATGGCGCGCTGATCTCACTTTTGACGACCATGAAGGGGCTTCCCCTGGCCTACAATAAGGATATGCAGGAGGATAAGGAGCTGACCTTTGATGCCATAGATACGGTGAAGGGCTGTCTCTCCTTGTTCACGGGAATGATCTCTACCATGACCTTCCGGAAGGATGTAATGGAAGCAAGCGCGAAGAACGGCTTTACCAATGCCACTGACGCGGCAGATTATCTGGTGAAGCACGGGGTGCCCTTCCGGGATGCCCACGGCATTGTGGGACAGCTGGTGCTGTTCTGCATCGACAGGGGAATTGCGCTGGATGATATGACGCTGGAGGAATTTAAGGCCATCAGTCCGGTTTTTGAGGAGGATATCTACGAGGCTGTCAGCATGAAGACCTGCGTGGAGAAACGGGTTACGATCGGAGCTCCGGGTGAGGCGGCCATGAAACAGGTGATTGCTGTGTACAAAAAGCAGCTGGAAGAGAAAAATATGTAACCGATTTCAAGATTAAATGGGAAATTTTAACATAATAAAGTAATGAAGCGCCGGGAAAATCTTACTATCCCGGCGTTTTTTTACAGGAATTTTACATTGTAACCGATTTCATGCAAAATGCGATAAAAAATGACATTTTTTCATGAAAATTGACTATGGAAAAAAGCACCCCCCTAGTATATGATAAAGGCATCAAGGGAAAAATAAGAGATAAGAAGCCCGGTAAGGAGGTGCGAGGGATATGAAGACTTTTCCATTAACTTTGAAGAATACGGAAGACGTTTTAAACTTTGTAAAGATTGTAAGTGAAGTAGATTACGATGTGGACCTGAGAAGCGGAAGCGTGATTATCGATGCAAAATCTCTTATGGGTACGATTGCAATGACTGGGAAAAAGTCCCTTGAGGTAGTCATTCACTCGTCAGAGTGCGACAGTCTTGTACATGAATTAGCTGATTATCTTTGTGCATAAATTCGGATGCAGAAAAATGCGGCGGCAGACCATTCCCCCACAACAGGCTGCAGCCGTTTTTTTCTGCCCTTTTTTGTTTTTCCTTGTGGTTTTATGGAACTTTGACCAATAATAGAAAAAAAGGATGGTTTTTTCGGAAAAAAAGCAATTTTTTTTTGCAGAAATAATTGTTATAATGTACTAGCGCAAATAGCGACAAACAGTGATGAGAAGGATTTTAGAATCAGGGAGGAACGTAACATGGCAGAGGTTAGCATTGCGGTGCGTGATTTGATGGGAAGCGCAAAGGCTGAGGCGACAGGAAGCGGACTGGCAGTTCTGGTGTATGACGAGGAGTATCAGCCGGGGGATACGATTAATATCAGTGTCAGTGATATCAATAAGCATTATGTGATCCGGGTGGATGATACGATGGATGAGGCGTTGGTATATCTGACCAAGCCATATATTCTTTATACGATTCCGTTTGGGGAGAAGCGGATTTCCTACAATCCGAAGGCGTTCGACGGAGACCGGCATTACCTGACGATCCGGGAAGCAGAGGATTACGAGGTCTGTGCATATCGGAATCTGGCCAAGAATGTCATGGATCAGCATGGAGACAATGGCTGTTTTCCGCATGTGTTTGCAAATGTGGAGACAAGAGGCGAGGCAGTATTTGCCGCGAGAAATGCCATTGACGGCGTGATTGCAAATGCGTCTCACGGGCGCTGGCCGTATGAATCCTGGGGCATCAACATGCAGGATGATGCGCAGCTGACGCTTGCGTTCGGCCGTCCGGTGGACTGTGACCGTCTGGTACTGGTTACCCGTGCTGATTTTCCACATGATAACTGGTGGGTGAAAGCCACGGTTACCTTTTCTGACGGCACGAAGGAAGTCGTGGAGATGAAGAAGAGCAGCCAGCCTCATGTGTTCCAGATGGAAAAGAAAAATATTACCTGGCTGAAGCTGAGCAATCTGATCAAGGCCGATGATCCGTCTCCATTCCCGGCGTTAAGTCAGATCGCCGTGTTCGGAACGGAGAGCGGAAAGAAGAACTGATTCGATCCATATAAATAAAAGCGCTGCATTCCTGATATCCATTCGATCGGGAATGCGGCGCTTGTTTTGTCTGTATTATTTCTTGTTCTTTTCTACCTCTGCCATCTTCATTGCACGAACCTTTAACGGAAGCCCGAATAAGGTGATGAAGCCGTCTGCATCGTGATGGTCGTATAAATCACCAGTGGTGAAGGAAGCCAGAGACTCGCTGTACAGGGAGTACGGGGAGGTGGTGCCGGCCTTGATGATATTGCCCTTGTAAAGCTTGAACTTGACTTCGCCGGTCACGTATTCCTGAGTGGATTCTACGAATGCCTGAACCGCTTCGCGCAGAGGCGTGAACCACTTGCCCTCGTATACGATCTGAGCCATCCGGTTTGCCATATCCTTCTTTACATCCATGGTAGCGCGGTCTAATACCAGCTCTTCCAGCTGCTTATGTGCTTCCATCAGGATGGTTCCGCCAGGAGTCTCGTAAACGCCGCGGGATTTCATGCCGACTACACGGTTCTCTACGATATCTACGATGCCGATGCCGTGTCTGCCGCCCAGCTCATTTAATTTGCGGATGATATCGGCAACCTTCATCTTTTCGCCGTTTACGCTGGTTGGAACGCCTTTTTCAAAGGTCATCGTCACATATTCGCCTTCATCCGGCGCGTCCTCCGGGGTTACGCTTAATACCAGCATATGCTTGTAATTCGGTTCGAGGGAAGGATCCTCCAGCTCCAGACCTTCATGGCTGATGTGCCATAAGTTGCGGTCACGGCTGTAGCTGCTGTCTGCGGAGAATGGCAGATTGATGCCCTTCTGACGGCAGTATTCCATCTCATCCTCACGGGACTGGAAGGTCCACACATCGGTCATACGCCAGGGAGCGATGATCTTGATGTCCGGAGCCAGCGCCTTGATGCCTAATTCAAAACGGATCTGGTCGTTGCCCTTTCCGGTAGCACCGTGGCAGATTGCGGAAGCGCCCTCCTTGCGGGCAATTTCAACCAGCTTCTTTGCAATAGCCGGACGGGCCATGGAGGTTCCAAGTAAATACTTGTTCTCATAAACGGCATTTGCCTTTACACAAGGCATGATGTAATTCTCACAGAAATCATCGGTCAGATCTTCAATGTATAATTTGGAAGCGCCGGATAATTTTGCGCGCTCGTCCAGACCCTCCAGTTCATTTCCCTGGCCGCAGTCCACACAGCAGCAGATTACGTCATAATCAAAATGTTCCTTTAACCACGGAATGATTGCGGTGGTATCCAGACCTCCGGAATAAGCTAACACAACTTTCTCTTTCATAATGAGTCTCCTCCTGATTTTAATCAGATTTTGCTTTATTTTTGAATTTTTTTGTTTGGTGTAAATGAACTTTCATAAATATACAACAGAATGATAAAAAAAGCAATAGGAAAAAGTGATTTTGGTATATTTATACAAAAAATGCGAATGCGCGGAAAACGGTCTCCGGCAGGCAGGCGGGCAAACGGAAGGGAGATCAGGACGTGATCGGTTATCTGCAGTGTTTTTTATAAAGAAATAAAAATAGGTTGCATATTATGCATTATAAGTGTATAATTATAAAACGTTCACGAAAAAACGGAAAAACAGGCTTTTCATTTCCGAAAAACACGCTATAATATACAATAGCTTTTTTCCTGCTTTGCGGGATCATAATTTTATGATGAAAAATCAGCAGCTGCAGCGCAGACTGCAGGCTGCAGGATGGAGGAATGGTATGATAAAGGTTGGAATTATTGGAGCGACCGGTTATGCCGGCGGAGAGCTGGCAAGGCTTTTGCTTCAGAGAGAGGATATCGAGATCAAATGGTTTGGCTCAAAAAGCTATGTGGACCAGGATTATGCATCGATTTATCAGAATATGTATCAGCTGGTGGATACGGTGTGCAAAACGGATGATATGAATCAGCTTGCAGATGAGGTGGATGTCATTTTTACTGCGACTCCCCAGGGGCTTTGCGCTTCATTAATTAATGAAGAGATTCTGTCCAAGGCGAAGGTGATTGATCTGAGTGCAGATTTCCGGATCAAGGATGTGTCGGTTTATGAGGAATGGTACAAGATCAAACATGCAGGCCCGCAGTTTATTGAGGAAGCCGTTTACGGACTGCCGGAGATCAACCGGGAAAAGATTCGGAATGCAAGGCTGATTGCGAATCCGGGATGTTATCCGACCTGTTCGTTTTTATCGGTTTATCCGCTGGTAAGGGAGGGACTGATCGATCCGTCTACCCTGATTATTGATGCAAAGTCCGGTACCTCCGGGGCTGGAAGAGGAGCGAAGGTCAACAATTTGTACTGCGAAGTCAATGAGAGCATCAAGGCCTACGGTGTGGCCGGTCACCGCCATACGCCGGAGATCGAGGAGCAGCTTTCCTATGCGGCCGGTCACCCGGTTACCATTAATTTTACGCCGCATCTGGTTCCGATGGACCGGGGAATTCTGGTCACGGCTTACGCTTCTCTTACGAAAGAGACTACATACGAAGAGCTGAAAGCGGTATATGACCGGTATTATGAAAAGGAAGCGTTTGTCCGCGTTCTGAAAAAGGATGTCTGCCCGGAAACCAGATGGGTAAAGGGAAGTAATTTTGTGGATGTGAATTTCAGGATCGATCCGAGAACCGGCCGGGTCATCATGATGGGCGCGATGGACAACATGGTAAAGGGCGCAGCCGGTCAGGCGATTCAGAACATGAACCTGATGTTCGGGCTGCCGGAGAACAAGGGACTGAAGCTGGTTCCGATGTTCCCATAAAGGAAAGAAAAGACAGGATTCAAAGGAGTTTTTTATGCCAGGCACATTGGACATTCTGATCCGGGAGATGGTTCCGGAGGATTATGATGCAGTTTACAGGCTCTGGATGAGCATCAAAGGATTTGGAATCCGCTCGATCGATGATTCCAGGGAAGGAGTGGAGCGGTTTCTCCGGAGGAACCCGACCACCAGTGTGGTTGCTGTGCAGAACGGTCGGATCATCGGAGACATTCTCTGCGGACATGACGGGCGCACCGGATACTTTTATCATGTCTGTGTGGAAAAAAGCTATCGGAAGCACGGAATCGGCTATAAGATGGCGCATGCCTGCATGGCGGCTCTGAAAAAAGAGGGAATCAACAAGATCAGCCTGATTGCCTTTAAGTCCAACGAGGTCGGCAATGCCTTCTGGAAGGGACTGGGCTGGAACAGCCGGGATGATGTAAATTTCTACGACATTGTTCTGAATGAAGAGAATACTACGAATTTTATCAAATAAACAGCAGCGGCTGTAGGAGATGCTCCTGAAGCTCCTGCTGCTGCGGACTTTGCGGCTGATATTTTCCGGACGCAGGTGGAATTTAGAAAATACAGGAAGGATAATTGGAGGAATGAGTGATGAAACAGATCGAAGGCGGCGTGACCGCAGCAAAGGGGTTCCAGGCAGCATCCTGTGCGGCCGGAATTAAATATCAGAATCGTCAGGACATGGCTATGATTTTCAGCGAGACGCCATGTCGGTCAGCAGGTACCTTTACGACCAATCTGGTAAAGGCGGCTCCGGTAAAATGGGACCGGAATCAGGTGGAGAGCGGGGCAGCCGCTCAGGCGGTGGTAGTCAATGCCGGTATTGCCAATGCCTGCACCGGGGAAGAAGGAATGGAATACTGCCGCCGGACGGCTGAGGCGGCCGGAAAGATATTGGGAATCCCCATGGAATCTGTGCTGGTGGCTTCTACCGGCGTGATCGGCATGCAGCTGCCCATGGACCGGATTGTAAACGGCATTCAAATGATGGCGCCGGAGCTGGGAGGCAGCCTGGAAAAGGGCGAGGCCGCTTCCAGGGCGATCATGACCACCGATACGAAGAACAAGCAGGTGGCCGTGGAGTTTGAAATCGGAGGAAAAACCGTGACCATCGGCGGCATGTGCAAGGGATCCGGAATGATTCATCCCAATATGTGCACGATGTTAAGCTTTGTGACCACTGATGCGGCGATCAGCAAGGAGCTTTTGGTGGAAGCACTGCGGGAGGATATCAAAGACACCTACAATATGATTTCGGTAGACGGAGATACCTCTACCAATGATACGGTGCTTCTTCTGGCGAACGGTCAGGCGGAAAATCCGGAGATCACGGAGAAAGGAGCGGATTACGATGCCTTCTGCAAGGCGCTGAATTTTGTCAACGAAACACTGGCAAAAAAGATGGCCGGAGACGGAGAGGGCTGTACCGCTTTATTTGAGGTGAAGATTGTGGGGGCAGAGAGCAAGGCGCAGGCCGTTACTCTGGCGAAATCGGTCATTACCTCCAATCTGACTAAAGCCGCGATTTTCGGTCATGACGCAAACTGGGGACGGATCCTCTGTGCCATGGGCTATTCCGGAGCGCAGTTTGATCCCGAAAAGGTGGATCTGTTCTTTGAGAGTGCAGCCGGGAAGCTGCAGATCATTGAAAATGGTGTGGCGGTGGATTACAGTGAAGAAGAAGCGACGAAGATTCTGTCTGAGCCGGAGGTAACGGCAGTGGCGGATATCAAGATGGGAGACGCTTCTGCCACGGCCTGGGGCTGTGACCTGACCTTTGATTATGTGAAAATCAATGCCGATTATCGGTCCTGATTTTTTATAGAATGGAGAGTGAATGCTGATGGAGATGGATCCGATTATTATGCAGAAGGCGGAGACCTTGATTGAGGCGCTGCCTTATATTCAGCGGTTTAACCGCAAGGTGATCGTGGTGAAATACGGCGGAAGTGCCATGGTGGATGAAAAGCTGAAAAAGCAGGTGATTCAGGATGTGGTGCTTTTAAAGCTGACCGGTTTTAAACCGATTATTGTACACGGCGGCGGCAAGGAGATCAGCCGCTGGGTCGGTAAGGTAGGCATGGAGCCTCATTTTGTCAATGGACTTCGCGTGACGGATGAACCGACCATGGAAATTGCGGAGATGGTTCTGAATAAAGTGAATAAGAGTCTGGTGCAGCTGGTCAATGAGCTGGGCGTAAAGGCAGTCGGCATCAGCGGCAAGGACGGCATGATGCTGAAATGTAAGAAAAAATATTCCAAGGGCGAGGACATCGGCTTTGTAGGTGAAGTAGAGGAAGTAAATCCGAAGATCATCTATGATCTGCTGGAGAAGGATTTTCTTCCGATCATCTGCCCGATCGGCTTTGATGAAAATTTTTATTCTTATAATATTAATGCGGATGATGCGGCCTGCGCCATTGCCACGGCCATGAAAGCGGAGAAACTGGCATTTTTGACGGATGTGGAAGGCGTTTACCGGGATTTTGAGGATAAGGATTCGCTGATCTCGGAGATGACCATTGAGGAGGCACAGGATTTCGTGACGAACGGAGGTCTGGGCGGCGGCATGCTTCCGAAGCTGCAGAACTGCATCGATGCCATTCAGAAGGGGGTTTCCCGGGTACATATTCTGGATGGACGGATTCCGCACTGCCTGCTTCTGGAAATCTTTACAAATAAGGGAATCGGAACGGCGATCTTAAATTCCAGGGAGGAGCGGTATTATCATGAAGAAAAGTAAGGAAGCCTGGATCTCGGAAGGAGAAGCAGCGTTTTATAAAACCTATAACCGGTTTCCGGTTGTATTTGAAAGAGGACAGGGTCTGCATCTTTATGATACGGACGGTCAGGAGTATCTGGATTTTTACGCCGGAATCGCAGTGAATGCGCTGGGCTACGGCGATCCGGAATATACGGCATGGATCAAGGAGCAGGCAGACAGACTGCTTCATGTTTCCAACTATTTTTATAACACTCCTTCCGTAGAAGCGGCCGAAAAACTGACGAAGGCATCCGGGATGGATAAAGTATTTTTTACCAACAGCGGCACCGAGGCGGTGGAAGGCGCCATCAAGATTGCACGCAGGTATGCGTATAATAAAGACGGCGGCCATGATCATGAGATCATTGCCATGAAGAATTCCTTTCACGGAAGAAGCATCGGCGCGCTGTCCGTGACGGGAAATGATCATTATCAGGAGCCGTTTCAGCCGCTGCTTCCGGGAATCCGCTTTGCGGAATTTAATAATCTGGACAGCGTGAAGGCACTGTTTAATGAGAAGACCTGCGCGGTGATTATGGAAACGGTACAGGGCGAGGGCGGCATTTATCCGGCAGAGCCGGAGTTTATGGAAGGCGTCCGCGCTTTATGCGATGAGCAGGATGCGCTGCTGATTCTGGATGAGATCCAGTGTGGTATGGGACGCACCGGGGAGATGTTTGCCTGGCAGCATTACGGTGTGAAGCCGGATGTGATGACTGTGGCAAAGGCGCTGGGAAACGGTGTACCGATAGGGGCATTTTTAGCCTGCGGAAAAGCTGCCGCTGCCATGATTCCGGGCGATCACGGAAGCACCTACGGAGGCAATCCGTTTGTCTGCGCGGCGGCTTCCAAAGTACTGGATATTTTCGAGACGAGAAATCTGACGGCTCATGTAAAAGAGATCGGACAGTATTTGTGGGAGAAGCTGGAGGAAGTGAAGGAGCAGTTTGAAATCGTGGCAGACCATCGTGGCCTGGGACTGATGCAGGGGCTGGAGCTGACGGTACCGGTTGGACCGGTCGTGACCAATGCCCTTCTGGAGCAGAAGCTGGTGCTGATCAGCGCCGGAACCAACATTATTCGGTTTGTGCCTCCGCTGATCATTGAAAAATCGGATGTGGATGAGATGATTCGGAGACTGAAGACGGCAATCGAAACATCTGCACCTGTATCCATGTAAAGATTCACCCGGAGAACCGGATTTTGATTCGCTTTTTGCAAAATCCGGTTCTCTTTTTGTGTTTCTAAAAGCCGAAGCCCGGGCTTTGACCAGGCTCTTCTCCATGGCGGACCTTCGCCAGCGATGCATACCAGCACACATTCCATAACCTGATTTTATACCACCAATTCCAATCTCGTATATTCCGGACGGCAGAAATTCGCCGTCTTTTCTTGAAATTCCGTCCCAAATGATTTATTATGGAAAGAACTACACTGATATAGAATCAAGTTATAATATGCAAGGGAGAGAGAACAATGAATTATAATATAGCAGTCATTCCGGGAGACGGAATCGGACCGGAAATCGTGAGAGAGGCCTGCAAGGTGATGGATCAGGTTGGAAAGGTGTTCGGTCACAGCTTTCAGTATACGGAGGTTCTGATGGGCGGCTGTTCCATTGACGCATACGGGGTTCCGCTTACGGACGAGGCGCTGCAGACCGCGAAGAACAGTGATTCGGTCCTGCTCGGTGCAGTTGGCGGAAATGTAGGAAATTCCAGATGGTATGATGTAGCTCCGAATCTTCGCCCGGAGGCCGGACTTCTGGCGATCCGCAAGGGACTGAATCTGTTTGCCAATATGCGCCCGGCCTATCTTTACAAGGAACTGGAAGAGGCCTGCCCGTTAAAAAAGGAGATCATCGGGGACGGCTTTGATATGGTCATTATGAGAGAGCTGACCGGCGGCCTGTATTTCGGTGACCGCTGTACGAAGGAAGTAGACGGCGTGATGACGGCAGTTGATACCCTGACCTACAGCGAGACGGAGATCCGCCGGATCGCGGTCAAGGCCTTTGACATTGCCATGAAGAGAAAGAAACATGTAACCAGTGTGGACAAGGCAAATGTGCTGGATTCCTCCCGTCTCTGGAGAAAGGTTGTGGAGGAAGTGGCCAGGGATTATCCGGAAGTGACATTGAATCATATGCTGGTTGACAACTGTGCGATGCAGCTGGTGATGAATCCGGGACAATTCGATGTGATTCTGACGGAGAACATGTTCGGCGATATCCTGTCGGATGAGGCCAGCATGATTACCGGCTCCATCGGAATGCTGTCTTCTGCCAGCATGAATGAAAGCAAGTTCGGCCTGTATGAACCGAGCCACGGCTCTGCACCGGATATTGCGGGAAAGGATCTTGCAAACCCGATCGCAACCATTCTTTCTGCAGCGATGATGCTTCGCTATTCCTTTGATCTGGATGCGGAGGCTGAAGCCATGGAAGCGGCCGTACAGCAGGTGCTGACCGAAGGCTTCCGGACCGCGGATATTTTCAGCGAGGGCTGTGAAAAGGTTAGCTGCTCGAAGATGGGCGATCTGATCGCGGAGAGAATTCAGAAGCAGTCTTAAATCAGTAGATAATCAGGAGGATTTTGGTATGAGAAGTGACAACGTAAGATGCGGTATGCAGCAGGCTCCGCACCGTTCCTTATTTAACGCATTAGGTATGACCGAAGAGGAGATGAAGAAGCCTCTGGTGGGCATCGTCAGCTCTTATAATGAGATCGTTCCGGGACATATGAACCTGGATAAGATCGTGGAGGCGGTTAAGCTTGGCGTAGCCATGGCAGGCGGCACTCCTGTGGTATTTCCGGCTATTGCAGTCTGCGACGGCATTGCCATGGGCCATGTGGGCATGAAGTATTCTCTGGTAACCAGAGACCTGATTGCAGATTCCACGGAATGTATGGCAATTGCACATCAGTTTGACGCGCTGGTTATGGTTCCGAACTGTGACAAGAACGTTCCGGGCCTTCTGATGGCAGCAGCCAGAGTGAATATCCCGACCGTGTTTGTAAGCGGCGGTCCGATGCTGGCCGGCCATGTGAAGGGGAAGAAGAGAAGTCTTTCCAGCATGTTTGAGGCAGTCGGTTCCTATGCAGCCGGCACCATGACGGAGGAGGATGTAAAGGAATTTGAGGATCATGTCTGCCCGACCTGCGGTTCCTGTTCCGGCATGTACACTGCAAACAGCATGAACTGCCTGACGGAGGTCCTGGGCATGGGACTCCGCGGAAACGGCACGATCCCGGCTGTTTATTCAGAAAGAATCAAGCTGGCAAAGCATGCCGGCATGGCGGTTATGGAGATGTACCGGAGGAATATCCGTCCGAGAGATATTATGACCGAGGCTGCGTTCCGCAACGCTCTGACCATGGATATGGCACTTGGCTGTTCGACCAACAGTATGCTGCATTTGCCGGCGATTGCCCATGAGGCCGGTGTGGACCTGAATCTGGACATTGCAAATGAGATCAGTGCCAGAACTCCGAACCTGTGCCATCTGGCTCCGGCAGGCCCGACCTACATGGAGGATTTAAACGAGGCCGGCGGTATTTACGCTGTGATGAAGGAAATCAGCAAGAAGGGACTTCTGAACCTGGACTGCATGACCGTTACCGGAAAGACCGTGGGAGAGAACATTGCGAATGCGGTAAACAAGAATCCGGAGGTGATCCGTCCGGTAGAGAATCCGTACAGCCAGACCGGCGGCATTGCCATTTTAAGAGGAAATCTGGCGCCGAACAGTGCCGTTGTAAAACGTTCTGCCGTTGCGCCTGAGATGTTAAAGCATGAAGGTCCGGCAAGAGTCTTTGACTGTGAGGAGGATGCCATTGCCGCTATCAAGGGCGGAAAGATCGTAGCCGGTGATGTGGTGATCATCCGTTATGAAGGACCGAAGGGCGGCCCGGGCATGAGAGAAATGCTGAATCCGACCTCCG
This sequence comes from Candidatus Caccovicinus sp., assembly GCA_051878975.1. Taxonomy (GTDB): domain Bacteria; phylum Bacillota; class Clostridia; order Lachnospirales; family Lachnospiraceae; genus Caccovicinus. The sequence goes on from JBJELD010000066.1 coordinate 34,588, forward strand.
CGATTGCCGGAATGGGTCTCGGCTCCACCGTAGCGCTGATCACGGACGGCCGTTTTTCCGGCGCATCCAGAGGGGCATCCATCGGACACTGTTCACCGGAAGCAGCACTGGGCGGTCCGATCGCCGTAGTGGAAGAGGGCGATATCATCTCGATCGATATTGATGCCCATAAGCTGGAAGTGAAGATCTCCGACGAGGAGATGGCAGCCAGATTGGCAAAATGGCAGCCGAGAGAGCCGAAGGTGACCAGCGGCTATCTGGCACGGTATGCTTCTCTGGTAACCTCTGCCGACAAGGGTGCCGTGTTAAAGGTTCCGGGCAGAGAATAAAAATCAAAGAACAGACAGCGCGGAAGCAGGACAGACGAAGAACGCAAAAAGCAAGAAGAAGGAGTCGTTGGACGATGAGTAAGTTAACAGGAGCAGAAATTGTAATCGAGTGTTTGAAGGAACAGGGCGTGGATACGGTTTTCGGATATCCGGGCGGAGCGATCTTAAACATTTACGATGCTTTATATAAACATCAGGATGAAATTACCCACATTCTGACCTCCCACGAGCAGGGAGCTTCCCATGCGGCTGACGGTTATGCCAGAGCCACCGGAAAGGTAGGCGTCTGCCTGGCAACCTCCGGTCCGGGAGCAACGAATCTGGTGACAGGAATTGCGACGGCCTACATGGATTCGATTCCGGTTGTGGCCATCACCTGCAACGTTGGAAACAGCCTGCTGGGCAAGGACAGCTTCCAGGAGGTTGATATTGCCGGTGTTACGATGCCGATTACCAAATATAATTTTATTGTAAAGGATGTCAAGAAGCTGGCGCAGGTCATTCGACGTGCCTTTGCCATTGCACAGACCGGGCGTCCCGGTCCGGTGCTCATTGACATCACCAAAGATGTGACAGCGGCGGAATATGAGTATGAGTACCAGGCTCCGGCTCCGGTGGAGCGCGTGACGGACAAGATCACGGACGAGGCCATGGACTGTGCGGTAGAGATGATTCATAAGGCGCGGAAGCCATTTATCTTCGTGGGCGGCGGAGCCGTGATCGCCAATGCGGCAGATGAGCTTCGCGCTTTCGCAAAGAAGATTCAGGCTCCGGTGGCGGACAGTCTGATGGGCAAAGGTGCCTTTGACGGCACGGATGAGCTTTATACCGGCATGGTGGGCATGCACGGAACCAAGACCTCCAATTTCGGAATTACGGAATGTGACCTGCTGATTGTAGTAGGCGCCCGTTTCAGTGATCGTGTTACCGGCAATGCCTCCAAGTTTGCAAAGAATGCCAAGATTCTGCAGCTGGATGTAGACCCGGCGGAAATCAACAAGAATATCAAGGTAGATGCCTATGTGATCGGTGATGTAAAGGTGATCTTAAGAAAGCTGAATGCCCGTCTGGATCCGATCAACCACGACGAGTGGGTGGCACACATTGAGCGGATGAAGGATATGTATCCGCTGCGCTATGACAAGAACGTGCTGACCGGGCCGTATGTGATCGAGCAGATCTATGAAGCGACCAAGGATCAGGATACGGTGATTGTTACCGAGGTGGGCCAGCATCAGATGTGGGCAGCGCAGTACTATAAGTACAAGAGCCCGAGAACCCTTCTGACCTCCGGCGGCTTAGGAACCATGGGCTACGGTCTGGGCGCGGCAATCGGCGCGAAGATGGGCTGCAAAGACAAGATCGTCATCAATGTGGCTGGTGACGGCTGCTTCCGCATGAACATGAATGAGATTGCGACGGCAACCCGGTACAACATTCCGGTGATCGAGGTCATCATCAACAACCATGTGCTGGGCATGGTGCGTCAGTGGCAGACGCTGTTCTACGGAAAACGCTATTCCCAGACGGTGCTGAACGATTCGGTGGATTTTGTAAAGCTGTCGGAGGCTATGGGTGCAAAAGCTTACCGGGTGACCAGGAAGGAAGAGTTTATGCCGGTTCTGAAGGAAGCGATTGCGCTGAACATTCCGTGCGTAATCGACTGTCAGATCAACTGCGATGACAAGGTATTTCCGATGGTTCCGGCAGGTGCGCCGATCGAGGATGCATTTGACGATACGGATCTGAAGATTCAGTAGGGAAGAACGGACAGGAGGGTGTCCTGTCTCAGCAGTAAGCCTTCATGTGCCCGGCAGCGGAGGTTCATTGTAATAATATCAGCAATATTTTAATAAAATAAAGAAAAATAGTAGTGCTATTTTGGGAAAAAAGTGATAAACTTATAAAAATCATTTTTTATACTAATTTTTAAAGTTTCAAGGAGGGAGCAACATGAGCAGAGTGTATAATTTCTCAGCAGGCCCGGCCGTACTGCCGGAGGAGGTACTGAAGGAAGCAGCATCCGAGATGCTGGATTATCGGGGTACCGGAATGTCAGTGATGGAGATGAGTCACCGATCTAAGGCTTTCCAGAATATCATTGACGAGGCAGAAAAGGACCTGCGGGAGCTTATGAACATTCCGGATAACTATAAGGTGCTCTTCCTGCAGGGCGGCGCTTCTCAGCAGTTCGCCATGATTCCGATGAATCTGTTCAAGAACAAGGTGGGCGATTACATTATCACCGGCCAGTGGGCAAAGAAGGCATGGCAGGAAGCGAAACAGTATGGAACGGCAAACGCCATCGCTTCCAGTGCAGATAAGACCTTCTCCTACATACCGGATTGTTCCGATCTTCCGATCGATGAGAATGCAGATTACGTTTACATCTGCCAGAACAATACGATTTACGGAACGGTTTACCATGAACTGCCGAATACGAAGGGAAAGACGTTGGTTGCAGATGTTTCTTCCTGCTTCTTATCGGAGCCGATCGATGTGACCAGGTACGGCGTGATTTACGGCGGCGTTCAGAAGAACGTAGGCCCGGCCGGCGTGGTAATCGTTATCATCCGCGAGGATCTGATTACGGAGGATGTACTTCCGGGAACCCCGACGATGCTCCGCTACAAGACCCATGCAGATGCCGGGTCATTGTACAATACACCTCCGTGCTACGGCATCTATATCTGCGGCAAGGTATTCAAGTGGCTGAAGGCCAGAGGCGGCCTGGAGGCAATGAAGGAGTACAATGAGAAGAAAGCAAAGCTTCTGTACGATTACCTGGATTCCAGCAAGCTCTTCCACGGAACGGTTGAGAAGAAGGACCGCTCTCTCATGAACGTGCCGTTTGTAACCGGTGACGAGGAGCTGGATGCTTTATTTGTGAAGGAAGCGAAAGCAGCCGGGCTGGAGAACTTAAAGGGACATCGTACCGTAGGCGGCATGAGAGCCAGCATTTACAATGCGATGCCGATCGAAGGTGTGGAGAAGCTGGTTGCCTTCATGAAGGAGTTTGAAGAAAAGCATGCAAAATAAAAGAAACGCATGCAGAGTGAGAATAGAATGCTGACAGAAGCAGGGGGTATTTAACATGAAATTACATTGCCTGAATCCGATTTCCAAATACGGAATCGGACTTCTTACCGATCAATATGAGATGACAGATGACGTAAAGGATGCAGAAGGAATTCTGGTCCGCAGCGCATCCATGCATGAGATGGAGCTTCCGGAGAAGCTTCTGGCAGTTGCCAGAGCCGGCGCCGGTGTGAACAACATTCCGCTGGATGCCTGCGCAGAGGCCGGTGTAGTAGTTTTTAACACGCCGGGTGCAAATGCCAACGGCGTAAAAGAGCTGGTAATTGCCGGACTGCTGCTGGGCTCCCGTGATGTGGTGGGCGGCATCGAATGGTGTGTGGCCAATCAGGAGGATCCGAACATTTCCAAGTCTGTGGAGAAGAGCAAAAAAGCATTTGCCGGGCGTGAGATCAAAGGCAAAAAGCTGGGTGTGATCGGCCTTGGCGCAATCGGCGCAGAGGTTGCAAACGCAGCGGCCGCTCTTGGCATGGAGGTTTACGGATATGATCCGTTTATTTCCGTCAATGCAGCCTGGATGCTTTCCAGGGATGTAAAGCACATTACTTCCGTTGACAGTATTTACTCCGAGTGCGATTACATTACGGTTCATGTGCCGTTGATGGATTCCACAAAGAAGATGATCAACAAAGATACCATCGCAGCCATGAAGGACGGCGTTGTGGTACTGAATTTTGCAAGAGATCTGCTGGTAGATGACGACGCCATGGCAGAGGCGCTGGAGTCCGGCAAGGTCCGCCGCTATATTACAGATTTCCCGAATCCGAAATCCGTACATATGAAGAATGTCATTGCGATCCCGCATCTGGGTGCTTCCACTGAGGAATCGGAGGATAACTGTGCAGTGATGGCTGTGAAGGAAATGATGGATTATCTGGAAAACGGAAATATCAAAAATTCCGTAAACTATCCGGCATGTGACATGGGCGTCTGCCGCAGTGCAAGCCGTATTGCGGTTCTGCATCGGAATATTCCGAACATGATCGGTCAGATCACCGCGATTCTGGCAGAGCAGGATGTCAACATTTCTGATATGACCAACAAGAGCCGGGATAAATACGCATACACCCTGCTGGATCTGGAGAGTGCGCCTGAGGCCATGACCATCCAGAAGCTGAATGCGATTCAGGGCGTGCTGCGGGTACGGGTAGTGAAGTAAAGAATGATTGCGTGAAAAAAAGATACGGCAAATTGATTTGCTGTATCTTTTTTTCAGATTGATATCGGTATAATGAAACAAATGAATCAGGAGGATTGAAAAATGGCAGTTGTAAAACCGTTTCGGGCAGTGAGGCCCAGCGTGGAAACCGTATCTCAGGTGGCGGCGCTTCCGTATGACGTATATAACCGGAAGGAGGCCTGCGAGGTTGTAAAAGGAAATCCCTTATCTTTTTTGAATATCGACCGTGCAGAAACGCAGTTTTCGGATGAAGTGGACACGTATGCAGATTGTGTCTACGAAAAAGCCAGGGAGCTTCTGGAGGCGCGTATGGCAGACGGAACGTTCATTCAGGATGAGACGCCCTGCTATTATATTTACCGGCTGACCATGAACGGACGCAGTCAGACCGGAATCGTGGCCTGCAGCTCTGTAGATGATTATGTGAATCAGGTAGTCAAGAAGCATGAAAATACCAGAGAGGACAAGGAAATTGACCGGATCCGTCATGTGGATACGACCAATGCCCATACCGGCCCGATTTTTCTGGCATACCGTTCTGCAGAGGAGCTGGACCGGATCATGCATCAGGTCTGCAGCGGAACCCCGATTTACGATTTTGTGTCGGACGACGGAATTGGGCATCAGGTCTGGAAGATCGCGGCGCCCGGCCTGGTCAAGCATATTGAGGAGGCCTTTGAAAGGGTTCCGGCGACCTATATTGCAGACGGCCATCACCGCGCAGCTTCCGCGGTTAAGGTAGGCTTGAAACGAAGAGCGGAAAATCCGGATTATACCGGGGAGGAGCCGTTTAATTATTTCCTGTCCGTACTGTTCCCGGATGATCAGCTGATGATTCTTCCCTACAATCGTGTAGTAAAGGACCTGAACGGATTGACAAAAGAGGAGTTCCTGGATCGGATTGCTCAGGATTTTGTGGTGAAGGAAACCGGAGGTATTCCGTTTTCCCCGCAGAAGAAGGGGGAGTTCGGTATGTATCTGGATGGTACCTGGTATGGAATGAAGGCAAAACCGGAAATTTGTAATGACGATCCGGTAAAGGGACTGGATGTGTCCGTCCTTCAGGACGCACTTCTGGGACCGGTTTTGGGAATCGGAGATCCCAGAACGGACAAGCGCATCGACTTTATCGGAGGAATCCGCGGTCTGAAAGAGCTGGAAAGACGGGTTTCTGAGGATATGACCGTGGCCTTTTCCATGTATCCGACCTCCATTCAGGAGCTTTTGAATGTGGCGGACGCAGGACTTTTGATGCCGCCGAAGTCCACCTGGTTTGAGCCGAAGCTGCGGAGCGGACTGTTTATACATACATTAAAGCAGCCGAAATAAGCATGCAGTTTAAGAAAAGGAAATGATGTTCATGCACGAATATACCTGGTATCAATGGCTGATGTTTTTCTATTGCTACTGTTTTTTCGGATGGATTTTTGAATCTGCCTATGTGTCTGTAAAGAAGCGGCATTTCGTGAACCGTGGCTTTCTGCGGCTGCCCATGCTGCCGCTTTACGGAACCGGCGCGGTGATGATGCTGATTGTATCCATCCCGGTAAAGGGCAATCTGGTTCTGGTGTATCTGGCCGGTGTGATGGGGGCAACTGCCCTGGAATATGTGACAGGATGGGGAATGGAAAAGCTGTTTAAAATGCGTTACTGGGACTACAGCAACCAGCGTTTTCAGATCAAAGGGTATATTTGTCTCAGCTCTTCGATTGCATGGGGATTTCTGACGATTTTTCTGACGGAGTTCATTCACCGCCCGATTGAGCGGATGGTGCTGGGGATGAATGTGACGTTCGAGCTGGTGCTGACTGCTGTAATCAGTGCGTTGTTTGTGGCGGATACGATTGAATCCACCAGAGCCGCTCTGGATCTGGGCCGTGCACTGGAGGCAATGACCAGAATGAAGGCCGAGATTGAAGAGATGCAGGTGCAGCTTGCGCTTTTGAAGAGTGAGCTGAAGGAGCAGACCGCAGAGCGTGTTGCTGCGGCGCAGGAGGAAACGGCCCTGCGCATGGCAGAGCTGCGTGCGGAGGCGGATGCCCGCATGAATGGACGGAAGGAATCCGGAACGGCCAAAACGGCCGGACAGACGGCAGCCCGCGTGGCAGAACTGAAAGCTGAGGTTTCCGAGCGCCTGGAGGTATGGAAGGACCGGTCGGCAGAGCAGCTGGAGGCGCTGAAGGACCGGTCAGCGGAGCGGATGGAGGTTCTTACAGAGAAGATTGCGGCGCTTCACAGGCAGAGGAAAGGTCTTCGGGAGAATCTTCCGGCCTGCCGGAGGCTTTACCTGAGAGGTATTCTGCGGGGAAACCCGGGTGCGGTTTCAGAAAAATACCGTGAGGCGCTGAAGGAGCTGCAGGAAGAGCTGCTGAATGAGAGGAAAAAGAGCAGGCGATAAAGAACGGGCAGTAAAAATCAGGAAATAAGAAACAGACAATAAAAATACACCGGTTGGCAGCCGGTGTATTTTTGGGAATGGTAGGTATAAATAAGAAAATGTTTAGGGGGCCGGACAGCTTGTTGAACTGTCCGGTATGAGTATGAAAAAGCTTTGTTAAAGCAGTTACTCTCTTGAGTAACTATCTATACTATAACGGATAAATGTGTCTGAAATATGGCGGCAAAATTTAAAATTTATAAAATGTATAAAGAAATTCTTACTAAAACAAAAATAAAATCGAATGATGCACATTACAATCCGGACTGTCTTTGCCAGTACTGGCGGCAAAGGTCCAGAAAATGCTCCTCAGTGGTGCTTAAATAGGCATCTTTTCTGCAGCACATGGTGATTTCCCAGCGGGGATGGGATGTGAGACGGAAAAAGACCACATGTTCTCCGGGAACGGCAAAGATGGCAGGCAGAAGAGCGCAGCCGACACCGGCATTGACCATCCGGTATTTGCTGACATTGCTGCTGGTTGAAAACAGAACGTTTGGCTGGAAGCCGGCATTGTCAAACAGCTGTTTGACCAGCTGGTACATGGTGGAGCTTTGTGAAATCAGAATAAAAGAATCGTTTGAAAAATGTTCCAGAGAAATCTCCGGAGCATTTTCTGCATGACGGCTTCCGCGGAAGGCAAGAGGATGGTTATCGGGAACAGCCAGAAAAATTTCCTCATAGGCCATGTGATGGTAGCTGTTTTCATCCTTCTGCTCCTGGGACAAGGTGATCAGCCCCAGATCGATTTGTCCCTTGGAGATCAGCTTCTGCATAGTACGGACATTACATTCCAGCGGTTCCAGGATTACGTCCGGGAAGATGCGGTGGAATTCCGGATAGATCGTGGTAAACATATCGACGCCGCGTTCCGGAATGAGGCCGATGGTAAAGCGTCGGCGGGCCAGATCTGCCAGATCATGGATCCGGCTGTAGGCATCCTTCTTGATGTTCAGAATTGCTTTGGCTGCCTGAATATATACTTCGCCGGCCGGGGTGGGACGCCAGTCAGAGCGGGTGCGGATAAAAAGCGGTGTGCCGAGCTCCGCCTCCAGCTTCTGCAGCTGCTGATTTAAGGCGGACTGGGTGATAAACAGCTTTTCGGCCGCCTTGGTAATGCTTTTTTCTTCACTGATCATAATAATGTGTTCCATTTGACGCAGATCCATAAGAGCCTCCTGTCCGATGTGAAATATTAGAATTACTAACGTATAAGTCAAATGTTTCAATTTGACTAACATTCACTCTATTTATATAATGAAACTATCAGAAATGCAAGAGGAAAGGTGGATACGACATGGAACGATTTGACGTGATTGTAATCGGCGCCGGAGTAGTAGGTTCTGCGGCTGCCAGGGAGCTGTCCCGTTATCAGCTGAACATCGGCGTCCTGGAAAAGGAGCTGGATGTGGCATGCGGAAACAGCAGTCGGAATACCGGTATGCTGCATGCGGGTTTTACTTATAAGCCGGGTTCTCTGAAGGCGGAATGTGCCGTGGAGGGCAATAAGGAATTTGATCAGGTGGCGAAGGAACTGGGCGTGCCGTTTAAGCGGACCGGAAAGCTGGTGGTAGGCTTTACAGAGCATGACCGGGAAAATATTCTGAAATACAAGGCCATCGGGGAGACCAATGGTGTGGAAGGCATGCGGATGATCGGAAAGGAAGAGATTGCCCGGATTGACCCGAATGCAGGCGGTGAATTTGCCATGTATGTGCCATCCTCCGGTATCCTGGATCCGATGCAGTATACGATCGCACTGGCAGAGAATGCCTGTCAGAACGGCGTAAAATTTTATTTTGGACAGCAGGTGGTGCGGATTACCCGGACGGAAGAAAAGCGGTACCTGGTGGAGACGGATACGGACTGCTTTGATACAAAATGGGTGGTGAACTGTGCCGGCATGTATGCCTCTGGAATTTCAGCTATGCTGGGCTATCCGGATTATCCGACGAAGGGCTTTAAGGGAGAATATTTTGTCCTGGATAAAAAGGCAGGAAAATTCCTTTCCATTCCGGTTTATCCGGCACCGAATGATAAGGGCGGATTCTCTACGCATGCTACGCCGACGATTGACGGCAATGTGCTGGTAGGACCGGATTCCTATTTGACAGAGGATCTGGAAGATTATAAGGTGACGAAAGAGCATATGGATGGTCTGTTTGCAGACGGAAGCAAGATGTTCAAGCAGATGAAGCGGGAATATTTTATCCGGAACTTTGCCGGAATCCGCTGGAAACGGTACGATCCGGAAACCGGAGAGATTCTGGATTTTCTGCTGGAAGCCGATGACGATCATCCGAATACGGTGAATCTGGCAGGAATCGAGTCTCCGGGCGTGACCTGTGCGCTGCCGCTGGCACGCCGGGCAGCGGCAAAGCTGGTTGAGAAGGAGCAGCCGAAGCTTAATCCGGATTTTAATCCGATCCGTCCGGTGAAAAAGCGTTTTTATGAGATGAGCCATGAGGAGCAGCAGGCGGCGATTGCCGGGGATCCGCTGTACGGCGAGATTGTCTGCCGGTGCGAGACAGTGACAAAGGCGGAAATTCTGGCGGCTATCCATAATCCGCTGGGCGTACATACCGTTACCGGCATCAAAAACCGGACAAGAGCTACCATGGGACGCTGTCAGGGAGGCTACTGTGAGACGAGAATTACGGAAATGATCGAGGAAGAGCTGGGACTCAAGCCGCAGGAAGTGCGGTACTCAAAGAAGGATTCGTACATGTTTACGGGAAGAGTGAGGGACGCAAGATGAAAAAAGCAGATGTAGTGATTATCGGCGGCGGCCCGGCCGGGCTTGCGGCAGCCATTGAGCTTTATAAAAAAGGAGTAACCGATATCCTGATTCTGGAAAGAGAAAAGAAGCTGGGCGGAATTTTAAGACAGTGCATCCATGACGGCTTCGGATTGACCCGCTTTGGGGAGACCTTAAGCGGACCGGAATATGCGTCCCGGTTTGTTCGCCAGGTGGAGGAGCTTCAGATTCCGTACATGACGGACACGACTGTTCTGGAACTGACGGCAGACAAAAGGGTTTACGCGGCATCTGCAGAAGGTGGTTTTGTGGAGATCCAGGCGAAGGCTGTGATTCTTGCAATGGGATGCCGGGAGCGGACCAGAGGCGCCATCAGTATTCCGGGAACCCGTCCGGCCGGTGTTTATACGGCCGGTGTGGCACAGGCTTACATGAATCTGAAAAATAAGATGGTAGGAAAAGAAGTGATCATCCTGGGTTCCGGTGACATCGGCATGATCATGGCAAGACGCATGACTCTGGAGGGCGCTCATGTGATCGGCGTGTTTGAGATTCAGCCTTATGCAAGTGGACTTCCGCGCAATATTGAGCAGTGTCTGAACGACTATCAGATTCCGCTGCAGCTGAGCCATTCCGTGACGGAGATCAAAGGCGCGGACCGCCTGGAATCCGTCGTGATTTCCCAGGTGGATGAGAAAATGGCTCCGATTCCGGGAACGGAGAAGGAATATCCTTGTGATACCCTGATTCTATCTGTGGGCCTGATTCCGGAAAATGAGCTGACCTGGATGGCCGGAGCGAAACAGGATGCCGGGACAAAGGGTGCTGCAGTGGATGAGAACTTCCAGACCACGGTACCGGGAATCTTTGCGGCAGGCAATGTGCTTCATGTTCATGATCTGGTGGATTTTGTTTCCATGGAGGCAGAGGCGCTGGCAGACCGGGCGGCGCGTTACGTGCAGGAGGGAGTTCTTCCGGAATGTCCGTTATCTGTGACCGGAAATGAACTGACCGGACAGCTGATTCCGGAGCGGATCAGCGGCAAAACGGATGTGACGGTTTCCTTCCGTGTAAGAAGACCGGTGAAGAGCTGCACCATTGAGATCTGCCAGGGAGAGAACGTGATCAAAAGGATCCGGAAGCCCAAAGCCCTTCCGGCGGAAATGATTCAGATCGCATTAAAGGCGGAGCAGCTGAATGAAACGGAAGATCTGGAGGTGAAGGTATTATGCTGAGAGAATTTACCTGTATTATGTGCCCGCAGGGCTGTGACATTACTGTAGAGCTGGAAGAACAGGAAGGAAGCGGGGGGAAGGAGATCCGGGAGGTTTCCGGAAACAAATGTCCGAGAGGAAAAGAATATGTTACCCAGGAGATCGTAAATCCCATGCGGAATATTGCCACTTCTGTGCTGGTGGAAGGCGGCGAGCTTCCTCTGGCCAGTGTCCGTCTGACCAGGCCGATTCCGAAAAAACGGATTTTTGATGTGATGGCAGAAATAAAAAAGATCTGCCTGCAGGCTCCGGTAGAGGAAGGACAGATCGTGATTGAAAATGTGCTGGCTTTAGGCAGCGATGTCATAATCACAAAATCTGTGGATCGAGAATAACAGGAATTGAATATACAAGAAACACCGCCAAATCACAGGCTGATTGATGATTTGGCGGTGTTTCTTTTTTGCCGACTTTTGAATAAAAGTAAATTATATTACATTTTATAAAAAATAATAAATAATATTGTAATATAATTTCATATGTGATATGATACAACTATAAGCGCTTGTACCATAAAAAACTATACATTTTGCTCTCGGAAATGGTACGTCCGCAGAGCTGATACGTGAAAAAGTTTGAAGGAGGTTTATTATGCAAGGTGTTTCTATGTTCATTATTGCCATACTGATTCTGTATACGGTGATAGCTGTGGTGGATCAGATTTCTATTCAGTGCGGATTGTATACGCCGCTGTTTGCTGCAACCTTCACTGGACTGATGCTGGGAGATCTTAAAACCGGACTGGCGATCGGCGCCACGCTTCAGCTGATGACGCTGGGCGTTGCAACCTATGGAGGAGCAACTGTTCCGGATTATTTGTCCGGTGCGATTATGGGTACGACCTATGCCATCATTTCTGGACAGGGAGCAGAATACGGCATCGCATTGGCAATTCCGATCGGACTTCTGCTTACTCAAATGGATATCCTTGGCAGAATGTCAAACTCCTTTTTCCAGCATTATGCAGACCGCTGCGCGGAGCGTGGAGATTACAAGGGCGTGGAGCGTGCGAACCTGCTGGGCCTGATTCCGTGGGAGTTATCCCGCATCATTCCGGTAGCATTGGGACTTTGTTTTGGAGAAACCGTGGTTAACGGTGTAAATGCCATTATTCCGGCATGGTTTATGACTGGCCTGAAGACGGCAGGTGCGATCCTTCCGGCAATGGGAATGGCGATTCTGATGCGTTATCTGCCGATTAAGAAGTACTATGCATACTTTATTATCGGATT
>JBJELD010000067.1:0-9899 GCA_051878975.1 Candidatus Caccovicinus sp.
CCAATCTTCCGGAATTGGTAGACTTGAAAAAAAGCGAATTTTGTGGTATTATAATAGATGTAAAAATGTGTTCAAAATTCTTTTCTGCAGGAATTCCTGATCTTATAACCACCGGTTTAGCCGGTGGTTTATTTTGACCCGATACGGGTCGTCTGCTGCCGACACTGGGATTGAAGGCCCCTGGCCTGACAAAAAAGGGGCTGTCGGGAAATAGATAGCCCTCTGCAAAACGCTGCAGAAGACTTTCCGTTCACTATGTAAATTCCCAGACAGACCAGAAGCAGTGCGGCTGCAGTATTCCAGGACAATGCCTGGCTGCTCTCCCCCAGAAACACGGCAGAAAGAAACACGCCAAACATCGGATTCATAAAACCGAATACCGTGACACGGCTGACCGGATTGTATTTTAACAGAATTCCCCAGACCGTATACGCTACCGCAGAAATCAGCGCCAGATAAAGCAGCAAAAGATACGCACCGAATGTGCTTCCTCCGGCAATGGAACCTCCCCGGGCCAGGCCGATGACCATTAAAATCACGCCTCCGCACATAAACTGATACCCGCTCATAGTCACCACATCATAATCCCGGGAATATTTTTTTACCAGCGCACTGGAAATCGCGTAAAAGATCTGAGCCAGAAAAACAAATCCTTCTCCCATCAGAGAAATCTCAAACAGCTTCTCAGAACCGGAACCGGCAAGATTCATAATCACAATGCCTGCAAATCCCAGCATGCAGCCAGCCACCTTCCTCCGAGTCAGCGTTTCGTAGCGGAAGATCAGACTGGCAAACAAAATGGAGATAAACACATTGGTCCCGGTGATAATCGCGCCATGAACACCGGTCGCATGCGAAAGACCTACATAAAAGAAATAATATTGAAAAACCGTCTGCGCCATACTCAGCTTCATGATCTTCCATCCCGCTCCCTTCGGCGGCAGAATCCAATGTCCTCCGGTCAGACTGTGAAACAGAATCACCAGGAACCCGGCCAGCAAAAACCGGGTTCCTGCAAATAAGAGAATGGAGCCGATATCTCCTGAGTCAATCTGAAACAGCCGGTAACCGGTTTTAATTGCCGGTGTTGCGCTGCCCCAAAGAAAGCAGCAGATGCCTGCTAAAAGCAGAACAATCTTCATATCTGTTAAATCAAATTTTCTGTCCTTTTTCATTGGTATCCCTTCCTGTCTTATCGGAAGCGGTGATCATGACAGCCAGGCCGGTCTTCGGATGACAAACCGGGTTCGGAACAATTATGAAAAAAAGAGCTGAACCCAGTAATCTGTTCCGGACGAATCCTGATAATGTCCGATTCCGATAGAATTAAAATTTTCACTTAAAATATTTGCCCGGTGACCGGAACTGTTCATCCAGCTGTTCATAACTGCCTCTGGTGTACGTTGGCCATAAGCAATATTTTCTCCTGCACGGCGGAATGAAATTCCGGATGCCGTCAGCGCAGTCGAAAAACTGGTTCCGTTTGGTCTGGTGTGAGAAAAGGAAGCAGCAAGCTCCTTCGCTCTTACCTGCGCGGCCTGGACAGCCTGCATATTCAGTTCCAGGGGCTTTTTCCCGGCTTTGGCCCGTTCGGCATTTACCAGCTCCACGGTCTGCTGAATATACATATCCTGCGTCAGTGCATCCTCCCCATCCGGTCGTCCTGCATTTCCGCTGCCCGGTATGCTGTTCGGACGTTCCGGGCGCAGATCCGTGTTTCCACATCCGCTTATCGTAATAGAAATTCCTGCCCGGTTCTGCCGTCTGTATGCTCCCTCTGCTCCATATACCGTGCTCGGTACCGTTCCCGCCGCAAAAATCATTGCTGCAGCTGCAATTCCGTAAATTGACATTTTTCTCATGGTATGTCCTCCTTCTTTTGTTACATAAATATTACATTTCTGTTACAAAAGTATCATACCATACAGAATCTTCCACTTCACTAGGAAAATACTGGGAATTCTGAGCCTGTCCGTAAAATGACGCGCGTTCCTCTATATTGTATTTTCCTTTTATCCTTCTGTCAATTCCTCCTGCTTCCGTCCGGTCATTTTTATTTTGCCAAACAGGGCATCCCGGAACTTCTGACTCCGGTTACGGCAGACTGTCACAAAAGGAAAAAGCCAGAACCCTGTCCTTTGATTCCGACAGGTTTCCTGGCTTTTTCCTGACTCTTCAATTTCGGTATCGGTTTTGATATCGCTTCTTGTTCATGAACGTGTTTTATTTCGAATCCAGCAGCGCTGCAATCTGTGGGAATACTTCCACACTTCTCTTCAAAATTCCATGAATATACGCAATCAGAATTCCGTAATTGGTCATGGGAATTCCCTGATCTTCGGCGCAGCTCATCCGGTACTTCATTTCCCGTTCGTTCAGCATACATCCGCCGCAGTGTACGATCAGGCGGTAACTGCTTAAATCATCCGGGAACTCCGTTCCCGATGTAAAACAGAATTCCGGATCCTTCCCCGTATACTGCCGGATCCAGCGTGGAAGCTTGACCGTTCCGATATCATCGCACTGCCGATGATGCGTGCAGCCCTCGCTGATCAGCACACGATCACCATCCTGCAGCTTTTCAAGCGCCGTCACACCACGGACGGCTCCTTCCAGATTTCCTTTATACCGTGCAAACAGAATCGAAAAGGACGTCAGAAGAATCTCCTCCGGTGTATCGGCAGAAACCTTTCCGAAGGCCTGACTGTCCGTAATGACCAGCTTCGGCTTCTTCCCCAGTGTTTTCAGCGTTTCCTTCAGTTCCGATTCCCGGACCACGACTGCGGTCGCCCCGGATTCCAGAACATCCCGGATCGTCTGCTGCTGCGGAAGAATCAGACGGCCCTTCGGAGCCGCTGAATCAATCGGAACCACCAGCACTACGAAATCAGACGTGGAAATCAAATCTCCTACAATCCGATGCTTCGTATCCTCTGTCCGAACCAGCACAGAAAGCTGGTCCTTCAGTTCCTGCACGCCCATTCGTTCCTTTGCACTGACCCACAGACAGACATGCTTTTCCCGGATCTTTGCCGGAATACTGTTCTCGGCCCGGACAATTTGTTCCTCCGACAAAAGGTCCTGTTTGTTCAATGCCAGAATACAGGGAATCTGCTTTTTTTCCATCCGCTCCAGAAGTGCACGATCCTCTTCCGACATTCCCGTAATACCGTCAATGACAAGCACCGCCGCATCTGTTTTGTTCAGGACCTGATAGCTCTTCTTCACACGAAGCTGTCCCAGCTCCCCCTCATCATCAATTCCGGGAGTATCCATCATCATGACCGGTCCCATGGGCAGAAGCTCCATGGTTTTGTATACCGGATCGGTCGTCGTTCCTTTTACCTCGGAAACCACTGCCAGTTCCTGCCCGGTTACCGCATTCATTACGCTGGACTTCCCGGCATTGCGCTTTCCGAAAAATCCGATATGTACCCGCTCGGAAGCAGGTGTCTGATTCATTCCCATATCAGGCCCTCCTTGTTCTTCTGTGTCGTTTTCTGTTTAGAATCGGAAATCCCGGTTGCCTTTCTCGATCTCAATCAGCCGTTCCTTCACGATCTCCCGCACTTTCTCCTTCGGAATATCATCAAGCTGCTGTTCGATCAGCTTCAGGCCCTTTTCTTTTGTATCTTCCGACGCATAATCCATCAGATATTCCTTCAGTGTCATCAGTGCATTCGGCAGACAGCAGTTCTGAATCTGTCCGCTCTTGCACAGAGACATAAACCGGTCTCCGGTCCGCCCTTCCCGGTAACAGGCGGTACAGAAGCTTGGAATGTAGCCCATTCCCATGAGCCAGTTCACCACCTCATCGAGAGAACGGGTATCACTTACATCAAACTGTGCCGAGGATTCATCTTCCGGCTCCGGTTCCACATATCCGCCCACGCTGGTTCTGGAGCCGCCGGAAATCTGGGAAATTCCAAGATGCAGCACCCGCTCCCGGCACTTCTGGCTTTCTCTGGTGGAAACGATCATACCGGTATACGGAACCGCAATCCGGATACATGCCACAATTTTGGCAAAGGTATCGTCGTCGATTCCGTTGTCGAACATATCCGGATCAATGTCATCTGCACGGCGGATTCTCGGTACGCTGATTGTATGCGGTCCGACTCCATATGTTGCCTCCAGGTGCTCCGCATGCATCAAAAGTCCGGCAAATTCATAACGGTACAGCTCCAGGCCGAACAGAACGCCGCAGCCTACATCATCAATACCGCCTTCCATCGCACGGTCCATCGCCTCGGTGTGATAATTGTAGTCATGCTTCGGTCCCGTCGGATGAAGCTTCAGATAGCTTTCCTTGTGGTAGGTTTCCTGGAACAGGATATAGGTTCCGATTCCCGCTTCCTTCAGCTTCCGGTAATTTTCCACTGTCGTCGCGGCAATGTTTACGTTTACGCGGCGAATGGCTCCGTTTTTATGCTTGATGCTGTAAATGGTCTTGATACTTTCCAAAACATACTCGATCGGATTGTTCACCGGGTCCTCACCGGTTTCCAGTGCCAGACGCTTGTGACCCATATCCTGAAGGGCAATGACTTCTCTGCGGATCTCATCCTGCGTCAGTTTCTTTCTCGGAATATGCTTGTTCTTTGCATGGTACGGACAGTATACACAGCCGTTTACACAATAATTGGACAGATACAGCGGTGCAAACATGACAATACGGTTTCCATAGAAATCTTTCTTGATCTGCTCTGCCAGCGCGTAAATCTCCTGATTTTTGTCCTCCAGATCACAATCCAGAAGCACAGACGCTTCCCGATGGCTCAGACCCTTGCGGAGCCTGGCCTTCTCCAGAATCTGGTCAATCAGTTCCCGGTTGTGCTTGTTGGCTTCTGCATAAGCCAGCGTTTCCATGATCTCCTCATGATTAATAAAATCATCTGCACATTTTGATTTTGGATTATACATAGTTCTTTTACCTTCTTTTCTTTTATTATAATAACAGCTTGCAACTGCTGCCTTTCTTATTTGTCCGCGGCTGCCGGAAACGGTTCTGCGGCCGATCGGTGATCGCCGCGGGAAACGACAACCTCATAGCCGATTGCCGCCATGGACTGCTTTAAATCATCCAGGCATTCGGCCGCTTCCTTCCCCGTACAGATTTTGTTGTCGTAGAGCAGATACTTGTTCCGCACCTGCTCCGGAGAAAGATTGGGCATCACCACATTGGCTCCGGCCAGAATCCCGGCCTCTCTTCCTCCCGGAGAAATGGTTCCCAGAGCGGTCGTTGCCGGAAGCAGGACCTCCGGAAGCAGAAGCCGCACCAGACTCAAAAGATACAGCGTCAGCTCCAGAGTTCCCTGCGGCTCGTCCTTGAACGGTGTGTCATGGTGAGGAATAAAGGGACCGATTCCTACCATTTCGGGCTGAAGCTGATCCAGAAATTCCAGGTCCTCCGCCAGTGTGCGGATGGTCTGTCCGGGAGAGCCGACCATGAATCCGGCTCCCGTCTGAAATCCAAGCTCCTTTAAGACATACAGACAGTCCTTCCGGTGTCTCAAAGACAGCTCCGGAGGATGAAGACGGCCGTAGTGTGCCTCGTCTGCCGTTTCATGACGGAGCAGATATCGGTCTGCCCCGGCTTTTCGGAAGGCTGCGTAGGATTCCCGTTCTTTCTCTCCGACAGACAGCGTCAGGGCGCAGTCCGGGAAACGTTCCTTGATCTGATGAATCAGGGCGACCATCCGTTCATCCGTAAAATACGGATCCTCGCCACCCTGCAGCACAAATGTACGGAATCCCAGCGCATGTCCGGCCTCACAGCAGTCCAGAATCTCATCCTCAGTCAGACGGTACCGGCTGGCATGACCGTTGCTCCGGCGGATCCCGCAGTAATAGCAGTCATTTCGGCAGTAATTTGTAAATTCAATCAGTCCCCGCACAAAAACTTGTCTGCCGTAAATCCGATCCCGCAGCTTTCCGGCTTTTTCTGCAAGAACCGCCGCCCGCTCCGGCGTCCGCTCCTTCAAAAGCACCTCCCACTGCTCCCTGTTCAAATGTTTTCCCTGCTCCAGACTCTGAAGGCAGGTGTCATATGCCGTCTTTTTATCCAAAATCAAACCTCCTGCTATCCTTATCTGGATGTTTCCTTTGAATACAGTGCCTTGGAGCTGACGCCCGGCAGCCGTCCCAGCTTTCCGGCCAGCGCACTGATTACATCCATCGGCGCATCCATCACAATACTGATGATATGGAGCTGCTTTTTCTCATAAGGAAGCCCCATTCTTCCGATAATGTATTGTCCGTACTGGTGAAGCAGCGCATTGACCTGCTCCGCCTGACGTTTGTCTTCGATCATGATCCCGATTACCGCAATCCGGTTTTCTGTTCCTTCCATACCATTCCTCCTCGTTTTTCTTACAACATCCCTGCGAAGCGTTTTTGCTTCACCGGAAACAGAGTTTTTGTGAAACAAAAAAGAGAACCCTCCGCAAAAGGCTCTCCTGTTATTTTCTGGTATCAGAAATAGACCTGCCGTTCCCTGTTCTCAGAAACAAAGCAGATACTCCCGTCTTTCCGTCAGAATCACTTCCGGTCAGCCCTTCTTGTTGTCATGCCTCACTGCAAGAATCTTCTCACAACTCAGTCATTTTGAATAATTTTACTGCAACATTTACAATTCGTCAAGCACCTTTCCGGAATTTCTAAATGGACCTTTCCGGAATTTCTAAATGGACCGGGGAGTAAACAGCCGCTCAGGTTCAAACCACTCCTCCAGCATCAGCCAATTTGCCCGGAAGAACGTCATCAGCTGCCAGTAACCGGCCCCGTTCAGCCCGTACTCTTTAATCAGCTGAAATTTGGCCAGCATACTCCGTGGGTCCTCAAACCACACCTCATGCTGAATTCCATACTTCCAGTATCGAAAATAAGGAGACTGTGCCGTTTCATCAAACTGAATCTCCACACCGTGATCTACCGCCAGCCGAATTGCCTCCAAATAGTGAATGGTGCGTGCCCGCGTGACCCCGCGTTCAAAAGGAAGCGGCCAGTCATAGCCGTAATTTGGGATTCCGAGGCTGATTTTCTCCCTCGGTATCTCACTTACCGCATAGTCTGCCACACGCCGGACCATGTGAATCGGTGCCACAGCCATGGGCGGCCCCTGACTGTAGCCCCATTCATAGGTCATCAGCATCACACGGTCGGCGGCCTCCCCCAGAAGGCGATAATCAATTCCCTCATACAGAAGCCCCGGCTGATCCGCGGAGGTTTTCGGTGCCAGCGCCACCGTTACCTCATAACCAAACGTATTCAGTACCTGCCTGGCTCTCCGGACGAACTGTACATAGCCCAGGCGGTCCTCAGCCCGTACATATTCGAAATCAATATTCAGACCGGAAAATCCCCGCTCCTGCATGGTCCTCCAGATTTCCCGGAGAAGCCGCTGCTGTATCACAAGGCTTCCGGCCAGCGCGGAAACCAGCTCATTGTGAAAATGGCCGTCCGCCCCAATCGAGGTCAGCGTCAGAACAGAACCCACACCGGCTTCATCCGCTGCTTCTATCATCCATCCGTCATCCACCGCAGGAGGCACCAGATTGCCCTCCTCCGTAAAACCATAGGAGAATACATAAAGATCGGTCAGAAACGGCAGCGTTTCTGCAAGAATCTCTGCCTGAATAAACGGATACGCATAGCCGAACACATACAGAGGACGTCGTTCCTTCTTTAAGGTCCCGGGAGAAGAAAGATAAAGCGCCTGGCCAACGGCCAGGCGGTACGGATATGCAATCTGATTGTCATAAATCAGGTTTTCCACCGGGACTTCATATCGGGATGCGATCGTGTCCACCGTATCCCCGCTCTGCACAACAGCAATTTCCATGCAAGGCTCCCCCGCTTTCGCACTTATTCCAGCATATGCAGCAGTCTGGTAAAAAAGCACCTCTCATCATCAATAATTTGAATCATTGCGCCGTTCTCGTCATAAGTAACAAGACCTTCAAAGCAGTTTACCAGGAACGGGGTTGCAAAGGAGTTGTTGGTGATACCGGGGGCAATGCCGTCCGGCTCATTGTTTAATACAAATGTGATCTCCTGGGCATCGGCCAGCGTCTCCCCGGTGCTCTCAGAACCTGCTTCACTCATATTCAGTCGAAACGCAAACAGATAGATCAGAAGCGAGGCAATGACAAAAGAGGCCGCCCCTTTCGGGGCGGCCTCTCATCACGCAGAGTATTTCTTCTTATTCAATTACTGAATCCACACTCCGTTCGCATCTACCTGGTATCCATCCGGGGTTGTGGTGTTCACCAGCAATCTTCCCTGAGTACCATCAGATGCCTCGTTGAAGTAGTACCACTTGCCATCGATCTGATGCCAGCCGATGTACATGTGACCCATCGTTCCGTCTGAAATCGGATGCAGATAATACAGATTTCCGCCATCCTCCAGCCATCCGGTTACCATGTAGCCGTCTGCACGGAAGAAGTACCAGTCTTTCTGTCCGCTCCAATCCAGATTCATCCACTTGGATGCCGGATAGGTGCCGTCTTTGAACTTGAACCACCAGCCGTTTGCATCCAGAACCCAGTCACCGCTGTCCTTCTTCGCGCTGATCGTGGTAGAACCGCCGCCGCCGGAACCGCCGGAGCTGCCGGTCGAATAGCTTGGCTTAACTGGAGTAACAGGCTTGTCAGGGGTTACCGGCTCATCCGGAGTAACAGGCTTGTCAGGGGTAACAGGCTCGTCACTGTAGGACAGACCGAAGTTCAGTTCATAGTAGTTGCCATCTGCATCGCGGTAAGCATAAGCTTTGCCGTTCTCATCCTTCATCTCTGCCGGCATATACTGATCCTTTAAGTAACCAGGAACATCGTTCGGGGAGATACATACGCCGTCTGCATTCACTGCAATCACATCATCATTCTTCGGAAGTGTGATCGGCATCTTGCCGGTCGGTGCATAATCGCCTACGATGACATCCATGGTTGCGCTGGTCAGCGTATCGAAGCCTGCCAGAACTGCATCGGAGTAAGGCTCAACATTGCCCATCATCCAGGCCAGTGTAAAGTTCACATTGGTAATCACCTTGCCGCCGTTTGCATGAACTGCATCGGAGATGGTCTTGATCTTTCCTGCATTCTTTAAAGTCGTCTCAGAATGTGTCTTCTCATAGTTCGGAGTTCCGTCAGAGTTCACATCGTTCACGATCTTGCCGTCGCAGATATCCAGCTCCAGATATCCCATGGTTGCAGAGAAGTAATTGCCGGAGCTCGGGTTTGCAAACAGAATTGCATAATCTGCCTTATTGTAGTCATCGGTCAGCGTCATATTGTACTGAGCTGCCAGACTCTCTCTTAATGCTACAGTCTGAGCGCTTCCATCGCCCTGTGCAAAGTACTCTACATATACGCTCTTGCCGGCCAGCTTCTCAGCCGTCAGCGGAAGAACGCTGTCGCTGTTCTTTAACAGAACTACAGACTTCTGATGAGCCTCATAAGCCTCATCCCAGTTGCTCTGCGTATCTACAACTGCCTTGGCATTTGCCGGATCACGATACGGATTCTCGAACAGACCTAAATCAAACATTTCCTTTAACAGACGCTTGTTGGACTGATTCAGAGCTGCTTCCGTTACGGTTACTTCCTCAGCGGTAAATCCGTAAGGAATGGTCTTGCCGTTATAGTATCCGCTCTTGCTTCCGTCTGCGCCGCGTCTGTATGCTTCCTTTAAGGACCAAACATCGTTGGTATCGCCAATGATATCGGTTCCTGCATTGATCGCATAAGCTGCACGCTCCGGAACATCCAGTTCTTCAACGCCCCACGCCATGTTGTTGATGATGCCGCTGTCGCTGTTGATGTAACCCTGGTGACCCATCTGGTCTCTTAACAGACCGCCGATGAATTCCTTGTTGAATGCAAAGCCTACTGCCTGCA
>JBJELD010000068.1:0-9897 GCA_051878975.1 Candidatus Caccovicinus sp.
AAAATCTCCGCTGAATCAGACAGGAAGTGACCGTATGAAGTATATTCCCCTGTTCGGTTACTCCTTCCGCTGGAACATTGAAGTAAGCTATTATGAGCAGAAGACCTTCTGGTCATTCTGCCGTTACATGGTGCGCAGCCGGAAAGGAATAGAAACACTGGGGAACCTGATCAACATCGTATTTATAGATCGGTATAAACAGTCCTCAGTAAAAGAGCTTGCGTTGTTTGCCAGAGGCCTTGAGAATGACCTTGTTGCTGTGGAGAATGCGGTGGCAAGTCCGTTAAACAACGCATTCGTGGGGGGCAAACAGCAAATTAAAGATGGTAAAAAGGACCATGTATGGCCGTTGTGAGATAAAACTTCTTGCTGCAAAATTGATGTACCAGATCGCCTAAAAATACCATCAAACGGATATTTGCGAAAGCACCAAAAACAGTATACGCCTAAAAAGGCGTATGTCGGGAAAAACTAGCATTGAAAACGTCCCAAAATGGGGTAGTGTGTTTCGAAAATAAAAGGAAAGGAACAACAAAACTTTCCTTGGGTGCATCAAAGATAAAAAGGAGAAAGCTATGTTCAGCTACGAGGTGATCAATTCGTTTAATGATTTGGAGATGCAGGTATATGTCTATGTTCTGGAGCATAAGGAGCAGATGAAGCATATGACGATCCGTGCACTGGCTGATGCGGTGCATGTCTCCACGGCGACCATCAGCCGTTTCTGCAGAAAAGCGGGTTGCAGCGGCTATGCCGAATTTAAGATGCAGTTTCAAATGTATCTGAATGAGAAGCGCCAAAAGCAACCGGAGACGGATTTAAAGGAGATACATCGTTTTTTTGAGGAATTTCACTCCGAGGCATATCAGAAGCTGGTGGATCAGGTTGTGGAGGAGATACACCAGAGAGGGCAGTTGCTTTTTTTCGGAATTGGGACCTCCGGTGTTTTGGGAAAATATGGAGCGCGATATTTTTCCAATCTTGGGAAATACAGCCAGTTTATTGAAGATCCGTTTTATCCCATTAACAGGGATTTGAAGGATACTGTTGTGATTGTACTGTCTGTTTCCGGAGAGACAGAGCAGGTGATCTATTTGGCGGGTCTTATGAAGGAGCATTGCTGCAAGCTGATCAGTATCACGAATAGGGCATCCTCTACGCTTGGAAAAATGTCGGACTATAATTTAACGTATTATGTTACAAATCGAAAGCTGGAGCATGGGAGTGATATTACGACGCAGGTGCCGGTGATCTTTCTTCTGGAAACTCTGGGACGCAGAGTCGCAAATTATGAATCGTTTTAACGGGGCGAAGGAGCGGCGGACCACAGAATGTGTTACAGATTGTTTCTGATTTGTCACAAGTTTCTGTTTCTTGAAAATGTTTCAAAAGCAGGCGGACAACCTGCTTTTTTTTCGCGAGAAGGTTATAATGAAGCTAACGAGAAGGAAAAGGGTGGTGTATGCATGGCATCAGTCAGATTGCAGGAGTTATGTCTGCTTTTGCAGAAAAAAGAATACCGCACAGCACAGCAGCTGGCAGATCATCTGGGAGTTAGTGAAAAGACAGTGCGGATCCGGCTGCGGGAACTGGATACGGAATTGAAAAAGCATGGAGCCGGAATTACGTCAAAGGCCAGATTCGGCTACCGACTGGAGATCACGGATCCGGAGAGTTTCAAAGTCTATCAGAAGGAATGTGAGGGAGAGGGTGCCGGCCAGATACCGGATAATGCCAGCGGGCGAAGTGATTATCTGCTGGCATATCTGCTGTTTCGGCCGGGATATGTGAAGATGGAGGAACTGTGCGATTTTATGTATATTTCCAAGCCAGTGCTTTCCAACTGTTTGAAGCTGGTGGAGTCGATCCTGAAGCGGTATTATCTTTCTATCGAACGACGTCCGAATTACGGAATACGGGTACAGGGAAAGGAATTTGATATACGCAGGCTGATCAGTGATTATTTTATTAAACGGAACTGTCTATCCGGATTTGATATAAGCCATCAGGATAAGGAGTTATCCCTGCTGGCAGATCAGGTAAAGAAACTGATGAACAAGTATGACGTGCATCTTTCCGAGACCTCTTTTGAGAATTTTGTTAATTACACTTACATCTCTCAGAGAAGAATCCGGAGCGGCTACTGCGTGCAGCTGGAAAAGGAAAGCCGGATTGAAATCGGGATAAAGGAGCAGTCTTTTATTCGGGAACTGATCGGCAGCCTGGAGGTGAAGGCAGGGATCCACTATAGCAGCGATGAGGAGAATTATCTTCTGCTGTATCTGGCCGGAAAACGAATGATTGGAAACATGGTGGAAAATGATTCGAATTTCGTCATTAATGAGAGGACGGACCGGCTGGCTCTGGAGATGCTGAAGATGGCAGCAGGAGAATTTCACATGGATTTTCACAATAATTTTGAACTGCGAATGACATTGAATCAACATCTGGTTCCTTTTGATGTGCGAATGCGGTATAGTATTCCGCTGAAAAATCCTATGCTGTCCGAGATCAAAGAAAAATACAGTCTGGCTTATCAGATGGCGTACATTGCATCTGATGTGCTGCGGGATCATTATAAGAAAGAAATTCCTGAGGATGAAATAGGATATTTTGCATTGATCTTTGCTCTGGCGCTGGAAAAAGGAAAGACAGACTGCCGGTATGATATTCTGGTTGTATGCAGTACCGGAAAAGGTACTTCCCGCCTGCTGAAATATAAGTATGAGCAGGAATTTTCCGATTATCTGAAAAATATTTATGTTTGCGATCTGCTGGGGCTGGAACATTTCGACACGTCAAAGGTAGATTATATCTTTACTACAGTGCCCATTACAAGGGAGGTGCCAGTGCCGATCATTGAGGTGGGCGTGTTTCTCGGCACGGATGATATACAGAAGGTGACAGATATTCTCAGGTATGGGAATAGCGGCGGCATGATCCGTAGGTATTATGGGGAAAAACGGTTTCTTCGGAATGTGCCTGCCGGAAGCAAGGAAGAAGTTCTGGCATATATTTGCAGGATCATCCGGGAGCAGGAACAGGTGGATGAGGATTTTTATCAGCTTGTGCTGGAGCGGGAAGCTTTTGCGCAGATGGATTACGGCAATTATATTGCTATTCCTCATCCAAACCGGATCGCGTCGGAGGAGTCTTTTGCCTATGTGGCGGTTCTGGATGAGCCGGTGATCTGGAATTGCCTTCCGGTTCAGGTGGTTCTGCTGACTTCCATCGGAAGGAAGGAAGATCAGGACCGACAGCGATTTTATGAGACAACAGCCCGGTTTGCGCTCAATGCAGATGCTGTTTCCAGGCTGATCCAGAATCCAGATTATAAAGTTTTTATTGAACTGCTTCAGAAATGATTCTGGTATTTGTGTATATTTTTCAGAAAAAAGAATTTATGATTGCCACATTTAATCTGGAATTACCAGAATGAATGTGGCAATTTCCGTTATTGAGTTTACCGGAGAAAGTCGGTACAATAAAATCAGTAAAGGAAATCGCGATTACTTGACAAAAATAATCAGGAGGCAAGAACCTATGCTCAGAAATGATTTTTTATGGGGCGGAGCAGTGGCGGCGCATCAGCTGGAAGGAGGCTGGCAGGCCGGCGGAAAAGGTATCAGCATTGCGGATGTTATGACTGCTGGTGCCAATGGAATCAGCCGTGAAATTACGGATGGTGTAATTGATGGAAAAAATTATCCGAACCATGAGGCAATAGATTTTTATCACCACTATCGGGATGATATACGGCTTTTTGCGGAGATGGGGTTTAAGTGTTTTCGGACATCCATTGCGTGGACCAGAATTTTTCCCACCGGTGAGGAGGAGACACCCAATGAGGAAGGACTTGCATTTTATGATGACATGTTTGAGACCTGCCATCAGTATGGAATCGAACCGGTTATTACACTTTCTCATTTTGAGATGCCGTATCATCTGGTGGAGAAATACGGCGGATTCCGGAGCCGGAAATGCATCGAACTTTTTGTAAAATTTGCCAGAGTCTGTTTTGAACGGTACAAGGATAAGGTAAACTACTGGATGACCTTTAATGAGATCAATAACCAGGCCAATTATGAGACCGACTGGGCACCGTTTACCAACTCGGGACTGCGGTTCTTGGAAGGTGAGGACCGGGAGTTTCTCATGTACCAGGCAGCTCATTACGAACTGGTGGCTGCGGCCAGGGCAGTTAAGATTGGTCATGAGATCAATCCGGATTTTAAGATCGGCTGTATGATTGCCATGACTCCCATTTATCCATATTCCTGCGATCCGGAGGATATGATGATGGCTACGGTAGCAATGCAGAGAAGATTCTGGTTTGCGGATGTCCATGCGAGAGGTCATTATCCTAATTATATAAAGGCTTACTTTCGGCGAAAGGGTTTCCGGCTGGACATTACCCCGCAGGATGAGGCGGATTTAAAAGAGGGAATTGTCGATTATATTGGCTTTAGCTATTACATGTCCTTTGCTGTGAAGGCTGCGTCGGATAATCCCAATTACGACTACATAGAAGACAAGGTCCGCGTGGAAAATCCTCATGTAAAGGCAAGTGACTGGGGCTGGCCCATTGATCCGAAGGGACTGCGCTACAGCTTAAATTGGCTGTATGAGCGGTATGAACTGCCGCTGTTTATTGTTGAAAACGGGCTGGGAGCTTACGATAAGAAGGACGGAGACGGAATAATCCATGACACTTATCGGATCGATTATCTGCGGGCGCATATTGCTGCTATGAAGGAATGTGTGGAGCAGGATGGCGTGGATATCATGGGCTATACGCCATGGGGCTGCATCGATTTGGTTTCCGCAGGAACCGGCGAGATGGAGAAGCGCTACGGATTCATTTATGTGGATAAGGATAATCAGGGAAACGGAACTCTCAGACGGGAGAAGAAGGAGAGCTTTGGGTGGTTTCAGCACGTGATCGCAACTAATGGGGAAGAATTATAAATCAGAGGAGGAAATCAATATGTTAACAATCAGATTATTCTGCAATCAAGGTATGTCAACCAGTCTGCTGGTTTCGAAAATGAGAGATGTAGCTGCAAGGCAGGGGATGGAGGTTGACATTGCCGCGTTCCCGGCAAACGAGATGGAGGACCGGATCAACGGTGTTGACTGTGCACTGTTAGGGCCGCAGGTGGGTTATTTGAAGGGCAAGGCAGTAAAGATCTGCGGAGCAAAGAATGTGCCGGTGGATGTGATCCCGATGGCGGATTATGGCATGTGCAACGGCGAGAAGGTTCTGGCATTTGCCGTAAAGCTGGCTGGTAAGTAGGACTTGGATGACTGGTCAAAGAAAGGGGTATTTGCTATGAAGGAATTTCTGAATGATAAAGTGATTCCGAAACTGATGGAATTTATTAATACGAAGGCAATTCAGGCATTGAAAGACGGACTTCTGTATTCTATGCCGATGATGATGGTCGGATCTGTCTGCCTTCTTCTGGCAAATTTTCCGTATGCTCCCATTGCGCATGCGCTGGCTGATCTGGGAATTGCCGCTATATTGAACCAAGCATATGAATGTACGTTTAATATTATGGCGCTGATTGCGGCTATCGGTATTGCGTTTACCTATGTGAAAAATGAAGGCTACAACGGCATGCCGGCAGGTGTTATTTCCTTGTGTGCATGGCTGATTATGCAGCCATCCTCCATCACTGTGGCAGATGGAAGTTCTGCAGGAGTCATTATGAAAACATGGACCGGCGGCCAGGGCATGGTCGGTGCGCTGCTGATCGGCTTAATCGTAGGCTGGACCTATAGTGTTTTTATGAAAAAGAACATTACGATTAAAATGCCCGCAGGTGTGCCGGAAGGTGTTTCCAATGCTTTTGTGGCATTGATTCCCGGCGCTGTGATCGTTGCCGGAGCCGCCGTTTTATATGCTGTTTTTAAGCTTGCGTTAAGTACAACCCCGCTGGAATGGATCTATAAAACCATTCAGATTCCGCTGCAGGGACTGACTGATTCCTTTGGCGGAGTGATCGGCATGGGTTTTGTGATTCCGTTTTTATGGTTCTTCGGTGTCCATGGTTCTACTATTATTGGAGGTATCATGGGACCTGTTTTA
Organism: Candidatus Caccovicinus sp.; assembly: GCA_051878975.1. GTDB lineage: Bacteria > Bacillota > Clostridia > Lachnospirales > Lachnospiraceae > Caccovicinus. The sequence continues at coordinate 6,095 of JBJELD010000068.1, forward strand.
TCTGCAAACTCAGCGGCCAATCAGGCGATTCTGGACGCGGGCATGGAGTTGAATCTGGCAAACGGCGGACATATTGTAACCCAGCAGTTCCTGGATCAGTTTATGACTGTAACGGGGGCAGGTTTGACCATCGGTTTGGTTATGTATATGGCGTTTTTTGCAAGGTCCAGGCAGCTTCGTGAAATAGGAAGGCTGGGACTGGCTCCGGCGTTTTTTAACATTAATGAGCCGGTACTCTTTGGCACACCGGTTGTGCTCAATCCTTTGATGGCGGCTCCGTTTATCCTGATGCCTGTGATTTCCGGTGTGATCCAGTATTTTGCAATCTACATCGGCCTGTGTCCCATGTATGCAGGTGTGATTGTCCCATGGACCTGTCCGCCGATCATCTCCGGTTTTCTGATCGGAGGCTGGAGGACTGCGCTGCTCCAGACGGCAATTCTTGTTCTGAGCTTTTTTGTATATGCACCATTTATCCGTGTGATTGATAAGAACTATGCAAAGCAGGAGCAGGAAGCAGCGGCGCAGGCATAGATGATTTTTTATTAAGGAGATGAAGGCCATGGAAGGATTAGAATTGATTTGTTTTCAGCTGATTACAGCAGCAGGAGGCGCGAAGTCAAATTATATCGAGGCAGTTCAGAAGGCAAAGGAAGGTTTCTATGAGGAAGCAGAAAAGCTGATCAAGGCGGGTGATGAACTTCTGAAGCAGGGGCATGAGCCGCACACCGATCTGATTCAGAAGGAAGCTGCCGGAGAAAATGTGTTTATGGGGCTGATTTTGACTCATGCTGAGGACCAGATGATGAGCGCCGAGGTGTTTAAGGTTATGGCTGAGGAGCTGATAGAACTTTATAAGAAGGTGAACGGAACATTATGAAGCAAACATGCCTGTGCATTGATGTAGGGGGCGGATCAATCAAATATGCCAGAATTGATGATAGGAGAGATCTGTCAGATTATGGAAAGGTTCCTACGCCGTATAAGGGCGTGGAGACTTATCTGGATTGTCTAGAGAATATTTACAGGAAATTCAAAGATACTGTATCCGGAATCAGTTTATCGGTGCCGGGAATCATCGACAGTCAAAATGGAATCTGTATCACCGCCGGTAGCCTGCGGTTTGCGGACGGTCTTCCTCTGGTCTCGGAATTAAAAAAGCGATGCGGTGTGCCGGTTGCCATCATGAATGATGCCAAGTGCGCAGCATTGGCAGAATCAGCATACGGTGCTTTGGCGAACTGTCGAGATGGTGTGGTTCTGGTATTGGGAACCGGGATTGGAGGGGCGCTGATTAAAGATGGACAGGTTCACATGGGCCATCATTTTGCGGCGGGAGAGTTTAGCTTTATCAGCATGACCGATTATGTAGATCAGCCTGCTGATCACTGGTCCGGTGTCAATGGTAATGCCAGATTGATGGAACTGGCGGCCAGATTGAAGGGAATGCTGGTCTCTGAGGTAAACGGAGAGAAGCTCTTTCAATGGATTGGGGAGGGAGACTGCCAGATGAAACAGCTTTTGGATGAGTTTACCAGAATTATTGCCAGAATGATTATGAATCTGCAGTTTATCTACGATCCGGAACGGTTTGCCATCGGCGGCGGGATGAGCCGGCAGCCCATGCTGGTGGAATCTATCCGGAAAAATCTGGATTATCTCTACGCTCTGTATCCTTATCCGGTTCCAAGAGCAGAGATTACTGCTTGTAATTATTATAATGAAGCCAATCTGATTGGCGCTTACTGCAATTTTGTCAGAAGCATATCGAAGGCTGACTGAAAAACGAGGAGCTGTCGCATTTATGATTGAAAAATCATAGGTGCGGCAGCACTTTTTTTGTTTGTGGGTATTATACAGTATTCTGAATTATTCATGCCAGTAGAATCCTGACAGAATCATTCCATTTCCTGTTAAAATGCCATCAAACGGATATTTGCGGAAGAACTAAATTCCATTTGCAAAATGCTTTTCTGATTCCCGGCAGGCGGAGAATAGCGTTTTATTTATTATGTTCAGTTCATATTCTGCGGGCCGCTCGTCGATGATCTTCTGCAGATGGTTTTGGTCAAATCAAAGATCATGTTCTTGTTCGGCCTCCTTTACCAGCCGGATCACGGTGCCGGAAAGCAGGAACAGGGCAATCAGGTTGGGAATGGCCATCAGGCCGTTGAAGGTTTCGGCAATGCTCCACAGAAGTCCCAGATCCACGGTTGCCCCCAGAATAGCCACCAGGGAGTAGACAAGCATGAACGGGCGGATCACTTTGGCGGAAAACAAGAATTCAATGCATCTTGCGCCGTAAAGCCCCCAGCCGATGATAGTGGAAAAAGCAAAACAGCACAGAGCAACGGCAGTGAAGATTGTCACCCAGTTTCCGTAGGTGGCGGCAAAACCCTGAATCGTCAGATCTGCTCCGGCGTCCTGACCGTACGGGATGGAGATGCCGCTGCAGAGAATAACCAGAGCGGTCAAGGTGCAGATGATGATCGTATCGGTAAAAACTTCAAAAATTCCGAAAAAGCCCTGTCTGACCGGTTTTCTGGTATCGGCGCAGGCGTGAGCGATGGATCCGGTTCCCAGGCCGGCTTCGTTGGAGAAGATTCCCCGTGCAACGCCCTTTTTCATGCTTAAGAAAAAGCTCCCCACGACCCCTCCTGTTGCTGCCTGCGGTGTAAAGGCGCCGGTAAAAATGGAGGCAAATGCGGCCGGGACCTGCGGAAGATGCAGAAGGATCACACCGAGGGAAAGCAGGATGTACAGGAGCGCCATGAAAGGCACCAGCTTTTCGGTCACCTTTCCGATCCGTTTCACACCGCCCAGTAAAACCAGGGCAACCAGAACGGCAATCAGGATTCCGATGATCAGATTGCAGGTGCGGACGGCAGATTCCGGAATCAGGCTGTAGTTTAACAGGGCGGAATTGACGGCGGTGGTGATGGTGTTGACCTGGGTGGCATTCCCGGTTCCGAATACCGTCAGCACACCGAACGCGGAAAACGCGGCGGCCAGCCACTGCCAGTTCGCTCCCAGTCCGTTTTTCATGTAGTACATGGGACCTCCGACCAGGTCGCCGTGTTCGTTCCGTTCGCGGAAATGGACTGCCAGCGTCACCTCGGAGAATTTGGTGCACATGCCCAGAAGGGCGGAAATCCACATCCAGAAGACGGAACCGGGGCCGCCTATGGCGATTGCTCCGGCCACGCCGGCTACATTTCCCGTTCCTACGGTAGCAGCCAGCGCGGTGCAGACAGCCTGAAACGGGGTCATGGTACCGTCGGAGGCTTCCCGCCTGTGGAAGATTCTGCCGATAGTGGTGCGGATGGCATAGGGAAATTTGCGGATCTGAATAAAACGAGTCCGCAGGCTCAGATACAGTCCGACGCCGATGATGCAGATCATGGCCGGAACACCCCAGATGAAATTGTTGACAGCACGGTTGACTGTCTCGATCGTGTTTAACATCATGATATTCATTCTCTCTTTCGCAGCGCGGGCAAAAACAGTGCCAATAGAAAAGCGCTTTTGTATGCCTGCACAAAATTAAACTGCCAAAAGGCAGGACATTATAATATCATAACATAATCGGGAAGGAATGTACAGAAGCTTTCCAAGCCGGATATGGGTCCCTTCGGTCGAACCCTCTTTAGCACAGCATTTTCTTCTACTGCTCCTGATGCGGCAGCCGCTGGCGCAGAAAGCGTTTTTTGATCTCGTTCCAGTGAAAGGGGATCAGTGGATAAATATAGCTTTTTCCGGCGATCGTCCGGTTAAAGACCACTGCGCAGACGGAGAGGAGAATG
>JBJELD010000069.1:0-44417 GCA_051878975.1 Candidatus Caccovicinus sp.
TTGAAGGAAAAGCTTCTCGGCTCCACCTCTTCCACGCTGATGCCGCAGTCCGGGCAGGAAAAGCTCTGTGAGAACCGCAGCGTCATGTTCCCGGCGCCCTCTTCCGGCCCTACCAGACCCGCCGCTTCTGCCGCCGCCCGCATATCACCGGACTTTTCCGGCAGCGCCGATACCTCCACCAGAAGAAGTCCGCCGGACAGTGCCATGACCGTCTCAATCGAGTCCGTCATCCGCTTCTCGATTCCGGGACGGATCACCAGACGATCCACCACAATTTCAATGTTGTGCTTGATATTTTTCTCCAGCTTGATCTCCTCGGACAGCTCATAAAGGTTTCCGTCGATCCGCACCCGGACATAGCCGCTCTTCCTGGCCTGCTCCAGCACCTTCACATGCTCGCCCTTGCGTCCCCGTACGACCGGGGCCAAAAGCTGGATCTTCGTCCGTTCCGGAAGTGCCAGAAGCTGATCCACCATCTGATCTACCGTCTGCTTCCGGATCTCCTTCCCACACTTCGGGCAATGGGGAATGCCGATCCTGGCATATAAAAGTCTCATATAATCATAAATCTCCGTCACCGTTCCCACCGTGGAACGCGGGTTCCGGTTGGTGGACTTCTGGTCAATGGAGATCGCCGGAGACAGCCCCTCAATGCTCTCCACATCCGGTTTTTCCATCTGCCCCAGGAACTGACGGGCATAGGAAGACAGCGACTCCATATAACGCCGCTGCCCCTCCGCATAGATCGTATCAAATGCCAGCGATGATTTTCCCGAACCGGAAAGTCCGGTCAGCACCACCAGTTCATTCCGCGGAATATCCACCGAAATATTTTTCAGATTATGCTCATTCGCACCGCGAATTTTAATATACTGTTTTGCCATATTTCCCTGCTACTCAAAATATGGACGAATATATCCATATCGAGATATCGAACGTTCTCACGAACATTTCTTACGGTTTCATCCTGTATACTTTGATCGGATTTCCCATAATCTACTCACAAGTCCCTGTACAGTCCGCAGCTGTAAATGCCCGGCTCCTTGCAGGTTGCTTCTAATTTCATTCAGAATTGATAGACCTTCCGGAAAGCAGCTGCTTTTGCGTGATGGTTCTTCGTCATCATCCTGTCTTATTCATACATTTCTTAATGTAATCCGTACGAACAGAATCGATTCCATGATGAAGTGTTTGTACCCTTAAGACTTGTTTTTGGATATTTTGCCTGGTAGCTTCTCCTTTCATTTTACTATTACGTTTCTTTCAGTCTTCGTACTTCCTCAACGGACAGTACAGCCACCAACGTCCTCTTCAGTATAGCATAACCTATTTTTGAGTTCAACCTTTTTCGAACAAACGTTCCGTTCTTTTACCGTTCTTCCCTGAAATACGGCAGCCCCAGACTCTCCGGCGGCTGATACTCCCGCTTCTTTCGGAAGCTGGTAAAGATCAGCACGATGATGGTTACCAGATACGGAAGCATTTTGAAGATTTCCTGCATGCTTCTTCCCAGACCCGGGATATACAGATACAGAATATAAAGGCCTCCGAATAAGATAGAACCCCAAATTGCATTCACCGGCTTCCACAGCGCAAAAATTACCAGCGCAATTGCCAGCCATCCACGGTCTCCAAAGCCGTTGTTGGTCCAGGTTCCTCCGGAATATTCCATAACAAAGTACAGACCGCCCAGACCTGCAATTCCGCAGCCAAGGCAGGTCGCCAGATATTTGTATCTGGTTACGTTAATTCCGGCTGCATCCGCAGTTCCCGGATTCTCTCCGACTGCCCGCAGATTCAGTCCTTTTCTCGTCTTGTTTAAGAAGAAGGACAGCAGGAAGGCCAGAACAATGGAAAGGTAGGTCAGGAATCCGTAGGAAAACAGCACCGGTCCCACTACCGGAACAGAGGACAGCACCGGAATGGAAGTCTTAAAGGCATTTCCTGTCGTTGCCACAGAAATCTGTCCCACACCGCCTGCCAGCTTGGATAAGGAACCTCCGAAAAAATTTCCGAAGCCCACGCCGAAGGTAGTCAGCGCCAGACCGGTTACATTCTGATTGGCCCGCAGAGTAATGGTCAGCACGGAGTAAATCAGCCCGCCCAGTACGGCGCAGAGAAATGCACAGACAAATGCGATCAGCATTCCTACCAGACCGTTTGGGGCAGCAACAGAGCGCTCATAGAAAAACGCACCGGTCAGCCCGGCAATGCCGCCCATATACATGACACCCGGCACACCCAGATTTAAGTTGCCCGACTTTTCCGTAATAATCTCGCCCAGTGCTCCGTAGAGGATTCCGATTCCCTGGGTGATGGCTTTCTGAAAAAATATAATCAATACGCCCATCTGTCAGCCCTCCTTGTGCTTTCCGGAAAACTTCACCTGATAATTGATGAAGAATTCACTGCCTAAAATAAAGAACAGGATAATTCCCGTAATAATGTCCGACGCATTTTCATTCAGCTTGAACTGGGACGCGATCTGCATGGCGCCCTTCTGCATAAATACCAGAAAGAAGGATACGAGAATCATGGCTCCTGCATGAAATTTGGACAGCCAGGCCACAATGATGGCGGTAAAGCCTCTGCCGCCGGCCGTGCTGGTGGAAATCGTATGGCCGGAGCCGCTGACCAGGACGAATCCGGCCAGGCCGCACAGCGCACCGGAAATTGCCATGGTCCGCATGATGACCTTTTTCACGTTAATTCCCACATAGCGGGCCGTCTTCTCGCTTTCTCCGACTACCGCGATCTCATAGCCCTGCTTGCTGTATTTTAAATAAATATGCATGGCCAGCGTAACTGCCAGAATGATAACCACATTCCAGCCATAAGTCATGCCGAACAAGGGCGGAAGCCATCCCAGCTTCGTCTTGGAATTGATGATACCCACCGTGTTGGAGCCCACCGGGTTTTCCCAGAACACAATGCAGAATGTGGTGATCTGCATGGCAACATAATTTAACATCAAGGTAAACAGCGTTTCATTGGTATTCCAGTACGCCTTAAATACGGCCGGAATCAGTCCCCATACCATACCAGCTGCCATACTGCTTACGATCATGGCAGCAAACAGCGCCGGAGCCGGCAGTTTATCCGCAAAATGAATCATAAATGCCGCCGTCAGAACGCCGCCCATCAGTACCTGTCCCTCCGCTCCGATGTTCCAGAACCGCATCTTGAAGGCCGGAGTCAGCGCCACCGCAATGCAGAGCAGTATGGCTGCATCCCGGATCGTTGCCCAGGCACGGCGCCCGGTCCCGAATGCACCGTCAAATACAGCCTTGTACACCTCTACCGGATTCAGCCTGGTCAGCGCAATGATCACGACCGCACAGACCACCAGAGACAAGAGCACCGCAATCAGGCGGATGCCCCATGCCTTGGCAAATGAAATATCATCTCGTTTTGAAATATGGATCATGCTCGTTTTCCTCCTTATCCTTCCGCCTTCCGGTTTCGGGTCATCAAAAGTCCGACCTCTTCCTTGGTGACCGTCCGGGCATCCACAATGCCGCTGATCCGACCGCCGCAAAGAACCAGAATTTTATCACAAAGCTCCAGAAGCACATCCAGGTCCTCGCCGACACACAGCACCGCTACCCCCTGCTTCTTCTGCTCATTCAGCAGGCGATAAATCGTGTAGGAGGAATTGATGTCCAGTCCGCGAACCGGATAGGCCACCATCAACACCTTCGGATTTGAGGCAATCTCACGGCCCACCAGCACCTTCTGCACATTTCCGCCGGAAAGCCGCCGCACCGGTGTGGACACACCGGGTGTCACCACTTCCAGTTCCTTGATGATCCGCTCCGCCAGAGATTTCGGTTTTTTTCGGTCAGCAAAAAAGCTCCTGCCGTCCTGATAGCCGCGAAGCATCATATTGTCTGTCATGTCCATGGAACCGACCAGCCCCATGCCCAGACGATCCTCCGGAACAAAGGACAGCTTGACCCCCAGCTTTCGGATCTGAGCCGTCGTCTTTTTCGACAGCTCCTCCTCTCCACCCTCCGGCGGATAATACCGAATCTCCCCCTCCGTGATCGGCTGCAGCCCGGCAATGGCCTCCAGAAGCTCCTTCTGTCCGCTTCCGGCAATCCCCGCAATTCCCAGGATCTCGCCGCCGTACGCAGTAAACTCCGCCTGATCCAGCGTGGTAACGCCCTCCTTGTTGACACAGGAAATCTTCCTTACCTCCAGACGCTTCACCGGATTCACCGGTTCCGGCCGTTCAATATCCAGGCTCACCTTTTTTCCGACCATCATCTCCGTCAGAGATTCCGCCGTGGCCGTCCTGGTTTCCACCGTACCGATGTATTTTCCCTTTCGGAGCACGGCCACCTGATCGGACAGCTCCAGCACCTCATGAAGCTTATGGGTAATAATAATAATGGAGCGTCCGTCCTTTTTCATATTCCGGAGGACAGCAAACAGCTTCTCCGTTTCCTGTGGCGTCAGCACAGCGGTAGGCTCATCCAGAATCAGAATATTGGCCCCGCGGTACAGCACCTTGATGATCTCCACCGTCTGTTTCTGAGAAACACTCATGGAATAGATATTCTGATCCGGATCCAATTCAAAACCGTACCGTTCCACCAGTTCCCGGATCCGGCCTTTCACAGCCTGCATATCCAGCACTTCCTTTCCAGGAAGCCCCAGGATAATGTTTTCTGCCGCCGTCAGCACATCGACCAGTTTAAAATGCTGATGAATCATGCCGATTCCCAGATCAAAGGAATCCTTTGGAGAACGGATGACCACTTCCTTTCCGTCCACGAAAATCTGTCCTTCATCTGGGAAATAAATTCCCGAAATCATATTCATCAGCGTGGTCTTTCCGCTTCCGTTTTCACCCAGGATCGACAGAATCTCGCCCCGGCGGACCGATAAGCTGACGTCGTCATTGGCCACAACCTTTCCAAACCGCTTGGTGATGTGTTTCAGTTCAATTGCATGTATACCTGTTTCCACGCCCAAACCTCCATTCTTCTGTTAAAAGCAGCATAAGCTTAAAAAGGCGGAACCGCCATTTTCTGGCAGCTCCGCCGCGACTTCAAACTGCAAGCCTGATATTTACTGTGAAAATCCCGCCGCCGAACAGGCGGCACGAAGTTCAGGTATGCCAAATGCGCCCGCCAAACTTTTATACTGTAGTGGCGCGTCCGCTGCCGGGCGCATGAAGGCTTAGTTGGTCTTTTCGGTAATTCCGTCGATCCGGATATCGAATGCCGGAGCAGAACCGAACTCAGACTCATGGAAGTAGCCGTCCGAGATATACTCGATGTCGCTTCCTTCCTTCTTGTAGGAATCCATGGTCTCCCCGTCTACCGTCCAGGTAGAAGTGTCAAACACATGTAAAGAACCATTCTTGATAGCGTCCTCTACTTCTTTTACCTTGTCTGCGGTTCCTTCTGCAACAGCCGCCTCGTTTAACTCGGTAATCTTGTCTGCGCCCTCAGCATAGCCATGGCACCAGTCCACATCAATTGTCTTGCCGTCCAGCATACACTGTACTGCATAGATGGTATACGGAGCCCAGTCAATAGAAGCAGAAGTCAGCGCCTGTGTCGGAGCTGTCGGAATCATGGAAATGTTGTAGCCTACGATCGGAACGCCTGCTGCCTCACATGCAGTCGGTGCACCGGTGGTGTCTGCGTGCTGGCTGATCAGGACACAGCCGTCTGCAATCAGAGCCTCCGCTGCTTCCTTCTCCAGGTCAAAGGATGCCCAGCTGTTGGTATAGGTTACTTCCATCGTGGCAGACGGGCATACCGAACGAACCCCCAAGAAGAAGGAGGTGTAGCCGCTGACAACCTCAGCATACGGGAATGCACCCACATAACCGATCTTGCATGCATCCTCGGAAACCTTACCCTCTGCGATCATTTCATTTAACTTCAGACCGGCAACCACACCGGATACATAACGGGACTCATACACAGAAGTAAAGTAGTTGTGCATATTCTCCAGTCCGCTGGAAGCTGCCTGATAACCGGTTGCATGGCAGAACTGAACTTCCGGATACTCCTCTGCCGCCTGCATCATGTAATCCTCAAAGCCAAAGCTGTTTCCGAAGATGATCTGACATCCCTGCTCCGCTAAGTCAACCGCTGCATCATAGCAGCTCTCGTCTTCCGGAACGGTCCATTTGATAATGATCTGATCCTCGCTCAGCCCCAGCTCTTCCTGCATGTTCTTCGCGCCCTCATAATGAGCTGCCGTATATCCTTCGTTTTCATCGCCAATGAAGATAAAGCCAACCTTTAAGTCTTCCTTCGCAATGCCATCCCCCTCAGCGGCCTCCGTCTTAGCAGCCTCCGTCTCAGCAGCCTCCGTGGTCTCTTCTGCACTGGTTTCTGCGGCTGCAGTCGTCTCTGCAGCTGCCGCTGCCGTAGTAGCTGCAGTATCAGAACCGCCGCAGGCAGCTAAAGATAATGCCATTGCGCCAGCCAGAACCACGCTCAATAACTTTTTCATAATCTGTCATCCTCCTTTGATATGTGACAAAAATTATCATAACAGTATTATTATCTTTATTTTGCTAGGTTTTGTCAATATCCTTTCTCCCTCTTAAGCGGATTTACTCATGATTTCTGCTTATAGGGCTTCTAATAATCCGGTTTACCGATTCAGAATTTCCATAAACTCTTCGCCGGTGATCGTCTCCCGGTCAAGCAGGTACTCGGAAAGCTCCGTCAGCTTTCCTGCATGACTCTTTAAGATCTCCATAGCCTTATCATACTGCTGCTTTACAATGGCAATGACCTCATCGTCCACTGCCTTCGCCGTCTCCGGTGAGCACACCATGGAGGTGTCCCCGCCCAGATACTGGTTGTTGACCGTCTCCAGCGCCACCATTCCGAACTGCTCACTCATTCCGTACCGGGTCACCATAGCTCTGGCCAGCTTCGTCGCCTGTTCAATATCGTTGGAGGCACCGGTGGTGATGGAATGGAACATGAATTCCTCCGCCGCACGTCCTCCGGTAAAGGTGGCAATCTTGTTCATGGCCTCCTCTTTGCTCATCAGGAAGCGCTCACCGGATTCTACCTGCATGGTGTAGCCCAGCGCACCGGAGGTACGCGGAATAATGGTGATTTTGTGAACCGGAGCCGAATGACTCTGGCAGGCTGCTACCAGTGCATGACCGATCTCGTGATATGCCACGATACGCTTCTCCTGCTCGGACACAGCCGCGTCCTTGCGCTGATATCCGGCAATTACAACCTCTACGCTCTCTTCCAGATCGGACTGGCTGACCGTCTTTCTTCCCATCCGGACTGCACGCAGCGCCGCTTCGTTTACAATATTCGCCAGCTCCGCACCGCTTGCTCCGGCGGTCGCTCTTGCAACTGCATTAAAGTTTACGCTGTCCTCCAGCTTGACATTCTTGCCATGCACCCGAAGGATCGCCTCCCGGCCCTTTAAATCCGGAAGCTCCACCGGAATCCGGCGGTCAAAACGACCCGGACGCAGAAGCGCCGGATCCAGTGATTCCGGACGGTTGGTAGCTGCCAGAATCACGACGCCCTTCTTTCCGTCAAAACCATCCATCTCCGTCAGCAGCTGATTCAACGTCTGCTCACGCTCATCATTTCCGCTTAAGCCGCCGCCGTCACGCTTCTTTCCGATCGTATCGATCTCATCGATGAAGACGATACACGGCGCCTTCTCGTTGGCCTGTTTGAACAGATCACGAACCTTTGCCGCACCCATGCCGACAAACATTTCCACAAACTCTGAACCAGAAATGGAAAAGAACGGTACATGCGCCTCTCCGGCCACCGCTTTGGCAAGCAGCGTTTTACCGGTGCCCGGAGGGCCTACCAACAGCGCTCCTTTCGGAAGCGTCGCACCGATCTCCGAATATTTTCCCGGATTATGAAGGAAATCCACAATTTCCTTTAAGGCCTCCTTGGCCTCCTCCTCACCGGCTACATCATCAAAGGTTTTTCCGGTTTCCGTCTCTGCATAAATCTTGGCATTGGATTTTCCGAAGGACATACTCGGTCCGCCCATATTTCCCATCTTCTTCTGCAGCATACGTCCCATCAGCTGTCCGATGATCACAAACAGCGCGATCGGCATGATCCACTGAACCAGGAAGGTTACCAGCGGAGAGGCCTGCGTCGGAATCTCCCGTGAGAAGGTTACACCTGCGTCCATCAGCCGTTTCGTCAGATCCGGATCATTCCAGTTTCCGGTCTTGTAGGCTGTCACACCCCATTCCTTCTGCTCCCCTTCTTTTAAAGTAAAGGTCAGTTCCGTATCATCCTGATACACCTGATCGACCTTTCCTTCTTCTACATACTGGAGGAACTGATTGTAGCCGACCTCCCGCACCTGACGTTCCATCACAGACGGAAACAGAAATGCATTCAGCAGAAATACAATCAGAAGCACCAGACCATAGTAATAGAGAAATGGCTTCTTGGGGTTCTTGTCCCCATCACGATTCTCTCCTTTTGCACCCATACTTTTTTCTCCTTTTCTTTTTTCATTTTCCATTGATTTCTTCATACAGCTGTGACATTGGATTTATAAGCCACATGTAGAATAATACAGTTTTGCGTACTTGTCAATATTTTATAGTAAATGTTTATTTACTTTTCATATTTGTTGACTTTTCACGCAAACTATGATAAATAACAATATAGGCAAACAGGAAGGAGGCTTTTTTATGGATCCCGTTATGTCGGAAAAAACAGGGAATAACTTTATCAGCTTCTCTACCGCCTTTTTTAACTTTGGGAAAAAAATGTACCGTCATGAAAAACAGATCCGTGCAAATTCCCTTGCATTTCAGGCGATGATGGAGCTGAACAACCGTCCGCAGAACGACCGATACCTTACCATGTCCGAACTTGCAGATGTCCTGCAGATTACCAAACAGCAGCTGACCAAGCTGGTCAATGATCTGGAGGAAAAGCAGCTGGTAGAACGCATCCACGGAACATCCAACCGTCGGCAGGTCTATATCTGCATTACTCCTCCAGGACATGAACTTCTGGAAAATCTGCACATCGAGATGCTGGATACCATCATCCGGCAGCTGTCCGCACTTTCCGACGAGGAGCTTTGCCGGCTGAATCAGGCACTGGAAGTACTGCTTCCGCTCCTGGAAAAGATATCCGCTGCCCGCGGCTGACCACATGATCACGATAAAAGTCCCGCCGCCGGACAGGCGGCACCAAACTCAGGTATGCCAAATGCGCCCGCCGAGCTTTGATATTGCGGTGGCACATCTCCCCGCCGGGCGCATGAAGGTTTACTATAATACAGAATCGAGGTTTTTTATGTCAACAACTACTGCATCTAATGAAAAAACACGGCTGGCAACCGCTCCTCTCGGGAAGCTGATGGTTGAACTGGCCGTTCCCACTGTCCTGGCACAGATCGTCAATCTGCTTTATAATATGGTAGACCGGATTTATGTAGGAAGAATTCCGGAAACCGGAACCCTGGCTTTAGCCGGCCTGGGCGTTTCCTTCCCGATTATCCTGCTGATCTCCGCATTCGCCGCACTTGTCGGAATGGGCGGTGCACCTCAGGCCGGCATCGCCATGGGCAGACAGGATTACAACAAGGCCGAACGGATCCTGGGCAGCTCCACAGCCTTTCTCGTCCTTCTTTCCGTCTGTCTCTGTGCTCTGTTTCTGGCCGTGAAGCATCCCATCCTGCTGATGTTCGGTGCCAGTGAAAGCACACTCCCTTATGCAGACCTCTACTTAAGCATCTACCTTCTGGGAACACTTTCCGTACAGGTCTCCCTGGGGCTGAATCAGTTTATCTCCTGCCAGGGCTTTGCAAAAACCAGCATGCTGACGGTCCTCATCGGAGCCGTCATCAACATCATCCTGGATCCGATTTTCATCTATGGATTCAGCATGGGCGTACAAGGCGCCGCTCTGGCAACCGTTATCAGCCAGACCATTTCTGCCGTCTGGGTACTCTGCTTCCTCTGCGGTAAGAAAACGATCCTGAGAATCCGTCCCCAGAATCTTCGCATCGATTTTTCTGTTCTGGCTCCGGTGCTTGCCCTGGGCTTATCTCCGTTTATCATGCAGGCAACCGAATGTCTGGTGCAGCTGACCTTCAACACCGGAATGCAGAAATACGGCAATGATTACTATGTGGGAGCCATGACGATCCTGTTCTCCGTCTCCCAGCTTCTGTTCCTTCCGATGCAGGGTCTCGCTCAGGGCGGAACCCCGATCATCAGCTACAATTTCGGTGCCGGAAATGTAAAGCGCGTACAGAAAACCTTTCAGCTGATGTTCATTGCCTCACTGGCCTTTTCCTTCTGCTCAACCGCACTGATTCTTTTGTTTCCGCGTCTTTTTATCTCCCTGTTTACCTCTGACCCGGAAGTCATCCGGATCGGCGCATACGGCCTGCGGATCTACAGCCTGGGCTTTCTGATCTTCGGCGCACAGTGCGCCTGCCAGCAGACGCTTGTCGCTCTGGGACAAACCAAGATTTCCATGTTCCTGGCACTTCTGCGAAAGGTTATCCTGCTGATCCCGCTGGCTCTGATCCTGCCGACGCTGGGCGGCCTGGGAACCACCGGCCTCTTTATTGCCGAGCCGATCTCTGACACGCTGGCAGTCCTGTCCACGGTCACGCTTTTCTCGATCAATTTCAAAAAGATTCTGGCTCAGGCAGTGCCAAAAACCGCAAAAGAATCCAATTAATACGAAAAGCCGTCAGAGGAAGGAATACTCCTTCCCTGACGACTCTTTCCGCCGCACAACGTTTATCCCTGTCGGAAGCGGCTTAAAAAATCCTTTGTCAATGCATTCTGCGGGTTGCCGAAAATCTGCTCCGGCTTCCCTTCCTCCGCAATGACACCGTTTGCCATAAATACCACATGGCTGGATACATCTCGCGCAAAGGCCATTTCATGCGTCACCACGATCATGGTCAGGCCTTCCTGAGCCAGCTTCCGCATAACGGCCAGAACCTCTCCTACCATCTGCGGATCCAGTGCTGAAGTCGGCTCGTCAAACAGCAGCACCTCCGGGTCCATCGCCAGTGCCCTTGCAATCGCCACTCTCTGCTTCTGGCCGCCGGACAGCTGTCTCGGCTTCGCATGAATGTAAGGCGCCATTCCTACCTTTTCCAGAAAATACAGGGCATCCTTTCTCGCCGTTTCCTTGTCCTTCTTCAGTACCTTCGTCTGTCCGACCATACAGTTTCCCAGGACCGTCATATTGTTAAACAGATTAAAGCTCTGGAACACCATTCCCACCTTCGCCCGGTAACCGGCCGGATTGACCTTCTTATCCATAATGTCCGTATCATGGAAATAAATCTGGCCGTTGGTCGGGGTTTCCAGAAGGTTGATGCAGCGCAGCAAGGTCGATTTTCCGGAGCCGGATGCCCCGATGATGCAGGTCACATCTCCGCTGTGGACAGAAAAATCAATATCCCGCAGCACCACATTCGTTCCAAAGGTCTTACTTAAATGTTTGATTTCCAGTACCTTCTCTCCCATGGCTAATCCTCCTTCTCTTCCTTTTTGTAGCTGTACATTCCGCTGGTATGGGCCAGAGTATCGGTGGTTGCCAGATCAAAGTTGTCCGGTCCATCCATCCGGTCCTCCCAGAAACGGAGGATTCTGGAACAGGTAAAGGTCATGATGAAATAGATCACCATGGCAATCGCAAACGCCTCAAAATAGGTATACAGTGCGCCGGCCACACCCTTCGTAGTATAGAACAGCTCCACCGTTCCGATAATGGAAAGCACACAGGTATCCTTGATGTTGATAATCAGGTTATTGCCGATCTGCGGCATAATGTTGCGCAGCGCCTGCGGCAGAATCACATAGAGCATGGTCTGCACATGGGTCATGCCGATCGCCTTTGCACCTTCTGTCTGCCCCTCATCAATGGAGAGAATACCGCCGCGGACCGTTTCTGCCATATACGCACCGGTATTGATCGATACAATGAAAAATGCGGCAAACCACATGGACATGTTGATGTTAAAGACTGCCGCCGAACCGAAATAAATAAACATGGCCTGAGCCATCATCGGAGTTCCGCGGAAAACTTCCACATAAATATTTAAAATCAGGCGAATAATCCACAAAACCACCTTTTTTATCGGATGATCGTTCTTTTCCACCGGAATCGTCTGGACAATTCCCACCGCAAATCCGATGATACAGCCGATAAACGTTCCGACCAGGGCAATGATCATCGTAACTCCTGCACCCCGCACAAAGGATGCGCCGTACCGCTCCAGGATATAAATTATCCTGCCGAGAAAATCATTTGGCATATCTCGCTTCTCCTTTTCCTTATTTTCCTATCAAAGATCCACAGACGACGAAAAGCACGGATATATCCTTCTGTCTCCGTGCCTCCGTCCATGTCCTGTCCAAAATTTTTCTGTACCTCTTCCGTCAACGGCTTCCCTGATTATTCAGAAAGCGGCTGAACGGCAATGGCGTCATCCATCATTTTGGAGTAATCCTCCTTCGTCATCGCGGCCAGCACACGGTTGATCTGCTCCATCAGCTCCGTGTTGCCCTTCTTCATAGAGATACCAATGTTGATCTCTTCATCCGAAACTTCAAACTCTCCGTCGGTGCCGGTGAAATCCAGCAGTTTAAAATCCGGGTATGCCACGCAGGCTGCTTTTCCAGTCGGCTCATCGGTAACCACCGCATCACATTTTCCTGCATTTAAAGCCACCAGCATAGCCGGGGCGGACTCCTGTGCCGGAAGAATGTTTGCCTCCGGAATCTGCGGCAAACAGATATCATACCAGACCGTGTTCTGCTGAGAAGTGCAGGTAGCTCCCTTTAAGTCTTCCACGCTCTTTGCCTCTGCATACGGGCCGTCCGCCTTTACCAGGGTGATAATGGATGCATAGTAATACGGTTCGGAAAAATCAACCATTTCCTGACGCTCCGCAGTAATAGACTGGCCGGCAATGACACAGTCCACCGTGCCGGACTGTACGGCCGGAACCAGAGAATCCCAGTCAAGCTTTACAATTTCCAGATTATAACCCAGCTCATCACAGATCTTCTTTGCCATCATAACATCATAACCGTATGCAAAATCCGGACTTCCGGAAATCGGAACCGCACCGTTTTCATCCGTCGGCTGTGTCCAGTTATACGGTGCATAACCGCACTCCATGGCTACCTTTAAGGTCTTGCCCTCTCCCGGCTTTCCTGCTGCACCCGGCTCCTCTGCACGTTCAGCCGCGGCAGTCTCTGCCTGCGCTGCAGTGGTTTCCGTCTGCGCTGCGGTCGTTCCTGTACTGCTTCCTCCACATGCGGAAAGGGTTCCGGCCGCCATCATGGCTGCCATTGCTGCTGCTGCCAATCTCATCTTTTTCATATTCCTGTTCTCCTCTTATTCGTTCCTTTTTCGTTTTTCTTCAGGCTCCATCCTGCAATAGGAAATTTTTTCCTGAGGGAAGAAAAAAGTTCCGCCTGTACCCAGGCGGAACTTCCTTGTCCCATTGTAATGTTGTACTCTATTTCCTTCTGCCGTTCCTGTTAACCATGATGTTAACAGGAAATACTCCGTTTGTCAAATTCTTTTTGCAGGGAATGCATCCTTTTCCTACACATATCCGATCAAATCCGCTGTGCAATCTCCTCCAGCAGACTGGCGCGATCCAGAAAATATTCCTTTGCAAATTCATCCGCCTCCGCGAATGCCGCCTCCAGGGTCGTGCTGTGAAGGGTCACGGATATGGATTCGATACCCGACTCAATCATCAGGGCATACTGCCTGTCCCCAACCTGATGAATGGTCAGATTCACAAGGATCTGTCCTGCCTCTACCCGCTTGCGCGCCGCTGCATTGCTGTTTTCATAAGTCACCCATGTGTTTTCTCCCATCGCCTGTCTCTCCTTCAGTCCGGTTTTCATTCTATATACTGCCATTATACCATACTTCTCTTTTCATGCCTACCAGAAAATGCATCACGTTTCCGGATCGCCTGCCGGGAAAATCCGACCTTCCTCATCGATCTGAACCTGAAAGGAAATGGATTCCAGATAAGAAAACAGCTCCTGACGTTTTCCCTGATCGGTTACCTCCCGGGTATATCCGGCGCTGGAAACAGCCGGTACCACAGAAAGCTGTGTGCGCTCTCCGTCCCATTTTGCCAGAAGAAGGACCGTTCTGGGTATGCTGCTTCCAAACACAAAATTTCCCAGACTGTATACGATCGGTTTGCCCTGATAATATTCAATACCCTGCAGCACGTGGGGATGGCTTCCGATCACCAGATCGGCCCCGGCCTCAATCAGCTGATGTCCCAGCTGCCGCTGATAGTCCTTAGGATATTCCTCCCTCTCTACGCCCCAGTGCACATATATCACCACATAATCGCAGCGTTCCTTCGCCTTCCGGGTTTCTTCCAGAAGGATCGTCGGGTCGTATGTGCTCAGCATCCCGGGCTTTGACCCGGAAGCTGCCCAGCCGGCCTCCGGAATCACACGGGTCGCCCCCAGAAATCCCACCTTCCATTCTCCGATCCGCTGCTCGTAAAGTGCCCTGGCCCGGTCCAGATTTTCCCCTGCTCCCACATAAGGGATCCCGGCGCCATCCAGCACCGCGCAGGTATCCAGAAGCGCATCCGTTCCGTAGTCCAGCGCATGATTATTGGCCAAGGTCACCAGGTCGATCTCCATCTCCTTCAGCATGGACACCTTTTCCGGAGGGAGCCGGAACGTGTACTGCTTGTCCGGAGCCGCAGTTCCTCTGCTGCTGAAAGGGAATTCCTGATTGGCCATAAAAAGATCGGCCCCGGATGCCGCTTCGCGCAGGCTCTCCCCAAGCACTCCCCGGATCCCTCCGCTGCTCTGATAAGCGTTCAGCACGTGATCCGATAAAAGCACATCTCCGGCAAAGGCCAGCACCAGGTTCTTTTTCGTTTCCGCCTCCTGACCTTCCGTTTCCGTTTCTGCATTTTTTATTTCCGGGATTTCCGTTTCTTCCGTCTTTCCGGTTTCCTGCTCAATGGCAATTCTGTCCGTTTCCTCACACAAAGAGGCCGTTTCCGTTCCCGCTTCACCTTGGGAACCGGAAACAGCCTTCTGTGCCTTTTCCTTCCAGTCCGATGCCGCCCAGCCTGCAGTCCATATCACAGCCGCCAGAATCCCTGCAATTCCGGCCAGTCCCAAAAGCCAGCGCATTCTGTTTTTCTTTTTCCTGCTTTGTCCTTCCATTCATGCCCTCTCTGCATCTGGTCCATCTGTCCGGTTTCTCACAGTGCAATTACAATTCCGCCGTCATTGGCATAAACGGTAGCCACACCTGCTGTCTCGGTAATGATCACATCCTTATAGCTTCCCCGCTTCTCCATCTCGCTCTTTACCAGCTGTGCCCGGTCCGGACAATTGCAGTGCGCAATCACCAGCGTCCGGTCTCTGGTATCCTCCACCGAGCGAACCGCATGATCACACATCCTCTGCAGCGCTTTGGTAATTCCGCGCGCCTGATCTGCCTTGACGATCACACCCTTGTCCCCTGCCATGACCGGCTTAATATTCAGTGTAGTGGCAAAAAATGCCTGAAGTCCGCTCAGACGTCCGTTTTTTCTCAAATAATCCAGCGATTCCAGGACAAAATACGTCTTCATATCATCCCGATAAGCCAGCGCCATCTTTTCAATCTCCTCAAACGGCAGGCCCCGCTCACACAGATCCCGGATATACAAAGCCAGATTCAGCTCCCCGGCAGAAGCAGAATGAGAACTCAGCACACAGATATTTTTCGGTCCGTGCTCCTCCTCATACAGTTCTTTTCCTACGACAGCGCTGTTATAGCTTCCGCTCAAATGCTCCGACAGGCAAATCACAAAAATATTCTCCTCCGGACATTCATACGCTTCCTTAAAGCTTTCCGGCGATGGACAGGCCGTCTTTGGACATTCCGGACAGGACTTCATCATCTGAATAAATTTCTTCTGCTGAAAGTTCTCATCATCGATTACCGTATGCTTCCCCACCTGCAAAGTCAGCGGCACCATCTGAAAATGCGGATCTCTCTTCAATTCTTTTGTTAAGTCCAGGCAGCTGTCTCCAATAATCTTATATGTCATAAAATTCCTCCATCTTTTCCGTATCATGTAGTTTTGATTACTACTTATTATAACATCATCTTTTTACATTTTCAATCTTTTCATACCAGTTTTT
The DNA here is from genome assembly GCA_051878975.1 of Candidatus Caccovicinus sp. Classification (GTDB taxonomy): domain Bacteria; phylum Bacillota; class Clostridia; order Lachnospirales; family Lachnospiraceae; genus Caccovicinus. The sequence continues at coordinate 16,178 of JBJELD010000069.1, forward strand.
CTGTGTTATACTGGTAAACAAGCAAGAAAAAGACAAGGAGATGAGCACATGGGATTTTTAGTTGCATTCTTCGGCTTTATCATTCTGCTGGCTCTTTTCGTTGTGGCTACCACCGTATCGACCGTAACCGGTACGTTAGGTGTGATTGCCGATGACTTAAACGAAGACAAAGGCTGATTGCTTCAGCCTGCCGCTGCAGAAAGCACAAATGGGAGGTTTCCGAGTGATTCGGAATCCTCCCATTTTTTATTCATACTCCCGGAGCTGCTCCTGCAGCCGCTATACTAGTTTTGCGGCTGATTTTCTCCGGCCAGAATCAGCATAATCTCATTGCTGCGTGCAATAAAAGCGGTCATGCGCTCCGGAGTCAGGCTGCCATGGCTTAATTTTGCCAGGTCATACAGCTGCTCGCAGATCTTGGCCGTATTCTCGCCGTCGCCATGATTCAGTACATACTGTACCAGCGGATGGTTCACATTCAGCACCAGCGTCTCTCCGCTGCCTCCGAACATGGACGGATCCATGCCGTACATATTGTACATCTTCATCATATCCTGCATTCTTCTGGATTCCTCGGAAACGGTAATCATCGACGCGATTGCAGCATCCTTCAGCTTTTCTGCCTTTACCTCCAGCTTGTCATTGTTCAGTGCCTTCCGGAAGGTTCCGGTCAGAGCCTCTGCATCGGCCTTTGCCTTCTCCGCATCCTCTTCTGCAGTCTCTTCCTTCAAAGTATCTGTCAGATCCGCATCGATCCGCAGGAATTTCAGATCCTTGTTTTTCTGCTCCAGCTGGCTGATGAACGGACTGTCAATGTTATGGGTCAGGATCACTGCATCCATTCCCTCTTTCTTGAACATGTTGATGTACTGGCTCTGCTCCTTCTCATCCGTTACATAGAATACCTTGTTCGGGTTTTTCTCCTTGTTTTCCTCCAGGCACTCCGGCAGAGTCAGATACTTGCCGTCCAGGTTCTTGAAGATGATGTAATCCTTCATCTTCTCCTCGAACTTCTCGTCCTTAATGCAGCCAAACTTAATGAACGGATTAATATCATCCCAGTATTTCTCATAGTTCTCCCGGTCGGTTTTGCACATACCGGACAGCTTGTCCGCTACTTTCTTGGTAATGTAATCCGAAATCTTCTTTACGAAGCCGTCATTCTGCAGTGCGGAACGGGATACGTTCAGCGGCAGATCCGGGCAGTCGATCACACCCTTCAGCAGCATCAGGAATTCCGGAATGACTTCTTTGATGTTATCTGCAATAAATACCTGGTTATTGTACAGCTTAATGGTGCCCTCCAGGCTGTCATACTCCATATTGATCTTCGGGAAGTACAGGATACCCTTCAGGTTGAACGGATAATCCATGTTCAGGTGGATCCAGAACAGCGGCTCCTTGTAATCCATAAATACCTTATGGTAGAAATTCTTGTATTCCTCCTCGGTGCACTCGTTCGGATGCTTATTCCACAGCGGGCTTACATCATTCAGAGCCACCGGACGCTTCAAGATCTTATATTTTTCCCTGGCAGGAGAAACCTCAACGACCTCTTTGGTTCCGTCTTCTTTCTCCTTCTCCTCCGTCTTGGCTTCCTCCACAATGGTCTCAATGACCGTATCCTTCTCCGTCAGTTCGTCCTTCTCAATCGTCTCATACTGAGGCTCTGCTGCACTGTTCGTCAGGAAAATCGGAACCGGCATGAAGGAGCAGTACTTCTCAATCACTTCTCTTGCCCGGTATTCATTGGCAAACTCTGTGCTGTCATCGTTTAAATACAGCACAATCTTCGTACCAAAGCCTTCCTTGTCGCCGTCACTCATCTCAAAGCTGGTGCCGCCCTCCGACTCCCAGTGAACCGGCTTTGCATCCTTCTGCCAGGACAGAGTATCAATGGTAACCTTGTCTGCAACCATGAATGCCGAATAGAAGCCCAGACCGAAATGACCAATGATCTGATCCTCATTCGCCTTATCCTTATATTTTTCCATGAAAGCCTGCGCGCCGGAAAAAGCGATCTGGTTGATGTACTCCTCTACCTCAGCCTCCGTCATACCAAGACCGTTATCCTCAAACGTGATCGTCTTGTCATTCGAATTCACAGTAATCTGGATCTTGTATTCTACATCCTCCGGCTTCTCAAATTCGCCCATCAGCTCCAGCTTCTTTAACTTGGTGATGGCATCACAGCCGTTGGAAATCAGCTCACGGTAGAAAATATCATGATCCGAATACAGCCATTTCTTAATAATAGGGAATATGTTCTCACTGTTAATTGATAAACTTCCTGACTTTGCCATAAAAATCAACCTCTTTCTTTGTCTTATACAAAATAATCCGCAGCGCCGGCAAACAGGCCGCGCCATAATCTATTATGTTGCTTTTCGGTCCGATAACCTACATTCTAATACAGATAGAACAAAAAGTCAACAGAAAATTAGCACTCATTTTTGGCGAGTGCTAATAATATAACTAAAAACGCAATTTGCATCCTCAGAACCACACACCCTTTACTCCTCCACCGCCGCAATTCCCTGCATTTTCAGGAAATTCCGGATATACTCATCCCACTCGGTCTCCAGCGATTTATCCAGAGTAAAAAATGCCAGCGAGGTTCCGGTCACACACTGAAGCTTCCCGGCCTCATACCGGATATGCAGGTAAAGCCCGGTGATCTGCTCCGCCCGGATCTGCTGCTCCATGCGGCACGCCTGCAGAAATTGATCCACGGCTTCCGGCGCCGCCTGCAGATGAATAAGAAAGCTTCCCGGAAGTTTTTTCCCTTTAATCAGGGAAAAGCAGATCGGGCGGATGGTCTTCCAGGCGGAAAAAGCTTCAATCTGCAGCGCCTCCAGCTCCTCCTCCGAGTAAAAGCCCTGGCGGATTCTTCCGTCGATGGTAAAGCTGTTGTAGGTTGTAATATTGGCTTCCTTTAACAGAAACCGGTCAAAATCCGTTCCCAGGAACAGCTTTTGTGTAAATACCTTTAAATCTTCAATCCGAAATGCAATCATCCCTGTGCCCTCCCTGATTCTTCCAGCTAGTTCTAATGATACCAATCCGTCCGGCCGCTGTCAATATTGGCATTTTATCCGTTCCCGTATCAAAAAATCTGTGCTATGATAGGCCTGTGTATTCTTTAAAATCATTCGAAAAAACCTGCGGAGGATCATGAACATGACAAAAATACAAACCCGTGAGACCATCTTGACCCGTCTCTCCCACACCCTGGAGGTGTCCGTCTCCCCTTACCACTGCATTCAGGAAGCCACCTGCCAGCTCTCCGAAACCGGCTTTCTTCCTCTTTCCCTCACCGAAAACTGGACGCTGAAGCCGGGCGGACGCTATCTGGTCAATGCTTTTGATTCCACACTTTTTGCTTTTACCCTGGGACCAGACATGATTCCGGGACAGATTTCCGAAGAAAAAGTGCCGTTGCGTCTGGCAGCCGCTCACACAGACTGGCCCTGCCTGAAGGTAAAGCCCTCACCGGAGGTTTCCACCGGACGCTATGCCAAGCTGAACGTAGAGGTATACGGCGGCCCGATCTTAAGTACCTGGATGGATCGGCCTTTATCCGCTGCCGGAAAGGTCTGCGTGATGACAGATGACCCGTTTGCTCCGGAAGTTCTCTTTCTGAACCACAAAGCCCCGATCTTCACCATCCCCAGCCTGGCCATCCATATGAACCGGGATGTCAACAAGGGCATGGAATTGAATCCGCAGATCGATATGCTTCCCCTGGCTTCAGTCCTTGGCAGTACACGGAATCCGGATTCCTTCTTTCTGGATTTCCTGGCAGAGGAAATCAGCCGCCCGGCAGAAGCCATCCTGGACTATGAAATCTGCCTGTACAATGCAGAAAAGCCGCAGCAGCTGGGCCTTTGCGGTGAATTTCTCTCTTCTCCCCGACTGGACAATGTGACCTCCGTCCAGGCCTGCCTGACCGGTCTGATTCAGGGCGGAGGCCAAAACGGTATCCAGGGCATTGCCCTTTATGATAATGAGGAGATCGGCAGCTCCACCAAGCAGGGTGCTCATTCTTTTCTTCTGGAGCGTGTTCTGGAAAAGCTGTTCCTCTCCCTCGGCCTGGACCGTCAAACGCTGCAGAACAGCATTATGAGCGGAATGATGTTTTCTCTGGACGTTGCCCACGCCATGCATCCGAATCATCCGGAAAAATGCGACATCAAAAATCAGATCATGATGGGGGACGGCGCGGCTTTAAAGCTGGCTTCCAGCCAGGCCTACGCAACCGACGCTTCCTACGTCAGCATCATGGAGGGCATCTGCCGGAAAAACCACATTCCGTGCCGGAAGTTTTCCAACCGCTCGGATATCCGCGGCGGCTCTACGCTGGGCAGCATCTCCTCGGCCATGCTGAACATGCCGACCGTCGATGCCGGCGTTCCCATGCTGGCCATGCACTCCGCGCGGGAGATCATCCATCTGGAGGACCAGAGAGCACTGGAGGAGCTGACCGCCGCCTTTTTCCGCGGCTGAACCGTCTGACCGCAGAGATATCCTCGTCCATTTCAAAAGGAGTACCTTCCGGGTGATCGCTCACTCCGGAAAGTACTCCTTATATAATTCAAACAGATTCGTCGTCGTGGTATCCTCGTCCGTCACACAGCGGATTTCTCCCCAAACCTCATCTGACAAATTCAGCGGATGCTTCTCCAGAAACTCATTATAAATCGTCCGGAAGGCTTTGTCCTTTCTTAAAAGAGACAGCTCCTCTTTTCTGACCAGCGTCGCCTCCTGATTATACGAATTCACACATTGAATAATATAATACCGGCCTTCTTCCTCCACCGGGCGGCTGATTTCTCCCTCCTCCAGGGCAAAAATCTCCGCGTCAAATGCAGGCCCATGCTCTCCTCTGCCAATCTGGCATGAGATATCCGGTTCCACACTGTATGCTCTGGCAATCGTCTCAAAATCCACGCCTTCCGCCCCGACCTGTTCCGAAACCTCCTGTGCCGTTTCCGGCTCCTCCAGCACGATCTGCTTCACATCGATCACCTTGGCTTCACTGTCACTGATTTCCAGATCGTCCCCTTTTGTCAGTTCCTCCACGGTCTTTCCGGCAAGATGATATTCCTGATAAAACCTCAGCACGTCCTCCTGATCGGCGCCGGTGTAGGCCCTGTCGCCCGCAGAAAGCTGGCTGTAATAATCCTGAGAAAGCCGACGCAGCTGCTCCTTCTCGCTGCTGTCCAGAGAAATTCCGTATTCCTCTGCCATCTGTCCGATCACCTTAACATCCGTCGCGAACAATCGGATCTGTTCCAGCAGATACTCTTCAAAATCCTTCCCGTCCTCCGGCATCCGGACATTCCAGATCTGATCCGTGTAGATCTGCTCATAGCGGTTCCGCTCGGTTGCTACAAGGAGCATCACCTCCGGCCGCGAAAAAACCGGCTTCTCCGCCTTTGAGGCCTCCGCTGCCCTCTGTCCGCAGCCGCTCTGCAGACCGGCAGTCAGCAGCAGGCACGCCGGCAGAAGCAGAACGCGTTTTAATCCATGCTTCATCTGCATCCTCCCATCCTTCTGGTTACAGCAGGCGCAGCACCTTCAGCACGCCGTCCCGGACATTGGTATCCGCCAAAAACCGCGCCGCCTTCTTGATCTCCGGGCGTGCATTTCCGATGGCATAGCTGTAATATGCCCGCTCCAGCATCTCCATGTCATTCAACTGGTCGCCAAACGCCATGGTTTCCTCCGGCAGGATCTCCAGACTTTCCTGTATCTGGCGGATTGCCGCCCCCTTGTTGACGCCCTTCGCCATGCAGTCCATCCACATATCGCCGGAAATGGTGATTTTTAAACGATCCTGATATTTCTCCCGGATCTGTCTGGCACCAGATTCCACATCCTGCTTCCGGTACACAGAAATTTTTATAAATTGATCCTCCACCCTGGTCAGATCCTCCACGCGCTTCACCTCAAAGCGATAGCTGTCCACCAGCCAGTTAATAAATTCCTGATTCTCCGTCTCCAGATAAACCACATCCGGTCCGCTGACCATAACGTCCAGCCCCGGGACCGCACGGACATCTGCAATCATATCCATCACAAGCTGCCGGTCAATCGTGGTCAAAAACAAATTACGTCCATAGCAGCCCACATAAGCGCCATTGTCAGAAACATAAAAAATTTTTTCCTTGATCGGATCAAAAATCCGCTCTACACTGTGCCACTGGCGTCCGCTGGCCGCCACAAACTGGATTCCCTTCGCTCTCAGGCGCAGAATCTCATCATACAGCAGGGGATTCAATGCATTTTCCCCATCTCTCACCAGTGTTCCGTCGATATCCGATGCAATCAGCTTAATCATATACCTCTTCCTCCAACAGTTCCAATGCCTTCAGTTCCTGGTACAGTCTTCCGATCGGAAGACCCACCACATTGTTGTAATCACCGTGAATGCCCTGAATAAATGCCGCAAATTTTCCCTGAATTCCGTATGCCCCCGCTTTGTCCATCGGCTCTCCGCTCTCCGCATAACGGCGAATCTCTTCCTCACTCATCGGGTATACACTCACATCCGTCCGCTCCACAAAGGTTACCTTCTTTCCCGCACGGCCGCAGAGAAGGATCGTCACGCCGGTATAAACCTGGTGGACCTTTCCCTGAAGAAGACGGATCATCTCCACCGCCTCCTTGTGGCTGCCCGGCTTTCCCAGAATCCTTCCGTCAATAGAAACCACCGTATCGGCGCCGACCACCACGGTTCCCTCTCCGTATTTTCCGGCCACATCCCCGGCTTTCCGGGCAGACAGCTCCATCACGACCTGATCCGGAGCGGTGCTTTCCACCTGTTCATCTGCCATACTCGGCACAATTTCAGCCTTCAGGCCGATCTGCCGCATCAGCTGGCTTCTTCTCGGAGAAGCCGAAGCTAAAATCAAACGTCGTCTCATCATTGTTCCGTCTCCATTCCTGTCCTTTTATCCGTATACCTTAAATGTCCGATCGCGGGTTCTTCTTCCTCCTCCTCTGCCTTGTGCAGCTGCATGTAGGTGCTGCAGACAAAATCACACGGATAAAAGAGCACCAGCGAAATTGCCATCCGTTTTTCAACCTGTCCAGTATAATATGGAGGTATCAAAAAGGCAAGAACGAAATTCTTACGTTTCCCCGCCAAGCAGCTTATCCAGATCGCTCATCATCCGTTCAAATTCCCGCTCCACCACTTCATAAACCACAATGTCCGGCGGGTTCTCCTCCAGATACTCCCGCTCAAATCCCTGCCAGTGGTAGTAATCGATATTCCGGAAATATTTTGATATTTGATTCATCATCACCGTCGCAAAGGAATCCCGGTAAAATGCCACCCGCCGCTTGTCCGGCGCATCAGCCGCCGTGGTGCGAATCACCATACCGGCCCCGGTAGGATCCTCCTGGCAGACTTCCACCTCGTCATAATAGCCGTTTACCGTGCAGAAATAATCCTCCAGGAAGCATTCCGGCATATGAAACAGCAGCGCCAGATCTCCGGGACCGCGGTAATCATAGGGAATGGACACCTGTTCCACCGACACCGGCTGTCCGCCAAGCTGTTCAATCAGCATCTGCCCGGCCACAAAGCCTCCGGCCTCATTCCAGTGCGTGTCCGTTTTAAAATACCACAGATAATCCTGGTTTTCCAGAAAATACGATTTCGGCGCCACCAGCTTTACCTCGGTCTGCTCCCGCAGAACTGCCTCCATCTGGTCATAGCGGGTAAAATCAGAAAGCCGTGTATAACAATCCGGCATATATTCCCTGTAAATTTCCTCTTTATTCGGCGCCAGAAGCACGACAAATTCTGTTCCCCGGCTTTCAAAATACTGCCTGGTCTGCTCCACCTTTGCGGCGATGGCCGCCAGCTCCTCGTCGGAATAAAGATTCTGTCCGCGGTAATCCGCCACACTGGCGCCGCCGCGGTAAAAATACCAGCCATCCTTTCCCCGGATCACCTCATCATTATCCACCGAACGAAAGATACCCAGATTGATCCCGGCATTCAGGCTCAAAAACTGACTTCGGAAGGCTGCATGATCATTTATATAATTTTCAATCTCCTGCGGATAGCTTTTCAGGCTTTCCCGGGTCAGCACCGGAAACTCCGCCATCACCCGATTTTCTGTATTCTCGTCCTTTAAAAACCGGGAGGCCGCCGGCCAGATCAGATTAGGAAGCACAAGCAGGCCCCAGAAGCAGCCGATCATCCATTTTTTCATATTGTTTTGCTCGATCTCCTTTCGGAATTTCCCGTCATCCTCTGCATCCGGTTCAGAACCGGAAATAGATAAACGGATTGTACGTATTGCTGACCAGCAGCGTCACAGAATAGAAAACAATGCCGGCCATCACCGCCACATCCCACACATCCACCCGGTCCTCCCGGTAAAGTCTTGCCTTCAGACCGGGAAAAAGCTGCTGGAGAGGACCGCAGAGCAGAATTCCTACCGCCATCCAGAAAAACAGACGGCCGTCCGCATACATGAGCACCGGATAGATTCCGGATTTCCAGGTCAGCATATTGACCAGCCAGTCCTTTGCCACGCTCATATGCTCCGCCCGAAACAGCATCCATCCAAACAGAACGACCGTCATGGTATACAGATGATTCACCCATTTCCATGGATTTTTCTTCAGCCACTCTCCCAAAAACAGCCGTTCGGCAATCAGAAGGATCCCGTAATACACGCCCCACAGCACAAAGGTCATGCTGGCGCCATGCCAGAGCCCGGTTGCCAGAAATACCACAAACAGGTTCATGCAGGTACGCGCCTTTCCCTTCCGGTTTCCGCCAAGCGGAATATAAAGATATTCGCGGAACCAGGTCGAAAGCGAAATATGCCACCGTCTCCAGAACTCCGATACCGAATCCGACAGATACGGATAACGGAAATTCTCCATGAAATCAAACCCAAACATTTTTCCAAGGCCGATCGCCATATCCGAATATCCGGAAAAATCGAAATAAATCTGAAGCGCATAAAGCAGAACCGCAAACCAGGTAATGACCGTTCCCAGCTCCTCTCCCGGAAGCGTCAGAATCTGATCCACCGCCTTTGCAAAGGTATTGGCCAGGATCACCTTTTTCCCAAGGCCGTAGGAAAACCGCTTGATTCCGTAAGCCTGCTTCTCCTGGGTGGTCTCCCGGACCGCGATCTGTGCCTCAATATCATGGTACTTGACAATCGGCCCTGCAATCAGCTGCGGGAAAAAGGAAATATACAGCGCCAGGTAAAAGGGATTTTTCTGAATCGGAATATCCTTCCGGTACACATCCAGCACGTAGGACAGCGCCTGGAAGGTATAAAAGGAAATGCCGATCGGAAGGCTGATCTCCCGTAAGCCGATCCGGTCCGACCGGCAAACGGCATTGATCAGCTCCGCCAGAAAGTTGAAATATTTAAAATAACCCAAAAGTCCCAGATTGGCAGCAAGGCAAAATGCCAGAAGCAGCCGGGCGGGGCCCTTATGCTGTCCTGCCCTTCCTCCCAGGCACAGGCCGAAGCTGTAATTCATCGCAATCGAAAACAGCATCAATATAATATACTTTGGCTCTCCCCATGCATAAAAAAACAGACTGGCCGCCAAAAGAACCAGATTCTTCCCGTTCTTCCACGGAATCAGATGATAGAGCGCAAACACCGCCGGGAGAAAAAACCAGATAAATACCAGTGAACTAAACAGCATCCTTAAATTTCCTTTCGTGCAAAGCTGTCCCTAGTATAACACGGCTTGCCCGTTTTTGACAATTCCCTCTCCGTCTAAACCTGCATGTACCTGCAGCGGGGCTATCTCCGTGAGGATTCTAATCAGCCGTCTGAGCTGCCGTCATTGCGCAGCAGCCTTTCTACATCGAGCATGCCCCATCCCTGCTGATTATGCGGAAGTCCCAGATCCACCGCCCGTTCTCTGAGACGCAGCTTGACATCCCGGTTGCTCATCTTCGGGTATTTCTCCAGGAGAAGCGCAATGGCTCCTGATACCAGCGGTGTACTCATGCTGGTTCCGCTTTTGATCTGATATTTGAAGGGAAGATTGGAACAGCTTATGATCCCGGAGCCCGGTGCTACAATATCGGGTTTCCGGATACAGGCCGCAGTGGGACCGCGGCCGGAATAATCCACCATCCGGTTTCCCATGACCGTGATGGCGCGATCGTCATCCGAGCTTCCCACCGTAATGACCTTCCTGCTGATACCGGGGGTCGTGATCGTCATAGCCCGCGGCCCCTGATTGCCGGCAGCAATCACCATCACCAGACCGTCATCCCAGGCAGCATCCACGCCCCGCACCAGCGCCGAATCCTCGCTCATGGACTTCCTGCCAAAGGAGCCTACTGAAATGTTGACAATCCGGATCCCATACTTTTTCCGGTTTTCCCGGACCCACCGTAAGCCGGCCAGCACGTCAGAAGCATATCCGTTTCCTTTTTTGTCCAGCACCTTCACACAGATCAGGCGGCACTCCGGCGCCATTCCCTGAAATCTCCCCTCCGATGCGGCCCCGCTTCCCCCGATGATCCCGCAGATATGGGTTCCGTGAGAATTGTCATCATACGGCGTCTGCCTTCCGTGAACAATATCGCAGAATCCTGCCACCCGATCCTTTAAATCCGCATGAAGGTACACCCCCGTATCCAGCACGGCAACTCCCACTCCTTTTCCGGTAACTCCCAGCCGGTACGCATCCCCCCAGCCAATCTGCTTTTTTACCTGGTCCATGCCGTTTCTTCCTTATAAAGTCTCTTGCTCTAAGATATTCGGTTCTGACGGAATTTGCCAACTCTCTCTGAAAATATCATTGAATTCAAATCCATAACGTGATAAAGTATACTTATGAATCAAGAAGCGGTAAGAAAGGAGATCTATTATCATGAAAGACAATAATTGCGCATATTGCATGCAGGGGGAACTGGTAGCAAAATTTGCTTATCCGGTATGCCAGATGAACACCGGATACTTATACGTATTTAAAGAGCAGAGCAAAAAGGGACGCGTTATCCTGGCTCACAACAAACATGTGGGCGAGCTGATCGAGCTGACCGACGAGGAAAGAAATGACTTTTTCGCCGATGTGGCAAAGGTTGCCAGAGCTGTACATGCCGTATTCCATCCAGATAAGGTAAACTATGGCGCTTACGGCGACACCGGTCACCATCTGCATTTCCACATCGTTCCGAAATATAACGGCGGCGACGAGTGGGGCGGCACGTTCGAGATGAATCCCGGAAAGATCACTCTGACCGATGCAGAATATGAGGAAATGGCAGAAGCACTCCGCCAGGCATTAAAAGCTCAGGAGTAATCCAAAGAATACTTAACGTTTTAGAAGGGACCCACTTACATGGCTATCGATAATACATTCGCAATAAAAAAACTTCAGAAGCTGGACAGCTTTTTCGTCCTCTTTTCTCCGCTCACACGCCTGCCGTATGTGGCTTGCGATCCGGAGACCTTTGACGATCAGATCTATCTGTTTGCTTCTGAAGATTCCGGCAAAGAATTTGTAAAAGAACTTGGTGAAAAGCAGATTCCGGTAACCGCATTGAAATTCCAGCAGAAACAGTTAAACGGGTTTTTAAACAGTCTCTATTCGCTGGATGTCAATATGGTGGTATTTCAAAATGAAGCCGGCTCTGCCAGAATCGCAGTCGAAGAGATGGTCAAGCGTCCGGATATTGAGAAACTGACCAATGACCGGATCCCGATCATGAATCCGCAGCTGACTCTCACCATGATTTATTTTCTTCAGGAGCTGCGCCGCCCGGTCAAGCATGACATGGCCCGGCTTCATGAGCTGGAAGAGGAAATGATTGCGAATCTGGTAAAGGCGCACTTCATCATGGGAATCGAAACGGTCAACGATGAAGAAAACACCAATCCGGAGAAGGTAAACTTAAAGAATGTACGGATTCCGTTCGTAAAGACCAAGGAAGGCGATATTTATCAGCCTCTCTACTCGGATTTCTCCGAATTCCGAAAGTATACCGGCCCGAATGCCGAGAAGCTGCGCATGTCCAACCTGACCTTCCGGCAGCTTCCGCAGTTCCTGATCAAGGGATCGAAGGGCTACGTCCTGAATCCGGCCGGAGTCAACCTGATCCTGACTTCCGATCAGGTAAAACGAATTCTGCAGGATTACGAATAAGGTATTTTTGCGATTCCGGACGGCACATTGTCTGCCGTCCGGAATTGTTAAAAAACTTAAGAATTTCTTCATAATCTATTCAAGGAACATTCATTCTTTTCCGAGGTCGGTATGCTATACTTAGACCATAAGAAATGCACAGTTACTTTTGAAATCCTTTTTGAAATTGAAATTCTTAAGAGAACAGCCCCGTGACGTCACACACGGGGTTTTTTCTGTGCAAAAACAGGAGAATGGGATGTTAACCATCCCATTCTCCTGTTTTTCATCCCGTTCTATTCGTATTTCTTCAGCAGATCACAGAAGTCGAATGTCGCAAAGTAATCCTTCGGTGTTTCCGCTCTCCGGATCATCTGCACGGAACCGTCTTCCTTCAAAAGAAGCTCTGCCGACCAAAGCTTGCCGTTATAATTATAGCCCATGGCAAAACCGTGCGCTCCGGTATCGTGAATCACCAGATAATCGCCCCGCTGAATCTCCGGCAGCATCCGGTCAATTGCAAATTTGTCATTATTCTCGCAGAGAGAACCCACCACATCATATTTATGATCGCAGGCCGCATTCTCCTTTCCTGCCACCGTAATATGATGATAAGCGCCGTACATGGCCGGCCGCATCAAGTTGACTGCACAGGCATCCACACCCACATACTCCTTGTATGTGTGCTTCTCGTTGATCGCCCTGGTCACCAGACAGCCGTAAGGCCCAAGCATGAAACGGCCGCACTCGGTGCACAGCGCCACATCACCCATACCGGCCGGTACCAGCACCTCCTCATAAACCTTCCGAACCCCTTCTCCGATCGCCAGAATATCATTCGGCTCCTGATCCGGACGATACGGAATGCCAACGCCGCCGGAAAGATTGATGAATTCTACGTGAGCGCCGGTTTCCCTCTGAAGTCTCACTGCCAGTTCAAACAAGGTCTTTGCCAGCGCCGGATAATAATCATTCGTCACCGTATTGCTTACCAGGAAGGCATGGATTCCGAAATGTTTCGCTCCTTTTTCCTTTAAAATGCGAAATGCCTCAAACATCTGATCCGTGGTCATGCCGTACTTGGCATCGCCCGGATTGTCCATAATGCCGTTGCTGATCTCAAAGACACCGCCCGGATTGTAGCGGCAGCTGATGGTCTCCGGAATATACCCCAGGGTCTTTTCCAGAATCTCGATATGAGTAATGTCATCCAGATTAATGATGGCTCCCAGCTTCTCGGCAAAAGCAAATTCCTCCGGCGGCGTATCATTGGAGGAAAACATGATCTCATGGCCGGCAAAACCGCAGGCTTCGGACATCATCAGCTCCGTAATCGAAGAGCAGTCGGTGCCGCAGCCCTCCTCCTTCAGAATCTGCAGGATAAATGGATTCGGAGTTGCCTTCACGGCAAAATATTCTTTAAATCCCTTGTTCCAGGAAAAGGCCTGATAAAGCTTTCTTGCGTTTTCCCGGATCCCCTTTTCATCATACAGATGGAACGGGGTCGGATAGGTTTTTACAATTTCCTGAATCTGTTCTAACGTAACAAATGGTTTCTTTTCCACAACACTTTCTCCCTTCTCTCTTTGGAATATGCTTCTCTCGCTTTTCAGAAAGCCTTCCGTGCAGCAAAAAGGCGCCTGCCCCTGAGGCCAATTCTTCCGCCAATTGTACCCCAGGATAGACGCCTTTGTCTACTGTTTTATTTCATCCTTTGTATTTTTTCCTACTCGATCGGCACCACTCTCATGATATTGGTCTGAGTAGCCGGCTCATGACGCTTTGCATAGGTTACCACACCGGCTGTTACAACCGTAATGTCGCCCTTCTGCACAATTCCTTTGTTCTCTACCTCTTCCACCGAGCTTTCAATCAATTCATCGGTAGACTCGGCTCTTCTGGACCAGATCGGCTTTACACCCCAGTAGATCATCATCTGACGGACAGCCGTCATACTCGGAGACAAGCCGATAATCTGGCAGGCCGGACGCCACTTGGAAAGCATCTTGGCCGTATAGCCGGAAATGGTCGGAGTAATAATGACCTTGGCATTCAGATCGTGAGCCGTCGCCACAGAAGAATAGCACACCGCATTGGAAATATTATGAGCATCTGCCGTGGAAACCTTGCGGACGCGATATGCACTGTAATCCAGATGTGCCTCTGCCGCCTCAACGATGGTTGCCATCATCTTCAGTGCCTCAACCGGATACTTGCCCATCGCCGTCTCGCCGGAAAGCATTACCACGTCGGTTCCGTCATATACTGCATTGGCAACGTCCGTCACCTCTGCTCTGGTCGGACGCGGATTCCGGATCATGGAATCCAGCATCTGCGTAGCAGTAATCACCACCTTGCAGGCCTCGTTGCACTTCTGAATAATGGTCTTCTGGATGTATGGAACCTGCTCCGCCGGAATCTCCACACCCATATCACCTCTTGCAACCATAATACCGTCTGCTGCTTCAATAATGGAATCCAGATTTTCAATTCCTTCTGCATTCTCAATCTTTGCAATGATCTGAATATTTGCGCCTTCCTCTTCCAGAATCTGACGGATTTCCCGGATCGCGTCCGGGGTGCGCACAAAGGACGCCGCAATAAAATCAAAGCCTTCCTTGATTCCGAAGCGGATATCCTCCTTATCCTTCTCGGTCAGCGCCGGCAGCTTGATCTTTACGTTCGGAACATTGACGCCCTTGCGCTGTCCCAGCTCGCCGCCATTTATAACAGTACAGATAATATCCGTATCGTTCACTTCCTTCACGCGCAGCTCAATCAGGCCGTCGTCGATCAGGATGGTGTTTCCTTCCTTTACATCCTCATTTAATCCATCATAGTTGATATGGCAGATCGTCTCATCGCCGATAACCTCTCTGGTTGTCAGCGTATATTCCTGGCCTTCCGTTAAGGTTACTTTCTTTTCATCCTTCAGAAGACCGGTACGGATCTCCGGACCTTTCGTATCCAGAAGCGCCGCAATCGGGCGGTCGGTCTCCTTACGAACCTGCTTAAGCAGTTCCAGACGGCTCTTATGCTCCGCATAATCTCCGTGAGAAAAGTTGAATCTTGCCACATCCATGCCGTTCTCGGCAAGACCGCGCAAAATGTCCAGATTGCTGGTATTGGGCCCCATAGTGCAGATAATTTTTGTTTTTTTCTTTTTGATGTCGACGTTCACCTTCAAATCCTCCAAATTTAATTATTTACATTACTATTCCCTGTGACATGTTGATGCGTGTATAAATGATCCTGGCAGTATTCATAGCTGCCGGCGCATTTCGAACAATAGCGAAACTCCATCTGCGGTCCGTCCTCTTCGGTCCTTCCGCAGACTGCACAGCGATGACGGGTCCGGCCCGCCGGCTTGATCTTCGTCTGTGTCTTGAATTCCTGCTTCCGGCGGATCTCCTTCGGAGAAAACCGCTGAAGCTTTCTGGTAAGCAGGAAGAACAGAATCACATTCAGCAGGGACAGCCCGACCTCCAGTCTGGTCAGCACATTGCCGCGTGCAAATTCATAGAGATAAATAGCCGCCTCTGCGATCGCCAGATATTTGGCCTTGATCGGAAGCAGCCCCCAGATAAAAAACTGCGCATCCGGGAACATCATGGCAAATGCAATGAACAGAGAAAAATTCAGGTATACCGGCGTCAGCGGCACACGGATGCGCCAGAACACATAAGCAAGCACCGTCCCCAGCACATGACCAATGATACCCAGCAGGAAATACACGTTAAACCGGAATGCGCCCCACACCCGCTCCAGCGTGCTCCCAAGGAAATAATAGGTGGGAATGATCATCATATTCAGCAGAATCCCAAAAATCCCGTTCATCCCCATCCCGCTTCCGAGATTCACCGGCGGATACAGCATAAAGGTCACGATCCGCCACACCTGTCCGTGAAGGATCGCGCCGCCGTCCAGGCATAAAAAGGAATAGTAGATCATCGGATTAATAAACTGAATCACCATTCCGACGGCATACAGTAACACAATCATTCTCGGCAGATCCCGAATCGCGTATTTTCCCAGTTTTCGTTCCAGATTATCAAAAAATTTCATGCTATCATCCTTTTCTAAAACAAATCCTTTTTCCAGAAGATCCAGGCTACCAGCAGAGACAGCAGCCCGGCAAAGCCCAGTACAATAACAAAGCCGTTCGGATGTCTCGCAAAAGGCATCCCGTCCAGATTCACATTCATTCCGTAAAAGCTGGCCACCATAGTCGGAATGGACATAACAATGGTAACCGTGGTCAGGAATTTCATGGTAATATTCAGATTGTTGGAAATCACGGATGCAAACACATCCATGGTACCGGACAGGACTCCGCTGTAAATATTCGCCATCTCGATTGCCTGCTTGTTCTCAATGATGACGTCCTCCAGAAGATCTGTATCCTCCGGATATTTTTTGATCCTTTCATTCTTCAGCAGCTTTTCCAGGACCACCTCATTGGAACGGAGAGAAGTGGTAAAGTAGATCAGGCTCTTTTCCAGCTCCTGCAGCTCCAGGAACTCCTGATTCCGCTGCGACTGATGAAGTTTGCGCTCAATGACCTCGCTTTTCTTGTCAATGATACGCAGATACTGCAGATACAGGGACGCATTCTTGTACAGAATCTGAAGAATAAAACGCGTTTTCATAAAGGTATGAAAATCCCGGACGCGTCCGTCCATAAAAGCAGCAAGCACAGAGGTTTCTTCCAGACAGACGGTAATGATCACATCATTCGTCATCACGATGCCGAGAGGGATCGTAACGTACCAGTCCTTTCCGCCCCGCTCTTCGATCGTCGGAATATCCACCAGAACCAGGGTATAACCGTCCTCCGACTCAATACGGGACCGCTCTTCCTCATCCAGAGGTGCCCGCAGATGATCCGGGTCGATCTGGTACGCATCAGAAATCTCCAGGATTTCCGTCGCAGTCGGGTTCGTCAACGCAATCCAGGAGCCTGGCAGTCTCTCGTCCTGCTGATGAATGACACCATCTTCTGTTTTAAAAATCTGTATCATGCCCAGGCCTCCATTCCCCCAGAATTGCACAAACCTACTCCCGTGCTTTATCATTATAATTTCTGGAAGAAAGTTTGTCAAACAAATTGACCCTCTTTTCCCTTTTCCACAGTTTTTTCTTACATTCTTTACATTTTTTTAACAGTGCCTACCAATTGTTTTCCTACCTATTTTATGGTAAACTTGTGGATGATTGTTTTTTATTCAAAGGAGGTATGGGAAAATTTCCCAAATTATGAAAAGACCACATACCCTTGGAATCGATATCGGTTCCACAACCGTAAAAATTGCACTGTTAGATCCTGACTCTCATATATTATTTTCCGATTACCAGCGGCATTATGCAAATATCCAGGAAACACTGGCAAATCTTCTTACAAAAGCCAGAGAGCAGCTTGGCGCTCTGGAAGTGGTCCCTTCCATTACCGGATCCGGAGGTCTGACTCTGTCCCGGCACATGAAAGTGGACTTCGTTCAGGAGGTCGTGGCCGTAGCTACTGCTCTGCAGGATTTCGCTCCGCAGACGGATGTTGCAATCGAGCTTGGCGGAGAAGATGCGAAAATCATCTATTTTTCCAACGGAATCGACCAGAGAATGAACGGCATCTGCGCAGGCGGAACCGGCTCGTTTATCGATCAGATGGCCTCCCTGCTGCAGACCGATGCAGCGGGCCTGAACGAATATGCTGCCCATTACCAGGCGATTTACCCGATTGCCGCCCGCTGCGGCGTGTTCGCAAAATCCGATATCCAGCCGCTGATCAATGAGGGCGCAACCAGAGAAGACCTGGCTGCATCCATTTTCCAGGCTGTTGTCAACCAGACCATCAGCGGCCTGGCCTGCGGCAAGCCGATCCGCGGCAATGTTGCCTTCCTGGGCGGACCGCTCCACTTCCTTCCGGAGCTTCGGAATGCATTTATCCGCACCCTTCGCCTGAAAGGCGATCAGATCATCGCACCGGAGCATTCCCACCTGTTTGCAGCCGTCGGAGCCGCTATGAATGCGAAGGAAGACGGCGTTTGCGTGTCCCTGGATCAGATGATCGAAACGCTGGCTCACGGTATTCAGATGGATATTGAAGTAAAGCGTATGGAGCCGCTCTTCGACAGCCAGGCGGCCTACGACGAGTTTACTGAGCGTCACAACAAGAGCCGGGTCGGAACCGGCGATCTTTCTACATACAGCGGAAACTGCTTCTTAGGCATTGACGCCGGCTCCACCACTACCAAGGTCGCACTGGTAGGCGAAGACGGAAAGCTTCTGTACAGCTTTTACAGCAGCAACAACGGAAGCCCTCTGGCTACCGCGATCCGGGCCATGCGGGAGATCAGCGAGCAGCTTCCCCAAACGGCTCACATTGCCTGGTCCTGCTCCACCGGTTACGGCGAGGCCTTATTAAAGTCCGCCCTGATGCTGGATGAGGGCGAGGTAGAAACCATTTCCCACTACTATGCAGCCGCCTTTTTCGAGCCGGATGTGGACTGCATTCTGGACATCGGCGGTCAGGACATGAAATGCATCCGGATCAAGGACGGCACGGTAGACAGCGTTCAGTTAAACGAAGCCTGCTCCTCCGGCTGCGGCTCATTCATCGAAACCTTTGCCAAATCTTTGAATTACAGCGTCCGGGACTTTGCGAAAGAAGCCCTGTTTGCCAAAAATCCCACCGATCTGGGAACCCGCTGTACCGTATTTATGAATTCCAACGTCAAGCAGGCTCAGAAGGAGGGCGCTTCGGTTGCCGACATTTCCGCCGGTCTGGCATACTCAGTCATTAAAAATGCCCTGTTTAAGGTAATCAAGATCACCAGCCCTTCCGACCTGGGAAAGCACGTGGTCGTGCAGGGCGGCACCTTCTACAATGATGCCGTTTTAAGAAGCTTTGAAAAAATTTCCGGCTGCGAGGCCGTTCGTCCGGACATTGCCGGAATCATGGGAGCCTTCGGCGCCGCTCTGATCGCAAGAGAACGGTATGACGCTTCCCGGACCACCTCCATGCTGCCGATGCAAAAAATTCTGGAGCTGACCTACCGCACCGTCATGACCCGCTGCCAGGGCTGTTTAAATCACTGTGTCCTGACCATCAACCAGTTTGACGGCGGACGCCAGTTCGTCACCGGAAACCGCTGTGAACGAGGACTGGGACAGCACAAGGCGAAAAAAGAGGTTCCGAACCTCTTCGACTATAAATACCACCGGATGTTTGACTATGAACCGCTGGATGCCGACCAGGCGGTGCGGGGAGAAGTCGGAATCCCGAGAGTCCTGAACATGTACGAAAACTACCCGTTCTGGGCTACCTTCTTTAAGGAGCTGGGCTTCCGTGTAATCCTGTCGCCGCAGTCCAGCCGTCAGATTTACGAGCTGGGAATTGAATCCATTCCGAGTGAATCGGAATGCTATCCGGCCAAGATCGCCCATGGACACGTTTCCTGGCTGATCAAGAAGAACCTCAAATTCATCTTCTACCCTTGTGTTCCATATGAGCGGAATGAAACTCCGGACGCAGGCAACCACTATAACTGTCCGATGGTAACCTCCTATGCAGAGAACATCAAGAACAATGTGGAGGAGCTGGAATCCGAGCATGTTCACTTCATGAATCCGTTCCTGGCCTTTACCAACGAGGAAATTCTGACCGACGCTCTGGTCCGTGAGTTTTTAACTGCCTTCGGACCTCACTCCAAAACGGAGCACCCGATGACCCGTGAGGAAATCGCAAGAGCCGCTCACGCCGGCTGGCTGGAGCTGGAAGCCTCCCGCCAGGATATTGAAAAAAAAGGGGAAGAAACGCTTAAATGGCTGAAGGATCATCACCGCCACGGAATCGTGCTGGCCGGACGTCCTTACCATGTAGATCCGGAGATTCATCACGGAATTCCGGAGCTGATTACTTCTTACGGCTTTGCCGTGCTGACCGAGGATTCCATCTCTCATCTCGGTCAGGTAGAACGGCCGCTGGTGGTGACCGACCAGTGGATGTACCATTCCCGGCTTTACCGGGCCGCTTCCTTTGTAAAAAGCAGCCCGGACCTGGATCTGATTCAGTTAAATTCCTTCGGCTGCGGTCTGGACGCTGTAACTACCGACCAGGTGAGTGAGATTCTGACCAAATCCGGCAAGATCTACACGGTTCTGAAAATTGATGAGGTCAATAATCTGGGCGCCGCCAGAATCCGGATCCGTTCTCTGATCGCGGCTCTCCGCGTCCGGGATCAGAAGCATTACACCCATAAGGTAGTATCCTCCGCCTACAACCGTGTCTACTTCACCAAAGACATGAAGAAGGATTATACCATCCTCTGCCCGCAGATGTCGCCGATCCACTTCGATCTGCTGGAGCCGGCCATCCGCTCCTGCGGCTACAACATCGAAATTCTGCAGAATGACAACCGTTCTGCTATCGATGTAGGATTAAAATATGTGAACAATGATGCCTGCTACCCGTCTCTGATCGTAATCGGCCAGATCATGGAAGCGCTCCTGTCCGGCAAATATGACCTGAACCGCACAGCGATCTTCATGAGCCAGACCGGCGGCGGCTGCCGTGCATCCAACTACATCGGCTTTATCCGCCGCGCTCTGGAAAAGGCGGGCATGGGCCAGATTCCGGTTATCTCCGTCAATGCAAACGGCATGGAAACCAACCCCGGCTTCACCATTACCCTGCCGCTTTTAACCAAGGGACTGCAGGCCGTAGTTTACGGTGATGTATTCATGCGGGTGGTCTATGCGACCCGTCCTTATGAACAGGTTCCCGGAAGCACGAATGCCATGCATGAGAAATGGCGCCGCCGCTGCATCCATTCCCTGTCCCAGAGGACACCGGACATGATCGGTTTTGCCAGGAATTTGCGGGGCATTATCCGTGATTTCGACGCACTGCCGAGAGTGGATGTGAAAAAGCCAAAGGTCGGCATTGTGGGAGAGATTCTGGTAAAATTCTCTCCGCTGGCAAACAACCACATCGTCGATCTGCTGGAAGCAGAAGGAGCGGAAGCGGTCATGCCGGATCTGATGGACTTCCTTCTCTACTGCTTCTACAACAGTAATTTCAAGGCTGATCATCTGGGAGGAAAACGCTCCACAGCCTGGGTATGCAACATGGGAATTTCCCTGCTGGAATTCTTCCGTAAGACAGCCAGAAAGGAACTGGAGAAGAGTCAGCACTTCGGGCCTCCTTCCCACATCCGGAACCTGGCCGATATGGCAAAGGATTACGTTTCTCTGGGAAATCAGACCGGTGAAGGATGGTTCCTGACCGGAGAGATGCTGGAGCTGATCCACAGCGGCGTACAGAATATCGTATGCACGCAGCCTTTCGGCTGCCTGCCGAATCACATCGTGGGTAAGGGCGTGATCAAAGAGCTTCGCAACAGTCATCCGGAGGCAAACATCATTGCCGTTGACTACGACCCCGGTGCCAGCGAAGTAAACCAGCTGAACCGAATCAAACTGATGCTGGCTACGGCACAGAAGAATTTGAAGAATAAAAAAGAAGCATAATTACAGAGCCAATTGCAACGTCACATGCTGCCGCGAGGCAGATCCCGTTGTAATTGGCTCTGTTATAGCCGCGCCAAATCAAAATCTGGCGCGGCTTCTCGTTTGTTCTATTCTGCTTTCCTGATTTCTACTCCAGAGAATCGGCAATTCCTTTAATCGTATTAAAAATCGCTTCATCATTCTTTTCGGCATCCTCCGGACTCAGATAGTATGGAATCATCTGCATATTTTCAATACTTTCCAGCGCCTCCGGATCTTCCATGATCTGCTGTACCAGCTCGTCATACCACTGGATGACATTGTCCGGCGTTTCCTTAGGGAAATAGAAGGAAAAATCGCAGTCCGGATACACCAGATCAATTCCCTGCTCTTTTAACGTCGGAATATCTGCCAGCATTTCATAGCGCTCTTCTGTCGGCACGCCGATGCAGGTAAACTGACCGGCTTCCAGGTAATCCTTTCCGTTTACGTAAGCACCTGGCATCAGATCCACCTGCCCGGACAACATGGCTGCAATTTTATCGGAATTCGAACCCACATCAACCAGATCCAGGTCAATTCCGGATTCCTTTTCAAAAGCAAGAAGCTCATAATAAGTATACGCGCCCACCTCTGTACATGCCTTCAGCTGACCTGGTGCTGCCTTGGCAGCCTCAATGAATTCATCCAGATTCTTATATTTTTCTGTATTCACATAAAGCTGCTGCGCCGGCTCCTTCGCAAAATTTGGTCCCAGTTTAAATGCGGTGTAATTGTAATCCGTCACACCGGCAATATTGGCTACGTTCACCAGATTATGGCCATATAAGACCGTATGACCGTCCGCCGCTGCACTTAAAACCTGATTGGCTGCCACGGAACCGGCAGCGCCGTTTGCATTGACTACAATAAAATCTGTTCCGCTGATCTTCTTTGCATACTCCGCAAATACACGGGCAGAAAGATCGGTGCTGCCGCCGGCTCCTGCCGGAACCACGATCGACACAGTGGAGGTCGGCTTCCAGTCAGAACCGGAAGCTTCTGCCTTTTCTTCCCCTGCCGCTGTGGTTTCCGCAGCTGCGGCGGTTGTCTCTTTAGCTGCTTCCGAGGAAGCCGGTGCAGCCGAGCTGCCGCTGCAGGCCGTAAGGCCAACTGTCATTGCTGCTGCCATAAAAACTGCCAATGTCTTCTTCATCATCATAATGCTTCTCCTTTTCTTTCTCCTCTTCTTCTCAGACGTTTTCTCAAACGGTTACCCCGTCTGCCTTTTTCTGCTTTTCAATGCCTTCCCACAGGCCCACTGCATACGCTGCCCCCAATGCACGGTCAAATAGTCCGTATCCGGCCACTGGCTTTACCCCGTTAAAGCCATCCGGCCGATGCTCTTCCACCTCCGTTCCGTCCGGAAGCACCACTTTTTTGATACTCCACGCTTCGTCCCAGATCCGCCTTCCGTGATCCGGTCTTAAATATCCATCAAAGCCGATGTCGTGCAGTGCACGCATCACCTCTCCCATATCGGAAGAACCACTTTCCGTCACATGACCGCTCTCAAAAAAGCTTCCGTCCTCTGCCAGCTTAATGTTCCGGAAATGAACAAACGGAATCTTGTCCTTGCCAAATTCCCGGATCATGGCAGGCATATCATTCTCTGCCGAAGAACCGAAAGAACCACAGCAGAAGGTAATCGCATTGGATGGACTTTCCCGGTAATGAAGGATTTTCCGGTAATCCTCCACATTTTTTGCGATCCGCGGCAGGCCGAAAATTGGTCTTGGCGGATCATCCGGATGAAGAGCCAGCTTGATTCCGCATTCCTCTGCTACCGGAACACAGGCATCCAGGAAGTACCGGCAGTTCTCCCAAAGCTCCTCTTCTCCGATTCCTTCATAAGATTTCAAAAGCTCCCGCAGCTTCTCCTGGCTGTAATTGGTTCCCCATCCAGGGAGATCAATGCCTTCCTCTGCATGAATCTTTTTCACCTTTTCCGCCTCAAAAGCCAAGCAATCTGAACCATCTGGAAGCTCATAAGCCAAATCCGTTCTGGTCCAGTCAAACACCGGCATGAAATTATAACAGATAATCTTGATACCGCACCGGGCCAGCATCCGAATATTCTTCTTATAATTTTCAATCAATGCATCCCGGGTATCATATCCACGTTTGATGTCCTCATGGATCCGGAAACTGTCCACAATTTCCAGCTTCAATCCGTAAGCTTCTACCTTGTTTACCAGCTTTCGAATTTCCGCCTCATCCCATTCTGCCCCCAGCGGCATGTGATAAAGGGAAGTCACGATTCCGTAAATGTTCGGCACCTGTGCGTACTGCTTTAATGATACTGGATCCTTTTCCCCGTGCCATCTTAAAATCAACCGCATTCTGCTCATTGTTCTATCTCCTTTCTTCCTATGCCATAACCCCGATCGGCCACGGAACGTATTCATCATATCCGACACCCAGTGCTTCCGACTTTGACCGGCTTCCGGACGCTACCTCCAGAATTCTCCGGAAAATAATCTCGCCCATCTCATCCAGTGTCTTTTCCCCGTCAATGACCAATCCGCAGTTAATATCCATATCCTCATTCATCCGCTCATACATCGGGGTATTCGTTGCCAGCTTGATAGTCGGACAATGGGGCGTACCGAAACAGGAGCCTCTTCCCGTTGTGAATGCACAGATCGTTGCACCGCCCGCAAACTCACCGGTCACACTCATAGGGTCATAACCGGGCGTATCCATAATGACAAGTCCTTTCTCTGTCACCCGTTCCGCATAGCGGTATACTGCGTTCACCGGAGTGCTTCCGCCTTTCTTGGCACCGCCCAATGACTTTTCCAGAACATTTGCCAGGCCGCCGGCATTGTTGCCCGGGCTGACTCTTCCGTTGATCTGGCAGTCCCGGCCTTCATCATATTTCAGCCACCAGTTCAGACGATCCACCAGTTTTTGACCTACTTCCGGAGTTTTTGCACGGCAAGTCAATGTATGTTCTACGCCAAACAACTCGGAAATCTCCGCCAGAATCACCGTTCCGCCATTTTTTACCAACATGTCTGCCGCTTTTCCCAGAGCCGGATTAGCCGACAATCCAGAAAATCCATCTGAGCCGCCGCATTGCAGGGCCAAAACCAGATTCGATGCGGATACCCGGGTACGCTGTACCTGATTGGCAGTTTCCAGCATTTCCTTTACCATCTGAATCCCCATCTCAATGGCCTTTCTCGTTCCTCCGACTTCCTGCATGACCAGACGTCTCAACATCTTTCCTTCCTTCATTCCTTCGGCCTCAAACATCTTGTCAATGTTATTCCGCTCACATCCAAGCGCACAGACCAGAGCACCTGCCACATTTGGATTTGCTGCTGTTCCAGAAATGGTTCTCCGGAGCAGATCCATCGGCTCACCGGTCATCTCCATACCACATCCGATGCCCGTAATAAATGGAACCACAGCATCTACATTCGGATAGGCTTTCAATCGCTCTTCGTCAAAATAGGAAGCAATTTTTCTCGCCACAGTAGCTGCACAGTTGCTTGCCACCGGAATGGCAATAATGTTTCTCGTTGCCACTCTTCCGTCTTCCCGGACAATTCCCATAAAAGTGGCCTGCTCCTCCTCCGGAATCAGTTCTACCGGCTTATAATCCCGGGAAAATGCATAATCCTTATCCACCTCGTCAAAACGAATATTGTGGCTGTGCATCCAGGTTCCCGGCTGCGTATCCTCTGCTGCATACCCGATCACCGTATCATACTTTAAAACAGGATCTCCCTTTGCAATAAACCTGGCCGCTACTTTATGTCCCATAGGAACCACCTGAAGTGTTGTGATTCCCTCCTCCGGAATTTCCGTTCCCGCCGGAATCTCCCGTCTGGCTACTACTACGTTATCCCGCTCATCCAGCCGGATAACCGGACTGATTTTTTTCTCCATAATGTCCCTCCATTCTTTAAGCTATTTTTCCAGTTTTTCTTACGTTTTCCTCAGTTCTTATGGTATAATCATACAAAACTTTTTCACCTCCTCCAATGTTTTCGCAACACAATTTCCGAGTAAATCTTTTAATCATAAAAACAATGTGATATACTATTTTATATTGACCAAAAAGGGAGCCTGAAATTATGATTAATAAAGTTTTCGCCCAGAATTTCGTCCGCAAAATGCAGCAGACCATGAATCTGAAAGTCAATGTCATGGATGAACGCGGCATCATCGTAGCCAGTGCTTCAAAAGAACGGGTCGGAGATTTTCATCTCTGCGCCTATGAAATTATCCAGAAAAATCTTTCCATTCTGGTTACCCGTGAACCGACCAGGGAACTGATCGGCGTCAATGCCCCCGGTGTCAATCTTCGGCTGACCAGCAATAATGAAACCATCGGGGTCATCGGTGTCACCGGCGACCCGGATGAAGTCACCACTATTGCCAAGATGGTAAAGCTGACCTTTGAAACCATGTATGAGTATGAATACAAGAAAAATGCCTCCATGAAGGGAAACAGCGGCATCTGGAGCTTTGCCCACACCCTGCTGCTGGAGAATCCGGTCAACGAACGCAGCATACAGAAGGCCGCCGGGAAGCTGCACTTTTCTGACAATTACCCGCGCATTCCGGTTTATATCGTGCTTCATTCCGAATACCGCAGCACGGTCATCCAGCATTTTCTCGACTCCTGCAGCTCCTTGACCTGCTGTCACCGGCAGGACATTCCCATTCCGGTCGACAAAGGCATTCTCCTTATGAAAGCTCTCCGGAAGCCGTCGGAAGAACTGCCTGACCGAGAATTTGTACTTTCCTGCATCCGCTGCATAGAAGAAGAGTTTCTGTCACGGGAACAGACGGACAGCCAGTCTCTCTCCTACGAGTTTTATGTGGGCCCGATTCAGACTTATTTCCTCCATTATCAGGGAATTTACCAGAATCTGCAGTGGCTGTCGAGACGAAAAGCTGCTGTATCCTCTGATATCACGTTTCTTATGGATTATCTTCCGGAGCTTTTGGCACAGCAGATTCCGAAGGACTTTCTGGAGCCACTCCTTTCCTGGCAGGCCGGACAGATCCAGAAGCACATGGACATCGAGTATTTCCTGGAAACGGTGCAAAGCCTGATCCAAGCGGACATGAAGCTGGAAACAGCCGCTCAGCTTCTTCATCTTCACAAAAATTCTGTCATTGCCCGGCTGAAAAAAATCAAGGAGCTTCTGGACATCAATCCGGTTTCCAGCCCACGCGATGCAGCGCTGCTCCGTTATCTGTATGTCTATCTGAACAGCTGAAGTTCCGTTAAACAAACAGAGCGGCCTGCCTTCCACAAATTCTGAAGGCAGGCCGCCCCTAACAGCGGTCCCTTATGCTTTTCCTTTCCATATGGTCATGACCCCTTCTCTTCCGATCTGGGCGATATTGTTTGCCATATTACCGGACGCCATAGAAGCATCCACAATCTCCTTTAACTCCTCCGGCCTTATCCCGATCTCCGAAAGTGTACACCTCATGCCAAACCGATGCTTGATGGTATTCAGCCAGTCACAAAGGCCCTGAATTCCTTCAAAGCCCAGTTCCCTGGCGTAATCATTCAGCTCCGGCTTTACCTTGGAATTAATCAGCAGCCAGGAATCCAAAGTAAAGGCGCAGGCCTCGCCGTGAGGAATGTGATATTTTGAGGTCAAAATGTAAGAGCAGGCATGAGACCCCGTAGTCCCGGTCTGAGAAAAGGCCAGTCCGGCAATCGTGCTTGCTTTCGCCATGCTGCTGCGTGCTTCTTTGTCGCTTCCGTCTGTCACAGCCCGCTCCAGATAGGCTAGCGCCAGTCGGGCTGCGCCCAGCGCCAGCGCATCTGTTGCTTCATTTGCCTTGACACTGGTCATGGCATCAAATGCATGGGCCAGTACATCCAGCCCGGTAGAAGCTGTCACCTTCGCCGGTACGGTATAGGTTAATTCCGGGTCTACCAGCGCAATTTTCGGGAAGATCGCCGGACTGAAAATGGCCGCCTTCACCCCGCGTTCCTTGTCACTCAGCACAGCACCTGCCGTTACCTCACTTCCGGTTCCCGCCGTGGTGGGAATGGCGAGAATCGGAAGTGCTCTGCAGATCGGATAACCATGAAGCAGTTCCTCCGCACTGCAGCCCGCTGCCAGCACGACAGCTGCTGCTTTGGCACAGTCCATGGCACTGCCTCCACCAAAGGCAATGATGCTGTCCGCAGCTGCCGCCTTCGCCTTCTGCGCTGCAGCCTCCACATTCTGCAAGGTCGGATTCGGCTCCACCTCTGAGGTCATTCCTACAATCCTTCCGCCCGCAAGCCTTTCCAGTTTTGCGGTTTCACCAGACTTTTCCAGAAATGCATCTGCCACCAGAAATGCCCGGTCAAATCCACTTTCTTTCATATATGTTTCAATATTTTCCAATTCCCCTTCGCCGAAAATTACATTTACCGGCTGATGAAATTTCCACATATAAATCCCCTTTCTTTTTCTCACACTTTGCCGTTACACGGCTTTCTTCTTTGCAAGATAAGCGCGATATTCTTTCAATAAGGACCAGATCAGTACTGCAACTGCGATGAAGAAGAATACATCGAAGATCG
>JBJELD010000070.1:0-7109 GCA_051878975.1 Candidatus Caccovicinus sp.
CACTGTTGGAACTGAACGGGTATACTGTCACACGATAATATATGCCAATGGAGCAGAATGGAGCGGCTATCATGATCAGACCAATTATGAGAGATGTATTTTTCCTAGGGCAGAAGTCTGAGCCTGCAACGAAGGAAGATTTACATATCGGAAGAGATTTACAGGATACCTTGCAAGCCAATCGAGAACGCTGCGTCGGTATGGCTGCGAATATGATAGGGGTAAAGAAAAATATTATTATCGTAAATATGGGGATCATCAATATGGTCATGTTTAACCCAGTAATCATAAAAAGAGACACACCTTATGAAACAGAGGAGGGCTGCCTGTCACTGGATGGCGTCCGAAAAACGATACGGTATCAGAATATTGAAGTGGAGTATTATGATTTTTCATGGAAAAAACAAAGACAGAAACTGACGGGGTGGACCGCGCAGATCTGCCAGCATGAAATAGACCATCTGGAGGGAAGGATCATCTGATGATTGAAAGAGTCGTAAGAATTGATGAAGATGTGGATTTTGGGTGCGAGGAACGCATGGATAACAGTCCGGTCATGGCAATCGTCACGTTGCAGGATGAAGATGGTCTGGAGCATCAGATCCGTGTTGCAGACCAATCTCTTTATGACAGTGATATTGCAGAAGGGGATCGGGTATTTTTGGATGCAGACGGGATGATTCATAAAGTGGTATGAGGGATAACGGATGAATATACAGATTTTTGGGACAAAGAAGAATTTCGACAGCAAAAAGGCGGAACGCTACTTTAAGGAACGCGGGATAAAGTATCAGTTTATTGATATGAAGGAAAAGGGCATGAGCAAAGGAGAGTTTCAATCTGTATGCCAGGCCCTGGGCGGATATGAGAAGCTGATTGACCGGGAACATAAAGATAAGGATTTACTGGCGCTGCTTACTTACCTTGCAGAGGAAGACCGCCCGGAGAAACTGTTTGAGAATCAGCAGCTCATCAAGCTACCGATTGTCCGGAATGGGAGACAGGCTACGGTCGGTTATCAGCCGGATGTATGGAAAGAGTGGAGATAGAAGCAAAATATAGTTTAAAGCACTATATAAGGATGAATAAAATTGACAAATACAATATATAGTGTTATTATAAACTTGACATTGATTTATGTGCGCTCTTTGGAGGCCGCATACAAATGTTTGTTCCGGTATGTTCCGGAAGCTAAATTTCAGGCATAAGCCTATCATAACAGGAGCCGGGTATCGTACTACCCGTAAAGAAAGACATCAGAACTTTTATGGAGTTTCTGGTGTCTTATTTTTTTGCTCAAAAATAAGGAAAGGAGAGAAAAGAATGAAGTTTGAAAAGCAGTGGGAAGGAGAAGGAAGGGACAGTTTTTCGTTGCAGGAATTGCTGGATTGGAATGAGGCCGGATTTGAATTCGTGATTGAAAACGGACACATCACGTCACTCATCATTGAGCGGTAAGACAGGAGGGACGCATGAAGTACAAGGATGATTTTTCTGAGACGTTCCATGACGAGCATTCATTTTTAGGATTTCTGGATCAGATTGAAGAAAATGCCGCCTGGCAGTCCTATCAGACAAATTCCTTAAGGATCGTGGCGATCGAAGAAGAGCCGGATGCGAAATGGCTGATTAAGGCGGATAGCGTGGAACTGGCAGAGCAGCTTCTTGCAGATACGGGACAGAACACGGGACTCTTGTTGCAGACGGAAGATGGCTGCTATCCGCTGGGTTCCACCGCTATTAAGACACTGGAAAACCGTGCCAGAATTTCAGGGTATGCACTGTCTGACCTGGAGAAGCCGGTATTTGCCAGAGTGATCAATGACTGCCTGAACGTGACCGGAGGAAAGGCGCTTTTACGGATTCATGAAGGGAAGGTGCGGGCTGTTCATGGTGGGGATAAAAGCGACTATGTCGTTCTTCCTATGCCGCAGATCTTTGAGGCAGCAGCTATCCATATGGGAGAAAACTATGAGGAATCAAAGTTTTCCGAGGGATTCTTCGATCATTCCATTACGATGGCCTCCTGGGAAGTGAAGGATGAGCGGCTGCTTCAGACGTACCGGGAGCTTCTTTTGCAGTACGGGCAGCTCGCGGACGATAACCTGGCAGCTTTAATCCGGATCCATTCTTCGGATGTGGGGGTCAGCGGAGCCAATATCTTTTGCACACTTCTTACCGGGAAGGAACGCACGCCTCTGCTGTTAGGCGGGGCGCTCAAGCTTCCCCATAAGGACAATGCCTCCATAGAAGCTTTTAGCGGAAATGTGTCGCAGATATTCGCCAGATATCAGGAAGAGGTGGAAGGGCTTTCCAACCTGTTTCAGGTCTATGTGAATTATCCTTTGAATGTCATGGCAAACGTGATGAAGAAAGCAGAGATCGGGCTGGCGCTCCGGGCTCAGACGGTAGAGCGGTTTCGAGCCAGTCACGGAGGCTCAAGATGCAATGGTTATGAGGTATACTGCGGAATTTGCGAATGTATTTTCCTGGCCCAGAGTAACGGAATGAACCCCAGAGGGCTGGTGGATCTGGAAGAAAAGGTCTCCAAATGCCTTAAATACCGGTTCCACGAATATGACATTCCGGGAAGCATCAGTTACTAGGAATTCCAAAAGAACGGCAGGCAGGACGGGTAATTCGTCCTGCCGGAAAGGAGACAGTATGGGGCTTGATTTAAATTATCAGCCGGAGGTCGTTGTGGAGGATATTACTAAGCTGACAGAGCGAGAGTGGAAGCGTTACCGGTGTCTGGGAATCGGAGGAAGTGATGCCGCTGCCGTATGTGGGATTTCCCCATGGAAGACAGCGCGTGACTTATATGAGGAAAAGACCGGCATCAGGCCCTTTTCTGATCCGGAGGACGGATGGGTTGCAAAGGAGATCGGAAAGCGGCTGGAGGAACTGGTCGTTCAGATCTTTATGAAGCAGACCGGGCTGAAACCTTATGCGGTTCGCAAGATGTTTCGGCATCCGCTCTATCCCTTCATGCAGGCAAATATGGATTACTTTGTGGAGATCAACGGCGATATTTATATCATTGAATGTAAGACATCATTTTCCTACCGGCAGGAGGAATGGGAGAACGACCGCATTCCCCACCATTACGTGCTGCAGGGGCGCCACTATATGGCGGTAGCCAACGTAAAGGGCGTTATCTTCCTGTGCCTTTATGGAAACAGTGAGGAAACCTTCTTTATCCGGCGTATGGAGCGGGATCTGGAACAGGAGGAGGAGCTGATCACTCAGGAAGAGTGTTTCTGGAACCAGTGTGTCCTTACCGGAACGCCTCCTGTATATACGGAGCCGGGCCCATTAGTGGTGAAAAGCATCCGGAATCGGCTGGGGATCCGTGAAGGAGAAGAAGTAGAACTTTCTTCCGTGCTTACAGAGCATGTGCAGCGTTACCTTCAGTTAAAGGAGAAAAAGTCCGAGCTGGATAAACAGTCAAAGGAAGTGGAACGGCAGATGATGCTGGCATACGCACCGGTGCAGGAAGCCATGAACGGAGCGGAAAAAGGGTTCATCCGTGTCGGTGATACGAAGTACCAGGCCGGTTATACCAAACGCACGGTAACGTCAATCAACAAAAAGAAGATGGAGGCCATGCGATTAAAGTATCCGGAAATCTGCCAGGAGTTTGCGGAAACAAATATCTCCCATAGTTTTTATATCAAGCCGGCAAAAGCAGGATAAGAACGGAGGGGGGTCATTGACAGCAAATGAACAGAGGTTTCAGGAACTGGAGCTTAAGGTGCTTCTTAACAGACTGAGAAAGAACAGGGAGATGGTGCCGGAGGAAGAATTAAAGACAACCTACCGGAAAGCCTATGACACCTTGCGAGCAGAGATCAGGAAGAAGGCCGTTGGATATATGAAAGAACTGATATTTACAGGGGCATCCGGCGTGTACCTTCAAAGGGATATCCCAAAGATGTTAAAAGCATTGGAGGCAATCGTAAATGCGCCGGTGATGAATCAGCGAATGCAGGAAGCCCTGTTTAAAGAAATGGATATGGAGCAGGTGAAGCAACTGGCGCAGGAGTTAAAGCGCCAGGTGGAACCGATCCTTACGGAATATCAAAAGCATGCAAAGGAAGGAGAATAACATGGCAAAGGAAATGGAGAGCAGGGTTTTGTCCCTGCAGGAAAAGATGGTGCTCATTCGGACGCAGATACCAGCCCTGGTGAAACGGATGTACAGTGAGGAGGTCAGCTACGATTTTACGAAAATTGATGATATTTTCCGGTATCTGACTCCTGCAATGAACCGTTATAAAGTGAATCTGGAGATCGTAGGGGAAAAGCCTACCTATAAGGAACAGGAGAATCTGTTGTTTGTCCGGTTCCTGGATCGGCTGATGGTCTGGATGTATGAGGCAGATCTGACACTCTGCTGGATCAATGCGGAGAATCCGGAGGATAAGATGGAGGTAACGATCCACGCGATCGGAACCCATGAGATGCCGGAAAAGGCAAAGGGAAGCGGATGGACCTATGCACTGAAGTATTATTTTTTAGATAAGTTCGGCATTGACCAGGGAGGTGAAGACCCTGATATGCGGGCAGGTACTTATTTCGAAGAGGATAACAGGCTGACGAATGAAGAATCCTATGAAGTTGAAGGCAGCTCAGAGAACTTTATGGAAGATGGAGATGTCGAAACAAGAGATGCTGAAGATGAGACGGCTCCGGATACAGGAGATGCGTTCTTAGAGAAAGAAGAGGTTTTCAGGGAGCAGGAACAGATCCCCCCGACCAGTCCGTATCTGCGTCCGGAGAATGGCTCTATGGTCCGGATGCCGGAAGGAATGAACGGAGAAAGCGGACAGGAGGACTCTTTGGAGGAAGCACTGGAAGAGGCAAAAAATATCATCTGTAACCTGGGAATCCTGAATGGAAAACGTCTGGGGGAACTTCTGGAAGCAGGAGAGGAAGGAATAGCAAATCTGCACTGGATTGCCAATCAGTATAAAGGAAAGAATGAAAGGCTCCGCCAGGGGGCAAGACTGATCCTTCAGAGTATTGATGCGGCATAAGAGGGGAGGATAACCGTAATGCCTTTTTGAAGCAGACTTTTGCATTTCTGATGTGGCGGATCTATTGGGGATTCAGAAGCTGACGGAGGGAAACTCCTACGGTGTGGTCTGTCCCTTTTGCGGAGACACCAGAGGAAAAATGAATTTCCGGGTCGTAAAGAATGGAATGCCGGCCAATACCTATCATTGCTTCTGCTGCGGAGCCAAAGGAAATATGCTGACTTTGTACGCACAGATGAAGGGAATCTATGGGAATGACCGGTATAAGATTGCATACCGGGAGATCAGAGACAGCCTTCAGGGAACTGTGCCTTTCAGAGAAAGGAATCAGTACCAGAAAAAGGGAGCTGGAATCCCGGAACAGGAAATGGCCGGTGCGGAAGCGAAAGATGCCGTTTACCAGAGACTCTTATCCCTTTTGTCGCTTAAGAGTGCCCATAAAGAGGAGCTGCTTTTAAGAGGCATGAGAGAGGAGCAGATCGAAAGATATCAGATGCGCAGCACTCCGGTTGGCGGAACGGAAAACCTTGCCAGAAAACTGATAGCGGAGGGCTATGTGCTGTCCGGTATTCCGGGATTTTTCGTGAATGAAAGAGGAAACTGGGATATAGCCTTTTTTCGGAAGAATAAGGGCTTTCTCTGTCCGGCATACAGTGTCGATGGGAAAATCTCCGGCTTTCAGATTCGTCTGGATGAGCCTTATGAAGGAAGGAAATATCTTTGGCTCAGCAGCACGAACCGGTCAAAGGGAACCGGAAGCAGGAGCCCTGTCACATTTCTGGGAGATCCGTTCTGTAAAACAGTACGTGTGACGGAAGGAATTCTAAAGGCGATGGTCTCCCATTCCCTGTCAGGATTCAGCTTTCTTGGGACACCGGGAGTTAACCAGTATAAAGAACTGGAACGGACTCTGGCTGTACTAAAGCGGAACGGACTGAAGGAAGTGCAGGAATGCTATGATATGGATAAATTTCTGGATATCCGCTGTGATGGGAAAGAGAAAAGCGCTGTATGTGAGGAATGCCGCAGGAGTGGAAGGTATCTGGAGGAAGGGACCTGCCTGAAAAAGGAGCAGAAACGAAACCAGATCCGGGAAGGCTGTATGCGGCTTTATGAGGCCTGCGCCCGTCTGGAACTACGGTGCATCCGAAAAACCTGGGATCAGACAGAGGATGGTACCTGGGCGGGGAATTTTAAAGGAATTGACGATTACTGGTGTGAATGCCGGGATATCAGAAGGGAGGAAAGAAAGACGAATGGGATGGATGGAGCTTCTGCTGTTTGAGGCAGTATGCCGCCATACAAGAAACGAAATTATGAAAAAGGAAGGAGTCAGTGACGATTGGAGAGCAAGGGCGTTAGAAGTATGGGATGCACTGCGATTACGGACGTACGGGTATGCAAAGGACTATATTGTGTTCTGGCTGCCGCTTCGGATCCTTTTTAAGAAAGGGGCTATGATTGAGACGGCAGAAACCAAAAAAGAACTGGATGAGATCGTAAAGCCGTCTGTACCAAAGGGATGCTACGGCAGATTTGAGGAAGGACCATATCATGTCCGGGAAGAGGAGATGATCCTGTGGTCGAGGGCATCCCTGGAGGCCCCGTTAAATGAAGACGGGTATAAACGATATGCCTGGCTGTTTTCTCAATTTTTTCCGAAAGAAGCAGAAGAGATATTTGGCCGGCAATGATAAGAATGAGGAGGAAGACGAATGAATCAATGCACATTTTTAGGAAGACTGACAAGGGATCCGGAGATCCGCTATGCGCAGGAGACGCAGATGCCGATTGCGCGGTTTTCCATTGCGGTGGACCGCAGAAGGAATGCCGGAGGGGAGCAGAATACAGACTTTTTCCCCTGCGTGGTATTTGATCAGAGGGCGGAGTTTGCCGAAAAATATTTGCGATCCGGCATGCGTATCGTCATCAGCGGAAGCATGCAGAACAATAATTACGTGAACAAATCCGGTGAAAAGGTATACGGCGTGGAACTTTTGGGAAATCTCATCGAGTTTGCGGATGGAAAGCGGGAACCGGGAGAGGCTACCGGGCAGAATGCAGTCAGCG
>JBJELD010000070.1:7209-9829 GCA_051878975.1 Candidatus Caccovicinus sp.
GGAACGTCTTCCAAAGCGGCATCCTCTCGTCAGCCGGCCGGAAGAGCACCGGCATCCCGTACCGGTACCCGCTCGCCAGCAAGAGCGGGAGCGAGACCAGCTGCCAGAGCATCTGCAGGATCGTATGATGGCTTTATGAATGTCTCGGAAGGGCTGGAGGATGAAGGGCTTCCCTTTAACTAGAGAAAGAAGAAATCAGAAAGAAGACTGTCAGGGTGGATCTCGCCTTGGCAGTTTTTTCGGTAAATGAATCTGGAAGGAGGAACCGATGAATTTAGAACAGATGAAAAAGGCAGCAGTTATTTTTATTCTCTGCGCAGCGACAGCCGTAGCCTTGCAGCTGGTATTTCCGATTGTGCTGGGAGTTTTTGTAAACGGCCTGCCCTTTGTGGGGGCATTCCTGATTTATGATTTTTTGATTCGAAAAAAATGGAAGACATGTCTTTCATGGGAGAAGGAGAGAAGGAACGAGGAGGTTGGGACAAATACGGAGATGCCTGATTCCGAGGAGAAGAAAGTTGAGAGGGCAAAATGTCCAGACAGCCAAGAGCCGGAGAGAGAAAAGTGTCGGAAAGAGACCGGAAAGAGCAAAAGGGAAGACGTTTCTTTATGGTACCAGGAAATTGGCCGGGAACGGATACGGAACATTATTTTGGAGCTGGATGACAGAGGGATTCATGAATTCTGGATTCAGGAAGGAGGACATTATAATATCCGGACGGAGAGGGGATACCGGCGTGCAGGATGCATTGTGAAACTTCCCAAAGATGCTCTGGAAGAACTGGCAAAGGAGCTTGCAAAAGACGGAATGAACGCAGCAGTGAAAGGCCGGTATCTGCATATCGGCTGGCAACGGTAGGAGGGCTTATGGTTATTACATGTAAGTTTGATACAGGAATTTACCGGAACCCATCCAATGGCTACACCGTAGCTGTCTATTCCTCCCGGGAAGCCGGAAAAGTGCCGAAAGCGGCAATAAGATCTGATCAAGGCTCGAAGATCCTGTTTACGGCAGTCGGAAACGGGCTTCCCTGTTATGACGGTCTGGAATGCGAGATGGAAGGGGAATGGAAGGATTCGGAACGGTATGGACGCCAGTTTTCGGTCCACTGGTTCCATATGATCCTGCCAAAGGATAAGGAGGGAATGATTGCCTATCTATCCTCGGATCTGATTGATGGTGTTGGTCCGGTGACTGCACGGAAAATGGTGGATCTTTACGGAGAGGATACATTTCGGATACTGGAGGAAGAACCGGAAAAGCTCTTATCGATCCGTGGAATCACAAAGGAGAAACTGGACCGGATGCTTCATTCCTACCGGGAAAGCACAAGCCTCCGGGATCTGATGACGTTTTTGGCTCCCTTTAAAGTCACTCCGAAAAAGGCGGAGAAGATCCGGGATCATTTTGGAGAGGATGCGGCCAGAATCGTGAAGGAGGAACCCTATCGGCTCTGTGAGGTAAAGGGTTTTGGATTCTTGATGGTAGACCCCATTGCAAGGGCAAGCAGAGGCTTTGAACCATCGGATCCGCTCCGGATCAAAACCGGAATTTCCTATATTTTAAAGGAAGCGGAGAAGCAGGGCCATCTGTATCTGGAAAACCAGGAGGTTATCAGCCAGGCTGAGAAACTTTTAAATCAGGGGTTTGCACCGGGAACGGTACCGAAAAGTGCGATCGTTAGAACAGGAAATGAAATGGTGATAAAGGATCAGGTACTGCAGGCGGACGTACTATTAAGCAGTAAGGCTCAGGCAGACCATGCCCATGCAGCAATCTACTTAAAATCCAACCGGCAGGATGAGCAAAGCGCTGTGAAGGATATCTTCCGGATTCTGACGGCACAGATCCCTGTGTATGATATTGAGCAGGAGCTGGAGGAAGCCCAGGCAGAGCTTGGAATCCTTCTGGCGGAAAAGCAGAAGGAAGCCGTGCGAATGGTCTTCCGTTCCCCATTTTCCATTATCACTGGGGGACCCGGAAAGGGCAAGACAACCAACTTGAAGGTGATCCTGCGGGTCTTCGATCTGGTGGAGAAGCGGAAGGAGGAACTGTTATGCGCCCCAACCGGACGGGCCAGAAAGAGGCTGTCAGAAAGTACCGGTTATCCGGCTCTTACAATTCATAAAGCTTTGTATTTAACGGAGGAGGAACTGGAAGAGGACGAAGAGTTTCTGGAAGAGGATTTTGTCATAGCTGATGAGTTTACCATGGCGGACATGCATCTTGCCAAAGTTTTCTTTTCCCGGATCAAAACCGGGGCAAGAGTTGTGCTGGTCGGGGATGTGGATCAGCTCCCATCGGTGGGGCCCGGAAACGTATTTAAGGAATTGATCGAATCCGGTGTGATACCGGTCACGGTGCTGGACGTATTCTTCCGTCAGGCAAAGGACTCCAGAATTATCCTGAATGCAGACCGGATGAACCGGGGCCAGAAGGAGCTTCTGTTTGGGGAGGATTTCCAATTCCATTATGCGGAGACGCCAAAGGAATGTGCAGACAAGATCCTGGATATCTACTTAAAGGAACTGGCCTCTTATGGCAATGATCCGGATATGGTGCAGGTCTTATCCCCTTTTAAGCAGAAAACGGAGGCGGGGGTGAATTCCTTAAACCGCA
>JBJELD010000071.1:0-44179 GCA_051878975.1 Candidatus Caccovicinus sp.
TAGGCTTTATGCGGCCTATAGATACTTTTCTTGCTGTATGACTGTTAAACGCCCGAGTATAAGTATAATATAGACGTTTAATTTTTGCAAGGTACGAAAAAGCGTTTGACAATGATTTCACA
Organism: Candidatus Caccovicinus sp.; assembly: GCA_051878975.1. Classification (GTDB taxonomy): domain Bacteria; phylum Bacillota; class Clostridia; order Lachnospirales; family Lachnospiraceae; genus Caccovicinus. Next base: position 123 of record JBJELD010000071.1, read on the forward strand.
AAACTCTATAATAAATAATAGATTAAGAAAAAGGGAGTGAAATACGTGGAACACAAGGAAATATCGAAAGCGGTGATTTCCAGACTGCCGCGATACTATCGCTATCTGGGAGAACTGCTGGAAGATGGGGTAGAGCGCATTTCTTCCAATGAGTTAAGTGCCCGTATGAAGGTTACTGCATCACAGATTCGTCAGGATCTGAACAACTTCGGTGGATTTGGACAGCAGGGATATGGCTATAATGTTAAATATCTCTACACGGAAATCGCGAAGATTCTTGGAATTGACCGGCAGCATAATATTATTATTATCGGTGCCGGAAATCTGGGACAGGCGATTGCAAACTATGCCAACTTTGAAAAACGGGGCTTTATCATTAAAGGAATGTTTGATATTAACCCCAGATTGATCGGGTTGGTGGTTCGGGGTATTGAAATCCGCGGAGTGGAGGATCTGGAAAAGTTTATTGTAGAAAATGAAGTACAGATTGCTGCACTGACGATTCCAAAGACGAAGGCACCGGAGATTGCAGACCGCCTGGTGAAGGCCGGTGTGAAAGCGATCTGGAACTTTGCACACACGGATCTGGTTGTGCCGGACGATGTGGTCGTGGAGAATGTCCATTTATCTGAAAGCCTGATGCGTCTTTCTTACCGGGTCTGCAGCATGCAGGACCGGGAGGAACAGAGGGAAAGGGAAAAAAAGAAAAAGGATAAGTCTGAGACCGGAAATCTGAAAAAAGAATAGGGGAAAAACAGCCGGCAAGCAAGGGCGTCTGCCTTTTGCTTCAGCCGGCTGTTTTTGCACGATGAGAGGAGAATGAACGGATTATGAGAGCGTTGGTGACAGGCGCACAGATGAAGGCGATTGATCAGAAAACCATTCAGGAAATCGGGATTCCTTCCCTGGTGCTGATGGAGCGTGCCGCCATGGCGGTGGTGGATGAGGTGAAAAAGCGTGCCGCGGCAGATGCAAGAATCTGGTGTGCCTGCGGCTGCGGAAATAATGGCGCGGACGGTGTGGCGGCCGCCAGAATGCTGCACCTGGCAGGCTATCCGGTCGTTGTAGTTTATATCGGAGACCGGGAGCGGGCAAGCCGGGAATTTCAGACTCAGGCTTCCATTGCGGAGAAGTTGGGGTTAAATCTGATTGAATACGGAGAGTTTATTCCGGGAGAATGTGATGTTCTTGTGGATGCGGTGTTCGGTGTGGGGCTGTCCCGTCCGGTAGCCGGGGAATATAAGGATTTTCTGGAGATGCTCAAAAGCAGCAGCCCAGGACTTACGGTTGCGGTGGATGTGCCTTCCGGAATCAGCAGCGACAGCGGACAGATTCTGGGAACAGCGCTTCCTGCTGATGTGACAGTGACATTCGGATGGGAAAAACTGGGTACAGTTCTTTACCCTGGAAGAGCGTATGCGGGAACCGTGATTCTTGCCGATATCGGTTTTCCGGAAGCTGCATTTTTCCGGGAGGGCCTTCAGGCCTTTGCTCTGGAGCCGGAGGATCTGCGGAAAAAGCCGCAGCGCCCGCCCTATTCCAACAAGGGCACCTACGGAAAAGTTCTGGTTGTGGCCGGTTCCCGGAATATGGGAGGTGCCGCTTATCTCAGTGCGCTGGCGGCGTATCGGACCGGAGCCGGACTGGTCAGGATTCTGACCGTTGATGAAAACAGGAGCTTTCTTAAGACGCGGCTTCCGGAGGCGATTCTGGAAACGTATGATTCCGGGCGGATGGAGAAGGAGCCGGAATACTATCGGGCCTGTGTGGAGAAAAACTGCGAGTGGGCGGATGCCGTGGTTCTCGGGCCAGGTCTGGGACAGGAAGATTATGCCAGAAGGCTGACGGAAATGATCTTGACTCTGGCCTGTACGCCGATCGTGGTGGATGCGGACGGACTGAACATCATTGCAGCGAATCCATATCTGACCGGGTATTTTACGGAAAATATTATCATTACGCCGCATCTGGGCGAGATGGCCCGGCTGACCGGAAAAACCATAAAAGCGATTCAGGCAGACCTGATCGGAACGGCGCGGGAATATGCGTCCCATTACGGGATCACCTGTGTATTAAAGGATGCGGCTACAGTGGCGGCTCTGCGGGATGGCAGAGTGTATATCAATACGACCGGAAACAGTGCGATGGCAAAGGCCGGTTCCGGCGATGTGCTGACCGGAATTTTGGCCGGGTTTCTGGCGCAGGGCATGGATGAGATGGAGGGAACGGTCCTGGGCATCTATGTACATGGAGCGGCTGGGGACCGATATCGAAAGGAGCATGGAGCGTACGGACTGCTGGCCGGAGAACTGGCGGATTATGCCGGAAAAATACTGAATGAAAAGAACGCTTAAAACGCGGAAGGAGAAGAATATGGAAGATTACAAGAGTCGGTATCCGAGAGTGTATGCTGCAGTTGATCTGGATGCGGTAAGGCAGAATATGGAGGCCATGCGGGCCAATCTGCCGGCCGAAACCGGCATGATCGGCGTTGTGAAAACGGACGGCTACGGGCACGGGGCAGTTCCGATTGCAAAGACGATTGAGGAGTACGTGGAAGGCTATGCAGTTGCGACTGTGGAGGAAGCGGTGATTCTGCGGCACCACGGGATTGGCAGGCCGATTCTGATTCTGGGCGTCGTTCACGAAAGCCGGTATCCGGAACTGATCCGTTATGAAATCCGTCCGGCCCTGTTTCAGAAGGAAAAGATCGAGCGCTTCAGCGCGGCGGCAGAGCGTATGGGAAAGCAGGCGCCGATCCATCTGGCGCTGGATACGGGCATGAGCCGGATCGGCATGAGGCCGGATGCCGCATCAGCGGATATGGTGCTGGAGATCTCCCGGCTGCCCGGCATCCGTCTGGAAGGAATGTTTACCCATTTTGCCAGGGCTGACGAGCTGGATAAGACGAAGGCATCCATTCAGCTGGAGCGCTACCGCAATTTTGTAAAGCTTCTGCAGGACCGCGGCATCGTGATTCCGGTGCGGCACTGTGCCAACAGCGCCGGCATCATAGAATCCATCGGTTCGGATCTGGATATGGTGCGGGCCGGAATTTCAATATACGGCATGTATCCGTCTGATGAAGTAGACAAGACGAAAGTTCCGTTAAGGCCTGCCATGGAGCTGAAAAGCCGGATTACCTATTTAAAAACGATCGGTCCGGGTACAGAGGTCAGCTACGGCGGCACCTTTACGGCGCAGAGGAAAACAAAAGTGGCAACGATTCCGGTGGGCTACGGAGACGGTTATCCGAGAAATCTTTCTGGAAAAGGCTGGGTTTTGATCCGGGGCAAACAGGCGCCGATTCTGGGCAGAGTCTGTATGGATCAGTTCATGGTGGATGTGACGGACATTGAAGGGGTGAAGGAGGACGATGAGGTGACGCTGATCGGCTGCGATGGCTCAGAGCGGATTGCTGTGGAGGATCTGGCGGCGGCCGGAGGCGGCTTCCACTATGAGATCGTCTGTGACATCGGCAAGCGTGTGCCTCGGGTTTATTTGTCCGGCGGCCGGGTGATTGGTGCAAAGGATTATTTTGATGATGTTTACGAAGGCTTCGGTTATCTGTAGATTCGGTCTCTTCATATCATAATGTATAACAGGAAAAAAACGGGTGATACTACCCTTAGAACGATGATATGGAGAGTGAAACAGGTGATGATCAGACGAGGCGATGTATTTTATGCAGATTTAAGGCCGGTGGTAGGCTCGGAACAGGGCGGAATCCGACCGGTGCTGATTATACAGAATGATGTGGGAAACCGGCACAGCCCCACGGTGATCTGTGCGGCGATTACTTCAAAAATGAATAAGGCGAAGCTTCCGACCCATGTGGAGATGGATACCAGAAGATGCGACATGATCAAGGATTCGGTCATTCTTCTGGAGCAGCTTCGGACCATTGACAAGATGCGGCTGAAGGAAAAAATCTGTCATATTGATGACGGACTTCTGGAAAAAGTCAATGCGGCGTTAAAGGTAAGTCTTGAATTAGGTACATAGACGAACCTTGACGAACGGAATGGAAAATGATATGATGACCAGTGGAGTATATAAAAATTCGAAAAATACGATGGAAAAAGGAGTGCCAAAAATTTCATGGACGATGGTTATTCGCCGCTTAGTTTGCTGCTGTTGATTGGTTTTGTGGTTCTTGAGGCCTGCTTCTACGGCTTCGGCGCTGCGATACAGAATGTAAATGCCGGAAAGCTGGAGCAGGATATGGAAGCCGGGAACCGGCAGGCCGGAAAGCTTCTGCGGGTGGTCAACCGGCCGACCCGTTTTGTGAATGCGATTCAGATCATGACGAATCTGATCGGAATCATCACCGGAGCTTACATTCTGACCCGGTTCCAGTCTCCGCTGAAAAGTCTGCTGACGGAGAGCGGGGCGTTTCTGCAGGGCCGGATGCTGCAGGCGGTTACGATTGCAGCGGCGGCGCTGTTTCTGCTGATTGTGCAGGTAAGCTTCGGAATTATTATACCGAAACGATGTGCAGCGAGAAAGCCGGAGGAATGGGGCTACAAGCTGCTTCCCGTGGTCATGTTTGTAACACGGCTGTTTGTGCCGGCTATTCTGCTGATCAACGGAATCTGCTGGATCGTGCTGAAGCTGATGGGAATTGACATGAACAGCGATGCGGAAAACGTGACGGAAGAAGATATTATGTCCATGGTTAATGAGGGCCATGAACAAGGTGTTGTGGAGGCCGATGAGGCGGAGATGATCACAAACATTTTCCAGCTCAATGACAAGGAAGCTTGTGATATCATGACGCACCGGAAAAATATTGTGGCAATCGACTGTCACATGACGTTGGGCGAGGCGGTGGATTTCATCCTGAAGGAGGGAAGCAATTCCCGTTACCCGGTTTATGAGAAAGATGTGGACGATATCATCGGCGTGCTACATATGAAGGATGCGCTGCTCTATGCAGATAATGAAGAAAACCGTGGAAAGCCGCTTTCGGAAATTCCGGGGCTGCTGCGGGAAGCACATTTTATTCCGGAGACCAGAAGCATCGATACATTGTTTAAGGAGATGCAGGCGCAGAAGATTCATATGGAGATTGTGGTGGATGAGTACGGACAGACGGCCGGCATTGTGACCATGGAAGACATTCTGGAGGAAATCGTCGGAAATATCATGGATGAGTATGACGAGGACGAGGAATTTGTGCTGGCAAATCCGGACGGGAGCTATGTGTTTGACGGTATGACGCCGCTGGAGGAAGTGGCGGATGCATTGAATATTACGTTTGACGAGGAAGATTCCAACACCTACGATACGCTGAATGGTTTCCTGATTTCCAGGCTGGACCGGATTCCGAAGGAAGATGAAGATCTGGAGGTCCGCTATGAGGGATATCAGTTCCGGATTTTGAAGGTAGAAAACAAGATGATTCATTCTGTCCGGGCTGAGAAGCTCCCGGAGTGGATGACGGAACCGGAAGAACCGGAGAAGAAAGAGTAAATAATTGAAAAACAGCCAGGGGCTGTGCCAGTATCTGCGGCGGAGATTATGCCGGATGCTGATGCAGCCCCTGCGTCTGCGTAAAGCCGGTACGATACGAAGAGATTCCGAGAGTACATGAAGGGGTTAGGGAGGATATTATGATTTCCATTTTACAAGATGCAAAAGATATGGCGGAAGATAAGGTGTTTTTGGGTAAAGCCATGCGGATTGCGTGCCCCGTTGCCATGCAGGGTATGCTGAATACGATCGTCAATCTGGCAGACACCATGATGATCGGTACGCTGGGGGCAACTGCTATTGCGGCAGTAGGACTGGCCAATAAGGTGTTCTTTGTTTTTTCGCTTCTGGTGTTCGGTGTGGTCAGCGGCGGAGGAATTCTGGCGGCCCAGTATTGGGGAAACATGGATGTAAAGAATATCCGTAAGGTTCTGGGGTTAAGCCTTCTGATTGCCTTGACTGGTGCGGCTGTGTTTATGACAGCCGGTCTGGTATGTCCGGAAAGTGTGATGCGGATTTTTACGGAAAGTGAGGCCAGCATCCGGCTCGGTGCGTCTTATTTGGTGATTGCCGTGCTCAGCTATCCGTTTACGGCTCTGACAAACGTGTATGTCGCCATGCTTAGGGCGGTCAATGAGGTCAAGGTGCCGGTCATGACCAGCTGCATGGCGATCCTGGTGAATATTGTACTGAATTTCTTTTTTATCTTTCCTGCCAGGACGATTGTGCTTGGGGGAGCGGAGCTGTTTATTCCGGGTCTTGGACTTGGCGTTGTAGGAGCAGCTCTCGGTACGCTGGTGGCCAGAATTTTGGAATCCACTGTGCTGATTTCGATTATTTATCGGAAGCAGTGGCCGGTTGCTGCAAAAATTTCCGAGATGGTAGGTTATTCCAGGGAATTCGTGGCGCAGTTTGTGCGCACGGCCAGTCCGGTTATTTTGAATGAGTTTATGTGGGGCCTGGGAACCACCATGTATTCTCTGGCCTATGGTCGGATGGGCGATGATGCGGTGGCGGCCATTACCATTGCGGCGACGATTCAGGATATCGCTACGGTTCTGTTCCAGGGTCTGAGTGCAGCCACGGCGGTGATTCTCGGAAATGAGCTGGGAGCCGGAAAGCTGAAACGGGCGGAAAAATATGCGGTCTATTTCTTTATGCTGCAGTTTCTGGTGACGCTGGCCGGCGCTGCACTGATTGTAAGCGGAAGGTGGGTTATCATCGGCTGCTACAGCATTACGCCGGAAGTGGCAGCTGACGTAAGTGCACTGATCATCATTTTCGCTCTGTACATGCCGGCAAAGATGTTCAACTACATTAATATCGTCGGAGTCCTGCGGAGCGGAGGAGACACGAAAATGTGCCTGTTTCTGGACACCAGCGGTGTCTGGTTCATCGGCGTTCCGCTGGCATTTCTTGGCGGCCTGGTCTGGAAGCTGCCCATTACCGGTGTTTATACGCTGGTTATGCTGGAGGAGGTTTACAAGATGATCCTGGGCTACTGGCGCTACCGGCAGAAAAAGTGGCTGAAAAATCTGAATGCGGAGCTGCAGGGGTAAAAGCCGGGATTCTATGTGTGATTGCGGCATAAGTACAAAAATATATGCAATTTTCTACTTGTCATGAAAAAAAAACAGTGATAAGATAATAAAGATGTACTACGCTGGACGAAACGTAAAGAGGTAAGAGAAAAGGAGCGTTATTTTTATGTCAGGACATTCAAAGTTCGCGAATATTAAGCACAAAAAAGAGAAGAACGATGCAGCAAAGGGAAAAATCTTTACTGTTATCGGACGTGAGATTGCGGTAGCCGTAAAGGAAGGCGGCGCAGACCCGGCAAATAACAGCAAATTACGAGATGTCATTGCAAAGGCAAAGGCAAACAATATGCCGAACGATACCATTGACCGCGGAATCAAGAAGGCAGCCGGCGATGCAAACTCTGTAAATTATGAAGTATTGACCTATGAAGGCTACGGCCCGAACGGCGTGGCAATCATTGTAGATACCTTAACAGATAATAAAAACCGTACTGCAGCAAACGTAAGAAGCGCATTTACCAAGGGCGGCGGAAATGTCGGAACTCCGGGCAGCGTTTCTTATATGTTTGATAAGAAGGGACAGATCATCATTGATAAGGAAGAATGTGAGATGGATCCGGACGATCTGATGATGCTTGCTCTGGATGCAGGCGCAGAGGATTTCTCTGAGGAAGAGGGCGGATACGAGATCTACACGGATCCGGACAGCTTCAGTCAGGTTCGTGAGGCCCTGGAGAAGGAAGGTATCCCGATGCTGGAGGCCGATGTCACCATGATCCCTCAGACCTGGGTTGAGCTGACTGATGAGGATGCCATCAAGAAGCTGAACCGTATTCTGGATCTGCTGGATGAGGATGACGATGTGCAGGCCGTTTACCACAATTGGGATGAATAATATTCATTTATATATAGACTTTTCTTTTGCTTACTGTAACTGGTAGGCAAAAGGAAGGTCTTTTTTATCTTATAGGAAACTGCGATTTTGGAGTGATGAAAAAAACAAGAGTTCACTGAACATATATTGGATAAATTCTTGCCTGAGTATGACAATAAGACGATACAGCTTAGAAGATATAAAAACCTTCAACGCCAGCCTCGTCATTAAATAAGTCATCTTTATTTAAGAAATAATCCATATCGAGAAGGTCATCCTCGCTCATACGGCGAATGTCCTCGGATGTCATTCCTTCCGGTGGGTTAACCTTTTCAATGTTTTTGTATCACGTTCATGATACTATTATGAAACAAAACGAAGACAACAACAAGCCTACCCCTCAAGATTGAGGGGCAGGGGAGTTGAGATGCCGAAGGCATTTTTTATATGATTCCTTCTTATCAAGCTCCTTTTTATAAAAAATACTATTTGTTATGATTTGATATTTGGCAGTTTATAATTGGGTCTGAATTGGATGTGCCAGAAGAACGAGCAGAATATTGTTTTGAGCGGGTATGGTATAACCATGCAATCGAAACCTATATTGCATGGCTGGAAACCGGTGACAGCGAGGATGAGCTTTACACAGAGTTGGGAAATACAAGACTTGTCACACTGAAAAGTATACCGGTTAAAGAAAAATCTGCCCGAACCCGCTCATCGGCTGTTAGTCTGTTAAGTGAAGAGAATTCGCCGGAGTTTACATCCCGTATTGCCGTATATGATAGGGCAGGAGATCTGATTTTCTGTATGGAAAATGGAGAAATCACTTGCGGAAACGGTTTATACGGCGTGGTGGATGCAGATACTGCTTTTTTGTGTCTGGATGATCAGGAATACCGCATTGAACTTACCGGCAAAGCAGAAGAGCAGATGGATATTCTTGTAGATGAATATGATGAGAATGGTAATAAACTCAGATTGGCTGATTATTTGAATGTGCCTAATCATGAAAATGGAACAATCGTTTTGCATGCCGGATGTGTTCTGGAAACGGAAGAAACGAGCTATTCCCTGATTCTGCCGGATGGATGTATTAAGAATGCAGATTATTCGGCTTCTGGCGATGAAATTACGGAAGTAATTGTGTCCGTTTATGAATCGGGAGAAGGAAACGCATACGGCAGCGGCAACTATACCAGAGGAGACATGGCAACGCTTACTGCAGTGCGGGGAAATGACGATTATTACTTTGGCGGATGGTATCTGGATGGTGAACTCCTTTCGACCGAAGCGATTTATTCTTTTATCTGCATGGAGGATATGACAGTTGAAGCCAAGTTTATACAAAAGAGCGTTTGCGAAATCAATGGCCATACCCCGGAAATCGTAGAAGGAATTGCACCAACCTGTATGGAAACCGGATGGACAGATGGAAGCCATTGCGCTGTATGCGGGATTTGGTTCGAATATCCGACTGTTATCGATGCAACCGGACATACGGTTGTAATAGATCAAGCCGTTGCGCCTACGTCCACTTTAATCGGATTGACAGAAGGCTCTCATTGTTCTGTATGTGGAGTTACGCTGGTTGAGCAGCAGATTATTCCATGCCTCACAGTCGATGAAGATTCTGGTTCCGGAAGCGGCGGTTCTAGTTCCAGAGGAAGCAGTAGTGGCTCCGCTTCCGGCGGCGGTCCTGGCGCAGCTATAAAAGATACTTATGAAAATTCGGATTGGTTTCAGAATGCGGATGGAACATGGAAACTTTTAAAAGCCGATCAGACCTTTGCTACAGGATGGGCTGTGAAATCGAATCAATGGTATTATTTGCGGTCTTCTGACGGAATTATGCTGACCGGATGGGTTTTGGTGGATAATGTTTGGTATTATTTGGACCCGATCGTTGGAAACATGTTGACCGGCTGGCTGTTCTGGAACAGTGACTGGTATTATTTGAAGCCTTCTAACGGTGCCATGGCAACTGGATGGCTGCTAATTAATGATAAGTGGTATTACTTTTACGATGATGGCAGGTTAGCAGTTCAGACGGTCACGCCGGACGGCTATACCGTAAATGAAAATGGAGAATATCTTGAATAGCAATACTTAAAAACAGCCCCTTTTCCGGACTTAGGATCAAGCTGGAAAAGGGGCTGCTGTGTGCAGGAGATCCAGTACGCCCAGCGGCGCACGTTTCCATCGGACTCGGAGTAGGCAGCCATTACGCGGCAATGATTGTCCATGACCGCAGAGGATACTGAAAAAGACTGATACACTGGGGCGTTTATGATCTAGCCACAGCCTATCAGTCTATGCATGTCAATTATTGAAATCGCCGTGTACCGAACAGTATACGCGATGGTGTGAGAGGACGGGGGCTAGCCCCCGTCTACTCGATCATTTTACAGGTTGATATCGGATTACAGGTCAAATCCAAAATACTTTACAGTATTATCATAGCAGATGCCCTTGATGATCTTTTCCAGAGCCTTCATATCTGCCGGATACATACCTTCCTCAACCCATCCGCCGATCAGACGGCACAGGATACGACGGAAGTAATCATGTCTGGTGTAAGACAGGAAGCTTCTGGAGTCGGTCAGCATACCGATGAAGTTGCCCAGGCAGCCTAAGTTTGCCAGAGAGGTCATCTGATCGGTCATGCCCTTGAAGTGATCATTGAACCACCAAGCGGAACCCTGCTGCAGCTTTCCGGCAGTCTCAGTACCCTGGAAGCAGCCTAAGATGGTGCCGATAGAAGCATCATCGTTCGGGTTCAGGGAGTAGATGATGGTCTTCGGGATTTCGTTGGTTGCGCTTAATGCGTTTAAGAAATCAGCCATCTGTGCGCTCGGAGCGTAGTTGTTGATGCAGTCGAAACCGGTATCGGCGCCTAACTGATCGAACATGTAAGCGTTGTTGTCACGCTTGCAGCCATAGTGAAGCTGCATTGCCCAACCCATCTTATTGTACTCTTTTGCTACGAACAGCATGAAAGCGGTTTTGAACTTCAGCTCCTCTTCTCTGGAGATTGCTTCGTGCTTTAATGCTTTTGCCATGATGCTGTCTAACTCAACCTCATCAGCCGGAACATACATTACATACTCTAATGCATGGTCGGATACGCGGCAGCCGTGCTCGCCAAAGAATGCCATACGGTTCTTTAATGCTTCCTTTAAAGTTGCGAAGTTGGTAATCTGAACGCCGCTTACCTTGGACAGAGTATCAATGTATTCTGCGTAGGTTGGCTTTTCAACGTTCATAGCCTTGTCCGGACGCCATGCCGGAAGTACCTGTACCTCAAAGGTCGGATCAGCAGCGATCTTCTCATGCCATTCCAGAGAATCAACCGGATCATCCGTGGTACAGATCAGTTTTACGTTGGACTGACGGATCAGGTTGCGGACGGTCATGCCGTCTTCCTGCAGCTTTGCGTTGCACAGATTCCATACTTCCTCAGCGGTATCTGCACACAGATGACCCTGATATCCGAAGTACTTGCGAAGCTCTAAGTGGCTCCAGTGATACAGCGGGTTGCCGATCAGCTTTTCCATGGTCTCAGCCCATGCCTGGAATTTCTCGCGGTCGGAAGCGTCGCCGGTGATGTACTTCTCCTCAAAACCGTTGGAACGGATCTGACGCCACTTGTAATGGTCGCCGCCCAGCCATACCTGGGTGATGTTTTCAAACTTTCTGTCCTCATAGATTTCCTGCGGATTGATATGGCAGTGGTAGTCCACGATCGGCATGTTCTCAGCAAAGTCATGGTATAAGGTCTTTGCCATATCCGTGTTCAGCATGAAATCTTTGTCCATAAATGGTTTCATAGGTAAATCCTCCTTGTAATAAATATAATTTAAAAATTGGTGGTCTCGCGCTTTATTAAATCAGCAGCAATGGTTGTCCGACTTGGGACATTTCCACCGCTGAAGACACCCATAAGTGTATTGACAGTTGCTGTGCACAGGGCTTCAATCTTACTGTCAACGGAAGTCAGCTCCGGATCTGTGCATCTCGACAGGATAGAATTATTATATCCAATAACAGAAAGCTCTTCCGGAATGGATAAGCCTGCTTCGTGGGCAAATTTGACAGCGCCGGCTGCCAGGGAATCGGCAGATGTGAGAATGGCGTCAAATTCCAGCCCCTCTCTGTAAAGGGAAAGCAGCAGCTCTTTTGCAGCCGTGATATCTTTCTGACATTGATGAATGTACTCCGGATTCAGGACCAGTCCTGCGTCGGAAAGAGCATTTTTAAAGCCCTGAATTTTATTCAGACCGCTGTAAGAGGTGCTGGTGTACAGGTAAAGCAGCTTCTGCCGTCCGCTTTTGATCAGTTGTGAGGCCGCCTGATACATGGCCGCCTGGTCATCGCAGACGGTAGAGTAGATATTCGGGCCTTCCAGATAGCCGTTGACCAGCATGATCGGGATCTTTTTTGCAGCATCCAGAATGTAGGCATTATCCTTCGGCTTCATCTCAATAAATTTGGAGCCGGCCAGAATAATGGCATCCACTCGTTTGGAAGTAAGCAGATCGAAATACTTCTGCTTGGTTTCCAGTTCATAGCCTGTGCAGCACAGGATGGAATCATAACCGTTGGAACGAAGGTCTCTCTCCAGATAATAAATGGCGTTCGCCAAATAAAGATCGGAGGAATCGGAGCACATGATACCGATGGTCTGAATGGTATTCAGGCCCAGCCCTCTGGCGAACACGTTCGGAGTGTATCCAAGCTGTTCCATTACGGCGAGAACCTTTGTCCTGGTTTTGTCGCTGACGTTGGGGTTTCCATTTAATACGCGGGACACAGTTGCGATGGAAACATTCGCCTTTTTGGATACGTCATAGATGTTCATCCAATCACCTCATGTTCTGTAAGTACTTACAAGCTATGTTAATTATACATATTGTTAACAAATAATGCAAGACTTTTCTATTTTTTTATTGACTTTCTGAACAGTTTTTTGTAGAATAATTGTAAGCACTTACAAATCCAGCTTAAGAAGCGCCCGGCGGCAAGAAGAAATACCGGTGCTTCTGTCATGATCATACGCGAAAAAGCGTGGGAAGAGGAGAAGGAGAAGAAAAATGCAGGACTTTGTGAAAATCCATGAGGATGACAATGTTGCAGTAGCGCTGCGCCCGATTGAGAAGGGTGAAACACTGAATGTGGCAGGCGCAGAGGTAGTAACCCTGGAAGAAATTCCGCAGGGCCATAAATTTGCCCTGAAGGATATCCAGGCAGGTGAGGATGTGGTAAAGTACGGTTTCCGCATCGGACATGCTAAGGAGGACATTAAAAAAGGACAGTGGGTACACGTTCATAATTTAAAGACCGCTTTGGGTGATCTGCTTACCTATACCTATGAGCCGACCATGCCGAAGGTACAGGAAACAGAGCATGCTTATTTCCAGGGCTTCCGCAGAACGGACGGAAAAGTGGGTGTCCGTAATGAACTGTGGATTGTTCCCACCGTAGGCTGTGTCAACTCGATTGCGAAGGCGATTGAGAAGCAGGCTCAGAAATTTGTAGGAGGCACCATTGATGCAGTTGCTGCATTTACCCATCCGTACGGATGTTCCCAGATGGGAGATGATCAGGAAAATACCAGAAAGATTCTGGCTGATATGATTCATCATCCGAATGCAGGCGGTGTGCTGGTTCTGGGACTGGGCTGCGAGAACAGCAATATTCCGGTCCTGATGGATTATATCGGGGAATATGATGAGAAGCGTGTCCGCTTCCTGCAGTGCCAGGATGTGGAGGACGAGCAGGCAGAGGCTATGAAGATTCTGGCTGAACTGGCTGAGTACGCAGGCTCCTTCCACAGAGAGAAGATTGATGCCAGCGAGCTGATCATCGGTATGAAGTGCGGCGGCTCCGACGGCTTATCCGGTATTACGGCAAATCCGGTAGTCGGTGCATTTTCCGATATCCTCTGTTCCAAGGGCGGCACTACCATTCTGACGGAGGTTCCGGAGATGTTCGGTGCAGAGACACTTCTGATGAACCGCTGCGAGACTCCTGAGCTGTTTGACAAGACTGTGGATTTAATCAACGATTTCAAGAATTATTTTAAACGTCACGACCAGACTATCTATGAGAATCCGTCTCCGGGCAACAAGAAGGGCGGCATTTCCACTCTGGAGGACAAGTCCCTGGGATGTACGCAGAAGTCCGGAAGTTCCCCGGTAAAGGGTGTTCTGGCTTACACCGAGCCGGTTAAGGTAAAAGGACTGAATCTGTTAAGCGCCCCGGGCAACGACCTGGTTGCAGCAACGGCTCTGGCAATGTCCGGTGCACATATCGTTCTGTTTACCACCGGACGCGGAACTCCATTTGCTTCCCCGGTTCCGACCGTAAAGATTTCCAGCAATTCCAAGCTGGCCGGCCATAAGAGCAACTGGATTGATTTCAATGCGGGGCGTATGGTAGAGGATTCCAATAAAGAAGATCTGGCAGCAGCGTTGTTCCAGTTTGTTCTGGATGTTGCTTCCGGCAAGCAGGTGAAGGCAGAAGAGGCCGGATTCCATGACTGGGCAATTTTCAAGCAGGGCGTTACTTTATAAGGAATAATATTATTTTTTGACAGAATCGGCAGATTTTGTTGCAAACCGGAGCCGGAGCGGTTATACTTGAAATATCGGATATACGAATTAAATTCACGGAAATGAGAGGTAAACAACATGAAGCTGAACCGAACAACCCTCAGGAGCGTGGAAATTCTGAAGCTGGTATCCAAGCGGCCGGATGGAGTGACACTGGATGAAATCTGTGAAGCTCTGGAGCTTCCGAAGACAAGCGCGTACGATATTGTAACCACATTAGTAGAGACCGGTATGATTCATGTGAACAAGGGACAGAAGCAGAGCTATACCATTGGCCTGACGGCTTACCGCATTGGAGTCAGCTACACCAACCATATGGATGTCATCAGCACCATTGAGCCGGTACTGCGCGCCTTTGCTCGCGAGATTGGAAAGACGGTGTTTTACGGCGTCCTGACCGGGCATGAGGTGGTGTATATCTGTAAGTTTGAACCGGAAAACCCGATTATCACAACTGCTACAGTGGGAACCAAGAACCCGGTCTACTGCACATCCCTCGGCAAGGCAATTCTGGCCTACACCGACGATGAGACCAGAAAGCAGGTAATCAGCCGGATCCATTTCCGTCCGAAGACCGTGCGGACGCTGATGACGGTGGACAGTCTGGAAGCGGAGCTGGAGCAGGTGCGCGAGAAAGGCTATGCGTTGGACGCCCGGGAAATTGAGGAGCACATGGAGTGTGTCGGTGCGCCGGTTTTTGACCGGGACGGGCAGGTGCTGGGCGCAATCAGTGCTTCCAGTCTCTATAAACCGACCGAAAATTATGACGCTCTGGGGCTGACGGTAAAGGCAAAAGCGGCGGAAATCTCCAAATTGCTGGGCTATATGGGCAAATGAGAGAAAAACCTTGAAAAAATGAGGTTTTCCTGTTGACAAATCGCTTGGTAACGATTAAAATTTAATTATAAAAATTGCATTTGCGAAGTGCATTCGTATATGCGAATAAAAAGAAAGAAGGAGATCAACATGAAAAAGGAACAGGTTTTAACAAGACTGAAAGAAGACTGCCTGGTAGCTGTAGTTCGTGCGAAGAACTTAGAGCAGGGCGAGAAGGTTGTTGATGCTATCATCGCAGGCGGCATTAACTTCATCGAGATTACCATGACCATGGATGAGGGCAACCCGGTTGAGTTCATCGCAGCTATGGCTCAGAAATATAAAGATGACGACAAGGTTGTAATCGGCGCCGGCACTGTTCTGGATCCGGAGACCGCTCGTCAGGTAATCCTGGCAGGTGCAAACTATGTAGTAAGCCCAGGCTTAAATGTTGAGACCATCAAGCTCTGCAACCGTTACAGAGTACCGATGCTGCCAGGCGTTATGACCCCAACTGAGGCAATTACCGCTATGGAAGCAGGCTGTGATGTAATCAAGATCTTCCCAGGCAATATTGTTGGACCGGCAGCGATCAGCTCCTTCAAGGGACCTCTTCCGCAGGGCGAGTTCATGCCATCCGGCGGTGTTGACGTTGATAACGTTGACAAGTGGTTAAAGGCAGGCGCTTATGCGGTAGGTACCGGCAGCAGCTTAACCAAGGGTGCCAAGACCGGCGACTTTGCAGCAGTAACCGCTAAGGCAAAAGAATTTGTCGATGCAGTAGCAGCAGCACGTGCATAATGGATTTCGATCCATTCAGTAAAGAAACAATAAAAGTATAAGGAGAAAACGAAAATGGCAAAGATTGTAACCATGGGCGAGATTATGTTAAGATTATCTACCCCGAACAATGAGAAGTTCATCCAGGCAGACGAGTTCGATATCAACTACGGCGGCGGCGAGGCTAACGTAGCCGTTTCTTTAGCAAACTACGGCCATGAGGCTGAGTTCGTATCTGCTGTACCGGCAAACCCGATCGGCGAGTGCGCAGTAGCTGCATTAAGAAAGTATGGCGTAGAGACCAAGCACATCGCAAGAAGCGGTGAGAGATTAGGTATCTACTACTTAGAGACCGGTTCTGCAATGAGAGCTTCCAATGTGGTTTATGACCGTGCTCACAGCTCCATTTCTACCGCAACTCCGGATGAGTTCAACTTTGATGAGATTTTCGAGGGCGCTGACTGGTTCCACTTTACCGGCATTACCCCAGCTGTTTCTGACGCTGCAGTTGAGCTGACCGAGGCTGCTTTAAAGGCTGCTAAGGCTCATGGTGTAACCGTATCCGTAGACTTAAACTTCCGTAAGAAATTATGGTCTTCCGAGAAGGCTCAGAAGGTTATGACCAACTTAATGCAGTACGTTGATGTCTGCATCGGAAACGAAGAGGATGCTGAGAAGGTATTAGGCTTTAAGCCGGGCAATACTGATGTTACCTCCGGCGAGTTAGAGCTGGCTGGCTACGTTGATATCTTCAATCAGATGGCTGACAAGTTCGGCTTCAAGTATATCATCAGCTCCCTGCGTGAGAGCTACTCTGCTTCCAACAACGGCTGGTCTGCATGCATTATGGATGGAAAGACCCGTGAGTTCTATCATTCCAGAAAGTACTCCATCAACCCGATCGTTGACCGTGTAGGCGGCGGCGACTCCTTCGCAGCAGGCTTAATCTGTGGTCTGGTAGACGGCAAGGATATGAAGGGCGCTCTGGAGTATGCAGTAGCAGCTTCCGCATTAAAGCACACCATTCCTGGCGACTTCAACCTGGTTACCCGCGCTGACGTTGAGAATCTGGCTGGCGGCGACGGATCCGGACGTGTTCAGAGATAATCGAATTTTCTGCTATTAAAGAGAGCAAAATTCAGAAACGGCTAATCCTTTCATGGGCTTAGCCGTTTTTGTGTCACGCAGGATGCAGAAAGCCGTGGCAGGAAACAAGTACAAAAAAGAAGTACAGAAAGAAGAAACGGGAGTAGGACAATATGAATAAAAATATCGTGATTCAGCAGCTGCTTGAACGGAAATCGGTCCGCGCATTTGAAGATCGGTCCGTAGAGCCTGAAAAGAAGCAGATGATCCTGGAGGCAGCCTGCCAGGCGCCGACGGCAGGAAATCAGCAGCTGTATACGATTCTTGATGTGACGGATCCGGAACTGAAAAAAAGACTGTCGGTGACCTGTGACAATCAGCCGTTCATTGCCATGGCACCGATTGTCCTGATTTTTTGTGCAGATGTACAGAAGTGGCTGGATGCCTATGAATATGCCGGACTTGCTCCGCGCAGGCCGGGAGTTGGAGATATCCTTCTGGCTATGGAAGACAGCCTGATTGCTGCTCAGAATGCGGTGGTGGCTGCCCAAAGCCTGGAACTGGGCTCCTGTTATATCGGAGACATCCTGGAGAACTGCGAGGAGCACAGAAGGCTTCTCAAGCTGCCGGATTATGTGATTCCGGCAGGCATGCTGGTAATCGGTTATCCGACGAAACAGCAAAAGGAACGTCCGAAGCCGGAACGGGCTCCGCTGGAATCCATTGTCTATGAGAACGTTTATCACCGGATGGATGAGACGGAAATCCGGAAGATGCTGGCGCACAATGTAAAATCGGTTCCGTATGAGCAGTGGCTGGATGCATTCTGCAGACGGAAGTATATGTCAGAGTTTTCGAGGGAAATGAGCCGCTCCGCGGAGGTCTATATTCGAAAATTTCTGGCGCCATAGAAAAAAGGGCAGCGAGCCGATCCACACGGATGGTTCCTGTCCTTTTGCAGTTTAATGGACTGTTTACTCGGCAGAAAGAATTTTAATTCCGTCCACGATAAAGCGTTCAGCCATGTCGGCCAGCTCCTCTGGTGTTTCCTGCATTTTGTTCTGCAGCCAGTAGGTGACCAGGCCCAATGTGCCGGACACGATGAATGAATAATAGGCGGAAAAAAGCCGGGCATTCTGACTGCGAAAAATTTCCATCCAGTCCTTTAAGCATTTTTCCCGAACCAGTTCTTTCACGCGGTTGACGAAATTCAGATCCCCGTTTTCGCCCAGCAGGATCTCGATCATCTCTGCATTATCCTTGACAATGCGGAAAATTTCCGCCATAATCCGGGACGGACACTGCTGCAGATCGGAGGCTGGATATTTCCTCAGCGCTTCGTTTAAGGCAGCCAGAAGCTCTTCTTCGATCTGCTCCAGGAGATCGAAGACATCCTTGTAATGCAGATAAAAGGTTCCGCGGTTTAAATCCGCCATTTCCGTAATTTCCCGGACGGTAATGTCCTGTATTTTTTTTTCTTTCAGCAGCTGTGCGAGACAATGCCGGAGCTGCTGTCTGGTTTTCCGGACCCGTCGGTCCAGAGTTTCCGTTTTCATATGTGAATGCCCCCATTCTGTTGCAAATTAACAAATTGTAAAAATTTAATAAATAATGGACTGATTTAGAAAAAGTGTTCATTTTCAAACACAGCTGTTAGAATTGATTATTGCATCTATCAACTATCATTAGTATAATCCATTATAGTTAATAAGTCAACAGTTGTCTATTATTGTTTTTTGGTCTATAAACAGTCATATAATAAAGAAACAAACAGCAATACAGAAAAAGTATAAATAAGGAGTGGACGGATATGAGCTTAAAGGATCGAAAAGAAGGGCTTGCCAGGCGGGTATCGGATCGGACAAAGCACCTGGGACGTCAGAAAGAAAGCATTCGAAAAATGACGCTTCCGGAGTTCATAGCCAAAAAGAGCAGAGGAATTGAAAAGGTATTTATTGCGGCGCTGCTGTTTTCGCTGCTCTGCATGCCGTTTGTTAATGTCAACTATGACCTGACGGAGTATCTTCCGGATTATGTGGATTCGAAGGCCGGACTGAATCTGATGGAAGAAAAGTTCGGATATCCGGGAACGGCCAGAGTGATGATTGAGGATGTTACGCTGTATGAAGCCAAGCAGTACAAGGATCGGCTGGAAGCGGTAGAAGGTGTGGATCAGATCCTCTGGTGTGATGATGAGGTCAATGTCTATGCATCCAGTGAATTTATCGATTATGAGGATATCAAGGATTATTACAAAGACGGCTCGGCGGTGATGGATGTCACCTTTGTGGAGGGGGATTCCAGTGAGCTGACGTCGCAGGCGATCGATGAGATGAAGGAGATTACCGGCGACAAGGGATATTATGTGGGAATGGCGGTTCAGAATAAATCGCTTTCGGAAAAGCTTGCCGAAGAGATGAAAATGATTTTGAGCATGGCGGTTGTATTTATTTTCCTCATTCTGTGCATGACCACGACCTCCTGGTTTGAGCCGATTCTGTTTCTGACGGTTATGGGAGTGGCGATTCTGCTGAATCGGGGAACGAATATTTTTCTGGGAACGGTGTCCTTTTTGACGAATAACGTGGTGGCGGTTCTCCAGCTGGCTGTGTCCATGGACTATTCCATTTTCCTGCTTCATGCCTATACCCGATACAAGGAGGCCGGACAGGATCAGATCACAGCGTTGACCAATGCAATCAATGAAGCTCTGAATTCCATTCTGGCCAGCAGTCTGACGACGGTCGTGGGATTTCTGGTTCTGGCAGTCATGAAATTCAACATCGGCTTTGATCTGGGGCTTTCTCTGGCGAAAGGCGTGGTCTGCAGTCTGCTGACGGTAATCTTTTTGATGCCGGCTTTGATTCTGCGCATGTCGAAGCTGATCGAGCGGTTTGAGCATCGTTCATTTCTGCCGGATTTTGAAAAGCTGAGCCGTGGAATTTGTCGGGTCCGTTTTGTGGTTCTGGCGGTTGTGATGATTCTGGTACTTCCTATGTATCATGCACAGAACATGAACAGCTATCAGTATGGAAATGCTTCCGTAGGTGCCGGAGAAGGGACCAGGGTTTATGAGGATGATCAGAAGATCGTCGCAAAATTCGGGCGAAGCAACATGATGATGGCGATTGTTCCGGCCCATTCCAATGTCATTGAGAAAGAGCTGACGGATGAGCTGGAAGAGCTTTCTTATATGAAGAAGGTGCAGTCTCTGTCCGGCTCCATCCCTGAAGGTGTGCCGGAGGAGTTTCTTCCGGGGAGCATTACCGAGCTGCTTCATAAAAACGGCTATTCCAGAATTCTGATGTACACCCGGACGAAGGAGGAGAGTGAGACGGCTTTTCGCTGCGCGGATGAGATTCGGGAGATTGTCAAAAAATATTATCCGGACGATTCCTATCTGGTAGGCGGTACGCCCTCTACGCAGGATATCAAAACCGTTATTACTGAGGACTACAAGCTGGTAAATCTGCTCTCGATTCTTGGCGTTTTCCTGGTCATCATGCTGACTTATCGGTCTCTTGCGATTCCGATGGTGGCGATGATTCCGATTGAGGTGGCGATTTACTTTAACATGGCTGTTCCGTATTTAAAAGGGGAGCAGGTCGTGTTTATGGGCTATGTGATCGTAAGCTGCATTCAGCTGGGAGCAACGGTAGATTATTCGATACTGACGATCGGCAATTATATGGAAGCAAGAAAAGCGATGGATAAGTATCAGGCTGCATCCTTCACACTGAAACGGAGCATACCGGCGATTCTGACCTCCGGATCGATTCTGACGGTATGCGGATACGTCCTTTATAATATTTCGACGATCAGCGCGATCGGCGACCTGGGTCATCTGGTAGGACGCGGTGCCTGGATCAGCATGCTTCTGGTGCTGACGCTGCTTCCGGCACTTTTGATGATAGTGGACCCGCTTCTCACCAAGAATGAGCTGACAAGGCTGAAGGAGTGGCATAACCGGCGGAAGGCGGGAAGACAGAAAGTCGTGGAGACAGTGAAACATGCTGCAGGAAAAGCAAGGGCAGGAAGAAAAAACGGAGAAGACAGCAGTAAGGAGGAGAAGCGCAATGAAAAATAGTATCAGAAAAAGAATTTATCAGAAGACAGCTGCGGCACTGACCGTGCTTACCCTGGTACAGACTGCGCTGTTTCCTGCTGTGGCGGCAGAGCCTCAGGTCAGCGTGGATGAAACCATGTATGTGAACATGGATTATTACGGACGGAAAACGAGCATCAATGTAGTGAAAGGCGTGACGACAAACGGCGTCCGAACATATACGGATTACGGAAATTACAGCAAGGTGCTGAACATGAGCGGGCGGACGGAGCCGCAGCAGGGAGATGGGCGTGTGGACTGGGACCTGTCAGAGCAGGGCGGACGGTTTTACTATCAGTGTACCATGGATGCGGAGCAGTTTGAACTGCCCTGGACCTTTGATGTTACATATAAGCTGAACGGGCGTGAGACGAGGGCAGAAGATCTGGCCGGCGTTTCTGGTCTGATTGAAATTCATGTGGATGCACAGCCTAATGGCAAGGCGGATCTTTATTACCGGAATAATATGATGCTTGCGGTGATGGTTCCGGTGGATATGGAGAAATGCTACAGTGTGGATGCGCCTGGATCCCAGATTCAGAGCATTGGTTCTATGACCGGTGTGGTGTTTACGGCTCTTCCGGGAGAAGAAGGCGATTTTACGGCGCGCATCGGCACGGACAGCTTTGAATCGGTGGGAGTCGTGATCATGATGATTCCGGGAACTACCGATTCGCTGGAGCATGTGAAGGACATTAAGGATCTGAAGGATACCTGGCGGGAAGCCGGCAGTGACATGTATGACAGCATGGATGCCATGATGGCCTCCATGGAAGCTATGCGGTCCGGCGTGCAGACCGTCCAGAGCAGTCTGACAGCTCTGGAAAATGCCAGAAGCACCATCAGCGGAAACCGAAGCGCCATCGAGAATCAGAATGACGCCTCGATTGCAGCGCTGAATGCGGTAGCGCAGCAGAGCGCGGCCATGGTTCCGTATCTTCAGACGGCGAAGGACAGCGCGGAGGAGATCCACAGCAACATGAGCGCCATGATACAGACGCTGGGAAGCATGCAGGTACCGCTGCAGGAGCTGGATGAACATCTGGATCATATTCAGGACGGAATGAGCCGTACCGAAGAGACGCTTCCCGGCCTGGAGGCTTCGCTGATGCAGGTGATCAGCTTTGATACACAGCTGCAGGCACAGGAGGCCACGATCCTGATGACGCTGGTCGGACTCTCTGAGACCAGCATGGAGGGAGATATTGATCAGGATGCGGATGAATATGCGGATGATCAGGCAATTGCTTACGCCAATGCCATGATGGCGGCTTCCGGGCTGGATCCGGATGATCCGGAGCAGAGGGAACTTTATGAAACGCAGAGAGATGCCATTTATCAGAAAGCATATGAACAGTACCGGAAAGGCTATAAGGAGGAGGCGATCGGGCAGCTTCAGTCGGCGGTCAGCGGGATCGAGAGTCCGAGAGATAATCTGATGAGCAAGGTGGATGCGCTGGAGACACTGGCCAGCCATAGCAATGCGCTGTGTCGTTCTGCTCAGATGATGCTGCGGGGAATGGATAAGGCCACGGATGAGATACGGGATCTGCTGGCATACAGTGATACGCTGATTGATGATGTAAAAGCGCTGCATGACACCATCAATACCTATTATCCGGTTCTTCAGGATGGCTTGACTGACAGTCAGGAGCTTCTGAACCGGACGAACAACCTGTTGAATCAGACCGTGGCCTCTATGACCATTATCCAGAACACGCTGAAGAGTTCCGGTGACAATCTGGATGAAGGCTCCAGACAGCTGATTGCCGGCAGTCAGGAGCTTCTGGACAAGAGCCTGGATATGCTGGACAGCACCGGGGAGATTCGGAAGAGCAGCGGTGTAATGAAAACCACACTGGATAATGAACTGGATGAGTTTGAGGATGAAAACCGGTTCCTGGAGATGGATCCGGATGCCGACATGGTTTCCTTTACGTCTTCAAAGAATCCGGAGCCTCACAGTCTGCAGATTATACTGCGGACGGATGAAATCAGTGTGGATGATGATGATACGGAAGTGATGGATGCGGAGGTCAGTCCGGAGGAGATCGGACCGTTCCGGAGGATGTGGAATGTACTGGTGAAGATGTGGAATGCGGTTGTGGAGGTGTTCCGGAATCGATAGAAAAAGAGTGCGGATCAGTTTCCGCACTCAATGCTGATTTCATTAAATTTCTTTAGGATGTCATCGATATCGATGGCATCTTTTTCTTTGTCTGCCCGGTCGATGACAGTGTGTCCCTGGTGCATCATCAGAAGGCGGTCTCCGTATTCCACTGCGTAGCGCAGGTTATGGGTGACCATGATGGTGGTCAGCTTTTTTTCTTTGACGATTTTGTCGGTCAGAATCATGATGGTTTCAGCTGTCTTCGGGTCCAGAGCGGCAGTATGTTCATCCAGAATCAGGAATTCGATCGGGGTCATGGTAGACATTAAAAGCGCCATGGCCTGTCTCTGGCCGCCGGAGAGGACACCGACTTTGACTTCCAGCTTATCCTCCAGGCCGAGGCCCAGTGTCTTTAAGCATTCCCGATAATAGTCGACGCGCTGGCGATTGGTGCCGGGACGCAGATTGAAGGATTTCCCCTTGTGGTCTGCCAGCGCCATATTTTCCAGTATCGTCATATTCGGGCAGGTTCCCAGAGCCGGATTCTGATAGACGCGTCCGATGGAGCGCTGACGCTTGTATTCCGGAAGATTGGTAATATCCCGGCCGTTCATCAGGATTCGGCCTGAATCCAGCGGGATGCTGCCGCAGATGATATTCAGCATGGAGGTTTTTCCAGAGCCGTTGCTGCCGACTACGGAGACAAACTGACGGTCCTGGATAGTCAGGTTAAAATCCTCAAACAGGCACATTTCATTGATAGTACCGGCGTTATAATATTTCTCAATGTGTTTTAGCTCAAGCATGTGTTTTTCCTCGCTTTCCCTTATTCTGGTTCGCCGCAATCAGGATGATTAAGAACAGGATGGAAGTGACCAGCTTTAAGTCCGATGCCGTGACCGGAAGAGTAATCGTCACCCGTCCGAGGTGGATCTCGCCGAGGCTCAAGGCAATAGAAACACAGGCCTTGTAAATGATGGAACCGATGATAACAGCTGTAGTGGGCCTTACAAAGGAGATGTGCTTGAACAGCTGTGTTCCGATAATTACGTTCGCAAGCCCGATAACCATGGTGCCGGTTCCCATGGAGATTTCAAAAAAGCCCTTCTGCTGGCAGTAAATGCAGCCGGACAGGGCAACAAAGCCGTTTGCGATGGCAAGTCCCAGAATTTTGACCATGCCCTTGTCTTTGGCCAGGGAGGTGACCAGCACCTCATTGTCTCCGGCAGCGCGGAGCAGATATCCGGACCGGGTTTTCAGGTAAAGATCCAGAAGCAGCTTGCAGACCGCTGTGATAACGATCAGAACCAGCAGCACCGTGTAGGGCTGCAGCGCGGCCGGCAGTACATTCTGAAGCCAGGCATTGTCAAAAATAGTTTCCTGGCTGAAGATCGGGAGATTGGCTTTTCCGGCGATCCGCAGGTTGATGGAATAGAGACCGGTCATCACAATGATGCCGGACAGCAGGTCGCGGACTTTCAGTTTTACATGGATCAGACCGGTCACGCAGCCGGCTGCAGCGCCGGCCAGAAATGTGATGAACAAGGTCAGAAGCGGCGGAATTCCGGACAAAATGGCCACTGCGGTGATAGCAGCGCCCATGGGGAAGGTCGAATCCACGGAAAGGTCCGGAAAATCCAGAATCTTGTAGGTGATATAAACGCCCAGGGCCATAATGGCATATACCAGGCCTTCTTCCAATACTCCAAGCAGAATGGTAATCATAGAAACCTCCAATATGATAACCGCTCCCGGCGGCAGAGTTCGGCCGGGAGCGGAGAATTTACTATAATGGTCATGCCGCCGGACTTATATACCGTGGCGGTGCATCCGCTGCCGGACGCATGTAGGTTTACTGCGAAATTTCGGAAAACATTTCTTTTGCAGAAGCAGTCAGATCCTCCGGAAAGGTGATGCCCAAATCTTCTGCCACTTTGCTGTTTCCGTAGAAAGCAGCTTCCTCAATGACTTCAAATGGAATTTCGCTGGCTTTCGCTTCACCCTTTAACACCTTTGCCGCCATCCGTCCGGTCTGCTTTCCGAGATCAATGTAATCCAGTCCCATGGCAGCCAGACAGCCGATTTTAACCTGCTCGATTTCGCTTCCGAATACCGGGATGTTCTTCTTTGCAGCCTTATCCAGGATGACTGGAAGAGAAGCCACAACGGTATTGTCGGTCAGGTTGGTGATGCAGTCTACTTTGTCAATCAGAGTGTCGGCAGCCAGCGGGATATCAGCAGATGCAGAGATACCGCTCTCTACAATCTCAAAGCCGTAATTTGGAGCAGCTTCCTTATACTCGGCAATGGCAGATTCGGAATTGACTTCGCTGGTTGTGTACATGATACCGATGGTCTTTGCATCAGGAAGGATCGTCCGAATCATCTCCAGCTGCTTTTCAACCGGAAGTTTGTCACTGGTTCCGGTGATTTCACCCACCGGGGTCTTATCTGCATTGGCCAGCTCCGCTGCGATCGGATCGGTTACTGCCGTAAAGATTACCGGGGTATCGGATTTCTTTGCCACGCTGTAAAGGCTCTGTGCCATCGGAGTTGCGATGCCGCACATTAAATCCACATTTTTTGCTGCAAAGTTTGTGGCAATCTGGCTTGCGGTACCGCCGTCTGCTTGTGCATTCTCAAAAAGAACGGTTAAATTTTTGCCTTCTTCAATACCTTCCTCTGCAAGTCCGGCCAGGAAGCCTTCACGGCAGTTGTCCAGGGAACCATGCTCTGCGAACTGACCAATGCCGATGGTATAGACTGTTTCCTCAGAAGGTTCGGAGGCCGTTTCTGCTTCAGCGGTACCGGTTTCTGCAGCGGAGGTCACGGAAGCAGTGGTTTCTGCAGCAGTTGTGGCAGCAGCAGTAGTTTCTTTCGGTTCAACGGTTACACAGCCGGTTAATGTGCTCATGGTCATGGCAGCCGCCATCAGGATTGATAATGTTTTCTTCTTCATAATAAATTCCTCCTTGAATTTGATCAATATAAGATTCGTTGGGAGAGATATCTGGGTGCCGAAGATTGTCATTCATTTGGTTCTCCGGATGAACAAAAACAAAAAGCCTCAAGGACGACAAAACGGTCATCCTTGAGGCGAATCAATCGCGGTGCCACTCAAATTAACTGAAATAGTTATCTCTCACATACCAACATATGCGCCGCAGATGGTAACGGATGCGGTAACCCGTCAGTCCCTACTGACAGCGACTCGTCTCAGCCGGTTCAGGACTGCCCTCAAAAGTCCATTCAGCAATCTGCGCCATACCGCAATTCCACCATCTGCGGCTCTCTGTGATTTTGCCTGAAAGCTTACTCCTCTTTCTCAACGGTTTCATTTATTGAAGTTATCTTAATACTTTTGAAAAGATTTGTCAATAGAAAATACCGGATTTATTTGTTTTGGCCTTTGCAGTGATTATACAAAAAAATTAGATGGCTGCCAAGATATTTTTACGAGTTACAGCCTTCAAAAGAATCCGCTATCCCTTTCTTTCTGTTTGTGGTAAAATACAAGTAAGAGGAGAGAGGCAGAAGGAGGTTGTCATGAAGCGATTATTGATAGTAGTGGATATGCAGAAGGATTTTATTGACGGAAGCCTGGGAACGAAAGAAGCGCAGGAGATCGTGCCGCGTGTTCTGGAGCGGGTCAAAGAATATCAGGCGGCCGGCGATGAGGTGGTTTTTACCATGGACACGCATTTTGATGATTATCTGGATACGCAGGAGGGAAAGAAGCTTCCAGTGAAGCACTGTATCAAAGGGACCGAGGGCTGGGAGCTTTGCAGAGAGCTTCAGGGCATGGACGGCTGGCGCTTTGAAAAGACGGCATTCGGAAGTCTGGACTGTGCGGATTATGCGGCTGAGGGAGCCTATTCTTCCGTGGAGCTGATCGGTCTGTGCACCGATATCTGCGTAATATCCAATGCCATGATCATAAAGGCGGCGACGCCCGAGACGCCGGTTCAGGTCAAGGCAGACTGCTGTGCAGGCGTGACACCGGAAAGCCATGAAAATGCATTGAAGGCCATGCGTATGTGTCAGATTGAAATTCTGTAAAGGAGGCTTGAATATGGATAAAAATCATTTTGTCATTACGATCGGAAGACAGTACGGAAGCGGCGGACGTATCGTGGGAAAGATGCTGGCTGAGGAGCTGGGAATTCATTTTTATGATGAAGAGATTTTGAAAATGACCTCGGAGACCAGCGCCATCGGAGAGCAGTATTTCCGGCTGGCAGATGAAAAAGCGGGGAATAATCTGCTGTTTCGCATTGTAAAGGAGATGAAGCCGGATCTGTACCTTCCGAAGGATAACGAAAATCTTACCTCGCCGGAAAGTCTGTTCCGCTTCCAGTCGGAGGTCATCCGGAAGCTGGCTTCGGAGGAAACCTGCATTTTTGTGGGTCGGTGTGCCGATTATATTCTGGAGCAGGAGAATCTGGATGAGCTGATCCGCATTTTCGTGTATGCCAATATGGACACCAGAGTACGCCGTGTCATGGATGTGGATAAGGTGGACGAGAAGGAGGCCCTGCGGAGGATTAAACGTATTGACCGGGAACGGAAAGAATACTGCCGGTATTTTGCCGGCCGGAACTGGATGAACATGGAATACTATGATCTGCCGATCAACAGCAGCCGCCTGGAATTTGAGGAGATGGTGATTCTGATCAAGGATTATATTCGTCTGAAGGGTTTTCAGATTTGACAGACAAAAGAGAGGGCGATTTTAACCCTCTCTTTTTTCAGGAAATCCGCAGGTTCGGCCACACGAATTCAATCAGTGCATCCGGATATTGGTAATCCAAAAATTCTTCTGCCGCATTCTCTGCGGGAACATGTGCCTTCCGCTCCACATACCGGATCATGGCGGCGCCGGAAATTACCATATCGCAGCACATCAGAGCTACGCAGATCCAGGTCATAAGCGTTCCCGTCATCGGCGGGATTTTTTCGATCAGTCTGCTGATTTTCGGATAGCACAGCTTCAGCCAGACCAGGGAGAGGATTCCCCAGAACAGGCAGAACAGCAGATTGGTTCGTCCGCCGATGTTGAAAGGCATATCGCTGTAGTCCCAGAATGTGGTGCCGAAAAACACCTCTGTGAAGACACTGCACAGATATTCATACGTTCCGCCCAGAAAAAAACCGCTTAGAAAAATATAGCGGTCCTCCTTGTCGGCCAGGCGGTGCAGCATCAGGGTCAGCAGCGCGGCGCCGAAGCCCCAGACAATGCTGAAGGTTCCGTAAAGCACGCTGGAGCGGCTCATCCAGATTCCGGCGGTCAGCCGGACATAGACGGTTTCAATCAGGTCGCCTCCCAGTGCACAGATGAAAAAGACCCAGATCAGCTTATCCAGACAGACACCCTCGGCAAATACATAATGCTCCTGATTTTCTGCCTCCCCATAATCGGATGCCTGAAGCAGAGGATATGCTTTTGTCAGACGCTTCCAGATATGATCAGACAGACGGATTCCCAGACTTTTTTTCTGCTCCTGAAGATCCTGGGCCAGCACTTTCATGCTGTCCGGAAGCGGATGCTTTTTCATGGTATAGCGGATGGCAGTAAAATCCAGAAGCAGCAGGATCAGTCCGACAGCAGTCATTGCCCGGAGCAGCCACTTCGGCAGCATGTGAATGCCGATGTACAGGACCGGATGTATCAACAGAAGGACGATCATGGCGGCTGCGCTGAGAATCAGGGCCTGAATCAGACCGGAGAGCTTACCGGAATAGAGGGAACGCCGATCCTGATTCCAGAGTACGTGCCTGGTCAGACGGCTGGAGACGTCGCCTGCCAGCTGCGCACAGGCGGAGGTGATCACCATGCAGGCGATAAACTGCAGGAGAAATCTTCCGCGGAGAGTCGGCAGGATCAGAAGCAGAAGATCAGCGGCGATCCCGTAGGAAAGGCTCAGCGGAAGGTTGAAAAAACCACGATTGCAGAATTTCCCTGTGCGTACTGCCAGATAAAGGACTTCCATGCACCATCCAAGAAAGGAATAGAGCAAAAGAAAGAAAAGCAGCTCGGTGAGCGTATAGTTCATAAGTATCATCCTTCCTTTTTCAAGCTATTCCGCCAGCTTCTTTAAATCCTCATAGAAATTCGGGTAAGAAATATTGACGCATTCGGCTCCCAGAATTTCGGTTTCGCCTTCGG
Source organism: Candidatus Caccovicinus sp. (assembly GCA_051878975.1). Taxonomy (GTDB): domain Bacteria; phylum Bacillota; class Clostridia; order Lachnospirales; family Lachnospiraceae; genus Caccovicinus. The sequence continues at coordinate 29,690 of JBJELD010000071.1, forward strand.
CACAAAGGCTGGTTATGGCAAAGGTCATGGCAATCCGGTGGTCCAGCTTGCTGTCAATGACCGCTCCGTGAAGAGGCCTGCCGCCGTGGATGATCATGCCATCCTCGGTTTCGGTGACGTCACCTCCCATGGCAGTCAGATTCCGGACCATAACCTCGATCCGGTTGGATTCTTTGACCTTAAGTTCGGAAGCATCCTTGATCACCGTTTCTCCTTCTGCAAAGCAGGCCAGAGCGGCCAGCATGGGAAGCTCATCAATCAGAGTCGGAATAATGGCACCGCCGATTTCTGTGCCGTGAAGGGCGCTGTGGCGGACCAGAAGATCTGCGGTCGGTTCTCCGGAGCCGGTCTGAATATTCAGCAGCGTAATATCGCCGCCCATGGCCTGGCATACCTTTAAGACGCCGTCCCGGGTCGGGTTGATTCCCACATTTTTAATCAGGATTTCCGAATTTGGGACCATCAGCCCGGCAGCCAGGAAAAAGGCAGCGGAAGAAATGTCGCCGGGAACCTGTACTGGACAGCCGTAGAGCTCCTTTGCCGGACGGATGATCGCAGTAGTTCCTTCCGTTTTCACGTCTGCGCCGAAATGAGACAGCATCAGCTCGGAATGATTCCGGGACAGGTAAGGCTCGGTGACTTTTGTTTCGCCTTCTGCATACAAACCGGCCAGCAGAATGGCAGATTTGACCTGAGCGGATGCGACCGGAGAAATGTAATGAATTCCGTGAAGGTTCTGCCCGTGAATTGCCAGCGGGGCACAGCCGTTATCCCGAATGCTTCGGATATCGGCTCCCATACGGGATAAGGGTTCCATGATCCGTTTCATGGGGCGTTTCTGGATGGAGGCGTCGCCGGTCAGGGTCACATCAAAATTCTGAGCGGCGAGAATGCCGGAGATCAGGCGGGTAGTGGTGCCGCTGTTTCCGCAGTCCAGGATTTCAGACGGCGCCTGAAGGCCGTGCAGTCCTTTCCCGTGTACCAGAACCCGGTTTCCGGTGTTTTCAATTTCAACGCCCATTTTCCGGAAACAGGAGATGGTAGAAAGACAATCCGCTCCCTGCAGAAATCCGGTAATTTCGGTGGTTCCTTTTGCAATGGAGCCGAACATCACGCTGCGGTGGGAGATGGATTTATCTCCCGGAATCGTAAGCGCTCCTCTTAAATGAGAAACTTTTCTGAATTTCATGGTTATTGTTCCTGCTTTCTATATATACTTATGGCCGCAGCTCATAATGATATTTTTCCAGCTGCTTTTTTGCTGCGTTCATGGCATCTTTTTCGTAGAAGGTAATCCGCAGAACGCCTTCCCCCTGTTCGCGGTTATGATTGATGCCGATGTTTTTGATGCTGATGCCCTTTGAGGCCAGGATCACGGAAATGGTGGAGATTACTCCGGCCTCATCTGCCACATCCACGGAAAAAGAATAATCCGGGACGAGCGAGCCCTTTGCCCGGTCGGTGATGGAATTTCGATAATCTCTGGATTCCTCGAAAAGCTGGTGCAGCATCGGATGGCTGGCTTCTTTGATCTGAACCAGGATCCGGGACAGGGAGTCGATGTAGCGTTCCAGGATCTCAGCAATCGGTTCGCGGTTGGTCACGCAGATCTGTTCCCACATATCCGGGGAAGAGGAGGCAATACGGGTGATATCCTTGAAGCCGCCGGCTGCAACCTGTTTCATGGTTCCGGATGGGGTGTCAGAATCCCGGACCAGGTTGACCAGGCTGGAGGCAACAATATGCGGCAGGTGACTGACTGCTGCCACGACCTTGTCATGCTCCCGGTAATCCAGAACCATGGGAATGGCGCCGATGGCAGAGGCAATCTCTTTAAGCCGGCTGCTGAGCGGATCCTCCAAAGCCTGGCCGGAGTCCGAAACACCGCCGGACGGGGTAATGATGTAAAAGGCATTTTCCAGCAGGTGATCCGTGGAGTTTTCGTATCCGGTCTTTTCGGAACCGGCCATGGGGTGGCCGCCTACGAACCGTCCGCTCAGTCCCTGGCGGATAACTTCTTCGTGAATGCTGGTTTTGGTGCTTCCCACGTCTGTGATGAAAGCGCCCTCCTTCAGATACGGCTTGACAGCTGCCAGATACTGAGCGTTGTATTCAACCGGGGTGCAGAGAAAGATCACGTCGCATTCCCGCAGCGGCTCGCCGATGCCGTCCAGAATAACATCCACAATGCCGTCGGCTTTTGCCTGCTCCAGGCGGGAGCGGGTCCGCATATATGCCATGATTTTTGTGTTTGGATTGTCGCGCTTGAGCCCCCGGGCGATGGAACCGCCGATCAGCCCAAGCCCGATAAAGGCGATGGTTTGTTCCTTCATAAATGCAGTCTCCTCTTATTCTCAGCCGAGCTTTCTTCCGGCCAGGTCGGTATAAGGTTTTAGAGTGGTCATCAGATGGTCGAACTGCTCAAAGGTGAGGGACTGCGGACCGTCAGACAGGGCGCAGGATGGGCACGGATGAACCTCAATCATCAGTCCGTCCGCTCCGACAGCGGCGGCAGCCTTGGCCAGCGGCTCTACATAAGCGCGGACGCCAGTTGCGTGGCTTGGGTCTACGATCACCGGAAGATGGCTCTTGGCACGGATGACCGGGACGGCGCTGATATCCAGGGTATTTCTGGTGGCGGTTTCATAGGTGCGGATGCCGCGTTCACACAGGACAATGTTCGGATTTCCCTCAGAGATGATGTACTCAGCCGCGTTTAACCATTCATCGATCGTTGCGGCCAGCCCGCGCTTCAGCATGACCGGAAGACCGGAGCGGCCTACTTCCTTCAATAATTCAAAATTCTGCATGTTTCGGGCGCCGATCTGAAGCATATCGACATACTTGACTGCCATGGACAGGGCGCGGAGACTGGTTACTTCACAGATGGTGGCAAGGCCGGTAGTCCGGCCGGCCTCTTCCATATATTTCAGGCCTTCTTCCTCCAGACCCTGAAAGGAGTATGGGGAAGTGCGCGGTTTGAAGGCACCGCCCCGTAAAAGAGTTGCGCCGGCCTTCTTGACTTCTTTGGCGCACAGCAGCAGCTGATCATGATTCTCAATGGCGCAGGGGCCGGCCATGACCGTAAAGGTATCCGGACCAATGACCGTATTTTTTACCGGAATCCGGCTGTCCTCCGGATGAAATTTCTTGTTTACCAGCTTGTAGGATTCGGTGACCTGGACGATCTTGTCCACGCCTTCGGAGATTTCCAGGTTGCTTCCCTTCAGCTTGCTTTTGTCGCCTACAACACCGATGATGGTGACTTCGTCGCCTTTGGAAAGGTGAGCCTGAAGGCCTTTCGATTTGATAACGGCAGATACGTGCTGAATCGCCTCGTCCGAGGCGTTTGGTTTCATAATAATAATCATAACGCTTTCCTCAACTTTCTTTTCACGTTTTACGCTTTTTACATTGTAAAATAGAAGAGGGGAAATGTCAACGCTTTTACGCGTTGAATCTTTACACTTTAAATCATAACACTTTAAATCGTGAAAAAGCGGCTTTCGGACATCTGCTGCGGCTTGTGATTTTCGCTGCATATTCTTCAATAAAAGTGCGCGGTGTTGTCGAAGTGTCTGGAAACGAAAAAAAACATTTAAAATAATTTGTTAAATTCATGCAATTCTGCTTGTAAATTTTGCGGTTTTTTAGTACAATAGCCTCATGGACTAAATTTGTTGTACAGGAGGAATGTTTATGAACGTTTATGGAACGAGTCAGATCCGTAACGTTGTATTACTTGGACACGGCGGTGCAGGTAAGACAACAGTTGCAGAAGCGATGGCATTGATCACCGGAGTTACCAAGAGAATGGGAAAGGTAACCGACGGCAATACCATCAGTGATTACGATAAGGAAGAGATTAAGAGACAGTTTTCCATTTCCACCTCATTGATTCCGCTGGAGTATGAGGGGGAGAACGGACCGATCAAGATTAATTTGCTGGATACTCCTGGATTTTTCGATTTTGTAGGAGAAGTGGAAGAAGCAGTCAGCGTAGCCGACGCTGCCATTATTGTGGTAAACTGCAAGGCAGGTATTGAAGTGGGAACGGAAAAAGCCTGGGAGCTTTGTGAAAAGTATGACCTGCCGAGAATTATTTTTGTGACTAATATGGATGATGACCATGCCAGCTACCGTGAGCTGGTTCTGAAGCTGGAAACAAGATTCGGACGTAAGATCGCGCCGTTCCAGCTGCCGATTCGTGAAAATGAAAAATTTGTTGGTTTCGTCAACGTGGTAAAGATGGCAGGCCGCCGCTTTACGAATCTGAGCGACTATGAGGAGTGCCCGATTCCGGATTATGTACAGAAGAATCTGGGAATCGCAAGAGAAGCACTCATGGAAGCAGTTGCAGAGACCAGTGAGGAATATATGGAGCGTTATTTCTCCGGTGACGAGTTCACGCAGGAGGAGATTTCACAGGCACTGCGTACCTTCGTAATCGATGGAAGCATTGTTCCGGTTATGATGGGTTCCGGCATTAACTGCCAGGGCTTCCGCGTGCTGCTGCAGGCCATTGACAAGTACTTCCCGTCACCGGATAAGTATGAGTGCGTCGGCGTGGATGTTTCCACCGGTGAGCGCTTTACGGCGAAGTACAATGACGATGTGTCTCTGTCTGCAAGAGTATTTAAGACGATTGCCGATCCGTTTATCGGAAAGTATTCTCTGATGAAGATCTGTACCGGTACGTTAAAGCCGGATTCCGTGGTCTACAACGTTAATAAGGACGCAGAGGAGAAGGTTGGAAAGGTTTATCTGTTAAGAGGCAAGGAGCAGATCGAGGTTCCGGAACTGAAGGCCGGCGATATTGGTGCCGTTGCAAAGCTGACCGTTACTCAGACCGGAGATACCATGGCAGTCCGCACGGCCCCGATTGTGTACCACAAGCCGGTGATTTCAAAACCATATACATACATGGCTTATAAGGCAGTCAACAAGGGCGACGATGACAAGGTTTCCTCTGCACTGGCCAAGCTGATGGAGGAGGATCTGACCTTAAAGGTGGTCAGCGATCCGGAGAACCGCCAGTCCCTGCTTTACGGTATCGGTGATCAGCAGCTGGATGTGGTTGTCAGCAAGCTGCTGACCCGCTATAAGGTAGATATCACGCTGGAGAAACCGAAATTTGCATTCCGCGAGACATTAAAGAAGAAAGTCAAGGTACAGGGCAAGCACAAGAAGCAGTCCGGCGGACACGGCCAGTACGGTGACGTTATCATGGAATTTGAGCCGTCCGGTGATCTGGAGACCCCATACATCTTTGAGGAGAAGGTATTCGGCGGTTCCGTTCCGAAGAACTACTTCCCGGCTGTAGAAAAAGGACTGCAGGAATGCGTTCAGAAGGGTCCTTTGGCCGGATATCCGGTAGTTGGTCTGAAGGCAACGCTTCTGGATGGTTCCTATCATCCGGTAGACTCCTCGGAAATGGCATTCAAGATGGCGACGATCCTGGCCTTCAAGAAGGGCTTTATGGATGCAGGTCCGGTTCTTCTGGAGCCGATTGCATCCCTGAAGGTCACCGTGCCGGATAAGTTCACTGGTGATGTTATGGGCGATTTAAACCGCAGAAGAGGACGTGTGCTTGGCATGAATTCGGACCATCACGGCAAACAGGTGATCGAGGCCGATATTCCGATGTCTGAGCTGTACGGATACAACACAGATCTGCGCTCCATGACCGGCGGCATCGGTGTATATGAGTATGAATTTGCACGCTATGAGCAGGCTCCGGGCGACGTTCAGAAGAAGGAAGTTGAAGCAAGAGCAGCCAAGGATGATGAATAAGCTCTGATCGGGTAAATCATCAGGCAATAAGCAGGATAGATTGAAAAACAGGATAGGAAAGGCAGCTGTCTGTATTGTACGGGCAGCTGTTTTTTTGCGGGAAATCTGGTAAAGCAAAATGGTTCACTTTCCGTAAAGTCATCGTAAAGATTGTAGAGCTTCTGCAAGGTCTATTGCATGCTGGAAATGACGGAATTATACTTACAAGCGTAAAGAATGCAGGCCGGAAAAGGAGCGGAACATACACGCCCGGTTTCAGAAAACGGCAGGCAGAAAAAACGGATTTGGAGGTATGAAAAGATGATTACCAGAAAGAACGTAGTTGCAGCAGCGCTTGCATTGTCAATGAGCATTGCAGCGGTAGGCGGCGCGGTATACGCAGCAACCGAACATTACCAGGATTCCACCACAAGAGCCGGATGGGAGCAGTGGACGCAGCTTTGGGCAGACAGCATCAGCAAGGATTACGAAAAAGTGGCTTTGACTCCCGGTACGGATGAAACCAAAATGAACTTTGCATGGTATTCCAGAAATGACGGAACACCGACTCCGCAGGTAGCAGTTGCAGACAACCCGCAGATGGAGAATGCCCAGGTGTTCACCGGAATTTCGATGGCGGCAGTGGAAGGCTACAATACCAATTATGTTACGGTGGAAGGCTTAAAGCCGAACACCAATTACTTTTATGTGTACTATAAGAACGGTCAGCCGGCAGAGGTGGCGAATTTCCTGACCAAGGATTTTGAACAGTACAAGCTGCTGTTTGTGGGAGACCCGCAGATCGGTGCTTCTAAGGGCCAGACCACTTCTCTGGGGGATCAGCTGGAAAATACTTCTGAATTAAATACGGCCGCAAGAAATGACGCGTACAGCTGGGAAAATACCTTGAACGTGGCGATGGCGAATAACCCGGACATCAGCTTTATCCTTTCGGCAGGCGACCAGATCAACAAGAATGTAAATGGTCTGGATGACGGCAATGAGATCGAATATGCTGGATTTTTGAATGCAACCTGGCTGCGCTTTATGCCGATTTCCACCACCATCGGCAATCATGACGCGACCAATGCAAGCTACAGCTTCCACTTCAACAATCCGAACCTGACCGGCCTGGGCATGACAGAAGCAGGCGGCGATTATTTCTATAAATATGGTCCGGCCGTTTACATTGTGCTGAATACCAACAATTATAATTGTGCGGAACATGAAACTGTGGTAAAAACGGCATGTCTGGCTTATCCGGATGCAAAGTGGAGAATCGTTATGTTCCATCAGGATATTTACGGAAGCGGTCTGGATCATTCGGATTCCGACGGAATTGTGCTGAGAACGCAGCTGACTCCGATCATGGACAAGTATGATATTGATGTGGTTCTTCAGGGACATGATCATACCTATTCCAGAAGCTATCTGCTGAAGGGCGATTCCAAAGCACATGCAAACTATGATTTTTATGACTGGGATAATGTCAAAGATGAGGCAGGAAATGTCTATCCGTACTCCGATGCTTCTTATCAGTCGGAAAACAACTGCTACACGATCGCAGATATGACGCAGAACCGTGTGGTAAATCCGGAAGGAACTCTGTATATGGAGTCCAACTCCTCCACAGGAAGCAAGTTCTATGAACTGATTCCGAGTCAGCAGGATTATATCGCGGCAAGAAGCCAGAACTGGCTGCCGTCCTATTCGGTGATTCAGGTCAGCCAGAACGAATTTACCATCAACACCTATGAGATCAATCCGGACGGAAGCGTGAATCCGATCGATCAGACCTTTACCATTGTAAAGACGAAGTAAGCAGGAAAGGAACAGGAATCAGGCTTGAATCATATGAATATCCGAAATTTTGGCCTGAAAATCAGAAAGGCAGCAGGAAAACAGGGGGTTTTCCTGCTGCTCCTTCTGCTTTTTCTGGCAGGCTTATGGAAATATAATCAGTTTGACCGGATCGATCTGGCGGTGACCAGGGGCCGTGATTTTCAGAAGGCGGTAGTGATCCAGGTAACGGAGGATAATATCCAGGAGGACGGAAGCCGGACCGGCCAGCAGACGGTCATGCTGCGGATGAAGACCGGACCGATGAAGGGCGAAATCGTAGAGGCGACCAGTACCAACGGTTATCTGTTTGGGGCGCCCTGCGAGGCAGGGATGAATGTGGTGGTGATCGAGAGTATATCCGGAGACATTTCGATTCACTCGGTGTACAGTGTGGACCGGGAAGCAGCCGTGTACGGATTTTTGGCGCTGTTTCTCCTGCTTGTCTGCCTGACGGGCGGGAAAAAAGGGATTCAGGCTGGTCTGGGGCTGGCTTTTACGGGGCTCTGCATTTTGTATCTGTATATCCCCATGATCTATAGGGGGAATTCCCCGTTTTTGGCAGCAGTCCTGGTGGCGGCTTTGACCACATTGGTTACCATGTACCTGATCGGCGGCTGGAGCAGGAAAACGATATCTTCCGTTCTGGGGACGGTGGCCGGCGTGGTGATGGCCGGAATATCGGCCTGGGGGTTCGGAAAAGCTTCCGGAGTGGGCGGTTATAATGTGTCGAATATCGAGTCGCTGGTGGTACTGGAGGATCTGCTTTCCGTACGGGTGGGAGAGCTTTTGTTTTCCGGACTGTTGATTTCTTCTCTGGGGGCTGTGATGGACGTGGCGATGTCCATCTCTTCCGCAGTGTTTGAGATCTATGATCAAAATCCGGCACTGAACTGGCTGGGTATGTTTCAGGCTGGAATGCGTGTGGGCCGGGACATGATGGGAACCATGGTCAATACGCTGATTCTGGCTTTTGCCGGCGGGGCGGTGAGCACGCTTGTGCTGAATTTTGCCTATCAGCTGCCGTATCTTCAGATTATCAATTCCAATAATATGAACATTGAGATCATGCAGGGGATCTCCGGCAGCATCGGCGTGGTGCTGACGGTGCCGTGTGTGTCTGCGACAGCGTCCTTTCTGGCAGTGAGCAGGAAAAAAGACAGGGGGAAATCCTGACCGGAAAGGATGCTTTACAAAATTCCTTTTTTTCTGTACAATGAATCAATACATAACAGAAGAGAGGGGATGCTTGTTTGAACGAGATGGAACAGCAGCAGAAAAAAGAATTTCAGGTGGACCGGTATCATTTTTCCAGGATTGCGGCAGGACTGCTGATTTATAATGTAGCGGGAGTCGGATTTCAGATGCTGGCGGTAGGAATGCTTCGTCTGAGCGGCTGGAATTATCTGCCTTATGCCATGGATCTGAACTATCTGCTGACTCTTGTATGCATGTATCTGTTTGCGTTTCCGATTACGGCGGCATATTATCAGACGGTTCCGAAATTCGGGCAGCTTCGCAGAGAGCGCTGGGAGTGGCAGGCCTGGCTGGTTGTTGTGGTGATCGGCATGTCGTTTTCTTATCTGGGAAACCTTCTGGGGAATCTGGTTACCGGATTTTTCGGCACATCGGCCAGCTATGAGGGGCTGATGGATATGATCTTTGAAGGAAACACGGTGCTGACGGTGCTGACGGTGGTGGTCGGAGCGCCGATTGTGGAGGAAATGCTGTTTCGGAAATTTCTGATCGATCGGACGATCGGCTACGGTGAAAAGCTTTCGGTGATTCTTTCCGGGACGCTGTTCGGAATCATGCATGGAAATTTCCAGCAGTTTTTTTATGCGTTTATTCTGGGCTGTCTCTTTGCATATATTTACTGCAAAACCGGAAATATCCGGAATACCATTCTGTTTCATATGTGGATCAACTTCTGCGGCGGTGTTCTGGCACCGAACCTCATAGAACCGATGGCAGAGATCCTGGCGAGTGCAGGAGCAGAGACGGAGCTTTTTTCTCTTTTGTCGGACAATCCGGCGCTGTTTGCCTCCTGCCTGATTCTTCTTGGCTATGCGGCGCTTCAGCTGATTGTGGCTGCAGCCGGCGTGATTCTGTTTTTCGTTTTTAAAAAATACATCTGTTTCTATCCGGGAATCCGCAGACTTCCGAAAAAGGGAACCCTCCGGATCCTTTTCCTGAATCCGGGAATGGCGGTTTTTGTCATTCTCTGCGTGCTTCAGTTTGTGACCGGATTCTGAGCCGGCCTGCACGTTTTGAAAAAATGACAGTTACCGTTCGGGAGTCTGTGAACGCAACAAATGGCAAAAAAGTGCTGTTGATTCGATAAGTTTGGCACTTGGAAAAAAGAGGAGAAAAGGATATAATTTTAAAAAAAGAACGGAGGAAACGATGAGTTGGACAGAATGCAGATCAAAGAAATGATTCGGCGGGGAAAGACTGCGCTGGGAATGGAGCTGGGCTCTACCCGGATCAAGGCAGTTCTGATCGGGGAAGACCACAGTCCGATCGCATCCGGAAGCCATGACTGGGAGAATCAGCTGGCGGACGGTATCTGGACGTATTCCCTGGAGGCTATCTGGGAGGGCGTACAGGATGCATACCGGAATCTGGCTGAGGAGGTCAAACAGCAGTATGATGAAACTCTGACGGTGATCGGAGCGATCGGAATCAGTGCCATGATGCATGGCTACATGGTATTTGACAAGGAGGGAGAGCTTCTTGTCCCGTTCCGCACCTGGCGGAATACGATTACCGGTGAGGCGGCTGAAACGCTGACAGAACTGTTTGCCTATCCGATTCCGCAAAGATGGAGCATTGCCCATCTGTATCAGGCGATTTTAAATAAGGAGCCTCATGTACCGCAGATCGATTACATGATCACACTGGAAGGCTATGTACACTGGAAACTGACCGGACGGAAGGTGCTGGGTATCGGAGATATCGCCGGGATGTTTCCGGTAGATATCCATACCCGGGATTTTGATTCGGAGAAGCTGGATCAGTTCGATGCATTGGTGAAGGAGGAGCATCTTCCCTGGAAGCTTCGGGATATTCTGCCGCAGGCGCTGCTTGCCGGAGAGGATGCAGGCGTACTGACGGAGGAGGGCGCGAAGCTTCTGGATGTAAGCGGCCATTTAAAGCCCGGTATTCCGCTGTGTCCGCCGGAGGGCGATGCGGGTACCGGCATGACGGCTACCAACAGCGTGGCGGTGCGGACCGGAAACGTGTCTGCCGGAACCAGTGTATTTGCCATGGTGGTGCTTGAGGATCCGTTAAAGAAGGTACATCCGGAGATCGACCTGGTTACGACTCCGAGCGGAGAGCTGGTTGGCATGGTCCACTGCAATAACTGCACTTCTGATTTAAATGCCTGGGTCGGACTTTTCAAAGAATTTGCAGAGGCGATGGGGATGCATGCAGACTGGAATGAACTGTTCGGGGCGCTTTACCGCAAAGCGCTGGAAGGAGATAAGGACTGCGGCGGTCTGCTGGCATACAATTATTTTTCCGGCGAGCATATTACCGGTTTTGAGGAAGGACGGCCGCTGTTTGTCCGGAAGCCGGACAGCCGGTTCAATCTGGCCAATTTTATGCGGACCCATCTGTACACGTCGCTGGGAGCATTAAAGACCGGACTGGATATCCTGTTTAAAGAGGAGAATGTCAGGCTGGATGTGCTGTTAGGTCACGGCGGATTTTTTAAGACCAGGGGTGTAGGACAGAGCATGATGGCAGCGGCGGCCGGTGTGCCGGTTGCGGTTATGGAAACGGCCGGTGAAGGCGGTGCCTGGGGCTGTGCCCTGCTGGCCGCATACCGGGTATGGAAGAAAGAGGGCGAGACGCTGGCACAGTATCTGGCGGACAAGGTGTTTGCCGGTCAGGAGGGAAGCCGGGTCGAGCCGGATGCGGCGGATGTGGCCGGATTTGATGCATTTATGAAGCGCTATCAGAAAGGCCTGGTCATTGAACGGGCGGCTGTAGAATCTCTTCTTTCATAAATTACGGAGGCGTGATATGCTGGACAAATTAAAACAACAGGTATATGAAGCGAATATGGAGCTGCCGAAGAGAGGCCTGATTACATATACATGGGGAAATGTCAGCGGAATTGACCGGGAATCCGGCCTGTTTGTGATCAAGCCGAGCGGCGTGGATTATGAGGTGCTGCGGCCGGCAGATATGGTCGTGATGGATCTGAACGGAAACCGGGTGGAAGGAACCTTAAATCCTTCCTCTGATACCCCGACCCATCTGGAGCTTTATAAAGCTTTCCCGGAGATCGGCGGAGTGGTGCATACCCATTCTCCGTTTGCCACTTCCTGGGCTCAGGCAGGCAGAGCGATTCCCTGCTACGGAACGACTCATGCAGACTATTTTTACGGAGAAATTCCCTGTGCCAGAAATCTGACGGAGCAGGAGATCGAGGAAGGCTACGAGAAGAATACCGGTCTGATCATCATAGAAACCTTCCGGGGGAAAAATCCGGTTTATGTACCCGGTGTGCTCTGCAAAAATCACGGTCCGTTTACCTGGGGAAAGGATGCGGCTGAGGCGGTGCACAACGCGGTTGTTCTGGAAGAAGTGGCAAAAATGGGCCTGATGACTGAGCTTTTAAACCCGTCAGCAGACAACCGGACGCCGCAGTGCATGCAGGACAAGCATTTTCTTCGAAAGCACGGACCAAATGCTTACTATGGGCAAAGGTCTTGACAGAACATGGTTCTTATGCTAAATTTACAGATAGTTTAAATGCGTTGAGAAGGAAGAGTAGCATATTGGAAGGATGCAGAGAGCTGCCGGCAGGTGCGAGGCAGAGCCTGAGGAGATGTGAACTGGCCTTTGAGCAGCACGCTGAAACCGGGGGAGCTTTTGCAGAGGTGGAAGGCAGACCGGAGAGTAGGCGCCGCCGGTTATCCGCCGTTAACGGGAGAAAAGTGCATACAGATGACCTTTTCATGGAAAATTGTATGAAACAGAGTGGTACCGCGTGAGAGAATTCAAAACCTTGCGTCTCTGGCTGTTTGGCCGGAGCGCAGGGTTTTCCTTTGTTTATCGGAAAACTCTTTTCGGAACTGCTTCGAATTTTAGGAGGAAAGAACATGGCTACACAGTACAACCACGCTGCGATTGAGAAAAAGTGGCGGGAAAACTGGGAGAAAAATCCCATTAATGTAAACGACGGCAAGAAAGAAAAGTATTACTGCCTGGATATGTTCCCATATCCGTCCGGCAGCGGCCTTCATGTAGGACACTGGAGAGGCTACGTGATCTCCGATGTATGGAGCCGTTATCAGCTGTTAAAGGGCAAGTATGTGATTCACCCGATGGGCTGGGATGCATTCGGTCTGCCGGCTGAGAACTATGCGATCAAGATGGGTACCCATCCGGCGATCTCCACCGCTCAGAACATTGCCAATATTAAGAAGCAGATCAATCAGATCGCGGCAATCTATGACTGGGATATGGAAGTGAACACCACGGACCCGGAATTTTACAAGTGGACCCAGTGGATTTTTGTACAGATGTTTAAGAAGGGTCTGGCTTACGAGAAGGAATTTCCGATCAACTGGTGTCCGTCCTGTAAGACCGGCCTTGCGAATGAGGAAGTAGTAAACGGCTGCTGTGAACGCTGCGGCACCCCGGTTACCAAGAAAAATCTCCGTCAGTGGATGTTAAAGATCACGGCTTACGCAGAGCGTCTGCTCAATGATCTGGATAAGCTGGACTGGCCGGAGAAGGTTAAGAAGATGCAGACTGACTGGATCGGCAAGTCCTACGGCGCAGAGGTGGATTTCCCGATCGAGGGCAGAGAGGAAAAGATCACCGTATATACTACCAGACCGGATACTCTGCACGGAGCAACCTTTATGGTGCTGGCGCCGGAGCATAAGCTGGCAAAGAGTCTGGCCAATGATGAGACCAGAGAAGCGGTTGAGAAATATATTTTCGATTCTTCCATGCGTTCCAATGTAGACCGTATGCAGGCCAAGGAGAAGACCGGCGTCTTCACCGGCTCCTATGCCATCAACCCGCTGAACGGTGCGAAGGTGCCGATCTGGCTGTCTGATTATGTACTGGCGGATTACGGTACCGGCGCTATCATGTGCGTTCCGGCACACGATGACCGTGACTTTGAATTCGCAAAGAAGTTTAACATCCCGATCATCCAGGTTATCGCAAAGGACGGCAAGGAGATCGAGAATATGACCGAGGCTTACACGGAAGCCAGCGGAACCATGATCAATTCCGGCGAATGGAACGGCATGGAGTCTGCGGTTCTGAAGAAGGAAGCTCCGATCATCATTGAGAAGATGGGAATCGGCCGGAAAACCGTAAACTACAAGCTTCGTGACTGGGTATTCTCCCGTCAGAGATACTGGGGCGAGCCGATTCCGATCGTTCACTGTCCGAAGTGCGGCTGTGTTCCGGTTCCGGAGGATCAGCTTCCTTTAAAGCTTCCGGAGGTGGAAAGCTATCAGCCGACCGGCACCGGCGAATCACCGCTGGCTGCAATTGACGAGTGGGTGAACTGCACCTGTCCGGTCTGCGGTGCTCCGGCCAAGAGAGAGACCAATACCATGCCGCAGTGGGCCGGTTCTTCCTGGTACTTCCTTCGCTATGTGGACAGCAAAAACACCAAGGAGCTGGTGTCCAGAGAGAAAGCGGACAAGTATTTGCCGGTTGATATGTACATTGGCGGCGTAGAGCATGCGGTGCTGCACCTTCTGTATTCCCGTTTTTACACCAAGTTCCTGTATGACATCGGCGTAATTGATTTTGACGAGCCGTTCAAGAAGCTGTTCAACCAGGGTATGATCACCGGAAAGAACGGTATCAAGATGAGTAAGTCCAAAGGCAATG
>JBJELD010000072.1:0-9741 GCA_051878975.1 Candidatus Caccovicinus sp.
ACGATTCTATAGAAAGGAGCCTTCTTCTGACCCATTCTTCTTAATCTCATCTTTACCATGTTACATTTACCTCCTGAAATTTTAAAATTGAATAATATCTATCTAGCATACGGAATTCCGTATAACTAACCTGAATATATAAAACGGGAACTAAAAGGGCATCTTGAATTTTCCGCCCATCAGGCCGCCTAAGCCGCTTTTCCGCTTTCCGCCGCCCATCATGCCCGGAAGCTGCTTCATCATCTTCTTCATCTGATCAAACTGCTTTACCAGGCGGTTCACCTCACTGATGTCCACACCGCTGCCTTTTGCAATGCGCTGCTTTCTGGAAAGGTTCATCAAAGACGGATTCGCACGCTCTTCCGGTGTCATGGAAAGAATGATCGCCTCAATACGGCCCATATTCTTTTCATTCTCATCCATATCAATGTTTCCCAGCTGATTCATGCCCGGCATCATGCTCATAATGCTGGCCATGCCGCCCATTTTCTTGATCTGATGCATCTGGTCCAGAAAGTCATTATAGTCAAATTCGGCTTTCCGGATCTTCTGGCTTAATTCTTTTGCCTTCTCTTTGTCAACCTCGGCCTCCGCCTTTTCAATCAGGGAAAGAATATCCCCCATTCCCAGGATTCGGGAAGCCATACGCTCCGGGTAGAACTGCTCCAGATCGGAGAGCTTCTCACCCATACCAATATATAAGATTGGTTTTCCTGTGACGGAGCGAATAGACAATGCCGCACCGCCTCGTGTATCGCCATCCAGTTTTGTCAGGATAACACCGTCGATCCCGATCTTTTCCTGGAACATACTGGCTACATTCACCGCGTCCTGTCCGGTCATGGCATCCACAACCAGGATCGTCTGGTGAACATCCACCTGCTCCTTGATCTCCACCAGTTCGTTCATCATGTCCTCATCTACATGAAGACGTCCGGCGGTATCCAGAATTACAACATTCATACCGTTCTTCGCAGCATGCTCAACAGCCGCTTTCGCAATATTGACCGGCTTGTTCTTATCTCCCATGGAGAATACCGGCACGCCCTGCTTTTCCCCGTTGATTTCCAGCTGCTTGATGGCAGCCGGACGATACACGTCGCAGGCAGCGAGAAGAGGCTTTCTTCCTTTTGCCTTCAGTTTTCCGGCAATTTTCGCCGTGGTGGTGGTTTTTCCGGCGCCCTGCAGACCTGCCATCATAATGACCGTGATTTCACTGGCCGGCTTTAACTGGATTTCCGTCGTCTCGGACCCCATCAGCTTTACCAGCTCCTCATTTACGATCTTTACTACCATCTGGCCCGGAGTCAGGCTTCCCAGCACATCCTCACCCACAGCCCGCTCCTGCACGGAGCTTATAAACTGTTTTACTACTTTAAAGCTTACGTCTGCCTCCAGAAGAGCCATCTTGACTTCCTTCAGAGCAGCCTTTACATCGGCCTCTGACAGACGGCCTTTGCCTCTTAAGTTTTTGAATACATTCTGCAGTTTATCCGCCAAGCTTTCAAAAGCCATGAAGCTGACCTCCTATCTATGACTTGAGTGATTATGATTTAAAGCTGTACAATCTGTCCGGCAGCATTCTTCGCTCTTGTCAGAAGCTCCGGATCCCTCTTCGTGCTGTAGGTATCCAGAAGCTGCTGGATCTCTCCGGCCAGCCGCCTGGTCGCTTCAAACTTTTCTACGAGATGAAGCTTGCACTCATAATCATTCAGAATCCGATCACAGCGTTTAATTAAATCATGAACTCCCTGACGGCTGATGCCCTGTTCCTCTGCGATTTCGCTCAGAGAAAGGTCATTGAACACCACATCCTCGTAGATCTGACGCTGGTGCTCGGTCAGAAGTTCTCCATAAAAGTCATACAGCAATCCCTGCTGAACGATTTTTTCCATTTCAATCACCTGTGTTATCATACACGAAGAAAAGATGGGTGTCAAGTGTTTTTTCTTTACAGAGCAACTTTTTTTACTTTAGATATCGGCTGCTCCAAAGTGCCATCTCATAGAAAACAGAGTAAAGCTCCCGTCCGCTTTCCGATAAAGAGTATTCCACATGGGGAGGAATTTCATTAAACTGTTCCCGGATGATGATTCCCTGCTGCTCCAGATCCTTCAAGGTGTTTGCAAGCATGGTATTCGTAATATCGCCAATTCGCTTTTTCAGTTCTCCGAAACGGATGTGCTCGACCTTGGTCAGTTCAAATATGACGCGGATATGCCATTTTCCGGAGAAAATGGTCAGCAGCTTCTTCACCGGGCAGTTCGTATTCAGATCGGTTTTTGCAATCAATTCCTTATATTCCTCGTAAGATATCTTCATCTCAGCACCCCACAGTATATGTTTTCATACCAGGTACGCTTTTTCTGCGTACTTGACACTTATTTTATATATAGTATAATTATTATACTATAGGATGTCAAGCACATCCTGCAAAATAACATGTACTCGCGAACTCTCTTTGTGTCTGGATTTGTGTGCGGCAGGCAAAAAATCAGCCGCCGAAACCAGGTACAGAAAAGACGCCGAGAGTACCGAAAAAAGACGGAGGTTGAGATTCTTATGACCAATGAAACACTGAAAAACATGGAAGACCGCTTCTCCTGCCCGGCATTTGCCGACGAGCTTCCGGAAAAAGAAAAAATTGAAGCCATTGCAAAAGCAGCGATTGCATCTCCCAGCGGCACCAATGCTCAGCCCTGGAGAATCGTGGTGGTGACCGACAAGGCATTGCTTGATGAGATGGAGGAAGAAACCCTTCATATGATGTCACAGATTCCTGCTTATAAGGGACTTTATGACGTTGTCACTGCCAAGAATCTGAAATTGTTCTACCAAGCTCCCTGCATGATCGTGCTGCCTTATGATACGAAAAATGTCTACGCAAAGTTCGACTGCGGCATCGCCGCTCAGTCCATCGCCATCGCCGCTCAGTCCGTAGGTGTGGCCAGCCATATTATCGCAATCAATGAGACAGCCTTCATGGGAGAAAAAGCTTCCTATTTCAAAGAAAAGCTGCAGTTCCCGGCAAACTATGATTTCGGTCTTGCCGTTCTTCTTGGCTATGCCGCAATGCCGAAGGCACCGCACACGCCGGATGAAAGCAAAATCATCTATGTGGGTTAAACGTTAACATTCTGTCTCACACCAGACACACTACAAAGAAAAAGGACCATCTGCCGCTGAATGGTCCTTTTCTGAAATTATCCAATCATCTTCTGCACAGCTTTTCCGAAAAGACGCCCCCACAGCTTGATCAGACGTCCGGTGATCAATGCGGATGCGACCGTGCCTGCACCAATTCCGATCAGAGCGTGGTGCGTGACCAGGCAAAGCGTCAGCGCCCCAAGAATCATTGTGATGTCAAAACAGTTTTTAATAAAATGAAACGGTTTGCCGGAAACCTGACTGATCGTTTTTACGATCCCATCTCCCGGATTCAGCACCAGATTCGTTGTAGATGTCAGATAGACGCCAAAGGAAGTACAGCTTACTGCCACCGCAAAAAGCAGTACGGCCGCTCCCACGCTGCCCGGCGTGACAGAAACCAGCCAGTCATAAAAATCGCACAGATACCCAAACACAAAAGAGAGAGGAATCTCCAGCAGAAATTCTTTTTTCACTTCACGTGACAGAATGCACTGCAGCGCCACAAAAATCAGGTACCAGATGATAGAGGCGGTTCCAAGCGTCAGCGCAAAAATCTGCGAGGTGGCGTAGATCGTGCAGGAAAGCGCTGCAACTCCAAGCCCGGTTGAAATGTTCAGAACGATTCCAAGCGC
Source organism: Candidatus Caccovicinus sp. (assembly GCA_051878975.1). Classification (GTDB taxonomy): domain Bacteria; phylum Bacillota; class Clostridia; order Lachnospirales; family Lachnospiraceae; genus Caccovicinus. Next base: position 3,783 of record JBJELD010000072.1, read on the forward strand.
CAGAAGATTCAGTCCGACCGCATAGATAAGAAACCGTTTCATTGTCCGCCCTCCTCTCCCATTTTTTTCGATGCCTTCTGCAGACGCTGGATATGTACCGTCAGGTAAATCATCTCTTCTTCCGATACGGCATAAGGGGTTGTTTTTTCAATGTAAACCGCAATTTTCTCCGCACATGCATAGGCGTCCCGATACTGAGCACGTATCATTTCCATTAAATTTTTATCCCATATCCGGGATTCCTTCTGGTGGATCGACCGCTGTATAAAAAACTTCAGATGCATGACAAATCGTTCGTAATCCAGAGAATCCACATCAATGACCAGCTGAAAATGGTATTTTACAATATTCAGAGTGTTCTGAATGATTTTCGTCATCAGCATGGAGCTTTGTCTGTCAAAATCCAGTTCCGAGTCCAGAATGTGCATGGCAATAAACCCGGCCTCGTCCTCCGGCATATCCAGTCCGGTATACCGTTTGATCATGGCAATCGCTTCCATTCCGATGCGGTATTCGTGATTATAATAATGCTTGATTTCCCACAGCATGGAGTTGTTTAATTTAATTCCCTGCCGGATTCGATTGATAGAAAAATTCAGATGATCCGTCAGCGCGATATAAATATTTTCATTCAGCTCCTTGCCCAGGGAGATCGATGCATACTCAATTATTTCAATTGCCATATGCATATATTCATACGGTATTTCCTGTACCAGCCTCTGGAAATGAACAATTTGTTTTTCATCAAAACGTGCAAACTTTTTTTCCACCAGTTCCGGATCCGCTTCGTTGCCGGGACGCATTTTAAAACCGATGCCTTTTCCCATCAGAACCATTTCACGGCCATTTGGTTCCACGGCAACGACTACATTGTTGTTAATAATCCGTGTTATCCTCACGATTCTTCCCCCATTTTCCGAATCCATGTATTACCGTATTCCTATAATTCTTCTCCATTGGATGCAATCACCTTCCTGAACCACTCAAAGGATTTTTTCCTGCTTCTCTTCAGGGTTCCGCTGCCGTCATCCTGCTTATCCACATAGATCATTCCGTACCGCTTCCGCATTTCCCCGGAGCTTGCCGACACCAGGTCAATACAGCCCCACATGGTATAGCCGAGCAGCTCCACTCCGTCTTCATTGACAGCCTGCTCCATGGCCCGGATATGCGCCCGCAGATAATCGATCCGGTAATCATCCTCCACAAATCCGTTCTCATCCGGTTCATCTGCGGCTCCCAGTCCGTTTTCTACAATAAATAACGGCTTTTGGTACCGTTCATAAAGTACATTCAAGGTGATCCGAAGACCCACCGGATCGATCTGCCAGCCCCAGTCCGATACCTTCAGATACGGATTCCGGATCGTCTCAAAAACATTTCCTGTGGTTTTCCCGTATCGTTCTGGCTCCGCACTTGCAACCTTGGAGGAGTAGTAGGAAAAAGAGATAAAATCCACGGTGTTTTCCGCCAGAATCTGCTTGTCCTCTTCCGTAATTCCGATCTGATAGCCTTTTCGCTCAAAAAGCTTCTGAGCGTATCCGGGATACGCTCCGCGCACCTGCACGTCAATGAAGAAAAAGCTTTCATCGTTCTTTTTCAGTGCCTCCAGCACATCCTCCGGTGCGCAGCTGTACGGATAATACTGTCCCGCTGCCAGCATGCAGCCCACCTGATTCTTCGGATCGATTTCATGCGCCAGCTTCGTTGCCAGTACAGATGCAACCAGTTCATGATGAGAAGCGCGGTATTTGATTTCCTCCTGATCCTCGCCCTCCTCAAACAGGATCCCGGCTGCCATAAACGGCAGCCGCAGAATCATATTGATCTCATTGAACGTAAGCCAGTACCGGACCTTCCCCTTGTAGCGCTCAAAAATCGTTCGGCAGTATTTCAAGTAGCAGGCAATCATCTCCCTGCTTTTCCAGGAACCGAATTTTTTCGTACATGCCACCGGAGCATCAAAATGCACAATGGTAACCAGCGGCTCGATTCCGTATCTGCGGCACTCCTCGATCACCGCATCATAAAATCTCAGCCCTTCCTCGTTTGGCTCCTCGTCGAAACCGTTCGGATAGATCCGGCTCCACGCAATCGAAAAACGGAAGCATTTGAATCCCATTTCTGCAAATAACGCAATATCTTCTTTATAATGATGATAAAAGTCAATGGCATCATGACTTGGATAGCGGTATCCGGCTTCGCATTCCAGCATTTTTCTGGTTCCATCCATAACCGGTCGCCTCTCCGTCCCCGCCGGAATCAGATCGACATTGGCAAGTCCTCTTCCGCCTTCCTGATACGCTCCTTCACACTGATTGGCGGCGGTTGCGCCGCCCCATAAAAAGCCTTCTGGTAATCTTCCCATTTATGTTTAATCTCCCCTGTTTATCATAATGTGAATGTCCGCTTCTGCACTATATAATGGAAATCAGCGCGTCGCCGGCTTTTACCTCTTTTCCGCTTTCTCCGGATACGTCTGCATAATCCATATAGTTGGATACCAGCACCGGAGTCGTGATATCGTATCCGGCCTCCGTGATTTTTTCCATATCGAATTCCAGAAGCAGATCTCCGGTTTTCACTGCAGTGCCGGTCTCCGTTTTCGGTTCAAAATACTTTCCTTCCAGCTTTACGGTGTCCATTCCCACATGGATCAGGATTTCTGCTCCGTTATCGGCTTTCAAACCGACTGCATGTCCGGTCGGGAACAATGCGCTGACTGTGCCGTCGCAGGGTGCATACACGCGTCCCTCTGCCGGAACGATCGCTACGCCCTTTCCCAGCACGCCGGAAGAAAATGCCTCATCCTTCACTTCAGAAAGCGGAATCACATGGCCGCTGATCGGCGCAGCCACCGTACCTTCTTTTCCTGCGATCTGTGCTCTGCCTACATACTCTGGTTCAGATCCGGCCGGCCGGGAAACCATTTCCGGTTTTGCCTTCGGTTCCTCCTTGTACAGGAGCATGGTAAGCAGGAAGGAAAGCACCATGCTGACCGCTACCGAAATCGCTACCATCCGCACATCATACAGCATATCGGTGATTCCCAGCACTTCGATCGCCTCTTCCGTCGGAATGAAGGTGGAAAATCCAAAGATGCCAAGGCCGCCGGACATATATTTTGCGATTCGGAACGCTCCCATCATCGCTCCGCCGACTGCACCGCAGAGACAGGAGATATAGAATGGGATTTTCTTCGGGAGGGTGATGCCGTAGATGGCAGGCTCTGTAACGCCGCAGATACCGGAAACAAATGCCGGAGCAGCCAGCTCCTTGAGCTTTTTATCCTTCGTCTTGATCATAACGGCAAGCACAGATGCGGTCTGTGCAAAGGATACGGTAAAAAAGGTGCTCAGAAAACGGTCATATTTTAACGTTGCGTAGTTATTGATCTGAACCGGAATCAGCCCCCAGTGAAGACCGAATACCACCAGAATCTGCCACAGGCCGCCGACCAGTGCGCCGGAAATCATTGGATTCAGGCTGTATGCCGTCTGACATAACTGTCCGATGCCGCTGCTGAGCCATGAGGCTACCGGACCGATCATTAAAAACGAAATCGGGACGGCAATGATCAGCGTCATCAGCGGAACGCCAAAGCTTTTCACGGTATCTGGTATGTACTTTTTCCAGAATTTTTCCACTTTGGATGCAAACCATACGGCAAGCACGATCGGAATAACGGAGGAACCATAGCCTGCAGAGGGCCAGATCACCGGAATTCCCAGAAACGTTTTATAAATATTGGTTTCCAGAAAGGTTCCGCCAAATGCGGTCATCATCGCTGCATCTCCGTGGGCAATTCCCGGAAATTTTACCTCTGCATACAGGAAGGCAGCAGCCATCGTCATTGCCGTAAAGCTGTCGAGCTTAAATTTCTTAGATGCAGAAATTGCAAGCATAAACGGCAGAAAATAGAAGAAGCCGTCACCGATGGAGTACAGAAGCATGTAGGTTCCGGTCGTTTTAAAGGAGTTCCCCAGAAGGAACACGCACAGTCCGAGAATCCCCTTAATGATACCGGCCGCGCACATCAGTGCCAGAATCGGCGTAAACACCCCGGACAGGGTATCGATCAGCATAGCCCCAGCACTTTGCTTTTTTCGTTTTTCCCCGTCCTCTGATACGGAATCTCCGCTCAGCGATTCTGCCTGAAATTTTCCCTTTGCCATCACCGCATCATACACATCCGGGACCTGATTTCCAATCACAATCTGATACTGCCCGCCGCTTTGAATGACCGTAACGATCCCGTCCGTCTGTTTTAAAATCTCGGTCTGCGCTTTGCTCTCGTCCTTTAACCGGAAGCGCAGGCGGGTGACACAATGCGTCAGGCTGATCACATTTTCCTTGCCGCCGACATTCTGAATAATAATTCTTGCAAGGCCGTCATATTTGCTTGCCATAACCTTCTCTCCTTTTTCTGAATCATTTCAAGGCTACACCGTTCCTGGGAATCTCCGGATGATTCTGAGAACGCAAAAAGACCCAAGCACACAATCTGCCTAAAACAATCTGATTGCATGTCTGGGTCTTGCCTACTTAAAGTAACAATCCACGAAAGGTAACATGTTATTTCGTCTAAAATTTTTATACAACATTTTCGGATATTTGTCAATCCCTTTTTCACAGTCCGGTCCTTGTAAACGCAACGGCATATGCCCCTGGTTTGCTTCCATTTCCCCTGTTACTGCTGTCTGACCAGATTTTTTCCGGCTTCATACGCCCGTTTCCGCATTTCTTCCGGAAGCTTATAGCCCTCTTTGTTGTTGCCGTAGCAGAGAATGGAATCAACCAGTTCCCAGCCGAACATACTCAGCAGCCGGTTGTTCTCCTCGATCATGGATACACAGATTTCCGGATCGGCATTCCCCTGGGCATAAATAGCTGCACATTTCTTGCCCGGATACCGCGGCGCAAAGCCGTCACCGATCAGCGGAAACATGCGGTCCAGCCACTGCTTTGCCTGACCGGAAATCCCGGCAAAATAAATGGGAAATCCGACTACGATCCCGTCCGCATTCGGAATCTGCTCATAAGCCGGGCTCAGCAGGTCTTTGGTTGCACAGCCCTCATGACTGCGGCACCAGTAACAGCCCTGACATCCTTTTATACCTTCCTCATTCAAATCATAACGGAACACTTCTGCACCGGCAGACTGCGCTCCCCGGATCACCTCCTCAATCAGACTTGCCGTATAACCATTCTTTCTTGGACTTCCGTAAAACGCAACAATACTACTCATACGATCCTCCTTATTTCATAATATTTTTATGAACTGCCCGACAAATGGGCAACTCATTTTTATTATACTACCTCGTAAATCGGGTACAAGTACGCAGAAAATGCATACCTGGTATTACAGGCAATACCAGGTATACCCGAAAAGGGCCCCGGCATTAATCATGCCGCCAGAGCCCTTTTCGAATGATTATCCTCGCAGATTCTCTTCAAATTCTTTTTTCATTTGTGTCTGCCAGGCTCCCCTGTAGGTGCCCGCCTGAAAATGTTCCAGGGCTTCCTCCCGGAAACGTCTCCATGATTCTGCTTCTTTGCCTACCAGAATCGGATAAAAATTGACGCTGTTGTCAGCAGAGGCCTGACAGTCCCCGGGAGCATCTCCAACCATTAATACGTGTTCAGCAGAATATCCTGCCTTCAGAAGTGCACCGATGCAGTCCGCTTTTGTTCCTGCATCCTGAGAAAGCACCAGATCCACCAGTCCCAGAAGTCCCTGTGCTTCCCACTCTTCTCTCACGGCCTGCATGTTTGCCGAGGAAACAATTGCCAGATCCGCCCATTTCCCGGCTGCAAGTAAACCTTCTTTCACACCGGGAAACGCTTTTTTCTGTTCTTCCGGTATCTCCTGGATCCGCCGGTTCACTTCCTCAGACCATTCCATATAATGGTCCTATGATTTAAGACAAAATTTTAAATAGTTTTTCGTTAGGTCACG
>JBJELD010000073.1:0-9369 GCA_051878975.1 Candidatus Caccovicinus sp.
TTGCAAGAAAAACCGCACAATAATTTGTGAAATCTGCCGAATTTTATTATCTATTTTCTATCCCGCTTACATTGACTGCGCAAATCATTCGTGCTAGAATACACTTAGTTTAAATTTTTAAACCAAAAGGAGGGAGCATTCTGCATTGACAACTGCGGAAGAAGTTCAAAGGGCATTCCACCAGTGCATGCCGCTTTTTGTCGCCTTGGGAGATGAGGTTCGTTTAACGATTATAGAATCCCTGGCCGGGACCATGCTTTACAGCCGAAATACAGGAAATCAAAATCAAAGCCTCGTAAAACAGGGACTGAACGTAAACCAGATTACGGAAAGAACCAGCCTTTCCCGTCCCGCAATCTCCCATCATTTGAAGATTTTAAAAGACGCCGGACTGGTCGGAGTCCGTCAGGAAGGCACAGCCAATTATTATTACCTGACCATCTCCGATTCAACCCGCATCCTGATGAACCTGGGATTCCAGCTTCAGGAATTTCTTGATTAAGCGATACATAATTTCCCAATTTTTAGTCATACTTTCCATAAGGCTGTCCGCCTTTTCCTTTCCGTGAAAGCTGCCTTTCGGCGCTTCTTCCGGAAAGCATGCATATTATTATAGAAAGGAGACTGAATATGCCGGGATTATTTGCCAGGCTTCACCAGGAAAAACATTCCTGCAGCAGTCCGGATCTGATCCGGCTGCGCACTCAGATCGATCAGACAAAACAAGAGCTGAACACCGCCAGAAATCACTTTGAACAGGCGGTGGATCCTACACTAATCGACTGCTACATTTTTGAGATGAACGCCGCACAGCTTCGCTATCAGTTTCTGCTGCGCCGTTTCAAGGCCGTAGAGGAAGCGGCATTCCGTGCCGCGGCTTCTCAAATCCGCTGCAGCCCCTGCAAAATTACAGACATCTACGGAGGTATAAAAACATGAACACTTGGTACGAAAAGGGAGTTTTTTATCATATGTATCCGCTGGGTATGACCGGCGCCCCAAAGCACAATACGGAAGAAGGAGTGACCGACCGCTTTGAAGAGCTGGACCGCTGGATTCCACATATCCAGTCCCTCGGATGCAATGCCATCTATATCGGCCCCCTTTTCGAGTCCTCCTCACACGGTTATGACACCCGGGACTACAAGCTGGTAGACCGCCGTCTCGGTGATAATGACCACTTTAAAGAATTCGTTTCCCTCTGCCACGAAGCCGGCATCAAGGTCGTGGTAGACGGGGTTTTCAACCACACCGGCCGGGAGTTCTTTGCATTCAAGGATATTCAGGAAAAGCGCTGGGATTCCCCCTACAAGGACTGGTACAGGGGAGTCAATTTTGACTGGCGCTCCCCAATGGGTGACAGCTTCAGCTACGAGGCCTGGCAGGGGCATTACGAGCTTCCCTGCCTGAACCTGTGGAATCCGGCCGTCCGGCAGTATCTGTTCGACGTCATCCGATTCTGGGTAGACGAATTCGATATTGACGGCATTCGTCTGGACTGTGCAAATGTTCTGGACTTTAATTTTATGAAGGAAATGCGCCAGGCCACCGAGTCCATGAAAAAAGATTTCTGGCTGATGGGCGAAGTGATCCATGGGGATTATGCCCGCTGGGTAAATCCGGAGATGCTTCACTCCGTCACCAATTACGAGCTGCATAAGAGCCTGTACTCCGGCTTCAACGACCACAATTTTTTTGAGATCGCTCACAATGTGCGCCGTCTGGAGGCCATTCACCGCAGACTTTATACCTTTGTGGATAATCATGATGAAGACCGTATTGCAAGCAAATTAAAGAAAAAAGAGCACCTGTTCCCGATCTACACCTGTCTGTTTACCCTTCCCGGCATTCCTTCTGTCTATTACGGAGGCGAGTGGGGAATCGAAGGGACCCGGACCCGCACCAGCGACGAAGCGCTGCGGCCTGCCTTAAAACCGGAGCAGGACAGCGAACTTCACTGTGAGCTGACCGACTGGATCGCCGCTCTCGGAAAGATCCACCAGGAAAATCCGGAATATCACGACGGCATCTACCAGGAACTGCTTTTAACCAACCGCCAGTATGCATTTGCCAGAAAAGCAGAAACGAGCATCTGCATCACTGCCGTAAACAATGATGATGAAGATACCATCGTTACCGTACCCGTTCCGATCCACGCATCCGAAGCCGAGGATCTGATGGACGGCACCACCCTTCCGATCGAAAACGGAAAAGTAGCGATACCATTAAAGGGCAATGGGGGAGTTGTCCTGAAAATAAGGGAGGATTAACACATTATGGCAAGAAAGAAAAAACAGGCCGGAACCGGCTTTCTCTCCGACATGGACCGATATCTGTTCGGCAACGGTACACATTACGAAATTTTTGAAAAAATGGGTGCTCACCCCAGAATCTACAAAGGCAAAAAAGGTATGTATTTTGCCGTCTGGGCTCCTCATGCTCAGGCGGTCAGCGTAGTCTGCGACCGGAATGACTGGATTCCCGGTGAGACTCCCATGGAGATGCTGGAAACCTCCGGCATCTGGGAGGTTTTCGTTCCGGATATGGGAATCGGAGAACTCTACAAATACGCCATCACCACCGCCACCGGAAAGGTTCTGTTTAAAGCAGACCCTTATGCCTTCAGCTCCGAGTACCGTCCCGGCACTGCCTCCGTCACAGCGGATATCGACCATTTCAAATGGTCGGATTCTGCCTGGATGACCAAACGCCAGGAAACCGACCTGCTCAAGGCACCGATGAGCATCTATGAAGTTCACCTGGGCTCCTGGAAGAAAAAGGACCGGGAAGAGAAGGACGGCGTTTACACCTACAAGGAAGCCGCTCATGAGCTGGCCGCCTATGTCAACGAGATGGGCTACACCCATGTCGAATTGATGGGAATCGCCGAGCATCCCTTTGACGGCTCCTGGGGATACCAGGTAACCGGATATTTCGCCCCGACCTCCCGCTACGGAACGCCGGAAGAATTCATGTATTTTGTCAACTATTTACATAAAAAAGGCATCGGCATTATTCTGGACTGGGTTCCGGCCCACTTCCCGAAAGACGCCCACGGCCTGGCTGACTTTGACGGCCAGCCTCTTTACGAATACGCGGACCCGCGCAAGGGAGAACATCCGGACTGGGGAACCAAGGTATTTAATTATGAGAAAAACGAAGTCAAAAACTTCCTGATCTCAAACGCCATCTACTGGGTGGAGAAATTCCACATTGACGGCCTCCGCGTGGATGCCGTAGCCTCCATGCTTTATCTGGATTACGGACGCACAGAGGGCAACTGGATTCCAAACAAGTACGGCGGTCACGAAAATCTGGAAGCCATCGAATTCTTCCGTCATTTAAACAGCGTGCTCACCAAACGGAACAACGGCGCGATCGTGATTGCGGAGGAATCCACAGCCTGGCCGAAGGTAACCGGCGATCCTGCCGACGGCGGCCTTGGCTTTACGTTCAAATGGAATATGGGCTGGATGCATGATTTCCTGGAATACATGAAGCTGGACCCGTACTTCCGCAAATATAACCACAACAAGATGACCTTCGGACTGACCTACTTCACCAGCGAGAACTATATTCTGGTATTATCCCACGATGAAGTGGTTCACTTAAAATGCTCCATGATCAACAAGATGCCCGGAATTTATGAAGACAAATTTGCCAACTTAAAGTGCGGCTACACCTTTATGCTGGGACATCCGGGCAAGAAGCTTCTGTTCATGGGTCAGGATTTCGGCCAGTGGCATGAATGGGATGAAAAGGTATCTCTGGACTGGTACCTGACCGACGAGGAACTGCATCATTCTCTGCAGTCCTATGTCAAAGACCTGCTCCATCTTTACCGGAAATATCCGGCACTTTACCGGATGGACAACGACTGGAACGGCTTCCAGTGGATCAATGCCAACGACGGCGACCGCAGCATCTTCTCCTTCATCCGCCGGGATGAAACGGGAAAGAGAAGCCTGCTTTTCGTCATCAACTTTACGCCGATGGAACGGCCGGACTACCGGGTCGGCGTTCCGAACAAGGGAACCTACAGCCTGATATTAAACTCCGAAAACGGACTGCTCAAAAAGGGCATTCCTTACAAGGCAGTCAAAGGCGAATGTGACGGCCAGCCTTATTCCGTCAGCTATCCGCTTCCGGCCTACGGAACTGCGATCTTCCGCTTCTAAGCCTTCATGCGCCCGGCAGCGGGATTTTCCTGTAAAACAAAAGAAACCTGGCTTTGGCGGCCGCTGTGCCGCCAAAAGCCAGGCTTCTTTTTTCTTTTTAACGAATTTTTCAGGAAAATGTAATAGGCACAGCCCTTCAATCTGTTGTATAATGAATCCGAACCAATAAATAAAGGAGGATATTTTCATATGGCAAATATTTTAGTATGCGATGACGACAAACAGATTGTAGAAGCCATTGACATTTACCTGACCGGCGAAGGTTTTCATGTAATAAAAGCATATGACGGCGCAGAAGCACTGAAGCTTCTGGAAACCAATCAGGTGGACCTTTTGATCCTCGACGTAATGATGCCCGGACTGGACGGCATCCGCACCACGCTGAAGGTCCGGGAGACCAGCAGCATCCCCATCATTATTCTCTCTGCAAAATCTGAGGATACCGACAAAATCCTGGGCCTGAACATCGGCGCTGACGACTACATCACCAAGCCCTTCAATCCCCTGGAGCTGATGGCGCGTGTAAAATCCCAGCTCCGCCGCTATACACAGCTGGGCAACCTGACACAGCAGACCACTGACCAGATCTATAAATGCGGCGGCCTGCAGATCAACGATGACAATAAGGAAGTGACCGTGGACGGCGAGCCGATCAGGCTGACCCCCATCGAGTACAACATCCTGCTGCTTCTGGTAAAAAATGCAGGCAAGGTCTTCTCCATCGATGAAATTTATGAACAGATCTGGAACGAGGAAGCCATCGGCGCAGACAATACCGTGGCCGTACACATCCGCCATATCCGTGAAAAAATTGAAATCAACCCGCGGGAACCCCGCTATCTGAAGGTAGTCTGGGGAGTGGGCTACAAGATTGAAAAGCAATAATCCGGCCGCTTTCGCTGCTGCAAACATGGAGAACCTACATGAAAACAAATTTAACTCAACTGAAAAAAATCCTGGCCGGAGCCCTGCATCTGGCTTCTCTTGGACTGGTGGTGATCAGCATTGCCATCCTGTACTCCACCTCTAATTTCGGACGCGGGCTGACCTGGATCCAGAGTGAATCCTACATTCAGTCCGAACTGTTTTACAACCAGCTTCAATCCGATATCCGCGCCATCTTCGACTATGCGCGGCTGCGGGATGCATTCGAGATCGACGGGGAGCTCGACTTAAATCAGGAGATCCTGACCGTCAATTTCGGGCCAAATTCCACGGAAACCTATACCATGTCCGATCTGCTGAAGCTGGGAGAAAGCTATGGCTATTTTGTGCAGGAAGACTGGTCAATCAATATCATCAACCCTGCAGCTGCTTCCTTTGAGGAAGAGCCGGTAAGGGTGGAGTACAAATCCTACGATCCAAACCCCACTCTCACCGAGCCGGGACAGGCGTATGCCAAGATGAAGGACCTGTGCTATGAGGCGCTGACCAACTTCAGCCGCTACTGTTCGGTTTACTACAGTATTATAGAAGGTCCCACCAACCTGTCCTTTCAGCTGACCTGTCAGAATGACAACAACATGCGTTCCCACAAAACCATAACCTACACGAACGTATCCGACCCATCCTGGGAGAAGCTGAAACACATCGGTCTGTATGCTGAGTACTCTGCAGGCAGCTCTCATATTGAAACCAATATGACACAGAGTCCGACCTACATCCGGGAACTGGCTTCCAAAACCGACTTTATCGAACAGACCTTCCAGCATTTTATTATTTCCGTAGACACCAACTTCCCGAAAAATGACGCCTACACCGCAGAAGCGGCCAGCTATGAATCCATGCGGAGCTGGACCGTGCGCGGACTGATCATCATGAGTGCCGGACTCCTTCTGTGCATCCTGACTCTGCTCTATCTGATCGCCATTGCCGGACATGACAGCACGAACCGCAGCCAGATCAATCTGTGTCCCTACGATCGGATCAGTGCGGAAGCCTGCATCCTTCTGTTCCTGATGGCCGGCACGGCAGCCTGCTATATCGGCAAGATTGTCGGCTTCCGTCTGCTCCATCTGATCGTTGCTGCAGACAGCTGGTACTATACAGAAAAGCTTTTGATTTATATCATCATTTACCTGATGTCCCTGCTCTGCCTGTTCAGCCTGCTTCGCCGCTACAAGGCCGGCACGCTCTGGAAGGAAAGCTGGGCACACAAGGCCCTGCGTGATCTGGCCGAATATTTTACTCAGGAGTCTTCCTCCCACCTGGCGGCTTACTCCTATGTGATTTTCGTTGCCCTGAACATTACGCTGGCCTGCAGCACGATCTATTTGCTGTTTGACCTGGATTCCTCCACCCATCAGATTTTATTCGGCGGACTGATTCTGGCCTGGGGCATTCTGGATCTGGCGGGATTCCGCTATGTCGTCAAAAAAGCGCTTCAGAATGACAAAATCCAGCAGGCAATCGCCAATATTGCCTCCGGCGACATCAGCTACTGCGTAAATGTAGAAGAATTTTCCGGAAGTCAGAAAATTACAGCGGACCACATTAACCACATCGGAGAAAATCTGGACGGTGCTCTTCAGGAAAAAGTAAAAAGCGAGCGTTTTAAAGCCGATCTGATCACCAATGTCTCGCATGACCTGAAAACTCCGCTGACCTCCATCATCAACTATGTGGATCTGATCAAGCGGGAACAGATTCAGAACGAAAAGGTCCAGGGATATCTGGAAGTGCTGGACCAGAAGTCCCAGCGCCTGAAAACGCTGACAGAGGATCTGGTAGAAGCCTCCAAAGCCAGCTCCGGCAACCTGAAGCTGGAAATCTCGGATATTGACTTCGTGGAGCTGGTTCAGCAGACCAACGGCGAATTTGAAGAAAAATTTGCCATGCGGAATCTGGAGCTGATCAGCCGCCTTCCGGAGCAGCCGGTTCTGATCGAAGCAGACGGGCGGCGCCTGTGGCGGGTGCTGGAAAACCTCTATAACAACGCCTTTAAGTATGCGATGTCCAACAGCCGGATTTATGTTGACATGAGGGTCGAGCAGGATATGGTGGTCTTTACCATCAAAAATATTTCTGAGCAGCCGTTAAATATTTCCAGCGAGGAGCTGACCGAGCGTTTTGTCCGCGGCGACGTTTCCCGCACCACCGAGGGAAGCGGCCTGGGTCTTTCCATTGCCCAGAGTCTGACGCAGCTGCAGAAGGGAATCTTTAAGATCATCATTGATGGAGATCTGTTCAAGGCTTATGTCAAGTTCCCGGTGAAAAAAGTGCCGGACAGTGGAAATCCCACCGAAAATGTGCTAGAATAGTTCCGCAGCGCCAAAAGGCTGCACACTTACAGAAATCGGGAAACACAAAAGAAAGGACATCCTTTATGAAACTGGATAAAGCATACAGACGGCCTGTCCTTCTGTCCGGTCTGGCGGCAGTTACCCTGCTTGCCGGTGTTCTGGCAGTCGGATGTCAGAGCCAGCCACAGCCGGCTGCCGTCTCCCTTGCTGCCGCAGACACCGAAACGGCAGAAACCACAGAAGAAATTATTGTAACCACGGCGCCGGAAACCATCCCGCCGTTAAGCCCCAGAGGCCAGCTTCTTCCGGAGATTCAGATCACAGTCCCGGAAGCGGTTCCCATGCCGGAATATCTTCGCGTAGGAGAAGAGCATCCTGCCGTTGCCCAGCTGCAGGAACGCCTGATGGAGTTGGGCTTTATGGACTCCGATGAACCTACCGAATATTTCGGTACGCAGACGGAGCGTGCCGTAAAAATTTTCCAGCGCCAGAATCAGCTTGCCCAGGACGGCATTGTCGGCAGCTCTACCTATGAGGCGATCATGTCTCCGGATGCCAAGTATTATGCCGCACAGAAAGGCGACAGCGGCGACGACATCACCCGAATCCAGTCCCGTCTGTACGAGCTGGGATACCTGGCTTCGGAGGATCAGGTAACCGGAAATTTCGGTGACGCCACAGAAACCGCCGTCTTAAAGCTTCAGGAGGTCAATGGACTGGGCAAAGACGGAAAAGTAGGTCAGCAGACCTTAAACCTGTTATATTCGGATGAAATCAAGGCAAACTTTCTGGCACTGGGCGAAAAGAGCGATGTGGTTCTCGCCAGCCAGAAGCGTTTAAAGGAGCTGGGATATCTGGTCTCCGAACCGGACGGCACCTACGGCCAGGATACGGTAGAGGCTGTAAAGCAGTTCCAGGCCCGCAACGACCAGGTCGTGGACGGTTACCTGGGACCAGGAACACGACTTGCCTTAAACAGCTCTTCCGCAAAGCCCATGGGCCTTCGTCTCGGCGATGAGGGAACCACCGTCTCCAAGGTTCAGAATCTGTTAAGCAAGTACGGCTATCTGAATTCCGGAAATGTTACGGGCTACTACGGGGAAGTCACGGAAAATGCTGTGAAATCCTTCCAGACTCAGAACGGTCTTGTATCCGACGGTACGGTCGGCGCCATGACTATGGCAAAATTGACCGGAAATGATGTCAAAAAAGCACCAAAACAGTCTTCCGGCACAGGCCAGAGCTCCTCCGGCGGCTCTTCCGGCACAGGCCAGAGCTCCTCCGGCGGCTCCTCCGGCGGCTCTTCCGGCTCCGGAACCGGCACCGTGAAAATGGCCGGCGGTGTCAGCTCGCTGCTTTCTGTAGCAAAATCCAAGCTGGGAAGCCCGTATGTATGGGGCGCCAAGGGACCGAACTCCTTTGACTGTTCCGGTTTCGTATACTGGTGTCTGAACCAGGTTGGCGTCAATCAGAGCTACATTACCTCTTCCGGATGGCGGAATGTGGGACGATACACCAGAATCAATAACTTCTCCGATATTCAGGCCGGTGATATTGTCGTGGTAAACGGCCACGTCGGAATCGCAGCCGGAGGCGGAACCGTAATCGATGCCTCCTCCAGTAACGGACGTGTCATTCACCACGCCTTAAGCTCCTGGTGGGCAAACAATTTCATTTGTGCATGGAGAATTTTCGGATAAAAACCAATACGAATAAGAAAGAAACCAAACAGAAAATCATGTAAAAAACCGGCAGGCTTATATCCTTTCAGGCCTGCCGGTTTTTCTGTCAGAAAACAGACAGGAGAGGAGGCCCCGGATGATCCTAAAAATCTTTTTTACGACAAAAAAAGCCCCGACCCCACAGTATTGCCTGCAAAATCGGAACTCCTTACGTGCGCCTTCAGGGACTCGAACCCTGGACAAATAGATTAAGAGTCTACTGCTCTA
>JBJELD010000074.1:0-9344 GCA_051878975.1 Candidatus Caccovicinus sp.
TTCATAAATATTCTCCTTTCTCTATGAACACATTATATCATATATAAACATATTTATCTATATTTTTAATTGCTTAACATATTCTCCTTTAACCGCATTTCCATCCGTCTCGGAATTCCGGTCATTTCCGAAATATGACGGGCCGTTTCTGCAGCACGGATCAGAGGAGAATATAAAATCTCATCGATCTTCAGCCCCTCCCTGGAAATTTTCCGGCCCAGCTCCTCTGCCTGTCTGTGTCCCAGACTGGTCAGTTCAATGTCCGTCGCTCCACAGATCTTATTTTCCACATTCCATATCGTCTGACCATGCCTGACAAAATAAAAATGTCCCATCGCTTCGTTCCTTTCTTCTTTTTTTCTGTTTTCCTCATACCTGTTTAAAAATCGGATTCCTCACCATATTTACGATCAGAGGAATCACCATGATCATCCAGACAATCGGCTCTGCAATGATAATACCGCTGTATCCGATTGCCGGTGCAAGCAGACAGGCAATCACGACCTTGCCGATCAGCTCCAGAGAGCTTGAAAAGACCGGGGTCCGGCTGTCTCCGAACCCCTGCATGCTGTTTCGGAACAGACATATGACCGCGGGCACAAAATAAAAAGAGGTATTTACCCGCAGATACAGCGATGCCGTGTCGATCACCTCGGGGATATCCGTAGCCGTAATCAATCGAATCAAAACGGGAGAAATGGTGTACGCCGCCAGAATGACCATACAGCACCATCCAAACGTAAGAAGCACCGTGTCCCGAATTCCTTTTTTAATCCGTCCATACTCCCCGGCGCCGAGATTCTGGCCACAGTAGGTCGCCAGTGTGGTACCCAGCACAGAAAAAGGCAGCATGAAAATGCTGGTCGCCTTTCTGGCTGCAGTATGGGCTACAATAATGTTGGTTCCAAATGTGTTGATGCTGGTCTGCAGCGCAACCGTACCGATGCTGACAAAGGAAACCATCAGCCCCATCGAAAAGCCGGTAGACAAAAGCTTTTTTAACAAAGCTCTGGAAAAAGTGAAATCTCTGCGGCTGACAATCAGCTCCGGATACCTTCTCCGCATATAGCAGAAACAGAGTACCGCAGAAAATGCCTGGGAGACCACGGTCGCCAGTGCAGCACCGCCAGGTCCCAGATGGAAATTCAGGATAAATACATAATCCAGCAGAATATTCATCAATGCCGCGACAATCAAGAACAACAGCGGCGTAAACGAATCTCCGATCGCCCTCAGAATCGCAGCGCACATATTATAAAGCGTGGACGCCAGCAGACCGGCCAGAATAATGCGGATATACGACACGGATTGCGGCAAAAGCTCCGGCGAAACATTCAGAAGACCGAGAATCTGCGCCAGAAACGCCAGTCCCACTGCGCTCAAGACCACCGAAGCCAGTACACTCAGCGCGGCCGTTCCTGCAATGGCCTGCTTCATTGTCTTTCGATCTCCTGCGCCAAAGCACGTTGCTACTACAATTGCAAATCCATTGCTGAGTCCATTCAAAAATCCGGTCAGCATATCGCTGAGCGACGTCGTTGCACCAACTGCCGCCAACGCACTCTCTCCCAGCGTAGAACCAATAATTCTCGTATCCACCAGGCTGTAAAACAGCTGAAACAGCTGCCCGATCAGCAGCGGAACAGCAAATAACATAATTAACCGAATCGGTTTTCCTTCTGTAAGACTTTTCACGGTTTACCTGTACCTTTCTTCCGGATGCACTTTGCCGGTTTTCTTCATTTTTCTACTGATTATAGCAAAACCATTCTGCAAATTCCACCATTTCATGAAAAAAGAAGGCCTCTCTGAAGCATTCCGGTTACGGTTCACTCCTCAGTCCAGGTGAATCAGAAGCAAACAGAAGGCCGGCACGGTAACCATGGAGAGCAGCGTGCTCAGCACCGTACATTTGGAAGCAAAATCGGCATCTCCGTCATATTTGGCTGCCAGAAGCGTCGTCGTAGCTCCGGCCGGCATTCCCGCCAGTACAACCGAAATACCCAGAATGATCGGCTGCACGCGCAAAAGAACACCTCCGAAGAGCACCAGCCCCGGAATCAAAAGAAGACGTACAAAACAATAATAGAGATTATCCCGGCTAAACAGCGTTGTCATATCCGATTCCGCCACTACGCCGCCGATCGTCATCATAGAAAGAACCGTGGTACAGCCGCCGATGCTGCGCAGCGATTTTTCCAGAATCACCGGCAAAGTCACCTGAGAAAGCATCAAAATAAAGCCGATCTCCACCGCTATGATGCAGGGATGAGCAGCCAGCTTTTTCAGAACCGTTCCCTTCTTTGCCTCCGTAAAGCACATAAGCCCGGCTGACCACAGAAACAGGCGGGCCGGAATCAGATAAATGGATGCATACAGCAGGCCCTCCGCCCCATAAATCCCTTCCACAACCGGATTTCCCAGATACCCGGCATTGGAGCAGATGGTACCGTACTCCATCACTTTTCTTCTTTTTCCTTTCACATGCCGGTACAAGATCCGGCTCAGGCCAAGCTGCAGCAGCTGAATCAGCGTTGCCAGAAGAAACACGGTTCCGGCCGCCCATAAAAGAGAAACAGATACCTCTACATAAAAAGACATAATAATATTGCAGGGCAGGATCAGATCAATGATCAGATCCGTCAGACTTTTTCTGCCCTCTCTGGTCAAAATATGAAGTTTTGACATCAATGCACCAAGTGCCATAAAGAAAAACAGCATGCCCTGCAAATTTAAAAGATTTGAAAAGTCAATCATCGGCTTTGTCCTCGTCTTTCCAAAAAAATGGCGAAGCATACCGGAGACGTATGCTTCGCAGGGGAAAAATATATTCCAGATTAACAAGCGGTCTGCACAAATACCGGCTTGTTAACAGGCCAGGTTGGTTGTCTGCCGGACAGCACCAGGTCAATCTGAGAGGCCGCCTGGGTTGCCATCAGCATCATACATTCTTCCGTATTGGAAGCCATGTGAGGTGTGGCGCTCACATTATCAAGATGAAGCAGCGGATCATCCGGAGCCGGCGGCTCCTGATGGAACACATCGGTAAATGCGCCTGCAATTTTCTGCTCCTGAACTGCCGAAACCAGCGCCTTCTCCTCAACTACCTCACCACGGGCGCAGTTGATGAAAAATGCAGAAGGCTTCATCCAGCCGAATTCTCTTGCACCGACACATTCACGGTTCTCTTTTGTAAGAGGCATATGAAGCGATACAAAATCTGCCTCTGAAAATGCAGTCTGCCAGTCCACCGCCGTCACATATTCCGGAATGGTCTCAGGCTTCATAAACGGATCGTACGCCAGAATTTTCATATCAAAGCCATAATACGCTTTTTTTGCCACAGCTCTTCCAATCCGTCCGAAGCCTACCACTGCCAGCGTCTTTCCGATCAGATCGACACCCTTATGATTATTTTTAAAGAAGAAATCATCCTCTTTCATCTTTTTGCTGAGAAGAAAGCTTCTCTTGGCTGCCGCAATGATCGCTCCCATGGTAAACTCCGCCACAGAATTGGTGGTAGAATCCGGTGCATTGGTCACCCAGATTCCCAATCGGTTTGCCGCATCCAGATCCACATTGTTGTATCCGGCCCCATGCCGTGCCACAATCTTTAAATTTTTTCCGGCCTTCAGCACCGCCTCCGTCACCGGGGCCGTGCGAAGCAGGATCGCATCACAATCCGCAACATCCCGAATCAGGTCCTCTTCCTTTGCACCACTCCCCATTTTAATTTCATATCCGCGGTTTCTGAGAAGCTCTTTACCTTCCTCTGCAACATCCTGCGGAATTAATACTTTATACGCCATCTGCTATCAATCCTTTCTGTCTCTTTTCTTTTCCGATCTGAACTGCATATACAAATCCAATACACACAATTCCAACAACATCCGTCATCGTTCCGGGAAGCATCATGCAGACGCTTCCAATCAGCACAAGAATGGTCTGTACCCAGTTCAGATTTCCTTTAAAGTACCGCTGAACGGCCGTCGCCAGTCCAAAGGAGCCAATGAGCGCTGTGATAATTGCCATAATGATTTCCGCCGGCGTTCCCTGTCCCAGCAAAGCCGGATTGATACAGAACATAAACGGCATCAGGAATCCGGCCAGACTCAGTCTCCATGCGATCAGTCCGGTCTTCATGGAATCCGATTCCGCAATTCCGGCAGCTGTATAGGCTGCCACTGCTACCGGCGGTGTTACATTTGCCATAATTCCGAAATAGAACACGAAGAAATGGGCCGCAATTTTTACTACACCTAATTCTTCCAGTGCCGGAACGATCAAGGTTGCCAAAAGCACGTAAGCTGCGGAGGTCGGCATTCCCATTCCAAGGATGACCGAGGTCAGCATGGTTAACAAAAGCAGTAAAAATACATGTCCGCCGGAAAGCGCGATCAGCAGGGAGGACAGTTTATATCCAATACCGGTCAGCATCAGAATTCCTACGATAATACCGGCGGTTCCGGTGGTCAGCGCCACACTGACCATTCCCTTTGAGGAATGTGCAATCAGCTTTATTACATCCCAGAAACGTCTTCTTTTTCCCGGATAAAGCAGCATAATCAGCACCAGAAAAATAATAGAAAAGAATGCCGACTTCTGCGCCGAGTAGCGTACTCCGACCAGAAGGAATACCAGCAGAACCAGAGGAAGCAGCAGGAACCATCCGTTTTTCAGCTCCTCCTTAAAGTTCGGCAGCTCCTCCCTGGACTGACCGCGCAGGTTATTCTTCAGCGCTTCCAGATCGATCATCATGAACAGCGCGATATAGAACAGGATCGCCGGGATGATGGCCGCCACCAGCACCTCCTGATAGGAACCGATATAATCGGCCATGATAAATGCCGCCGCTCCCATGACCGGCGGCATCAGCTGACCGCCGCTGGAGGCAGCTGTCTCCACCGCGCCTGCAAACTCCGGCTTGAATCCACTTTTTTTCATCAACGGGATCGTGAAAGCACCGGTTCCCACCACATTTGCCACCGCGCTGCCGGAAATCGTTCCGAACAGGCTGCTGGCCACAACCGCTACCTTTGCAGGACCTCCGCGGAACCCGCCCAGAAGAGACTGCGTCAGCCGGATGAAAACATCCCCGGCTCCCGATGCTTCCAGCACGCCGGCAAAAATAACAAACACCGATACATATATGGAGGACACGCCCAAAGGCGTTCCGAAAATACCATTTGTGCCTTTGAATAACAATTCCGTAATCCGGCTCCAGTTATAGCCTCTGTGTGCAATGCCCTGAGGCAGCCTTGGCCCCAGGAGTGCATACAGGATGCAGATGATCGCAATGATCGGCATCGCAGCACCTACCACCCGCCAGGTAAAATACAGAAGCATAACAACCAGAAGGGTTCCCAGCACCATATCAAGATTCGTCATGGTGCCGCTCTGCTTCCACATATCATTGGCAATGGAATAGGAATAGATTCCGATCACGGCCAGAATGCCGATAAACAGAACCTGTACGGCCAGCTTGACCCACTTATTTTTGCATTTGACAATTCCGTAACTCACCGGTACCAGCATCATACTCAGAACCAGATGAACGATACGATGCTGATAGGAAGGCAGCGCCCCCAAAAAAGAAGTGTAAATATGAAAGGCTGCCAGCGCAAACCCAATCATCAGTACTGCGGCTTTCTGAAATTTTACTTCAAAGTCTTCTTTTGCCATTTCCATCCGTTTTCCCTCCGAATTTTACTCGTTCCACGCACCGACCTCTTTTAAGTACTTGACTGCGCCCGGATGCATCTCAATCAGTCCATCCAGCCCTCTGGAAGCATTTTCCACGGACCACTCATCGCACTGCGGATATGCCGCTACTAAAACATCATTGTTCTCATATAAGGCCTTCACGATCTCGTACACCTCCTCTTCCGACAATGCGGTGCTTGCCACCATCACACTGGCACTTCCGAAGGTATATTCCACCGGCGTATCCTGTCCGTTATATACATTCGCCTCAATCTTTGCCGGAATGTAGTATGGACACTCTTCCAGGATCTTGTCATACTGCTCTTTGTCCAGATCCAGAAGGCGCAGCTCCCTGGAGGCAGCAGCTGTAGCAACCGGGGAAGCCGGAAGCGTACTCATGATGCAGACCGCATCCACATTTCCGTCCGTTAAAGCTTCTGCTCCGTCGCCATGTGCCAGATATTCCGGCGTCCAGTCTTTATTGATCTCATATCCGTAAGCATCCATGATGGTCTTCATGGCATCACCGGCTACGCTTCCGGACGGACCTACGGCAATCTTCTTTCCTTTCAAATCGGCATAAGAATGAATGTCGCTGTCCTTTAAAGTATAAACCTGCAGTGTGGTTAAGTGACCGCCCATGATGCCCAGAAGAGAATCCTTCGGCACCTGCTTTCCTTCAAAGCTTCCCTTTCCCTCCAGGGCCAGAGCCAGCACGTCGGAGGCAGTCATTGCCAGCTCCACGCTTCCGTTCTGAGCCAGCAGAATATTTTCTGAAGAACCGCCGGTAATTTCAATATTGGCAGACAGAGCTGGTACATTCTTGTTGATTACATCCGACATTGCCGTACCAATAATCGAAAATGCGCCGCCCGAGCTTGAGGTTGCAATTGAAATGTATTTTTTCTTTCCGGATACTTCCTTCTGTTCCGTACCTGCTGCCTGCTCCGGTCCCGCTGCGCTGCTTCCTGTATTTCCTCCTGTACTGCTGCCCGTACCGGAACATCCCGCCATGGACACCGCCGCCAGACAAATTGCCAATGCTGCTCCTGCCAGTTTCTTTCCTAATTTCTTCATCATTCGTCCTCCATTTTTTCACTTTATTATGCACTTGCATGGTTTCTTTTCATTTTCGGTTCTTTTATCGTTATAATTAAAATAACTGTTATAACACTTAAACGCTTTTTTAATGCCGTTTCCGAACAGAACGCATTCCGCTTATTTCTGTTCTTCTGCGGCAATAATGGTAATTAAAGAATCATTCACATGTCGGCGCATCGCCTGCTCGGCAGCATCCGGATCACCTTTCGCAATCTCATCTACCAGGAACCGATGCCAGTATCTGGGGTACGCCGTCTTCGGCGCATTCGTTCCAATCGCCTTGCACAGCACCCAGAATAAATTAATTCTCCTCAAAGTCTCGACCAGAAGCGGATTACCTGTAAATTCCGTCACCTTTGTATGAAAAAGCACATGAGAATTCCGACTGTCAACCACCGTATCCTTCGTATAAGGAACCGTATCCAGCTCCGTCGCAATATCAAACAGAAGATTTTTCTGCTCCTGTGTCATGCTCTGGGACAAAATACGGGCAGACTGACATTCAATCGCCTCCCGCAGCTGATAGCTCTGCTTGATCTTCTCCAAAGTCGGAACCGTTACAAAAGATCCCCACTGCGGCTTGGATTCTACCAGCCGGTCCTCCTCCAGACGCTTCAGTGCTTCAATAACCGGAATCACACTGACTCCCGTCGCCTCTGCCATCTTCCGTCTGGACAGCTTCATTCCCGGCGGGAACTCTCCATCCAGAATTTTCTGAGAGATAATCCGATATGCAATATCCGATGCGGTTTGAAACGTCTCTTCCGCCATTCTCATCCCCCCTTCCTCTGTCCTGTTCTTTCCTGTTACCTTGGAATCTGGTTATATTGTATAACTGTTATAACAGTTTGTCAATTACCTTTCTGTTTCATCATTCACTTTTGTGTATAACGTAAATTTTTTCACTTGCAATTTGTGCAAAAAGTTCATTTTTCCATTACATAATTTGTCAAACATCTGCCTTTGCGCGTAACCTGCTGCTCCTTTTTTACCAGATAGCCTCTTTTTTCAAAAAAAGGCCTTGCCGTGATCGATGCATGCGTCGTAATAACCGTTCCTTTCACAGCGCTCTCCAGCCTGTCACAAATTGCAGATGCAATTCCCTGTCCCTGATAATCCTTGTGCACATACAGCCGGTCCAGATATCCGGTTTCATCCATATCACCGAAACCGACGATCGTTCCATCCTCTTCTGCAACGATGCTGTCATGTTTTAAAAAAGACTGGTTCCATGCTTCCAGATCCGTGTTTTTATCCGCCCATGCATCCAGCTGTTCCTCCGTATAGTCCCTGGCATTCACCGTGTGGACCGTATTGTAAAACAGCTCCGCCATTTCCGCACAATCCGACGGCCTGTATTTTCTGAGTATCATGCTTCAAACTCCTTCCCATACTGCTTAAACAGCCGCTCCATCCCCCACCAGTTCGGCATCAGGGCTCCCAGCGTCGTAATTTCCCGTTTCTCATAATCTACCATAATTTCCATTGCCTGATTCTTTGAAGAAAGCTGCATAAAAAACTCTCTGCAGGCGCCGCAGGGCATCCCGCTTCCGCCTCCGCATGGCGCCTTGTCGCGAAATGCAATCATCCTCTTTACTACCGTCTGGCCGCTCCGCAGATACATATTCAGAGCTGCTGTCCGCTCCGCACATAGATCCATCACACCGGAGCAGCTTTCGATACAAAATCCGGTATAAATTTCTCCGTTCTCTGCCTCCAGGGCACATACCACATGATGTGCATAAATAAAGGGGATATCTCTTCCGGATGATATTGCTGCCTTGCTTTCTCGTATAATGTTTCCCAGATATCCTTTTCTTTCATATACTCCTGCTTCGCCCACTTTCTGTTTCTTCTTTCCAATTTGAAAAACCGCACGCACTTACCAATTTTTCCGATTCGTCAAAGGCCGGAAGCTACGGTTGTGCTGTCTCCCCCTCATCGAGAATCAGCGGCTCAACCACTTCCTCAACAGGTGCTTCTGTTGATTCTTCTGCTGCGGGCAGCCCGGTCATAGCTTCCGCTCCTTCCGTTTCTTCCGTTTCTGCAATGTGACCCGGCACATATCCCTCCGGCATTCCATCTACCGAAGCCGCCGGTGCTTCCTGCGCCGTGCTTTCCGCAGAAGCCTGCCCTGTGTTCCGCCGTATTACCGCAGCATGTCCTTTATAGATCTTGGAATGATCCTCAAGCCGTTCTTCCTCCACACCGTTTTTTGACACGACCTTGTATGTAACCCAGCGGCTTCCATTGGAACCTGCCTTTTGTACCTTCTCGGTTCCAGAAGCCAAAGAAGCATCCTCAATATATTCCGGTTCCGGCTGTTCCCAGCTGATCGCCGCATCCTGTCCAGGCGTCACATAATTCGGCTCAAACGTATGCGAGCGCCGGAATGTAATTTCCATTCCGGACTCTCCGCGGCCGCCCCGGATACCGCCTCCGTGCTGTTTTGATCAAATCTTGTTTCATCCCTTCTCTTACCTGCCAAAATCAAAGTCGCAGTAAGCAGCACAAGGATTCCCGTCTCCACAACAAGCAGC
>JBJELD010000075.1:0-9315 GCA_051878975.1 Candidatus Caccovicinus sp.
GTAAAAAATAAAATGAACCGCTCTCTGTCAGGCAGACAGGAAGCGGTTCATTTTGAATGGGGCTTATATTTACGGTTTCTTATTCATCAAAAATGCTGACGATCTCTCCGTCCAGAATCCGGTTGGTATTCTTTACGGCACAGAAGTTTCCGCACATGCTGCAGGTATCTTCCTTTTCCGGTTTTGCTTCTGCGCGGTAGCGGCGGGCTTTCTCCGGATCCATGCTCAGATCGAACATAGCTTCCCAGTCGAGGCGTTTTCTGGCTTCGCTCATCTTGTAATCCCAGTCAGCAGCTCCGGGAACACCTTTCGCGATGTCAGCAGCGTGAGCGGCGATCTTGGCAGCAATAATTCCTTCCTTTACATCAGCTGCATTCGGCAGACGCAGATGCTCGGCAGGAGTTACATAGCAGAGGAAGGCAGCTCCGGAAGCGGCAGCGATGGCACCTCCGATGGCGGAAGTGATATGATCATAGCCCGGAGCCACATCGGTCACCAGAGGACCCAGTACATAGAACGGTGCGCCGTGGCACAGAGTCTTCTGAATTTCCATGTTGGCGGCGATCTGGTTTATCGGCATATGGCCGGGACCTTCGATCATCACCTGAACATCTTTTGCCCAGGCACGCTTGGTCAGCTCGCCCAGCGTGATCAGCTCCTCGATCTGAGCTGTGTCGGTGGAATCGGCAATGCAGCCCGGACGGCAGGCATCGCCAAGACTCATGGTGATGTCATATTCCCGGCAGATGTCCAGGATTTCGTCAAAGTGTTCGTAGAACGGATTTTCCTCGCCGGTCATTTCCATCCATGCAAACATGATGGAGCCGCCGCGGGAAACAATGTTCATCAGACGTTTGTTCTGTTTGAAGCGTGCTGCAGTTGCGCGGTTCATTCCGCAGTGGATGGTCATGAAATCCACACCGTCCTCGGCGTGCATCCGTACAATGTCCAGCCATTCCTGTGCTGTGATTTGCCCCAGTGGCTTGTGGTAGTAAACAACTGCATCGTAGATCGGCACGGTTCCGATCATGGCCGGACATTCGCTGGTCAGCTTCCGGCGGAAGGTTCTGGTGTCACCGTAGGAGCTTAAATCCATGATGGCTTCTGCGCCCATTTCGACAGCGGAATGAACCTTCTGATATTCCATGTCCACATCCTTCCAGTCACGGGAAACACCAAGATTGACATTGATCTTGGTGGTCAGCTTTGCGCCGACGCCGCTTGGGCTTAATGCGGTGTGCTTTTTGTTGCAGGGGATGATGACCTCGCCCTTAGCGATCAGCACGCGCAGCGCTTCTGCATCCATATGTTCTTTTTCCGCGACGATTTTCATCTGCGGGGTGATGATGCCCTGACGTGCGGCATCCATCTGAGTTGTGTAATCTGGCATGTTCTTTTCCTCCTTGGCCGAAGCCGAAAATCGTAAAATGGGGAAAATTTGCAGGCAAAGGTGTATGTCAGCTGAGGCTGTGAAGGTCTCAATACCGGCGCCTTCGCTGGAAATTTTTCCGGCGATAAAATTGATGTGCTGCGGCAGAAGGTGGTGCCCCCAATCAGCCGCAGGATGAAAAAACAGGGGATAACTGCCGGGAATAAAAAAACTGCGATATGTCAGAACGCATATCGCAGCAAAAATGCTTTGTGATTCCCTACGTTGGCATTATCCAAATCAGGTTCCCGGGTCAAAGCAGTACAGCTTACTCTCAGCCTGTTTCCACAAGCTCCCCGTTTCTTCAATTAGCCTTATTTTAACATGGCAGGAAATGGAAGTCAAGGGAAACTGCATGCAGCAGCGTGATGTCTTCTTCCTGATGAGTGGACAGGATCAGCAGCTTTCCGGCAGTCTTCTCCTGAATATAACGGATGACGATCTGCTTGGTTTCTTCATCCAGCCCGGTGAAGGGCTCATCCATCAGAAGGATGTGTGCGGGGGACAGCAGGGCGCGTGCAATGGCGGTCCGGCGCTTCATTCCTCCGCTTAAGGTTGATACCGGACGGTTCAGGCACTCGGAAGGAAGGATCCTCGACAGCTCCGCGGCGGCCTGCTTCCTGGAAAGCTCCGGAACAGCCAGACGGATGTTGTCAATTGGGGAGAAGTCCTCGCACAGCCGGTTTTCCTGAAAGACTGCAGCCAGCCGGAGACCTAAGGCAGCTTTATCATGAGAAATGCCGTCCTGCAGCCGGAAGGAACCGGAGTCGGCTGTCTCCAGACCCATCAAAATGCGGAAGAAGGTGGTTTTGCCGGAGCCCGACGGTCCCATCAGACAGTAGGGCGGTCCGGCCTGCAGCTTCAGATCGATCTGCTGCAGTACCTTCAGTTCCCCGAAGCTTTTGGACAGACCGGAAACGGTCAGTGACGGGGACGGAAGCGGGGCCTCTGAGGCCGGTTCTGCGGCATGTTCCGGAAGGGAGGCGGAACCGGCTTGCCCAGGAACGGCAGAAGAACCGTCTGAAAAGCGGGCAGAAGGATGAATGGCCGGGCCGTGTTTTTTTCGCTCGCAAAGAAACAGCTTTCCGGTTCCGGTCCGGCCAAGAAGCGCCAGAAACAGCTGTTCAAACAGCGCGCTTGCCAGAATGATCACCAGCGTCCAGGCGAACAGCTCTGCCGTGCTCAGATAAATTTTGGAGAGGTAAAGCTGCTCGCCGATGGTGTGGTCCGGAACCCCGATTACCTCGGCGGCAATGCCGGATTTCCAGCTCATTCCCAGCGCCGTTTTGCAGCTGCTGGTCAGATAGGGAAGAAGTGCCGGCCAGTACAGACAGCGGATTTTCCGCCAGCCGGAAATGGAAAAAATCTGCGCCATTTCCAGCAGCTCATGATCGGTGCTTTTTAATCCGGCAATGGTGTTTACATAGATCATGGGAAAAACGACCAGGAAGGCAATGAATACCGACAGGTTCCGGGAACCCATCCAGATCAGAGCCAGGATCACGAAGGACGCCACCGGTACGGACTTCATGAACGCGATGACCGGAGCCAGGAAATCCTGCAGAACCGGCACGGCGAAGGCCAGCCAGCCGATCAGGATGCCGCTGAAAAAGGCGGTCAGGAAGCCGGTGCTGATTTTTCCGAAGGATGTTGCGACGGAAAGCCAGAAGTCCGGATCCGGGAGAAGGGACAGCAGAGCGCCCAGCACATCGACCGGACCTACCAGAAGGATCCGGTTTCCGACAGCCGCCGCGGCGATCTGCCAGAGGGCCAGCCAGAACAAAAGGATCATCCAGGTCCAGGCCTGCTTTTTTAATGTTTTATCAGTCTGCTTCATGTCACGGCTCCTTTTTGTTATATCCGGTTGATTTTGGCAGGAATCGGTTACTTGCTGTAGTAAAAATCATCTTCCGGCAGCGCTCCGCCGACGGATTTTGGATCCTGATCAAAAAGAACCTGGAGATAGCCGCTCAGGGCATCCTTCATCTTGCTTCCGGTTATGCAGGTAATATTGCAGTAGGGGATCGCTTTTTTGGCAACCGGTGCTTTTTCAATGATTCCGGTCTTTGCAACCAGCTCGGCTGCTTGATCCAGCTGGCTGTTTACCATGGAAGCGGATTTCTCATGTTCATCCAGGAACGTATTGACCGCATCCGGATTTTCATCCAGGAACGCATTTCGAACGACTGTCACGCCGGTTACCAGCTGGCTTCCGCCTTCAGCCTGGATATTTTCCCATTCCTTGGTCAGATCCAGAACAACCTTTAAATTTTCATTCTGCGCGCAGGCAGCCGTTACAAAAGGCTGCGGCAGAACGCCGATGGCATCCGGCTGCTCTTTTAAGAGAGCGGCAACTTCGGCGGACTCGGACTTAAATTCCAGGGTGACATCGGAATCCGACAGGCCGTTTGCATCCAACAGATAATGGAACACGTAATCCGGAGTGGTTCCTTTTCCGGTCATGTAGATGGTTTTGCCCTTTAAGTCGGCCATGGTCTTGACAGAATCATCCGATGCAACGACGTAAAGAACGCCGAGCGTATTGATATCAATAACGGAAATCTGACCTTCCGTCTTGTTATACAGCATGCTGGCAACATTGGCCGGCACCAGCGCGATATCCACATCGCCGTTTACCACCTTGGGCAGAAGTTCATCGGCAGCGGTTACCATGGTGAACTCATACTGGTTGGCGGCCTTGCCCTGCTCGGCCATTTCCATTAAAAAGACAAGTCCCATGGAGGTAGGACCCTTTAAAGAGCCGACCCGTACCGGTACGCCTTCCCCGGCGGCTTCTGCAGCTTCCTCATCAGCCGATTCTTCAGCAGCTTCTTTTGTGGTTTCTTCAGCAGCTTCTTCTGTGGCTTCGGAGGCGGCTGCCGTAGTTTCTGCCGCGGAGGACGGGGCCGCAGTTTCGGAGGCAGAGGAACTGCATCCCGTGAGTACCGCTGCTGCGGTTAAGGTTCCTGCAAGAATGCAGGCAATTGATTTCTTCATAATACATCTCCTTCTTTCTTTGGAAAAATTCCTTGTTTTGCGCATTCATTATAACGCGATGCTGCAGATTTGGCAATCGTCGGCATTGGGCGATTTGTTCGGAGAAAAGTGCAAAAAGCCTGTTAAAATCAACCAAAATAATATTGATAATAAGTTGACAATGTGCGATAATGATTTTATAAAGCGTGCGTGCGGGCTTTTCCGCGCGGCAGAAAGAATCGAAAATAATTTACATATTCGCGGAGGGATTATCATGAAAGTAACAATCTGTATCGGTAGTGCATGTCATTTAAAGGGTTCCAGAGAGATTATCCAGAAGCTGCAGGAACTGGTGGCAAAGAACGGAGTGGCAGGCAAGGTAGACTTAAACGGTGCGTTCTGCAGCGGAAACTGCGTAAATGGCGTCTGTGTTACCGTAGACGGCACGCTGTTTTCTGTATCACCGGAAACAGCAGAGGACTTCTTCAAGAAGGAGATTATGGGGAGGCTGTAATCCATGAAAAAGATTATTGACTTCAAAGCCACAAAGTGCAAACACTGTTATAAATGTGTCCGCAACTGTGATGTGAAGGCCATTATGATTAAAGACGAGCGGGCGGAGATCATGCCGGATCAATGCATCCTGTGCGGCCATTGTCTTCAGGTCTGTCCGCAGTCGGCTAAGACGCTGGTCAGTGATCTGGACCGGGTAAAGGCGATGGTGAAGCGGGGAGAGAAGGTGGTGGTCTCGATTGCGCCGTCCTATATGGGATTGTTAAAGCAGCATTCGATCGGTCAGGTGAACACGGCACTGCGCCTCCTGGGCTTTGCGGATGTGCGGGAAACTTCAGAGGGTGCTGCCGTTGTGACAGCAGAATATGCAAGGCTTCTGGCTGAAGGAAAGATGGAAAATATCATCACGACCTGCTGCCCGAGCGTCAATGACCTGATCGAGATTTATTATCCGAAGCTGATCCCTTACATGGCTCCTGTGGTGTCACCGATGGTGGCTCACGGCATGATGCTGCGAAAGGAATATGGGCCGAACGCGAAGATCGTGTTCCTCGGACCGTGTATTGCAAAAAAGAAGGAAGCGGCAGATGAGCGCCATGAAGGCTACATTGATGCTGTGCTGAATTTCAATGATATCAACCGGTGGCTGTCGGAGGAGGATATTGATATTGAGACCTGTGAGGATACGCCGTTTAAGGAACTGGATCCGAAGGTAAACCGCCTGTATCCGGTGACGAACGGAGTGGTGAATTCTGTTCTGGCAACGCAGAAGAAGGTCGATCATTACCGGAAATTTTATGTACACGGAACCAAAAACTGCATTGACCTGTGTGAGAGTCTGCTCCGGGGTGAGATATCCGGCTGCTTCATTGAGATGAATATGTGCAGCGGCGGCTGTGTGAAGGGACCGACGGTAGAGGACGGCGCCTTTATTTCCCGCTTTAAGATCAAGCTGGACATGGAGGAATCCATCAAGCGGGAGCCGGCAGATGAACACGGACTGGAGAAGGCTATGGAGGGAATCTCCTTCAAGAAGGTCTTCACTGATCACGCGCCGAAGGGGCAGATGCCGACAGAGAAGCAGATTCAGGAAATTCTGGCGAAGATCGGAAAGACCAAGCCGGAGGACGAGTTAAACTGCGGTGCCTGCGGATACGGAACCTGTCGGGAAAAGGCCATTGCTGTTTTCCAGGGCAAGGCGGAGTTAAATATGTGTATCCCTTATATGCATGAGAAGGCGGAATCCCTGGCGAACCTGGTAATGGAGACCTCGCCGAATCTGGTTCTGATCGTGGACCGGGATATGAGGATCCGGGAATACTCTGCGGTCGGGGAGAAATTCTTCGGAAAAACCAGGCAGGAAGCGCTGGAGATGTATCTGTATGAGTTTATTGATCCGTCCGATTTCCAGTGGGTATTTGATACCAAAAACAGCATCCATGGAAAAAAGGTAACGTATTCGGATTACAGCAATCTGGCAACTCTGCAGAATATTGTTTACATAGAGAAAGAAGATGTGGTTCTTGCTACGCTGATCGATATTACGAAAGAGGAAGCACAGGCAAGGCAGGATTACGAGAAGAAACTGGACACCATTGACCTGGCGCAGAAGGTCATTCACAAACAGATGATGGTAGCGCAGGAAATTGCCGGTCTTCTGGGCGAGACCACGGCCGAGACGAAGACGACGCTGACCAAACTGTGTCAATCCCTGCTGGAGGATGGTAACGAAAGCGAGGTTAAGTGATGGGAGTTACGGTAGATGTTGCTTACAAAAGCTTGAATAAATTTACAGAGATCCTGTGCGGCGACAAGGTGGAGATCCTGCAGACGAAGGATTCCAATATCATGATTCTGGCAGACGGCATGGGAAGCGGTGTAAAAGCAAACATTCTTGCCACACTGACCTCGAAGATCCTGGGAACCATGTTTCTGAACGGGGCTACGCTGGAGGAGTGCGTGGATACCATTGTCCAGACCCTTCCGGTGTGTCAGGTTCGTCAGGTGGCATACTCCACCTTCAGTATCCTGCAGGTTTACAACAACGGCGATGCCTATCTGGTGGAGTTTGACAACCCGGGCTGCATTTTTATCCGGGACGGCAGGCTGGTTCCGATTCCGCAGAATATCCGGGAAGTGGAAGGCAAGAAGATCAACGAGTACCGTTTCACCGTGAAAAAGGGCGATGCCTTCATTTTGATGAGTGACGGAACCATTCATGCCGGTGTGGGAGAGCTTCTGAACTTTGGGTGGCTTTGGGAGGATATAGCCGCCTACGCAGTGAAGCAGTACGCACTGACGGTGTCGGCGGTCCGGCTTGCCAATGCGGTGAGTCAGGCCTGCGACGAGCTTTACGAATACCGTCCCGGCGATGATACAACGGTGGCAGTCATGCGGATCATTGACAGCAAGCCGGTGCATTTGATGACCGGTCCGGCCAAGAATCCGGAGGATGATATCCGGATGGTTCAGGATTTCATGAGCGATCCGTCTGCCAAGACGGTGGTCTGCGGCGGGACCAGCGCGACGATCGTTTCCCGGGTACTGAATAAGAGGCTGGATGTTTCTCTGGATTATGTGGATCCGGAGATTCCGCCGATTGCATATATGGATGGCATTGATCTGGTAACAGAGGGCGTTCTTACGCTGAACCGGGTGCTGCATCTGATCCGGCGCTATGTAAAAAACGAGACGATTTCGGAGGACTTTTTCCTGGAACTGGACAAGCCGAACGGCGCGTCCATGGTGGCCAAGATGATCATTGAGGACTGCACGGAAGTTCATATGTATGTCGGAAAGGCCATCAACAGCGCTTACCAGAACCCGGGGATTCCCTTTGACCTGGGCATCCGCCAGAATCTGGTGGAGCAGTTAAAGCATA
Source organism: Candidatus Caccovicinus sp. (assembly GCA_051878975.1). GTDB lineage: Bacteria > Bacillota > Clostridia > Lachnospirales > Lachnospiraceae > Caccovicinus. The sequence continues at coordinate 7,800 of JBJELD010000075.1, forward strand.
CCATTGAGGAAATGGGAAAGAAAGTGGTAGTAACATATTACTAAATATTTAAGGATAGAGATTTAGAGGAGGAAAAATCATGGTAACAAATGACGCAACAATCTTACGCCTGAAGCACGACGTATTGTACGAGGTTGCAAAGAGAGCATGGGAAGGCACGCTGGAGGAAGAAAGAGGTGATATTCCTTACAAGATGATTCCGGGTCCGCAGGCTCAGTATCGCTGCTGCATTTATAAAGAGAGAGAAATCATCAAGCAGAGGGTCCGTCTGGCAGAAGGCAAATGCCCGACCGATCGCGATACCAAGAATGTGGTCCAGGTTATCAACGCGGCCTGCGAGGAATGTCCGATCGCTTCCTATATTGTAACCGACAACTGCCGGAAATGTATGGGAAAGGCATGCCAGAATTCCTGTAATTTCGGTGCTATTTCCATGGGAAATGAGCATGCATATATTGATCCGAGCAAGTGCCGTGAGTGCGGCAAATGTTCTCAGGCCTGCCCTTACAATGCAATTGCACATCTGGAGCGTCCCTGCAAGAAGGTATGCCCGGTGGATGCGATCACGTATGATGAGTACGGCATTTGTGTGATCGACGAGAATAAGTGCATTCAGTGCGGTGCCTGCATTCACAGCTGTCCGTTCGGTGCAATCGGAACCAAGACCTTTGTGGTGGATATTATCAAGCTGATTCAGGCCGGAAAGCGCGTTGTTGCCATGGTTGCTCCTGCTACTGAAGGACAGTTCGGCAGCGATATTACGATGGGAAGCTGGAAGACGGCATTAAAGAAGCTCGGCTTTGCGGATATGGTGGAAGTTGGTCTGGGCGGCGATATGACTGCTGCCTATGAGGCGGAAGAGTGGGCGGAAGCCTACAAGGAAGGCAAGAAGATGACGACTTCCTGCTGTCCGGCATTTGTTAACATGATCAAGAAGCATTTCCCGATGCTGGAAGCCAATATGTCTACCACCGTATCGCCGATGTGTGCAGTATCCCGTATGCTGAAATCTCAGGATCCGGAAGTGGTTACTGTTTTCATCGGACCGTGTATCGCAAAGAAGAGCGAGGCGCTGGATCTGAATATTAAGGATAATGCTAATTATGCGCTGACCTTCGGCGAGATTCGTGCAATGATGCGTGCCAAGGGTGTGGAGCTGGAGCCGGAGCCAAACGAGTATCAGGAGGGCTCGGTATTTGGAAAGCGTTTCGGAAACGGCGGCGGCGTAACGGCGGCGGTTCTGCAGTGTTTCAAAGAAATGGGTGAGGATATTCAGCCGAAGGTAGCACGCTGCAGCGGCGGCGCAGAGTGCAAGAAGGCTCTGCTGTTAATGAAGGTAGGACGTCTTCCGGAGGACTTCATTGAAGGCATGGCATGCGCAGGCGGCTGTGTAGGCGGCCCGAGCCGCCACAAGGCAGAGATGGAGGCCAAGAAGGATCGGGATGCGCTGATCAAGCAGGCGGATGACCGGAAGGTTCTGGAAAACCTGAAGAATTATCCGATGGATCAGTTCTCT
>JBJELD010000076.1:0-2093 GCA_051878975.1 Candidatus Caccovicinus sp.
TTTTGCAACCACATTAAGACGATAAATCCGTTGACTTGCGATTCTGTAAAAATTATAATGGTATCATCAGTTTTTGCGCATGGCATTTCCATGGAGAGCCGCGGAAACTGAGCGAAAATATAGTATTGAAGCAATCACTTTGGCAGTGGTTGCTTTTTTTGTTGAGAAGCCGGGGAATGTCTCCGGCTTTTTGTGTACTGAAAGGAAGGGAGTGAGATTGTGAATAAAAAAGAAAAGGGAGACGGCAGGACGGAACGAAAGTCTCTTCTTTGCCGGATTCCGGAGATCGTAGGATATGGCTATGCAGCAACAGTCATGGCGATTTGCATGTGTCAGACAGTCTATGCAGCGGATATTTTTGATACGGCAAAGAGTGCCATGCAGAAGGTGTATACCGACGTTGCGGGACTGGCAACGGTAGCGGCTGTTGTTTGTGCGGCGGTCTGCCTGTTCCTGATGAACTTTTCAAAGTCAGGAAGGACTGTGGATGAATCCAGGGCATGGTTAAAGCGTATCGTGGTTTGCTGGGCGACTCTTATGACGCTGGGAGCCATTGTAACCTATATGGAAACCCTGATCCCGAAAAGTACCTTTACACCATAGAAATAACACTGCAATGACCGGCGCTCTCCCGGTATAAGGAGGTGACGAAATCCGTAACAGGAAACTTTCATGGGATGGCTGATTGAATTACTATTTGGGGCAATCCGGGAATTATGCTCCCAGTTTATTATTGATATGATGGATATTTCCTCCGGAATGTTCACGGAGATATTATCCTGTGACTTGAACCTGTTTGAAGGCCTGTTTGGGGTTGCGGAGAGTTTATACCGGAATGCGATCATGCCGATTGGGATTGCATTGCTCCTTATGATTCTGGTCTGGCAGCTCTTCAAATCCATGTTTGGCAGGACAGGGACCTCATCGGAGGATCCGATTGAATTGGTGTTTCGCTCCTGCTTTTGCCTGTTCATGATTGCGTTTGCGAAAGACCTTGTGAATTATGTCCTGGAGCTTGCCGGGACGCCTTACCAATGGATCACGGGGACTTCCATTACGGTAGGTTCTTTCAGCGAGTATATTTCCGTATCGGAGGCCGCTGTGTCTGTATTGGGAGCAGATGCGCTCAGTATTCAGTTCCTGCTTCTGATCCTGCATTTTGTTGTGGCATGGAATTATTTTAAGCTGATGTTTATTCTGGCCGAACGATATGTGCTTTTAGGGGTGCTTTCCTATACGGCTCCGCTTGCTTTTGCCACAGGAGGTTCAAAGGCAACCAATAACATTCTGGCATCCTGGACAAAGATGTTCGGCGGGCAGGTTTTGATCGTGCTTTTAGATGCCTGGTGCGTAAAAATGTTCCTTTCCGCATATGGGAATCTGTTGGCAAGTGGCTATGGCTTTACGAAATTTTTTGCGGCGACGTTATGCATGATCGGGTTTTGCAAAATTACCGCGAAGCTGGATTCCTATATGGGTTCTCTGGGCGTTAACTTAGGAAGGATTACCGGAGGAATGAGTGGGCTTGGCGCAATGATGATGGCAGGACGCATGATGCATGGAGGAACAAGACTGTTTGGTGCCGGAGGCGGCCAGGGTTCCAAATCAGGAACCGGATTCATGAATTTTGGCGGAGGAAAAACGATCCCCATGGGAAAAGGCGGCCCGTATTTTGCAGACGGAGCAGGAAATGCAGGAATGTCGGGAGTTGCTGTTGCGGCCATGGATGGAAATAAAGATAGCTGGGAAACACCGGAAACTGCAGATCTGTCGGAAACAATGGGTGCGGAAGCAGGATTATGGAATGGGGATGAATCTCTGGAAACCCCGGTTCTTCCCTTTGGAGACCCGGATGCGCTGGAAAATGATATGGATGAGATGGGCGAAAATGAAGTTACCGGTGGTATCCTGATGTCATCCGAAGAGGAAGAACAGCCGTTTTCCGACCGTGTGGATATGGAAGGAGACGGAATCCCTGCGATGGGACAGATGGAGAATGGCAGTTTCGATGGGTCTTATGGCATAGATGAGCAGGGCTTATCGGATATCCCGGATTCGGAAATCCCAATGGAAACCGGAGGAATCGGAGCAGC
>JBJELD010000076.1:2193-9251 GCA_051878975.1 Candidatus Caccovicinus sp.
GATTTACGGAAGAAAGCAGAATGGAACTGTCCGGTGGTATGAAAGCAGGCAACGGAGTCTTTCTGTCCGAACACGATGGAGGCCAGTATATGCGATATGATGCATCCAGGTTTGAGAAGCCGCAGGGAGAATATAAGACGGTGCATGAGAATGGGAAGACGTTCTATGAGCTGCCAAAGGGCGAGAAGGCACCGGAAATCCTGCCTCAGACAAAAGCAGTTCTGGAGAAAAGCGGGAAGATCCGGTTGGAGCAGATTGTTCCGGAACAGAAAAAAGGTGCAAAGCCCAGACAAAGCAGCAGAAGGCCAAAGAAAGGAGGGAAAAAACAGACGGAAAATACTAAGAGGGAGACGAGAACGCAGTGAGTGATGATTGGAAGGAAGATGAGCCGCTTGACAAAGCGGCAGAAATGGCTGCCCGAACAGTTCGGGCAGCGGGGCAGATCAATCAGGCGGCCCAGGCTATGCAGGTGGCTCATGCAGCAATCGGAGCCGGGAGAGCAGGAGCGGCAGTCAGTGGGACTGCCGCTGGAACAGCTTTTGGAGGTCCATTAGGAGCTGCCGTCGGAGCGGCCCTTACAAACAAAACATTTTGGAAAGTGGCAGGCAGTGTATTCGCTGCCATTTTTTTATTTCTGTATCTGATCGTGAATTCCATTGGGATCATCTTTTCCTACCTGGGATTTGCGGATGCTGACTCCTATGTTTCCAGGGCAAGGACAGAGGAGTGCAGAAATTTAAAGATTCAGATCGATACTCTGTTTGCGGAACAGCCCCAGTCAAAAGCGGAACTCTGTTCGAGGATCGAAGCGGAGAGGGACCGGATCCTTTCGGAGATCAGCGACGATTTTTCCGATCACTGGTCCGGATGTGATGAATACGAGGTGGAGGATGAATATGAATCAGTCCTGGAACCAGCCCTCAGCCAGTATCTTTCGGTATTGCTTGCGGAGACCTGGAGCGGAAGTCAGATTGTCGGATTTTACGGATATTCCCTGGGACACATGGAGACGGATTTATCAAGCCCTTATGATGATTTCTTTGCTCTGGCAGCCGCTTCTTATCAGGTTCCGGAGGCACTTTTAAAGGCCGTTGGAAAAGCAGAGTCAGACTATGATCCCAATGCGGTGTCCGGCGCGGGTGCCATGGGGATCATGCAGCTCATGCCGGGTACTGCAGCAAACCTCGGGGTAGAGAATCCTTTTGACCCAAAAGAGAACATCATGGGAGGTGCAAGCTATATGGCGGAGCTGTTACGCATATTTTCCGCCTATCCGAATGGGATGGAGCTGGCGCTTGCCGGGTACAATGCCGGGCCGAATGCAGTGAAAAAGGCTGGCTACCGGATTCCGCAGAATGGGGAAACACCGGCGTATGTAGAAAAGGTGCTGGGGTATCTGGGAATGGAATCGGGAAACCGGGGTTCCGGGGTTAACGGGATCGGGCTCACGGAAAACCTGTCGGTATCCTCGCTCCTGTTAAAAGAGCTGGTGGATACGAAGGCAGAGACTTTTTTAGATTGGACGGTTACGGGAACCCATACGGAGACGATCAGATCCGGGGAGGAGGAAGAGGAGATTGAAGTGGTGGACTATTCCATTGTGGTGACATTAAGCCCGCAGCTTTCTCCGACAGAATCCGGATACCAGTTCCGTTATGTAACGGATCAGACAACCTTTAACCACGTTCTGACTTTGTTTGGAATGCTGGAGCACGGAAAGGAGGAGGTGGAAGATCTACTTTTCAAGGCGGCAAGCTGGAAAAACTATGTGCTGGGTTCTGGCGCATCTGAGGATATCTATACCAGCAGCATCCAGACGGGCGGTGACAGGATCTCCTATGAGACGGTCAGAGGCTGTAGAACGGACGTGGTTTATTATAACCAGGGAGAGGAACCCTGGGCTTCCCTTCCCTATGGAAGCAGCACGATAAAGAGTGCCGGATGTGGGCCTACGGCGCTGGCCATCGTGATCTCCACGCTGACCGGGGAGAATGTAACGCCTCAGATGACAGCTGCTTATGCCATAAAAAACGGGGAATATGTCTCCGGCAAGGGAACCAGTCATTCGTTCCCAAGCCATGCGGCGCTTGAATGGGGACTGAAGCCGGAACGGGTAAGGAGAGAACGGATGGACTATGTGACAGCAGAACTGAAGAAGGGGAAGATGGCTGTGGTAATCTGCGCTGAGAACACAATCTCCGGAAGCAGCGGTCATTATATTGTGCTGACCGGGGTAACATCTGACGGATACCTGACGATTGCTGATCCGGGAAGCCGGAGTCGGACAGGGAAGCTTTACAGCCCTTCTACCATCCAGTCTTATGCAAGAAATTTAAGCGATGGCAGCATTTGGATCATAGGAGAATAAGACGATGAAGTTTAGAAAACGAATCCGGTTTTTTATTGTGTTAACCATAGTCTGTCTGGTTTCCCGGATGACCCTAAGAACTGCTATGGCGGAAGAAATACCTGAAGCCGGAGCGGGAGAGAGACAGAGACATACCTTGCTGGAAGAGGAAACAGACGAATACACCGACACTGACACGAGGAGGGGAATCCTGGCAATCCGCCTGAATGCTTTTGACGAGTTTCATGGAGAAGTGGAGCTTTTCTGCTGCAGATCCGGCTCAAGAGAGTGGAGTCTTACTCTGACTCCGGAGAAACAATATGTGGAGAACTGTTCCCTTCCGGTTGGAGACTATCAGATCACCGGGATTCTGGCCGCATCCGGCGGAAGGGAGTATGACTGTATGGCTGATGATGAATTTTTTTCGATCCGGGAGGGAGAAGTCACCCTTATTAAAGTGACCGTATCTGCGGGAAGTCTGTATCGGGTTCCCTATGAGGTGGAGGAGAATGCGGGTGGGAAGCCGGAAGAACGTTCGCGAGGGGAAAGCCTGACGGAAGAGAGGGTTATGGAGGAAGATACCGTGGAAGAAAGGGAAAACGAACGAGCAGATAATGGGAAGGAGCAGGGAATTCCGGTGCTTTTTCTTACCGGTATTCTGGGAATCACTGTATGCGGATGCTTTTTTTATCTGGCTGTGAAACAGATGAAGGAAGGAGGAAGTTAAACCATGGAGAAAGAGGAGCGGGTCGATATCTATACCATACCTCCGAATTTCGCGGAGGAAGGGACCCTGTTTTCCGGTAGGATCAAGACGAGAAATGCCGTGGAAACAGCGGTTCTTCTATCGGTTCTGATTCCGGTCATATGTTCCTTAGAGCTTTCAACCAAGGCAAAGCTTTATATTGCCATCATCGTTGTGGTTCCGGTGGTGCTGATCGCAGTGATCGGTGTTCAGGGAGAAAGCCTGTTTGCTTTTATTGGAAGCTTCTTTCGGTTCTTACTGCACCGGCGTCTTTTGACCGTGCCGGACGAGAAATACCGCCTGGAGCAGAACCGGATCAAAGAGCGGAAACAGAGAGGAGGGAAGAGAACCTGTGAGAGAAAGCATAATCGGGGAAGGAAGCGAGCCGGAAGAGAAAGAAATGCAGAACAGCCTTTCGGAAAAGAAGATGGACAGAAAGGAGAGGAGACGGTCAAACCGGGAATGGAAGAGAAAAATGCGGGAAATCAGGCGGGAGGTCAAAAGAGAGCAAAAGGGAAGCAGTAAAAGAAAAACAAAGCCAGAGAAGAAACAGGAAAAGGAAACGAACAGGGAGGAACCGGAAAACTTCCACGATCTTTTATTTACAAGGGCATCGTTAGAGCTTCCCATCCGGGAAATAAAGGATGGGATCATCCATACGACGGATGGGCGTTTTGTGAAGATTATAGAGGTTCTGCCGATTAATTTCCTGCACCGCAGTTCCAGTGAACAGAGAAATATCATCTATTCCTTTATGGGGTATTTAAAGATCGCCCCTCCCGAACTGCAGATCAAGTCAGTTTCGAAAAAGGCGGATATCTCCCAGTATCTTGCAGCTATCAGGGAAGATATCCGAAACGAGACAGATGATCGGTGCCGGATGCTTCAACAGGATTATGCAAATCTCCTCTGTACCGTTGGCTATAAAGAAGCCGTTACGAGGAGGTTTTTCCTGGTTTTCCAGGTGGATGCAAAGAAGGGAACCGAAGCAGAGCGGGTCAGCCTTTTAAATTCCTACGCGCAGACGGCTAAGAAATACTTATATCAGTGTGGAAACGAGATTGAGCTTGCAGAGAATCCGACGGAGGAGACTGCGGAGATTTTTTACATGCTGTTAAACCGGAAAAGCAGTGTTCGGGAATCCTTTACGAAGCGGTTAAATCAGGTTGTGGACTGGTATATCCGGGAAAATGGAAGGGAGAGCGCCGGGCGAGTTCCGATTGCGGAAACCTTTGCGCCCAAAACCCTGGATTTCCGTCACGGGAGCTATATCTTGATGGATGGGGTATACCATACCTATCTGTTCATCCCATCCGGACGGTACCGGAGCCGGGTGCCTGCCGGATGGATGACCCTGCTTGTTAATGCCGGGGAGGGAATCGATGTGGATTTGTTCCTTTTTAAACAGGACAAAGGAAAGACCATGGAGCGCATCGGCAGGCGAATCCGGCTGAACCGTTCCAAAATCAAGGATGCTTCCGATACCAACTCGGACTTTGATGACCTGGCGGAATCCATTCAGTCTGGGTACTACCTAAAAAACGGTATGGCAGCTAATGAAGAGTTTTACTATCTCAGTATCCTCATTACGGTAACCGGGTACAGTGCGAAGGAGGTGGAGTGGAGGGCAAAGGAGATGAGGAAGCTGTTAAATGCCCAGGATATGGATACGGTCTCCTGTATTTTCAAGGAAGAGCAGGCATTCTTGTCTTCCCTGCCCCTGTTAAAGCTGGAGAAAAGCATTTATGAACGCTCCAAGCGGAATGTGCTGACCTCCGGTGCGGCAAGCTGTTATCCGTTTACCTCGTTTGAGATGTCTGATAAGGACGGGATCCTGATGGGAGTCAATACAGCTAACAGTTCTCTGGTGATCGTGGACATTTTCAACTCTGCGGTATATAAGAATGCCAATATCTCCATCATGGGGACTACCGGAGCGGGAAAGACCTTTCTTTTGCAGCTGATGGCGCTCCGGATGCGGCGGAAGAACATTCAGGTGTTTATCATTGCGCCGGATAAAGGGCACGAGTTTGCGCGTGCCTGTACGAATATCGGAGGGGAGTTTATTAAGATATCCTCCGCTTCCCCAAACTGTATCAATGTCATGGAAATCATGAAAAAAAGCAGCCAGACCAATGAGATTCTGGATGGGGAGGTGGTGGAGCGTTCCGAACTGGCGGCGAAAATCCAGGATCTGCATATCTTCTTTTCCCTGCTGATCCCTGATATGGATCACGAGGAAAAGCAGCTTTTGGATGAGGCTTTAGTAACAGCTTACTATAAGAAAGGGATCACCCATGAAAACGAGAGCCTGCTTGACCCTAAACGTCCGGGGGAATACCGGACCATGCCGATCTTAGAGGATGTGTATGAGGTACTGCATGGAAAGGTCGAGACCAGGCGCCTTGCCAATATCTTAAACCGTCTGGTTCACGGCTCAGCGTCCAGCTTTAACCAGCAGACCAATGTGAATCTGGAGAATAAATATATTGTACTGGATATTTCCGAGCTGACCGGAGATCTGCTTCCGGTGGGAATGTTCGTGGTGCTTAATTATGTCTGGTCGAAGGTGAAAGAAGACCGCACCATGGAAAAGGCGATCTTTCTGGATGAGGTATGGCAGCTGATCGGCGCTTCCTCCAATGAGATGGCGGCGGAATATGTCCTGGAGATCTTTAAGATTATCCGCGGCTATGGAGGCAGCGCAGTATGTGCAACCCAGGACCTTTCGGATTTCATGGCACTAAAGGATGGGAAGTATGGACGGGGAATCATCAATGCTTCAAAAACAAAGATCATCTTAAATCTGGAGAATGATGAGGCAAAAAAGGTGCAGGAGCTTCTTCATCTGTCAGAGGCAGAGCGAATGGAGATTGTCCATTTTGAACGTGGAAAGGGCATGATCTCCACCAACAGCAATAACCTGACTCTGGAGTTTAAAGCAAGCCAGTTGGAAAAAGACCTGATAACGACAGACCGTCAGGATTTAAAGGAACTAAAAGAGCGCTTACAGCGGTTCGGGCAGGCAGCTTACGGAAAGCGAAGCGAATGAAGGAGGGGATTATGTATTGTTACCGGAATCCGGAAGATATGAAGGAGCGAGTGGAAATGCTTCTTAGAAAGTATAACGTGATGAAGCCAGAACAGGTCAGTGCTTTTTTCCCGGGAGAAGAGAAGGCTGCCTTTAGGGCGGCAAAGAAACTGGAGCAATTAAGACAAGTGTACCGCAATCCCTATACAGGGCTCTATGCATCCAGTGAGTTTGCGTACAGCCTAAAGGATGTGGGGACGGTGTCCTGCTTATGGGTATTGGCAGATATGCTAAAGAAAAAGCCGGTTGAGAGCCACTTCCTTGCGGGTAAGGAAGACTACCCTGTGCGAATCCTTTTCCTCTCCAATCAGGAGCTTTACGAGATCCTGTTTGTCGGGGAAGGGGATGTAAAATTGGTAAATGGGTTGTTTGAGAAAAAAAGCCGGAAGGTGGAAAATCCCATTATCGCAGTGGAAAATCCGGAACTTATGAAGCAGATCGAGGTTCCTGGGGCAATCGGGTACTGTATGGTGGAAGATGGAGGGAGGGTTCATTATTACCGAAGAAGGGATACTTAAGCTGGAGGATCAGATGGGAAAACAGTTGGAGGAGGTGCAGAAAACGGCGGGGCGCCTGCAGGAATATTTAGCAGAGGCGAGGACAGTCAAGCAGATCTATGACCGGTGCGGCTCAGAATTTCAATATGGAAGATTTACAGACTGTGCCATGGAGGCTTCCATGTGTGCGGAGCGCCTGACGGAGAAGCTTCGCAGGCTGGTTTTGGGAAGCTGCCTTTCGCTCCGGGAGAAGGACAACTACCGGCTGCAGCTTGTTTCCGCCCATGGGATACGGATCATGTATCAGGATGGAATCATACAGCTGGAGCTTCCGTTTCTTCTGCCCCATAGAAAAAATAAGTATACGGATTATATTTA
>JBJELD010000077.1:0-10426 GCA_051878975.1 Candidatus Caccovicinus sp.
CGGCTGGACCGGGTATCCCGGCATCATTGTGGCTGGATTCAGTCTGGGAGCTTTCCATGCTGCCAACCTGTATTTCCGACGTCCGGACTACTTTGACGGCCTGCTTGCGTTAAGCGGCGTTTACAGTGCAGAATACGGCTTCGGCTCCTACATGGATGATCTGGTTTATCAGAATTCACCAGTTCATTACCTGGCCAATATGCCGGCCGATCACCCTTATATCCAGCTTTACAATCTGAAAAAAGCCGTTATCTGCGTAGGACAGGGGCCCTGGGAACTGCCGGACTACACCAGACAGCTGCAGCAGATTTTAAACGATAAGGGCATTCACACCTGGGTAGATTACTGGGGTTACGACTGTTCTCACGACTGGCCCTGGTGGTACAAGCAGTCCGTTTATTTCCTGCCTTACCTGCTGGGAAACGCAGAAAATCAGTAAACGCACAGCAGCAAAAATGAATCGGCCCTGATGGGTTCCTATAAAACCTTGAAATAAATATGCAAAGGAGAAACTGTCACATGAAAAATTTTGTTTTTATTTCCCCGAATTTCCCCACCAATTACTGGATGTTCTGCCGGGAGCTGAAGAAAAACGGACTGAATGTGCTGGGTATCGGAGACCAGCCCTATGAAGAACTGAGCAGCGATCTGAAGGAAAACTTAAATGAGTACTACAAGGTCAGCAATCTGGAAAATGACGAAGAAGTATATCGTGCCATTGCTTTTCTGATTTTCAAGCACGGACGTATTGACTGGCTGGAATCCAACAATGAATACTGGCTGGAGCGTGATGCCCGCCTCCGGACGGAGTTCCATATCACCAGCGGTTTTCAGGCAGAAGACATTCCAAACATCAAGTATAAATCAAAAATGAAGGCATTTTATCAAAAAGTAGGCATTCCAACCGCCCGCTATCATATGGTAGACACATTGAAAGGCTGTCTGGAATTTACCAGCCTGGTAGGGTACCCGGTTGTTGCCAAGCCAGATAACGGCGTAGGTGCTTCCCACACATTCAAGATCAAAAATGATCAGGAAATGGAAACCTTTTTCCAGGAAAAGTGGCCGGATACTCCTTATATCATGGAGGAATTCATCAACGGTGAGGTCAATTCCTACGATGCGATCATTGATTCCAACGGAGAGCCTCTGTTTGAAACCGGAAACGTTACCCCGATGTCGATCATGGATATTGTAAATAACCTGGATAATTCCATCTACTATATTTTAAAGGAACTTCCTGCCGACACACGGATGGCCGGACGGGCTGTCGTGAAAAGCTACGGCGTGAAAAGCCGATTTGTCCACTTTGAATTCTTCCGTCTTCTGGAAGATCAGAAGGGACTGGGAAAGGCCGGCCAGATCGTGGCCCTGGAGGTCAATATGCGTCCGAGCGGCGGCTTTACTCCAGATATGATCAATTATGCCCATGACACAGATGTATACAAGATCTGGGCCGACATGATTGCATTCGACAAGACCGAAATGCCGGGCGGCAAGGACACGTTCTGTGCTTTCGCCGGCAGACGTGACGGAAAGAATTTTGTACTCAGCGATGCCGCAGTTATGGAGAAATACGGAAAGAACGTCAAGATGACCGGGCGGATTCCGGATGTTCTGTCCGGAGCCATGGGGAATCAAATGTACATTGCCACCTTCAGCACAAAAGAAGAAATGGATCATTTTTACCAGGAGATTCTGGAATGCAGATAACAGATGCAGCTATTTCTGCAAAACCTTTAGCAGTATAAAAAGATAGTGAGGACAGACAATTCATGGAATTTGCAACAGTACGAATCAAGAAGGGAGCCGGACGCTCCTTAAAAGCCGGCGGCTCCTGGATTTACGACAATGAAATCGACACGATCACCGGAAGCTTCGAAAACGGCGATATGGTCTATGTAGAAGATTTTGACGGTTATCCGCTGGGTCAGGGATTTATCAATCAGAAATCCACCATTGCCATTCGGATGATGACGAGACGGAAAGGTGTGATTGTGGACAATGACTTCATTGAAATGAGAGTCCGGAATGCCTGGGAATACCGGAAATCCACCGTAGACACCTCCAGCTGCCGTCTCATTTTCGGCGAGGCGGATTTTCTTCCCGGCATCGTCGTCGACAAATTCGCAGATGTGCTGGTAGTAGAATCTCTGGCTCTGGGAATTGACCGCTGGAAGCCGGTCATTCTGGAAAAGCTGAAAAAAGTACTCGCAGAAGACGGCATTGCCATCCGCGGCATTTACGAGCGGAGTGATGCCAAGGTCCGTCTTCAGGAGGGTATGGAGCGCTATAAAGGCTTTATCGGAGAGCCTTTCGATACCAAAGTGGAGATTGTGGAAAATGGCGTTCATTATATGGTAGATGTCCAGGACGGCCAGAAAACCGGTTTTTTTCTGGATCAGAAATATAACCGGCTTGCCCTCCAGAGACTCTGTCCCGGGAAGAAGGTGCTGGACTGCTTTACTCACACCGGTTCTTTCGCATTAAATGCCGGATATGCAAAAGCAGCCTCCGTTCTCGGTGTTGATGCATCTCAGCTTGCCATTGACCAGGCTGAAGAAAATGCGGCGCTGAATGGCTTGTCCGACCGTGTTTCCTTTCTCTGTGCGGATGTCTTCGAACTGCTTCCTGAGCTGGAAGCCCGTGGAGAACAGTATGACGTGGTCATCCTGGACCCGCCGGCGTTCACCAAATCCCGCCATTCCATCAAAAATGCAGTAAAGGGCTACAGGGAAATCAATCTCCGCGGCATGAAGCTGGTAAAGGACGGCGGCTATCTGGCTACCTGCTCCTGTTCTCACTTCATGGATCCAGAGCTGTTTGCTAAAACCATCCGAGAAGCAGCCGCAGGCGTTCACAAACGCCTCCGTCAGGTCGAATATCGAACGCAGGCAGCCGATCACCCGATTTTGTGGTCCGGTGAGGAATCCTCTTATTATCTGAAATTTTACATCTTTCAGGTAGTAGATGAGAAGTAAAACTCTTGTATCCTGACAATCCGCATCAATAAAGGCTTTCCTCGACTTCATGTGAAGTTCGGAAAGCCTGCTTTATTGATTTGACACCACTTTGACACCACTTTTTAAATGATTCCCTTTACTATGGACTGAACCGTAGTTATTGTTGTCCTAGAATATCCGTCCTTATAAAGTCCATTTATAATTTTCTGCAGAGCCGCAGGTTTGCGGAACAGCTCCCACGCCTTCAGCATGATGTTTCTGAGATTGAATTTCTTCATGTTCTTCTCCTTTTCTGCAACCCTTATCAGTCTTGCGTGTCTATTGCCTCTCATGGTGGATATCGCTCACAGGTACGACTGATAAGTTTGTGGGGGATTGTCTGCCCCGGTTGCTTTTGTTTTTCTTTGATGATTACATTATACCATATGTGTACACATTATTGACTTTATGATATACTATCATTGTAAGGTGGAGAAGATAAACGTATTTTTCACCGCTCCAACGTCAAAAATCATAAAAGGTGGTGAACGAATGCCGATTACTGAAGCTCAAAAAAAAGCCAATATCAAATACCGCAAAGAAAATCTTAAGAGAATTCCTCTTGATGTCCAGAAAGAGAAATATGCGGAAATCGCCTCTGCCGCTTCTGCAGCAGGCGAATCTGTCAACGGATACATCAAGAAAGCAATCGACAGACGGCTTGAATCCGACAATGTAACTCAAGAAGGAGCGTGACCCTATGCCATTACCAAGATTCCAACATTATACCATTGATGATATCTACAACCTGCCGGAAGGGCACCGGGCGGAGCTGATCGACGGACAGCTCTACGATATGGCACCGCCAAGCACTGCACACCAGAGAATCCTGTCTTTCCTGCATCTGGAGATTGGAAGCTATATCAGAAATAACACTGGAGCATGTGAAGTAATACCAGCACCATTCGCAGTATTTTTACACAATGAAGATGAATCCGACTTATCAAATTATCTGGAACCAGATATCAGCGTCATCTGTGATCCTGACAAGATCGATGATAAAGGCTGCCACGGTGCTCCAGACTGGATTGTTGAGATCGTATCACCCAGCAGCAGGCGTTTAGACTATTACACAAAGCTTGCATTATACCGGGCAAACGGAGTCAGAGAATATTGGATTGTTGACCCATTAAAGAAAAGCATTGTAATCTATGACATGGAGCATGATGACGGCCCGGTTCTCCATTCCCTCAGTGATACCATCAAGGTGAACATCTACGACGATCTGGAGATTGATTTTTCCAAGTTGCATATCTGATTTGTTTCTGGCAGCAGGCCTTCGCGGTTCTGCTGCCTTTTTACTTCTGGTCAAATCATAGGTTTTCTCTTTGTTCGCTCTTTGTTCAGCCACTAAAGAGATCACGGATGTAAGGCAGAAGAAGACAGATCTTCTTACCAATGCAGAGCTTCCGCTTGACGGGCTTTCCGCGTCGGATGGAGAATTGATCTGCAACGGGAAGAAATGGGACTGCATGTCCGGATCCGATCAGCTGAAGGTGGCGACTGCGATTGTCCGTAAGCTGAATCATCCCAGATCCCTTGCATCAGATATAGAGGATCATCTGTCTGAAATGACACAGCAGGACGAAATCTCACCGGAAGACGTGATCCGGTTTTACTGTAAAAGAGGGACCATGGAAAACTTTATCAAAGAAAGTAAAAATGGCTTTGACTTTGCTGCGGTGAGCAGTTCTTCCAAAATCGTGAACGCAAACCGGCTTCAGATCCATGCACTGGCATACAACATATTCAATTGGTTTAAGCGTCTGGCATTGTCTGCAAAAATGCGGAAGCAACAGATAGACACCATACAATTGAAACTGCTGAAGATAGCCGCCAAAGTGGTACATTCAGCAAGATATACTGTATTCAAACTTTGCAGTAGTTGTCCATATAAGGACGAGTTCCATGAAACACTGGAAAACATCCGGAATCTACAGCCAAAGCTGGAATAACAGTCGCAATGAACCTTGACAGCCAAATCACTCATAATGGAGCATGATAAATCCAAGTTATTAAATTTTACATCTTTCAGGTGTGCAGCAAGAAATAATGGTATTTTTTCTGATCCACAGCAGCAGGTTTATATCGTCCTGCTACTGTTTTCTGTTGACTTTTTCTTTAGGACGATATATAATCCATTTTATAAGGTGTTCCGCTTTACCATATAACTCCTCCAGAGCGATAAATCGCCTTTTTCATTTACAAAGCTGCAACTATCACTTATAATAAAGGAGATCCGGCATGATACGACAAACCCCCATTGCAGATACCATTGATCTTACAAACAGCAAGGCACAGTATGATTCAGCCTGTAAAAAGATTCTGGCCCATAAAGAAATTCTGGCCTGGATTTTGAAATCCACCGTTTCTGAGTTTCGGAATTTTGATATTCAGGAAATCGCGTTTTCCTGCATTGAAGGTACGCCCTCCATATCTGAAATCCCGGTAAATCCCGGTGAAACGAATGCAGTCCTCACTGGCACAAATAATGAAAATGATATCTACCTGGAAGGAAAAACTACCTTCGACATTTACTTTCATGCAGTTTATCCACATGACGGCAAAAAAGAAAAGCTTTTTATCAACATGGAAGGGCAAAAAAGCTACTATCCGGGCTATCCTCTACAAAAAAGAGGCATCTTTTACTGCAGCCGCATGCTTTCCGCCCAATATCATACCGAATTTACAGATCCTCATTACGAAAACATGCGAAAAGTATACTCCATCTGGATCTGTATGAATCCATCGGAAAAAGACAGCAATACCGTTACCCGTTATTTCTTAAGCAGTGAAGCTCTTGCCGGCACAAGATCCGATAATCCTGAATGTTACGATCTTCTGGAACTGATCCTGATCTGCCTGCATGCGAAAGGCAAACGCTGCAACACCGATATTCTGAATCTGCTGAATACACTTTTCTCCGTCTCCAAAAGCGCCGCAGAGAAAAAATTTATTCTGGAAAATGAATTTTTCATTCCCATGACCAAAGAATTTGAGGAGGATATTATTCTTATGTGCAACATCAGTGAATTTATTTTTGACCAGGCCCTGGAACAGGGCATCGAGCAGGGCATTGAGCGCGGCATTGAGCAGGGCATTGAGCGCGGCATTAAACAAGGTGAAAACCGTTTTGGCCAGCTGACCCTTCTTCTTTTAGCCGACAAACGTTATCCCGACCTGGAAAAGGCTTCCGAAAACGAAGAATACCGCAAACTGCTTTACCAACAATACAACATCTAACCGCAAACGTATGGCAAAATAAGAAAAAACCGCAGGCGCGGCAATGGGAAGTCTCCCAGCTGCTGTGCCTGCGGTTTTCTATTCTTTATTTTTTTCTGCTTTCACCTTACAGCGGCACTTATGTATGCCAGCCGCAGCGCATACCGGCTTAGTTGACGCTTCTCTTTACATAAGTCGTATGCAGCAGATGATGTGCCTTCTCACTTCCAGGCTCACCTAAATAGGTTGCATAAAGCTCCTTGATTGCCGGATTCTCGTGAGATTTCCGGATTGGGTTATTCTTATCCAGATCATACAGAACCTTTGCACGCAATGCACGAATATCCTCCGTATTGCGCACACGTCCCGGCTGCTGAGGCTGTCCGCCGCCGTTTACACAGCCGCCCGGGCATCCCATGATCTCGATAAAGTGATAATCTGCTTCCCCGTTCTTCACCATATTCAAAAGCGTCCTTGCATTTCCAAGGCCGGATGCCACTGCAACCTTCACATCCATACCCGCTACGTTGTAGGTAGCTTCCTTGATGCCTTCCACGCCGCGAACCTCAACAAAATCCAAACCTGGAAGCTCCTCGCCGGTCAAAGTCTCTACTGCCGTTCTTAATGCGGCTTCCATAACACCACCAGTTGCACCAAAGATCACAGCAGCACCGGTGCCCAGACCTAACGGTTCATCAAATTTCTCATTCGGAAGCTCAGTAAACTTCAGGCCAACCTTGCGGATCATCCGTGCCAATTCTCTGGTAGTCATGGTATAATCCACATCCGGATAACCGGATGCGTCTTCGTCCGGACGTCCGATCTCGAACTTCTTTGCCGTACATGGCATTACAGATACCGATACGATATCTTTGGGATCAATACCCATCTTCTCTGCATAATAACTCTTCGCAATCGCACCGAACATCTGCTGAGGAGACTTGCAGGAAGACAGGTTCTCCGTCATATCCGGGAAATAATGCTCACAGTATTTTACCCATCCAGGAGAGCAGGAAGTAATCATCGGAAGCACGCCGCCATTCTGAACACGCTCGATAAACTCATGCGCTTCTTCCATAATCGTTAAGTCAGCGCCGAAATTGGTATCAAATACCTTGTCAAAGCCGATGCGGCGCAGAGCTGCTGCCATCTTTCCCTCTACATCCGTTCCAATCGGATAACCAAACTCCTCGCCCAGACCTGCACGAACTGCCGGAGCAGTCTGTACAATGACATGCTTGGACGGATCATGAATCGCTGCCAGAACCTCATCAATACAGGACTTCTCCTGCAGAGCGCCGGTCGGACAGACTGCAATACACTGACCGCAGGATACACAGGAGGTTTCGCCCAGGCCCATCTCGAATGCAGAACCGATATTCGTGCGGAACCCTCTCTCATTCGCTCCGATTACACCGATGCCCTGAACCTTCTCACAGACTGCAACGCAGCGGCGGCACAGGATACATTTGGAATTATCACGGATCATATGAGCTGCAGAATCATCAATGCAGGATGGAGTCCTTGCACCGTCGTAATAGCCTTCATCATCCACACCCAGCTCTTTTGCCAGCTGCTGCAGCTCACAGTTGCCGCTTCTGACACAGGATAAGCACTTTCTGTCATGATTGGATAATAACAGCTGAAGGGTCTTTTTTCTGGAATCCAGAACCTTCGGTGTGTTGGTCCATACTTCCATGCCCTCATTAATCGGGTATACACAGGAAGCCACCAGGCTCTTTGCACCCTTTACTTCTACCACACAGATACGGCAGGCGCCGATTTCATTGATCTCCTTTAAAAAGCACAGGGTAGGAATCTCAATGTGAGCAAGTCTTGCTGCTTCCAGGATGGTGGAACCCTTTGGAGCAGAAACTTCCATGCCGTTAATTTTAATTGTAACATTCTCCATTTGTTCTTCCCTCCCTTATTTCTTGTAGATTGCACCGAACTTACATTTTTCCATACAAGCGCCGCACTTCACACACTTCTCTGTATCGATCACATGCGGATTCTTTACTGAACCGATAATCGCGCCTGCCGGGCAGTTTCTTGCACAAAGCGTACATCCACGACACTTGTCACGGTCAATCACGTAGGAAAGCAGAGCCTTACATACGCCTGCCGGACATCTCTTTTCTTTGATATGTGCCTCATACTCATCACGGAAATACCGCAGAGTGGAAAGCACCGGGTTCGGAGCCGTCTGGCCCAGACCGCAAAGGGAGTTATTTTTAATATAATAGCAAAGCTCTTCCAGCTTATCCAGATCTTCCATCGTCGCCTGACCCTTGGTGATCTTGGTCAGGATCTCCAGCATACGTCTGGTGCCGACACGGCACGGCGTACATTTGCCGCAGGACTCTTCCACCGTGAACTCCAGGAAGAATTTCGCAATATCTACCATACAGTCATCCTCGTCCATTACGATCAGACCGCCGGAACCCATCATGGAACCGATAGAAATCAGATTGTCGTAATCGATCGGAATATCAAAATGCTCTGCCGGGATACAGCCGCCGGAAGGACCGCCGGTCTGGGCTGCCTTAAACTTCTTACCGTTCGGAATGCCGCCGCCGATCTCCTCAATGACTTCACGCAGAGTCGTTCCCATCGGAATCTCCACCAGACCGGTATTGTGAATCTTTCCGCCCAGTGCAAATACCTTGGTTCCCTTGGATTTTTCAGTACCCATGGAAGCGAACCATTCCGGACCATTTAAGATAATCTGTGGAATATTTGCATAAGTCTCTACGTTGTTTAAAATTGTTGGTTTTCCAAACAGACCCTTCTGAGCCGGGAACGGAGGACGCGGACGCGGCTCGCCTCTCTTGCCTTCAATAGAGGTCATCAGAGCCGTCTCCTCACCACACACAAATGCACCGGCACCGAGTCTTAAGTCAATATCGAAATCGAATCCGGTTCCGAAGATATCCTTACCCAACAGGCCGTATTCTCTTGCCTGCTTGATTGCAATACGCAAACGATCTACTGCAATCGGATACTCTGCACGAACATAAATATAACCCTGGCTTGCACCAATGGCATAGCCTGCAATAGCCATAGCCTCCAGAACTACATGCGGATCGCCTTCCAGAACAGAACGATCCATGAATGCGCCCGGGTCACCCTCGTCTGCATTACAGCATACATACTTCTGATCCGCATCATTCTGCTTAGCCAGCTTCCATTTTAAGCCGGTCGGGAAACCGCCGCCGCCTCTGCCGCGAAGACCGGAATCCAGCAGGATCTGAATGACCTGATCCGGAGTCATCTCGGTCAGCACCTTTCCCAGCGCTTCATAGCCGCCAGTTCCGATATATTCGTCAATCACTTCCGGATTGATCACACCGCAGTTTCTCAGCGCCACACGATGCTGCTTCTTATAGAAGTCCGTATCAATCAGAGCTTTTACTCCACCGCTGGTCACCGTTTCATCATAAAGCAGACGAGTTACCACACGTCCCTTTAACAGATGCTCCGAAACGATTTCCGGAATATCCTCTACTTTTACCATAGAATAAAAGCTGGCATCCGGATATACAATCATGATCGGTCCTAACGCACAGAGACCGTGACATCCGGTCTGAATCACCGCAACCTCGTCCTGCAGGCCGTTCTTTGCAATCTCTTCTTTTAATTTTTCAATAATCTGTGGGCTTCCGGAGGAAGTACATCCGGTTCCGCCGCAGACCAGTACATGTGAACGATACATATCTGTCTTCCTCCTTATTTCATATCCGTAGCGCCCAGAGTATATTCCTCTATCACATGGCCGCCTACCAGATGACGGTTTACAACCTCAATCGCCTTTTCCTCATTCATTCGGATATAGGTTACTTTCGGCTCACCTGGAACCATCACTTCCACGATCGGTTCATACTGGCATAAACCAATACATCCGGTCTGGGTTACTGCAATTTTATCGGTAAGTCCTCTATCCTGTACTTCCCTTGAAAGTGCTGTCAGAACCGGCCTTGCTCCAGCTGCGATTCCGCAGGTAGCCATGCCGACTACCACTCTGGTATGATTATGATCCTCTGCACGAAGACCAACCTGATTCTGCATCTTTTCCCGAATTGCTTTTAATTCAGCAAGAGTTTTCATGCTTTCCTCCTATTCCGTGCGCGTTCCAATCGCACATACAGGTATGGGCTATGGTCAAATCACCACGCCCTGATCAATCTCTTCTTTATTCTCAG
>JBJELD010000077.1:10526-42035 GCA_051878975.1 Candidatus Caccovicinus sp.
GGTATGGGCTATGGTCAAATCACCACGCCCTGATCAATCTCTTCTTTATTCTCAGCTAAAAAATCAAAAATGTACCGGGAAACCTCCGGCTCTGAAAACGGAACGTCTCCCAAAATCCCTTTAAATTCTCTGGTATCCAATGTAAAACTTCTGTCATCCACCTGATAGGTATATACAAAATCAGTTTCCGGATGGTAAACGATCAGTGTATGAATCGTACTGGTAATGTCCCCCAACGGCATCCGGTCAATATGAGACAATCCGAATACAGCCGTCACCACTGTGCCCACGCCGACTTCCGACTGAATGGAAAAGCTGCCCCCGGTGCTTTCCGCCGCGTATTTATAAAACGGAATTCCCAGTCCTACCTTTCTGGTAGTTCTGGTCGTAAAAAAGGGGTCGGTAACCTTCTGCACCTGTTCCGGTGTCATGCCGCAGCCGTTATCCTCAATCCGAATCGTAAGCGTGTCTGCTTTCTGGTCCGCCCGGACCAAAAGCTGCACCAGCGTTGCCCCTGCACGGGTAGAATTTTCCGTAACATCCAATACATTCAGAGAAATCTCCGGCATCATAGGCTAATTGTACTTCGCCAGAATTCCCGGAATGTCATCCGGCACCAGTCTTCCATAAACCTCACCGTTAATCATCATAACAGGGGCCAGACCGCAGGCACCGACACACCGGCAGGAATCCAGAGAGAACTTTCCGTCAGGCGTACATTCTCCGTTGGTAATTCCCAGTATTTCTTCCAGCTTTGAGAAAATATTTCCGGAACCTTTTACATAGCACGCCGTGCCAAGACAGACTGAAATTTTATATTTGCCTTTTGGCTGCAGCGCGAACTGCGAATAAAAGGTTGCTACTCCATAAATCTTTTCCAGCGGAATCCCTGTCTGATCGGAAATCATGGTCTGAACCTCGATTGGAAGATAGCCGTAGATTTCCTGAGCCTTCTGCATGATCGGCATCAGGGCTCCCTGTGTGTCTTTCAGGTCAGAAATTACTTTTTTCAAAGCGTCTTCCTGCTCTTTCGTCCCGGAAAAGGGAACTGTTTGTTTTTTGCAAGCCATTATGTAACCTCCTCATTTAGTCCCCACAAAATTGTGGACCGCCTTCTTCCTTCATGCCATGGAAACATTAAGAATCAGCGGAAGTTGTGCATTTGTGCAATGTATCTATATTCTACCATGTTATATGAAAAAAATCTATATTATTTCAGAGGATTCTTCCATTTCAGAGGCTCATACATCCTCTTTCATGTACGAACGACCTGATTCTGATCATGATTTTTTACCAGCGCATCCTATTTTCCTTCGATGCTGCCGAAGGTCACTGATTTTTGATCGCCCTTTTCCTTTCCAATCATCCTCACCACAATAAAAAAGGACGTCTTATATATGTATGAATTGAATGATTTGTGAAAAAACTAACGGCATTTTTCTGTTGATTATTACCAACGTCAATGTTATCTTAATATTATAGCGTCGGTGAACATGGAACGGCACAATCCGCAACATCCGGCTCTGTGCCTCTGCGCCGTTATTGTCCCGCCCATCTTCAAGACAGACGATGGAAGCGTACCGTACATACGTCGGCGCTACATTCTTTTTAATGCTGCAGATTGTCTGTAGAAAATATGATGAACAAGGAGAAATGGCTATGACAGTAAAAGATGTAAAAGATATCTTAAAAGCACGCGTTCTGACCGGAGAGGATCTTCTGGACCAGGAGGTGCGTTCTGCCTGCGGTTCCGATATGATGAGCGATGTTCTGGCATTTTCCAAGGACCATTCGGTCCTGCTGACCGGCCTCTGCAATCCCCAGGTAATCCGCACAGCAGAAATGCTGGATATCGTCTGTCTGATTTTCGTCCGCGGAAAAAAACCGGATGATTCCATTATCGAAATGGCAAAAGAACGAGATCTGGTCGTGCTGGCCACAGGACATCGAATGTTTTCTGCCTGCGGCATGCTCTATGCATCAGGATTGAGAGGAGGTGCGATCTGATGGATGACGCGATCCACCTGACCTATGAGATCTCACCAGATGACTTCACCCGCGCGGGGGAAGCCAGCAGCGATGTAAAGCGGAAATTAAAGCAGATGGGGGTCAGCCCGGAAGCCGTCCGTAAAGTAGCCATCGCCATGTACGAGGGAGAAATCAACATGGTCATTCACGCCAAAGGCGGAGAAATACGAGTATCCATTTCGCCGGAAAAAATCATCATGGTTCTGGATGATGTGGGCCCCGGAATTCCGGATGTGGACCTGGCCATGCAGGCCGGCTATTCCACAGCTCCGGATGAGGTCCGCTCTCTTGGCTTCGGTGCCGGCATGGGACTGCCAAACATGAAAAAATACACGGATGAGATGGAGATCGACACCCGCATCGGTGTAGGAACGAAAATAACAATGGTGGTGAATATTTAATGGATAAATTTTATCATTCTGTTCGTCTGGACGCAGAGCTTTGCATGGGCTGCATCAACTGCATCAAACGCTGCCCTACCGAAGCAATCCGGGTTCGAAACGGGAAGGCTCAGATCAACAGCAAATTCTGCATTGACTGTGGAGAATGCATCCGGATCTGTCCTCACCATGCCAAATACGCGATTTATGACAAGCTGGAGGAAATGAAAAAATACGAATACACTGTTGCGCTCCCGCCGCCCAGCCTGTACAGCCAGTTTAATAACCTGGACGATGTCAACATCGTCCTGAATGCCCTGCTGCGGATGGGATTTGATGATGTATTCGAAGTCAGCGCAGCCGCCGAGCTGGTTTCCGAAGCAACCAGAAATTATCTGACCGAACACCGGGATCAGCTTCCGGTCATCAGCACGGCCTGCCCGTCTGTAGTCCGTCTGATCCGGGTCCGTTTTCCGAACCTGATTTCTCACATGCTGCCGCTGAATCCTCCGGTTGAGGTGGCGGCCATGCTGGCCGCTCAGCAGGCAATGGAAAAAACCGGGCTTCCTCGCGAAAAAATCGGCATCTTTTTCATCTCCCCCTGCCCGTCCAAGGTAACCTACGTGCGGGCTCCTCTCGGGAATGAACAAAGTCAGGTAGACAAAGTCCTTGCCATCAAGGATATCTATCCACAGCTGCTCTCCCGGATGAAAGCCGTCGGAACCGACTATCCGGAGATCGGAACCTCCGGAAAAATCGGCATCAGCTGGGGAAGAAGCGGTGGTGAATCCAGCGGCCTTCTGTCCGAAAGCTATCTGGCTGCAGACGGTATCGAAAACGTCATTCAGGTTCTGGAGGATCTGGAAGACCAGAAGTTTACCAATCTGGAATTCGTGGAGCTGAATGCCTGCAACGGCGGCTGCGTCGGCGGGGTTCTGACGGTGGAGAATCCGTATGTGGCTGAGACAAAGCTGAAACGGCTCCGGCGCTATATGCCGGTAGCCAGAACCCATATGCATCATGAAGCGGAACAGGTTATTCCCTGGACCACCGGCGTCCAGTATGAACCGGTATTCAATCTTGGCAACAACATGATGGAAAGCTTTGCCCGGCTGAACCAGGTAGAACGTCTGTACAAAAAGCTGCCCGGACTGGACTGCGGCTCCTGCGGTGCACCGACCTGTAAGGCATTGGCAGAGGATATTGTGAGAGGAACGGCAAAGGAAACCGACTGTGTTTATTATTTAAGAGAAAATCTGCATAAACTTTCTGAGGAGGTTTCCATTCTGGCCGATGATCTGGCTGACGGAGATAAAGGCGGTCAGGAAACGCTTCGGATTCTGAAGGATTATATCCAGCGGATTTCTGACGAAATGAGCCTTCTGGACCGGAAGGACGATGACAAATAGAGCTTCAGGCATCTGAAAGGAGGATTTTTATGACTGTTCAGGATCTGGCCGACAGCGGCCTGTTTTCCATTCTAAATGAAGGAGAGGATATGGAGCGTGAAATCACCAGACCGTTCTGCTGTGACCTTCTCAGCATTGCTATGAGCAAGGCCCCTGCCGGCTGCGCCTGGGTGACCGTAATGGGAAATATGAATACCCTGGCGGTGGCATCTTTGACCGATACTGCCTGCGTGATCATGGCAGAAGGCGTCATGCCGGACCCTGTAGCACAAAACAAGGCAAAGCTGCAGGGCATTACCGTGTTCCGGACAGAGCTTCCGATTTTTGAGGCAGCTGAAACCATTTACCGCATGCTTTCCGAAAGCGACTCCGCGAAGGCCGGCGCCGACGCATCTCCGGAGAAACGATTATGATGAATCTGACCTATGATCTGCATCTCCATTCCTGTCTCTCTCCCTGCGGAGATGATGACATGACGCCGGCCAACATCGTAGGCATGGCGGCACTTCTCGGTCTGGATGTCATTGCCGTTACCGACCATAATTCCTGTCGGAACTGTCCGGCTGTCATGGCGGCAGCAGAAGAATACGGCATGCTGGCAATTCCCGGCATGGAAATCAACACTTCAGAGGAGGTTCATGCCGTCTGTCTGTTCCCGGAGCTGAAAGCCGCCATGGATTTTGACCGGTATGTATACGCGCGCCTGATGGCATTCCCGAACAACGAATCCATTTTCGGCCGGCAGCTGATCTACGGCACAAATGATCAGATCATTGACATTGAACCGAATCTTCTGATTAACAGTACGGAAATCTCATTTGACGGTCTCTGGGAGCTGGTCCGTTCCTACGACGGAGTTATGTTTCCCGCCCATGTGGACAAAAGCTCTAACAGCCTGATGGCAAATCTGGGCTTTATTCCACCGGACAGCCAGTTCACCACGGCAGAAGTAAAGGATCTAAAAAAACTCCACCGCCTGAAAAAAGAGCATCCGTATCTGGAAAAATGCCGCATCATCAGCAATTCGGACGCACATTATCTGGAGCATATTCACGAACCTGTACTGACGCTCCCCGTTGAAGAAAAAAGCATTCGCGGTGTACTGAATACGCTTCTGACGCCGATACAGACACCGGAGTCTGCGCTTCCGGACAAAATTGACTCGAAATAGCGCAGAATTATTTCGAAATTCTTTTACCCCCTGACTTGTATCTTTTCCAAATTCATTGTAGAATAGTAAAAAATGATTTCATACGATTCAGGGGGTATTTCTATTATGAAAAAGAGTATAAAAACGATTCTCCTTGCCGGACTTCTGGCCGGTTTATCCGTGCAGACCGCATTTGCTGCGGATCTCATCCAGCATGGTGCTTCCCGGATCATCCGGATCGAACAGGACGGCACCACCACCAGCTATACGCCCGGTGAAAAAACAGAAGAAACACAAAGCGACGCTGCTGCAGACGAGCAGGCTGCTGCGGACCAGGCTGCAGACGAGCAGGCTGCCATTGACGGCGCGCCTGCGGCAGAAGAAGCACAGGCAGCCGCAGATGAAACGGCGGACGCAGCCCGGCCCGAGGAAGCAACACCTTCTCTTCCGGCTGGAATCCGGACTCTTGATCCGTCAAAGCCGATGATTGCTCTGACCTTTGATGACGGTCCTTTCTCCCCGGTGGGCGACCGGATCATGAATGTCTTAAACCAGTACGGCGGAAAATGCACCTTCTTCCTGGTAGGCAGCCGGGTTCCAAGCTATGCCGCAGAAGTACAGCGCATGGTGAATGAAGGCTTTGAGGTAGCCAACCACACCCAGGATCATCTGTACTTAAATAAACAGGGGGCCGCCACCATCCGCAGCCAGGTAGAAGCCTGCAACAATACCATACAGGCCGTCTGCGGTGTCCGACCGACTCTGATGCGCCTTCCGGGCGGCAATAAAAACAGCACCGTACTTGCCAATGTAGGAATGCCTGTTATTCTGTGGAATGTGGACACGCTGGACTGGAAGACCCGAAATGCTCAGTCCACAATCAATGCCGTGCTGGGCAAAGTAAAAGACGGCGACATTATCCTGATGCATGAGCTTTACTCCGCCACCGCCGATGCAGTAGAGGCGCTGGTTCCGGCATTGACCAGCCAGGGCTTTCAGCTGGTAACGGTCAGTGAACTGGCCTACTACAAGGGTGCTTCGCTGAATGCCGGACAGATCTACAACAGTATCCGGTAATCGCTTCCCATTGAATTTCTTACTACATCAAAAAAACAGGATACAGACAGAAATACGTTTTTCTCTGTCTGTATCCTGTTTCCATTTTTTCAGCCGGCCCGGTCTCCAATCTGTCTTCCGCTGCTATCTCACCGGAACGATCTCCAACCAGTAGCCGTCCGGATCAGAAATGAAGTAAATTCCCATTCCCGGATTTTCGTAACAGATGCAGCCCATCTCTTCATGCTTTTTGTGTGCTGCCTCCATGTCATCCACCGTAAACGCCAGGTGGATCTCATTGTCTCCCAAATCGTAATGATCCTTTTCCCAGTCCCGCAGCCAGGTCAACTCCAGTTGAAAGCCGGTCACGCCATCGCCCAGATAAGCCAGAATGAAGCTTCCGTCCGCGGCTTCCTTGCGGCGTACTTCCTTCAATCCCAGCGCTTCCTCATAGAATCGAATGGATTTTTCCAAATCCATCACATTGTAATTATAATGAGCAAACTGAAATTTCATATTCCTTCCTCCTCATTCCGTTTTGAATTCGTCCTGCAAATGCGAAAAAGCTGCGGGATCCAGGCAATGCCGGAATCGGACAGCTTTTCGCGTTTTTCATATGGGAAGTCTTAACAGACTTTTTGAATTATACGCCGGAATAAGCGGAGAATCCGCCGTCAACCGGAATCACCACACCGGTGATAAAGCCTGCTGCCTGGTTGTTTAACAAAAACAGCAGGGCTCCGTTTAATTCCTCTGCCTCGCCGAAGCGATTCATTGGGGTAGCCGCCAGAATCTTTGCAGTTCTCGGAGTTGCCGAGCCATCTTCATTGAACAGCAGCTTTTCATTCTGCTTGGTTACAAAGAATCCCGGAGCGATTGCATTAACGCGGATTCCTACTTTGGAGAAATGAACCGCCAGCCACTGGGTAAAGTTGCTGATAGCCGCCTTTGCTCCGCTGTATGCCGGAATCTTGGTCAAAGGGGTAAATGCGTTCATGGAGGATACGTTCAAGATGTTGCAGCCTTCCCGGCCGATCATATCCTTTGCAAATACCTGACTTGGAAGCAGGGTTCCGATAAAGTTTAAATTAAACACGAATTCCACGCCCTTCTGATCCAGGTCAAAGAAGGAGATCGTGTCAGATTCGATATCGCCCAGCTCAAAGTACTCCTTGGTGGTGGTAGCACGCGGATTGTTTCCGCCTGCGCCGTTGATCAGGATGTCACACGGTCCCAGCTCTGCCAGAACCTTCGCATGCGTCTCCTCCAGGCTGCCCTTCTCCAGAACATTCGTCTTATACGCCTTTGCCTCACCGCCTGCTTCACAGATGGCATCTGCAACGGCCTTTGCAGCTTCCTCATTCAAATCCAGAACGGCCACCTTTGCGCCTGCCTCTGCCAGCGTCTTTGCAAACATTCCGCAAAGCACGCCGCCTGCGCCGGTAACGACTGCAACCTTACCGCTTAAATCCGTACCAAATACTAATCCCATCGCTAACCTCTCCTTTTCTATCTGAAAATCGTCACAAACCCCTTAAAATTATTTGCTCATCTTCTCGATTGCTTCGAACAGACCGTTGATATAGGTTGCGCCTAATGCACGGTCAAATAAGCCATAGCCTGCACGTCCGGTCTCGCCCCAGATCATACGTCCGTGATCCGGTCTTACATAGCCGTCAAAACCATTGTCATACAGAGCCTTTGCAATCTCAAACATATCCAGGGAACCGCAGGAGGACAGATGCGCTCTCTCTTCAAAGCCCTGGTTGTCCGGAAGAATCGCCACGTTTCTCATGTGAACGAAATGAATACGTCCCATTGCAGCATACTTGGCAGCCATCTTTACCACATCATTCTTATTGGAGCAGCCCAGAGAACCGGTACATAAGGTGATTCCATTGTGCTTGTCATCTACCAGCTTTAAGAAACGGTCCAGATTCTTCTCCTCGGTAATGATTCTCGGAAGTCCGAAAATG
The DNA here is from genome assembly GCA_051878975.1 of Candidatus Caccovicinus sp. Classification (GTDB taxonomy): domain Bacteria; phylum Bacillota; class Clostridia; order Lachnospirales; family Lachnospiraceae; genus Caccovicinus. The sequence goes on from JBJELD010000077.1 coordinate 18,526, forward strand.
CTCCAGCATGGGTCATCCTCATGGATTGCCATATTCACATCACACTCAGCAGCAACCGGAATAATTCTCTCCAGGAAGTACTGTAAGTTGTTCCATAAGTCATCCTCGGTCATGGCATTGTATTCTTCCACTACCGCCTTTAAACCTTCTCTGGTATAGCTGGAATCCCAGCCCGGAAGGGTCAGATCGCTGTCGCTCTCCATTGGATTTACCTTATCCACCTGATCCTGATAGTAAACCAGGGAGGTAGAGCCGTCTGCCAGCACATGGTCTAACTGGGTTCTGGTCCAGTCAAACACCGGCATGAAGTTGTAGCAGATGCACTTTACGCCAGCTTCCGCTACACGGCGAATGTTCTCGCAGTAATTCTCGATGTAACGGTCTCTGGTTGGCTTGCCCAGCTTGATATCCTCATGAACCGGAATGCTCTCGATTACCTCAAAATGAAGGCCGGCATCTTCCGTCTGCTTCTTTAAAGCCGCAATGCTCTCACGGCTCCAAACCTCGCCTACCGGAACGTCATAAACTGCGGTTACGATGGAGTGCATTCCCGGAATCTGGCGGATATTCTCCAGGGTCACCTTGTCGTCATTGCCGTACCATCTGAAAGATAATTTCATAGTAAAAGTCCTCCTTTAATAATTTGTTTTTCACTCTTTACTTGATGGTTTTATTATACCGGATACAGAGAACATTTTCCAGTGCAAGAATTGTGACTGGCATTGCAAAAATTGCGATTTTATGATAAAATCAACAAAGTACCCCCTAATTGTTCATCGGTTTTTGTTGAATTTTCAACACCAGAGAGGCAGTCAATTATGAAAAAAGAATTATCCACCGGTTTTATCACCCGGCAGCATATGGAATCAGAAGATTTCGAAATCTTCTATTATAAAGACACAAATCTTTCCCATGTTCCTCTTCATGTCCATGACTACTATGAATTTTACTTTTTCCTGGAAGGTCAGGTCACCTACCGGCTGGGGGAGCACAGCCACCAGCTGGAGCCCGGCGACTATCTTCTGATTCCTCCCGGAGTAGAACACAACGCCGACAAGGTCTCACCCAGTCTGCCCTACCGCCGCTTTGTTCTGTGGATCAGTCAGCCCTTCTTTCAATACCTGTGCCGTCAGGATGAACTGGGCTACGGCTACGCCTTCCGTCATGCTGAACAGCAGAACGGCTGCCATTTCCGCCCAGACTATGTGACTATGCAGGAGATTCTGGGCCTTTTGATGCAGATTCTGGAGGAACGCAGCAGCCGCCGCCCCTTTCACAATCTTTCCCTTCAGCTGATGGTCAATTCTTTTTTAGTCTTTTTAAACCGTCTGGTCTACGATCAGCTGAATGAAATTTCCCCGTCCCACGAGCATGCACTGTATCTGAGCATCTGCGACTACATCAATCAGCATCTGGACGAGGAACTGTCACTGGATCGGCTGGCTGCCTTTTTCTTCTCGAGCAAATATCATATTGCCCACGTTTTCAAGGACAACATGGGCATTTCCATCCATCAGTATATCCTGAAAAAACGGCTCCATGCATGCAAAAATGCCATCCTCACCGGGACGGCATTTGCAAAGATTTATGAGCAGTACGGCTTTCACGATTATACCGTATTTTACCGCGCTTTTAAAAAAGAATATGGCATGTCCCCCACCGAATACCGGGAACAGCACTCTATGGAACAGGCGGCAGTGCCGAAATTTTAAACCGCTTCTTCTCCATGCTGTGCAAGGGCCGCCGCGTCGGTCTTCGGGAAACGCTTCCTTATAATAAAGAAGCAGACCAGATGGGCAGCAGCGGTGACCGTCCAGGTCACCGGATACGATAAGTACAGCGTAAACAGACTGGGATTCCATCGAAAAACGGTAAATACCCATACTACCCGGAGGCCGCAGGCGCCTGTCAGAGATACCAGCATCGGAATAACCGAAAAGCCCATTCCTCTCAAACTTCCCACCAGCACATCCATCCAGCCGCAGAGAAAATACAGCCCGCAGATCAGAGTCAGGCGCACAAAGCCTACTCGAACCACCTCCGGATCTGAAGAATAGATTCCGAGAAGCTGATGACCAAACAGAACACATCCGCCTCCCATCACCAGGCCCACCACGGTTACTGTAGCAAGGCAGAGCATCAGAATCCGGTTTATTCGGCTGTATTTCCCGCCGCCGATATTCTGACTGGTAAAGCTTAGATTGGTCTGGTACACTGCATTCATGGAATTGTACACAAAGCCTTCCAGATTTCCGGAAGCCGTGCTTCCGGCCATGGCAACAGAACCGAACGAATTGAGCGAGGACTGAATCAGCACATTGGAAATGGAAAAGATCGCTCCCTGAAAGCCGGCGGGAAGACCAATTTTTGCAATCTTGCCAAGAATATTCCGCTTCACGCACAGATGAGACGGCTTCAAACGATAAGAACTGGTGCTCTGCATCAGGCATCGGCATACCAGAGCTGCTGAAATGATCTGAGACAGCACCGTAGCCAGCGCCACGCCGGCCACTCCCATGTGGAGCCGAATCACAAAAAACAAATTTAAGGCCACATTGACAACACCGGCTGCCAAAAGGAAATACAGCGGCCTCTTCGTGTCCCCTACCGCGCGAAGGATCGCCGCCCCGAAATTATAGAGCATGATAACCGGCATTCCTGCAAAATAAATCCGCATATAAAGAGCAGCCTTATCCAGAACGTCCTCCGGTGTCCCCATCAGCTCCAGAAGCGGCCGGGAGGCAAATGCCCCCACCAGCACCAGACCGGCGCCGCAGATCAGGCTGACGGTCACCGCCGTGTGAACCGTATCGCTGACTTCTCTTTCCTTTCCGGCTCCGAAATACTGTGCCACCAGAACATTTGCCCCGACCGACAGGCCGATAAAAACATTAATCAGCAGATTAATCAGTGCGCTGGTCGAGCCAACCGCCGCCAGAGACTCATGCCCGGCAAACCGGCCTACTACAATTACGTCCGCAGCATTAAACAGCAGCTGCAGAATTCCGGAAAGCATCAGCGGAATCGAATACGCCAGAATTTTGGGCAGCAGCGGCCCGTTACACATATCCATCTCATAGGACTTTGCCATTTTTTCTTCCCCCTGTATCATCCTGTCACTCCGATATGAACAACTCTCGGTTCTTATAACTGCATGAAAGTTTATCACACCCGTAAGATTTTTTCAACAGTTTACGAAGGCTCCTGTCCGTGCTATAATGAATTTAAACGCAAAATCAGGAGGTATAACCATGGCACTTGTAAGACAGAATGCACTTTCCCTTCCTACCATGAATGAGGCATGGGCAAAAAGTGCACTTAATTATGAAACAGAAAATTTAACTGAGATTGACTACTGGTGTTCTCCTACCATGACTTCCACAGATCCGGCCCGTCACGCCGAGCTGGTCGGAAGAACGGTACAGGTAGGCTTCGAGGAATATTCCAATATCGTACTTTACGGAACCATCAAATCCATTGACATTCTTTCTGTAGAGGAAACCTTTGAAAAATACGGACCGAACGGTCTCAATATTCTGGGCCTTCCAAAATGTACCAGTGTGACCGATTTTCTGCGCGAGATCCATGAGACGCTGACTTCCTCCAACCCGGAGAAGATCAATGTCTTCTCTCCGATGGCCAATATCATCATCAATATTAAACCGATTCCAGCCTATTTAAAGAGCGGCCGGGGAAACCGGACGGTGCTTCGATAACACCTGGAAAATGTTACAAATTTCTGAAGCGGCTGTCAGAAATTTGTAGGAGAATAGACCGATTTTTTTCAAGCAAAATCTTCGTTTTTCTAGTACAATAAAATAAAGACTCATCATCTTATTTTCTATATGTCAAAGGAAATAAATGATGCGAAAGAAATCGAACGGGCACTTGAAGAAAGGATGGTACAAGAGTATGAGAGTATGGAAAAAGTTTACAGCAGTCCTTTTGTCTGCACTGCTTGCCGGGGCAATGGCAGTACCTGTATTTGCAGCAGAAGACCGAATCAAGATTGAAAAGGTTTCCCTGACCTTTACCGCTTATGACGACGGTGAGGACACCGAATACGGCGAAGTTGAGGTAGATACCAACAGCAGACTGTACGATGTGGATGACATTGAGTTTTTATCTACTACCTCCACATCCTCCTATCCGCGGGTGAAGGTAACGCTTACCACGGATGATGATCATTATTTCGGCGGCAGCTCCAAGTCCTTCTTTACTCTGAGCGGCGAGGGCGCAACCTACTCCAGCTGCAGTCTCCGTGATCAGAAGCAGACGCTGGTTGTAACGGTTCAGCTGAAGGATTACTCCGGCGCAGAAGCCGATGTTCCGGATGATGTGGACTGGGACTATGAAGGCAGCGGAAACTGGGGCGAAGTCACAAATGCCGGCTACTATGAAATACGTTTAAAGAAAAGTGGAACCGTCATCAGCGATATTTTAAAGATTGACGATACGACTTTTAACTTTTGCAATATGATTACCCAGACCGGAAACTACACCTTCCAGGTACGCAGTGTCAACCGGTATGTCACTTCCAACAAGAGCAAATGGGTCAGCTCCGAGCGCTGGACGGTTGACAGCGATACCCTGCAGGATATTCGCCGTAACGCAGCAAACGGCGTTTACAACAATTATTACAACGGAAGCAGCACCACTTCTTCTGCCACTTCCACCGGTACCACCGGTCCTTCCGGTGCATCAACCGGCTGGCAGTTAAATTCCGTTGGTTACTGGTACCGCAATTACGACGGAACCTGGCCGGCAGCCTGCTGGCAGCAGATCAACGGCTACTGGTACTATTTCAACCAGGATGGTTATATGGTTGCCAATCAGTGGCTGTTTCACACCGACGGCAACTGGTATTATCTGGGCGGCGACGGTAAGATGCTCACCAATACCCGTACACCGGATAATTATTACGTCGATCAGTACGGTATCTATCGTGCGGGAATGTAAAAACACCATATCAAAAAGATCCTGCCTTGCAGGATCTTTTTTCATGCAGGAATCACGACCGGATTCTCTGGTAGGCCAGCCGCTCTTCCCCGTTTTCCAGATAAATAATCCCGCACCTTTGAAAGCCATTCTTCTCCAGAACATGCTGCATTACATGATTATCCCGGTGGGTATCAATCTTCAGATTTGCACACTGCTTTCCGGCCCAGTCAAAGCAGACCTTTGCAAAGCCCTTCCCTCTGCCCGAGCTGGCCACCCGATGAACTACTCCATAAGGCTCCTCATTCAACCAGCGGCCCTCATAAATATGCCGATAGGTCGGATCCTCTTCCACAGCAAAATAAAATGTTCCCAGAAGTTCCCCGGCCTTCAGATCTTCTCCTTCTTTTCCGTCCTGCGGTCCCTCCGCCCTGCATACATAAGCATGTCCGTCCTGTATGCCCTTCACCACTACGTCCTCACTGGGACTGGAATCTTTCCATTGATTCGGATTTCCCGTTTCCTTCATAAACTGCCTTGCCCTGGCATAAGCCCGGAGCATTTCCGGCAGATCCTTTTTCTCTGCTTTTTGGACGATCATAAGCTTCCTCCCTGATTCACTTCATAATAAAACATATACTGCTGCAGAATTCCCGCAATTCCCCGGTAACGTTTGAACGGAAATCCCTTCGGATAATGCACTTCCAAAACCTGCGCAATATGAGTATCGATCGGAAACGCGTCCACCTGATGCAGCGCAAACAGGCAGACACATTCCGCCACCTTGACACCAACTCCGCACAGCTTCAGCAGTTCCTTAATAGCCTGATCATGCTCCATCTGCCGAAGCGCTTCCAAAGAAAAACGCCCGTCTGCTGTCATCCTGGCTGTCTCCCGCACGTACCGTGCCCGATAGCCCAGATTACAGCCCTTCAGGTCCTCCAGATCCGCGTCCGCCAAAGTTTCCGGCAACGGAAAGGCATGGTAACTCTCTCCCCGGAAGTTGATTTTTTTCGTTCCGTACCGTTCACACAAAAGCCGGACGCAGCGCCGGATTCTCGGAATATGATTCTGCTGAGAGATAATAAAGGTAATAATCATTTCCCACAGATCCTGATTTAAAATCCGGATTCCCCAGCCCAGCTCCACCGCCTGATTCAGATAACGGTCCCTCTTCGCAATCCGTGCTTTGATTTTCCCGTAATCCGTTTCCAGATCAAAATAATGAAACCAGAATTCCTGAAATTCTGCTTCCGTGCAGGAAAGCTCAAACTCTGCTGTTTCCTTCTCCGGTCCCGGCATCCTTCCAATCTCCAGATAACGATCCCCTGCCGTCACAGAAAAAACTCCGTCTTCCCGCTCCTCCATCCGGAAACACTGCCCGCTGGCCGCAATCTTTTTTAAATCCATATCCGGAATTTGACACTGCATGTGTTCCTCCTGTCGCTTCAAACAATCGGAAAAGGTGCTGAAAACGGCCGTTTTCCGTTTCACAGCACCTGGTTCCTTCTATTTATTGTGATCAATCTCATCCACACCGATCAAGCAGGCGCCTATCCCAGATGTGCCATATAGGCAATCGCTGCATCAATGCAGGCATCCTGTCCCGCTTTATGACTGTCCAGACACAGATGATAATTCTGCGGTTTTCCCCACTCATTTCCAGTGTAATACTGATAGTAATCCCGGCGTTTCCGGTCGATCTCCCGCACCTTCTTTTCCATCTGACGAAGCTCTGTCTCCGGAAGATTCTCTCTCTCCAGAAGTCTCTGAACCCGCTTTTTAAAGCTTGCATAGATAAACAGGTTCAGACACTGCTCATCCTTCAACACCATATCCGCACAGCGTCCCACGATCACGCAGGGACCATGCTCGGCAAGACGGCGAATCACTCTGGACTGCGCCATGAAAATCTGATCCGACATCGGGACCTCATAAACCGGAGAAAACGGCGTATACTGAATCTCTTCCTTCTCCAGAAAGGCATTGTCATACATTTCGAAGATATGCTCTTCGATATCAATATCCTCTGCTGCCATCTTGATCAGTTCTTTATCATAAAAAGGGATCCCCAGTTTTTCAGCCAGACGACGGCCGATCTCTCTTCCGCCGCTCCCGAATTCCCTGCTGATGGTAATGATTTTTGTCATAAAAGCACCTCCTGAATCAGACTTTTCTGCTGTAACCATATGGCTTCATTATAGCGCAGCCGGAGCTTTTCGGCAATGAGAACCTGTGTTTTTTTACAAATCCTGTTTTATTGGTTTATGTCTGCTGCCTGCTCCAACAGCAAAGTTAATACAATTTTAAGCCCTGGAGTCAGACTGTCAAGATCAATCCATTCCTCTCGCGTATGTGCTCCCGAGCCACTCACAGTTCCTACCGTATTGGCAGGAATACCAAGAGACAGCGGAATATTGCTGTCCGTAGAATATGCCATAAAATCCGGCTCTCCGCTGTAATAAGTGCCGATGACCTCTGCCGTGTGAGCGGTAAATCGTTCCAAGGTGTCCTGATTAATGGGACCATTTCCCGGACGTACACCCAAAAGTTCTGTCTTAATTTCCCCTCCCTTTCCGCGAACTGACTCCACCGCCTTTTGAAATTTCTTTTCCATAGCCTCCAGACAGCTTTGCGATGTGGAACGAAATTCATAGAGCATCGACGCTTCCTGAGCAATCGAATTAACGGTAGTCCCACCTTCAAATCGGCCTACATTGTATGTTGTTTGCGCTTCCTGAGGCGGAAGAATCTGATAAAGCCTTTCTACCAAAGCACACAAAATCTCAATCGCATTCGGAGTTCCAAAATCAATATAAGAATGTCCACCTTTTGTCCTGCAGGTTATCCGATAACGATATGATCCTACTGCACTGCTACAGCACTGGGGCATATAGCCGTCAAAAGAGTAAAATGCCCGAATTCTGGAACCATAGCAAGCAAAAAGTGCCTTTGTCCCATCCAGATTGCCAAGACCCTCTTCACAAGCATTTGCTACGATCATGATACCCGATTTCATTTTTATGTTATTCTTAATCAGGTATTTGGCTGCTATCATGAGATTCACCAGATTACCGGTATCATCGCCAATTCCCGGAGCATAAAGGCGGCCGTTTTCTTCCCGTACAGGCAGTACATTCATATCAGGAAATACAATATCTGTATGGGCTGCAAACACAATAAGCTCATCGGCGTCCTCACTGCCCAGCTTGCAGATCACATTTTTTGCCTGATCAATTTCCACATTTTGGGCTCCCTGAGCCAGGAACCAGTCACGACAGAATGCTGCCCGCATATCTTCTTTGTGGGAGGGAGCCGGAATGGCTCCCAGCGTTTTCAAAAGTGCCCTTTGCTCCGCCCTGCACATCTCTGCATGCTGTTCTACCATATTCTTAATTCTTTCATTCATAAGTTTCCTCCACTTTGCACCAAAGTTTTTATTTTGTATCCGCCATTTCCTGTAAATCAAAAACGCAAAGGAACATTTTCACACTCCTCTGCGTTTTCAAAACCTGTACCTACTCAAAGACTACATCATTTTCCAAATCTGCACCATTAGAAGCAATCAGCTTTTTATAATAATAGAACGATTTCTTTCGAATGCGTTTTTTGCTTCCATTACCATAATCATCTTGATCTACATAAATCATACCATAGCGCTTTGTCATCTCAGACGTTCCGGAAGAAACCAGATCAATCGGTCCCCACCAGGCATAGCCAAATACATCAACCCCATCGGCAATTGCTTCCCGCATCTGTTCCACATGAGCTCGCATATAATCGATTCGGTAATCATCCTGAATACAGCCGTTCTCATCAAAGTGATCGACCGCACCCAGGCCGTTTTCTGAAATAAAAATCGGTTTATGATAGCGATCATAAATGCGATTCAGCGTAACGCGGAAACCAATTGGATCAATCGTCCAGCCCCATTCCGACTTCGGCAGATATGGATTCTTGATGTCGGAAACAAGACGTCCGGTCGGTTGCGGAACCGGAGACCCCTTGTACCGCATGATATAAGTCATATAGTAACTGATCGTAATAAAGTCAACTGCTCCTTCCTTCAAAATGTTCTGGTCATCCGGTCCCATCTCAATATGAATATGATTCTCATCAAAGAAACGCTGCATATAATACGGATACTCACCAGTCGCCTGCACATCCGTAAAAAACCAATTAAAATGATCCTCAAACATAACCTGCAGCTGATCTTCTGGCTTTGGACTTTCTGCATAATTCTCTAGTCGGCAAAGCATATTCCCCATTTTTGCCTCCGGATCGATCTCATGCAACTTCTTAACCGCCAGAGCACTGGCAATAAACTGATTATGTACTGCCTGAAATTTCAGCTGCCAGTTTCCCAGATATGGATTGCAGGTAGAAGGTTTCGGCGCACCGTCCAGAATCACACCGCTGCTGGTAAAGGGATTCGAAAGTACATTATTGATTTCATTAAAAGTCAGCCAATACTTTACTTTTCCCTTATAACGTCTTATCACGGTCTCCGCATAACGAACAAATGCGTCCGTCGTATGCCGGCTGGCAAATCCGTTATAAACTTCCGCCAGATGCAGCGGCGTATCAAAATGGGAAAGTGTTACCAGCGGTTCGATCCCATACTTGTGAAGCTCATCAAAAACAGCATCATAAAAGCGCAGACCTTCCTCATTTGGCTCCGGGTCATCACCATTTGGGAAAATCCTGGACCAAGATATGCTCATCCGGAAAACCTTGAAGCCCATCTCTGCAAACAGTTTGATATCCTCCTTGTAAGTATGATAAAAATCGATACCTCTGCGTTTTGGCAGTTCCCAGTTCTCCGGATGCAGCTTCATATCCTCTACCATCTCTTTGGAAGCCGCATTATGCGGCACATGAACATCAAAGGGACCCTCCGTCTCCCGTATTTCTTTCGTAATTAATCTTGCAAAATCCGAGGTTGCCGGTCCACGTCCGCCTTCATTCCAGGCACCCTCAATCTGATTGGCAGCAGTAGAGCCGCCCCAGAGAAAATCTTCTGGAAATCCCTTAGCCATATCATTCACCATCCTTTTTCGCCAACAGCATCTTTATAATCGGAAGCAGCTTTTTTGTCATTCGTAATTCGGTATTAATTGTCATCAAAGTATCCTGTGCATGGATAAACAACAGAGAGTATTCCATATTTTCCCCGCTTACCTGACTCTGAATCACTTCTGTCTGTGCATTATGCGCTTTCACAATCAGCGTTTCCGCTTCTTTAAGCAGCGCTTCCGCTTTTTCCATATCTGCTTCTGCCATAGCTGCCAGCGCCTCATCGATCTTCATGCGGCCATCCCCCGCATCCATAACCACTTCAATTGCAATACTATTAATGTCTTTCATAATTTCTCTTATCCCCTTCTTTTTTCATTCATAATTTGTATCATGTATTTATGCTTTCGCAACCGCGCGTTTCGCAGCCTTAGCCGCTTCACGTTCCTTCTCTTTCTGAAGCTCCGCTTTATCTGCTGCCTTAAAGAACGGATACCAGATCAAGGCAGCCATCACAAAGTTAATGCAGACCAGAAGTACATTTCTCAGATCCCCGCCAGACATAAAGAAAGCTGAAACCGCATTCGGTGCAAAATTCATATCAAAATTTACATAATTGATTGTGCCCCATCCCATAGCAAACCACAGATAAGAAAATCCTGGCAGAATAATGGCAATCAGAACGGTAGGAATCAGCATGAACGGATTGCCTACGACTGCACCATACTGTAGCGGTTCATTAATATTAAACACAGACGGTACCAGCGTAGCTTTACCTAACAGACGATATTTCTTCGATTTTGCCCGAAGCATATACAATGCAAGCGGCAACGTAGCACCCTGCCCACCAATATGATGATAACGACTAAAGCCATAAGCAAAAATATTTTTCGGTGCCTGTCCGGCAGCCATTAAAGCGGCATTTTCCGCGATAGCTGCCTGAGAAATACTGCGGGTAACTGGAGTGAACACCCAACCGGAAACACCGAAGAAATAGAAAATATTTTGTAAAAATACAATCATAATGACACCTGGAGCACTCTGGGCAAAACTGGTGATTGGCTTCATGATAATCTGAACCGCTGTAAAAACATCCAGCTTGATTATATATGTAAACACATATCCAATTGTCAGGCTCAGCAAGATTGCAATAATATTATCAAACCAGTTTTTAATAAAGTCCGGGATTACACTGTCTTCTCCAAAGAAAGAGAATCTCATCATGCTCTTGTAAATGACCGCTACCAGTAATCCCACAAACATAGCAGTAAACATGCCGCCGGCTCCAAATTTTGACATCTCAACCAGCGAACCACCCTCGACCGATGCAAAATTCATACACAACATAAATGTACCAATACTGGTAAAACCTGCAATCATGGCCCGATCCTTTTTGCCTATTTTATTCATGCAATTGTACGGTATAACAAAAGTCACAAACAAACCTGTCAAACCAAACGAAAAGGTATTAATCGGTGAGATATCCGGCAGAAACGTAACAAACCGACGCAAAATCGCCCACAACGACGGGATCGTGCTGACCATAGAGAACGGAACAATGTAAAGAACAGCATCAGCCACAATACCAAACCAAAAATTCTTTGTAATTATATTAATGACAGGAACGAGATGTTTCTCGATCCATTCCTGAATTATCTTCATTATACTCCTCCTGTTATCATGAGTTAACCTCTATCGTTCTCAACCCTCATTATAAAAATCAATCGCATCCTCAAGGATACTCTCCCCATCCAAAGCGGCATAATAATCCGGATCAATGGAAGTAACCTTCACATTATGGTCCTTGAGCATCTCCCTGTACTCAGGAACCTCTGCCGAAAAATGCGGTCCAAGCAGCAGAACATCAATTTTGTCCGCATATTCCAATACCTGTGATTTGCTGACTGCATGGATAGAAACATCCAATTTCTGTGCTTTTGCGGCCTTTCTCATACTGGCAGCCATAAATCCTGTTGAAGCTCCAATTCCGCATGCAAGTAAAATTCTGATCATATTATCTTTCTCCTTTCCATTTTGCACATTTTCCTATGCCTCATGTCATCATTTTAGGCTATCCTGCCCAAGAAATAAAACAGACTTCTTTCCGGGATACCGGCAATATAAAAAGATTGCCGGTATCCCGGAAAAATCCATATATTGAGAACACAATCAAAAAAACTGATACACAGCAGCTGCCATCATAAAGCTGCATTGTATCAGTCTCTGTTTATTGCATATTTTCTTAGATAATACGGCTGCAAAATTCTTCAAAAGTACTTGTTTTCAACAGCTCTATCGTCCGATTTGTGGAATTGAATAATTCCACCACCAAATCAAATGCCTGCGTAAAGTATTTCATTTCCTGCCTGGCTATACCAACCAGTAGTATAAAATGAACTGTTTTCTTTCCCCATCGTATTGGCATATTATTGTGTACTACACAGATAAAAGAACGTTCGGCATTTTGACTGATTGCATGTGGCATAGCCAGTACATCCGTAAATGCTGTGCTGGAAACCGTTTCCCGCAAAAGTACATCCTGAACAAAAGCTTCCTTTGCATAACCGTTTTCCAGGCAATGTTCTCCCATAAATTTTATATATGCACTCTCGTCATCGAGAACCACGTTTCGAAAATACAATTCTTTATGAAATAAGCTTCGTAAAAAGTTCCTCGTATGAAGAAGTTCCTTTTCTGCCTCAAGCTCATCCAGTTTTGCCCGGATATCATCCTGATTTTGTCTGGTAAGAATCGGACTGACCTGTACAATATGTTTTCCATTGCTCTCGATTGGCAGCGTTGTAATAATCAGATCATTTATAGAAGAATGCTGCAGGAAACGGCTGACGGGAAGAACATTTCCAATGAGGAGACGATCTTTAAACGCTTCACTAATATCATTTACCAGTCTTTTAGAAAAATTATGATAGGACTCTACCACAATCGTACAGATGATACGTTCCTTATTCTGCTTGTTGTTTTCAAGATAAGCACCAAAATGAAACGCAATGAATGCTATTTCATCCTCACTAAATATTACCTGATAAATTTTAGAAAAATTATGAACAAAAAACACGGCCATATCATAAACCGGCGCATAATCTTTCTTCAGTTGCGGACCAATCGGATTCGGAAATCCCATCTGATAAGCACACCGATGATAAGCATAAAACACATGGAGTGCAAACTGCATAATAAAATCATTATCAAATTCCGGAATACAGTACCGTTCTGAGACAAGGGACAAAACAGAAGCCACATTGCCGATAAATTCATGGCTGATGACACTTCGGATATCTACCTCCTCATGCTCTACAGAAAGTGCAATCAAAATTAAAATCTGCTGATAATCTCTTTCAGGAATCCGAATTCCATAATTTTTCATGAAGCTGGTAGAAATCATATCCGCCAGAGCTTTCATTTCTTCCCGATCATACAAGGTTTCTAAAAGATTGTCTGTAGAAATATGCGATTCCGATTCTTCCAAATTATGATCGGACTGCAAACGAATCAAAATAACCAGAATATGAATTAACAGGTTATTCATAGAATAATCATTCAGATATATTTTGGCATCCTGACAAATATGATACAGTTCCTGCATAATCCCATGAATATCCTGCTCTGGAAACAGCTTCTGAAGTGCCTCCTCTGTCCCCCAAAAGCCATAAGAATCGCTGGTAGCAATATGTCCAATCAGCCGTCGTTTATTCTGTTCACTTCCCTTTAGATAAAACTGATAATTCCGGGATTCAATGCGGAGATCATATTCTTTCACTATATTTTTAACCTGCGGTATAATTGTATTAATAAGCGTACTGGTACTGACAAAAAGGCGCTCCGATTCATCAAAAGCATTCACCCCTTCTTTATTCGTCAGCAAATTAAACAATACCTGCCGGCTGCGGACCTCATTCTCAGAAGGCACACTGTCTTGAGTAAAATCCGCATTCTGCAACCGATATCCCTCACGCGATGAGACGATTGCTGCCTTTCCGCTCTCATTCAGTATTCGGATATAATTCCGCACCGTTCTCTCGCTTATACCAAGCATACCGGCCAGCACAGAGGCAGGAATGCTCTGTTCTGTTTCAGACAGAATCCGAAGCAACTCGTTTTGCTTATTATTTTTCATGGACTGCTCCTTGTTTTCAGCTAACTATCTTTTTTCAAAGATTTTTCTCTAAAAATCTTTTTAATGAAATCATGGCCTCTTCTTCCTGATCTCCGTCTATCTTCAGAATAATTTCCTGGCCACATTTCACATCCAGTCCGACCACTGCAAAAATCTTCTTTGCATCCACTTCTTTTCCTTCTTTTGTAACTGTTATCTTACAAGGAAACGATGCTGCTGTTTTTACCAAAAAACCCGCCGGCCGTGCATGCAGTCCCATTTTATCATGGATCGTAAATTTTAATTCTTTCATGCCTATGTTATCTCTCCGTTTTTCCTTGATGTTTCCCCTTGCAATATCTGTTGCTTCTATTGCAGATATTTTTGAACTCTTAAATTTTTTCATAATGAATTATAGCATAAATTACACCATAGGAACAATCTCATATCAATTTTTTGTTAAGAATTCATTGAAAATAATTTCAAAAACGCTACAATGAAAATAACTCATTGAATTCAGCAACCTGAAAAGGAGGAACCTGACTTGAATCAAACCGTTACTCTTGGAAGCACCAACATTACCGTTCAAAGAAACGGCTTCGGAGCGCTTCCCATTCAGCGCATCTCCCAGAAAGAAGCCGTACATCTTCTTAAAAAATCTTATGCGCACGGTATCCGTTTTTTCGACACTGCTCACGCTTACACAGACAGCGAAAAAAAACTGGGGACCGCCTTTCCGGATACAGATACCCGGGAAAAGATTTATATCGCCACTAAAACCACTGCTTCCGACACTGAAGCATTCTGGGAAGACTTAGAGAGCAGCCTGAACAGCCTGAAGACCGATTATGTGGACATTTATCAGTTCCACAATCCGTCCTTCTGTCCCAAACCCGGTGACGGAACCGGTCTGTATGAAGCTATGCTGGAGGCCAAGGCATTAGGAAAAATCCGTCATATCGGCATCACCAATCATCGTCTGGCTGTTGCAAAGGAAGCCATTCTGTCCGGTCTTTACGAAACCTTGCAGTTTCCGTTCAGCTATCTGGCAACCAAGGCCGATCTGGAACTGGTTGAACTGTGCCGTCAGCACAACATGGGCTTTATCTCCATGAAAGCCCTTTCCGGAGGACTGATCACCAACTCTGCTGCCGCTTATGCGTATCAGGCACAGTTTTCGCACGTTCTCCCGATCTGGGGCATCCAGCGAGAAACGGAGTTGGATGAATTTTTAAGCTACATCGACAATCCGCCGTCCATGACCGCAGAAATACAGGCCGTGATTGAACAGGACCGGAAGGAGCTGGCCGGAAATTTCTGCCGCGGCTGTGGCTACTGCATGCCTTGTCCGGCCGGCATTGAAATCAATAACTGTGCCCGGATGTCCCTTCTTATCCGCCGCTCTCCGTCCGCGGCGCAGCTGACGGAACATGTGCAGGCAAAAATGAAAAAAATCGAGAACTGCCTGCACTGCGGAAAATGTATGTCAAAATGTCCATACGGCCTGAACACGCCGAAGCTATTAGAGGAAAACTATAAGGATTACATGGAAATCCTGGCCGGCAAACCGCTGTAGAACCAAATTCAAAATTTCTTATCGACAAAAAAGGTACGGACCAAAATGGGGGAATCCGTACCTTTTATTTTCGAGGATTTTCTATTTTCCGGCTTTATTTGTCAATGCGGAAGCCTGCATAAGCATTCATGCCATGCTCATGAATATCCAGACCGTCAATCTGTTCCTGATCCGTTACACGCAGACCAGTGGTCTTGTCAATAATCTTAAACACGATCACCATGGTGATCACCGTCCACAAAAGAACACTTCCAACGCCAAGAAGCTGAAGTCCCAGCTGGGAGAAGCCGCCTCCGTAGAATAAACCTGCAATCTCATTACCCGGAGCTGCCGGAGTAGCAAACAGACCAACGGCAATTGTGCCCCAGATACCGTTGCAGCAGTGAACTGCAATCGCGCCAACGGGATCATCTACACGAATCACATAATCACAGAACCAAACGCCAAATACTACCAGAAGTCCGGCTACCAGACCGATGAAGAAAGCACCCATGGCATCTGTCACGTCACAGCCTGCCGTAATAGCTACCAGACCGGCCAGGGAAGCGTTCAGACACATAGAAACATCCGGCTTTCCGTACTTGATCCAGGTAAAGATCATACATGCAACCGTAGCAACGGCGGGAGCAATCGTCGTTGTCGCAAAGATAGATGCCAGCTGCGGACCGCTGGTTGCAGCAGCGCCGTTGAAGCCATACCAGCCAAACCAGAGAATGAAGCATCCCAGTGCACCGATTACAATGTTGTGGCCCGGAATTGCATTCGGCGTTCCGTCTGCATTGTACTTTCCGATACGCGGTCCAAGAAGTGCTGCACCGATCAGTGCGCTGGTTCCGCCAACCATATGGATCGCACAGGAACCGGCAAAATCATGGAACCCTCTCACAGCCAGCCAGCCGCCGCCCCAGATCCAGTGTGCCTCGATCGGATAAACCACTGCAGAAATCACTGCGGAATAAATACAATAAGAAAGGAATTTCGTTCTTTCTGCCATTGCACCGGATACGATCGTTGCGGTAGTCGCACAGAATACCAGGTTAAATACGAAATTCGACCAGTCGAAATTCGCATAGTCGGTAATAATTCCCAGCGTCGGAATTCCGATGAAGCCGCCCAGCGCATCCTCGCCGAGAAGCAGTCCAAAGCCTAAAAACATAAATACAACTGTACCGATACAGAAATCCATCAGGTTCTTCATAATGATGTTTCCTGCATTCTTTGCTCTGGTAAAACCAGTCTCAACCATTGCGAAGCCTGCCTGCATGAAGAATACCAGCGCTGCTCCGATTAAAAACCATATACCAAAAATCTCACTTAACATCTCTTCCATAATTTCTCCTCCTGATCATTTTTCAGATATTCCTCTTCATACAGTCCCGCAGATTTTAAGAATGAAAAAAGGGGCAACTGCCGTGGAAACCACAGCCGTTATCCCCTTTGATAATCGGATTCCTGTATGAAAATAACAAAGCAAAAACCTATTTCGACAGCTTACAGAGCCTGCTCGCCGTGCTCGCCGGTACGGATACGGATCACATCCTGTACATCGTATACGAAAATCTTGCCGTCACCGTAATTGCCGGTATTGATTTCCTTTACGGCCTGTTCAATAATTGCGTCTGCCGTCTCTTCCGGTACAACGGTTTCCACCTTGACCTTCGGGAGCAGATTCACCACATAACGTGTTCCGCGATACATCTGGGTATAGCCCTTCTGATTGCCGTAACCCATAATATTGCTGATCATAATACCATTGGCCTGGCAGCCTTCCAGAATCTTCTTCAAATCTTCCAGCTTGTCCGGCTTGATTACAATTTCCAGTTTTTTCATACAGCTCTCCTCCTTGCCATTCTCGTTTTTTCTGTATAGCAAAACGAGGGCATTTCTCTTATCCGAAACGCCCTCGTTCAACATGCACCTATTATTACACAGGACATACAAAATTGTCAAATGGTTTTTTCAACAATTTTTGTATTTAATTTAAAACACTTTTTATGTATTCTGCAATCTCCGGAACCTGGCAGTTTGCAAAGAAATACTCCTGGAACTTCGGTCCGCTGATGGTTGCCTTTAAGAAATCCTGGTCAATTTCCTTTAAAATGGTCAGAATATCCTTGTGCGTGATCTCCTTTACACCGTCCAGAATCTTCTTGTTTCTCTGCTCCGGAACGACCCGCTCCTTCGGATAACCGCCGCCGCTCTCGCAGCCGAACAGCTTCTCAAAAATGTACTGCAGACGCAGCTCTGCACCCCAGCCAAAGCCCTTGGCAAACGGAAGTGCAATGGCATTTCCATCATTGATCTGCGCAAACATGAAAGCATCTTCCGCATCCACAATATGTCCGCAAAGCACACCCGGGAATGCATTCAGGGCCAGCATCGCGCCTTCGCCGGTACCGCAGCCGGTTACCACATAATCCGCTGCCTTGGAATTTAACAAAATCGCAGCCAGCAAGCCATTCATTACATACGTTAACTGAGTCTCGTCTTCAGCAGAATACATGCCATAATTGTATACCGTATGGCCCATCGGTTCTACGATCTTCTTTAAGTTGTCACAAATCATCTCATTCTTTGCAGCCTGGCTGTTTTCGTTGATTAATGCAATTTTCATGATGTTTCTCCTTTTTCTGATTTTTCCGGTTTATCCATTTCCAATAAATCCGTTGTTATCTAGTTTACTACAGAATCCGGGAAAGCACAACGTTTTTCCGGTTCCCAAGCAGAGTCCCAATGCAGTTCAGGCTGGTCGTTCAGAGGGTACCTGAAGACACAGCAATTCCCAGCCAGAGACGAATTGCCGTCTCCAGAAGCTCATCCGGAAACTCAAAACCGGCCGTATGAAGGGCGGCATGCTCCTTTCCGCTGCCAATGTCCAGCATGGCACCGGACACTTTTTTCAGATACCAGCCAAAATCTTCCGAAGCGCGGTTTGCCGCCTCTGGCCGGATCACTGGAAGTCCCTCCCGGCGGCAGACTTCTTCTGCCCGGTCAAGTGCTCTGCTGTCGTTTCTCGTATCCGGAAAGACATCCGATCTCTTCCAGGAAAAGTCCAGTCCTTCCCCTTCTGCCAGACGCCGCCCTGCTTCCAGAATCCCCGTTTCCAGATACTCCATGTCCCGGCTGCGCGCTCCCCGTATTGTCAGGAGAAGCCGTCCTTTGCTGGCGGACATTCCGAACGCCGGTTTCCCGACCCCGATATGAATCACCGTGCACAGCACCGTGTCCTCATACTGCTTTTGATCTGTCAGCTCCGGCAGCATTTCCACCAAACGGCATACGGCATGAGCCGGATTTTTTCCGTTTTCCGGATAAGCAGCATGGGCCGGACTTCCTTCCCATTCCAAAATCAGCCCTTCTGATGCAAATGCGTACGTTTTTTCCCGCAGAACCACCGTCCCCAGCTCCTGTCCCGGGCAGTTGTGATAAGCGAAAATCTGATCGACACCTTCCCGCTCGATCACCTGGCTGCAGACCGCGCCGCCTTCCCCGGTCTCCTCTCCGTACTGAAAAATCAGCACAATATTTTTTCCGGTCCGAATTCCCTTTAGTGCCGCGCCAAATCCGGCCAGACTGGCGCTGTGTCCGTCATGACCGCACAGATGACAGGCCGCACCGTCCGGTCCTGTCACGGCATCCATATCCGCCCGAAAGGCGATGGTCTCCTTTGCCTTCGGCTCCCGGCGCACACAGTAAAACCACTTTCCCATATCCGTCAGCACAAAATCGGTATGCTCACGCATAAACTCCATCAGACATGCCTTTGTCCTTCTCTCCTGTCCGGAAGCTTCCGGCATCTCATGCAGCTTTCGGCGCAGAGCCGCAGCCAGTCCGGCTGCCGCCCGGCACACTTCTTTCGAAATCTCCATTTTTATTTTCCCTCTCTCTTCTCACCAATTCCCTTTTTCGTTCCGGCACAGAACAGGACAAAGCCGAGAAGCAGCACAGAAAATGCCATCCAGCACAGAAAACGTCCGGTGCTTTCCTGCCGGAACCGGTCGTAATAGCCCTTCAGATAAATAAAAATAATCACAGCGGGAATACAGCAGGATACATATCCTTTCAATCCAGAAGGGAAGAGAACTCCTTTTCCGGTATTCACTTCCTTCAAAAACCCCTCCCAGCCCCAGCCGTTTTTCCTGGTGCAGAACAGAACGTATCCAAGGCTTCCCAGCGGGAGCAGATTATTGGACACGATGAAATCCTCCAGATCCATGATATTGCTCCCCGCTCCCAGAGGCTGAATGCCGGAAAGCAGATTAAAGCCCAGTACGCAGGGCATGCTGAGAATCAGAATCGCAGCCGCGCTGACCAGCACACTCTTTTTTCGCGGCCAGTGAAACAGATCCATATCAAATGAAATAATATTTTCAAACACGGCGATGATCGTGCTGAGCGCAGCAAACGTCAAAAACAGGAAAAACAGCGCACTCCAGAGTCTGCCGCCCGCCATCTGCACAAAAATATTGGGCAGCGTGATAAATACCAGCCCCGGACCGGCTCCTGGCTCAATTCCAAACGAAAAGCAGGCCGGAATAATGATGAATCCGGCCGTCAGCGCCACAAAGGTATCCAGAATCGTGATGCTGAAGGCCTCTCCTGTCAGACTCCTCTCCCGATCCAGATAGCTTCCGAAAATCAGCATGGCACCAATGCCGATCGACAGTGTAAAAAAGGCCTGGCTCAACGCACCGAACACCACATTGCCGATTCCGTTCTCCAGCATTTTCTCAAAATCCGGAATCAGATAAAACCGGATTCCTTCCTCAGCACCTTCCAGAAGAAAGGAATGTCCTGCCAGGATCACCATGATCAGAAGCAGTGCGGACATCATCCATTTTGACACCTTTTCGATTCCGTTTTTCAGTCCGAACAGGCAGACACAAAATCCAAGAATACAGATCAGCGCCGTCCAGAACGTCATCCGCCCCGGATCGCTCAGCATGTCATAAAACGCAGCCGTCACCATCTCCGGAGATGCCCCCACAAACTCACCCGCTATGCTGCGGTAGCAGTAATACAGCATCCAGCCGCCTACCATGGTATAAAACATCAGAAGCATGTAGCAGCCCACAATTCCGATCCCCTTCAGCCAGTGCCAGCGTGTTCCGTTCGGCTCCAGACGTTCAAACGCAGCTGCCACACTGCGTCGGCTTCCGCGGCCCACAGCAAATTCACAGATCAGAACCGGAATTCCCAGAAGAAATAAAAAGGCCAGGTAGATCAAAATAAACGCCGCCCCGCCGTATTCTCCGCACATATATGGAAATTTCCACACATTTCCCAGTCCGATGGCACAGCCGGCAGATACCAGAATAAAACCAAGCCGTGAGCCAAATTTTTCTCTCTCCATTGCACATTCTCCTCCTATGACTCCCTTTCCTGCCAGGCTCCGGCCGGCGCCAGCAGCACCTGATAGGCGCTGCAGAGACGCTCCAGGCTCCAGGCCGCATTGGCCGGACTGGTTGAGGGGAGCTTCATAATCTCACGCCCGGTTTTCGGATATACATACCTCTGATACAGTTCAAATGCCTTTGTGCCGTTTGCTGCAATCGTTTCAACCGGGGCCTGTAAGAGAAGCTCCGTAAAATCATTCGGCACCACATCCCGGATGGAACTGTCGCTGGAGCCGGTAATGGTGCAGCTGGCAATTACATCCCAAACCGCAATTCCATTGGACAAAAGCAGCCTCTTTTTTTCCTTGATCGTTTCCGGCACCGGCCAGCCGGTAATCCCTGCCATGACCTTCCAGAACCGGTTCTGGGGATGTCCATAATAAAAGTTCCTTTCCCTGGATTTCACCGACGGGAAGGTACCCAGAATCAGGATCCTGGAACGAGAATCATACACCGGCGGAAAAACATGCTCCAGATTTTTGTATTCTTCCATGGCAGTCTGAGACTCCTCTCTCCCTCTCCTGCAGTTTCTTTTCCTGGTCCATCTTCTCCTGAAGCTTTTCCAGATAAAGCTCCTCATCCACCGGAAGGTCCATCTTCTTTTCCAGCCAGGAGGACAGGTAAGCACCGTTCATCAGCTCCACTGATTTCAGCCCCTCACCCCCATCCGCAAGCAGCGGGGTCCCTTTGCGCAGATGATCGGCAAAATTGGTCAGAACCTTCTGATAGCCACAGGGCTCCTGTCCGACCGGAATCTCCCGCAAATGATGCGGCAGGCTCGCATAAATCTCGGTATTCACCTTTGCAAATTCCTCGGTGGACATCTCATTTTCATCCAGCATCACACGACTGGTGTCCTCAATACAGAGACGCCCCTTCGTTCCCCATATCTCCAGACGGTTAACTCCCGGAGCCTCGCCGCTGGCAGTAATCAGTGTGCCGTGGATTCCGTTCTGATAGAAGAACTGGATATCCGCGCTGTCGTCCACCAGGAAGTCATTGTACCGGCCGTATTCCAGCGAAGCCAGAACCTGATCCGGCATGCCAAGAAGCCACTGCCAGATGTCCAGATAATGCTGGCTCTGATTGATCAGCAGGCCGCCTCTCTCTCCGTTCCAGGAACTTCTCCAGGGCGCAGAATGGTGGTAAGCCGGCGTCCGATACCAGGTATTACAGATCCACACCGCCCGCTCAATCGTTCCCAGCTCCTCCGCTTCAAGAAGCTCCTTTGCCTTCCGGAAAGCCGGATTCATCCGAACGTTAAACATCATTCCAAAGCTGACGCCGGCCTCTCTGGCTGCCTGCACCAGCGTCTTTACCTCTTTTGTACTGACCCCGGCCGGTTTATCCAACAGGATATGCTTCCCGGCTGACACCATCTGAAGCCCGATCTCCACATGGCTGGTATGCGGCGTCACAACCAGCGCCGCGTCAAATTCTTCCTGATGCGCCAGGGCATCCTCCACATTCTGATATATGGAAACACCGGCATAATCCCTCCGGAGCGTCTCCTGCCCCCTCGCATTGCGGCAGCAGACTCCTGTCAGAACCATTCCGTCAACCTCTCCATCATAAATCATCTTTGCATATTTGCTGCCCATTCCGCCAAAACCGATCAGGGCTGTCCGTACCTTCTCCATCATAACCGTCACTCCTTATTCTGCAATCGCCCACATCCGAACCGGAAGTCCTGTCGCACCCTCAATCGGCGGGAAAACCGCAAACGCGATCGCCCCGGCCGGCGGCACCTGATCCAGATTGCACAGAACCTCGACCTGCAGCTTTCCCTTGGAAAGCACATACCGCTCACAGGCCAGATCGCCTGCCTGCGCCGCCAGCACCGATGCATCCGTATCCAACGTCTCATGGCCGTTTGCCGCCGCATTTCTCACCTCATAAATATACTGCAGCGCCTCCAGCGACCAGCCCGGGAAATGCTCGCCGCCCTCCTCATCATAATTGGAAAGCGCATTCATATCCGGCCAGTTTTTGCTCCAGCCTGTATACAATGCCACAAACGCGCCGTCCGGGATAGCTCCGTACTTTGCCTCATATTCCTTGATGTCCCCCACAGTCACCGCATAGTGAACATCCTGCTTCACCTTTTCTGTCACATCAATGACCACCAGCGGGAACACCATGTCCTTTACCCCGTATTTTTCCGACAGTGCCTCTCCCTTGATAAAATGTCCCGGGAAATCAATATGAGTTCCGAACTGTCCCGGAAATTTAAAGGTCTGAATCAGACAGTCCAGCATCTCATTGCCCCAGTCAAATACGGTCCTGGAAAGCTCCACGGAGCCTTCCGGAATTCCGCCCCAGTACGGACTGTCATTGTTCAGGGGATGAGACAGCTCAATCCAGCGATATCTCTTCATTTTTTTCAAATCTTCCCACAATGGATACATAAGCAAAGACCTGCCACTCAAAATATGGACAAATATACCCATATCGAGATATTGAAAGTTTT
>JBJELD010000078.1:0-40797 GCA_051878975.1 Candidatus Caccovicinus sp.
AAAATTCATGGAGAGAAGGAAGAAAGCGGATGCAGCCAACAAATAATTTTATTGTGCTGAACATTCGTGAGTATTTGAAAAATGAGGACAAACGACTCGGAGAGGATAAATTAATGGCTTTGCTCTCCGAGTTTTCCTGTTCTTTGAATCCGGATGTTGAGCGTTTCTTAAAGCAGCAGTCAATTGAATTTGCAAAAAACATCAGGCAGTTACATATTTGGTGTTGTCATTGGAAGATGCAGAGCTGTTGGGTTATTTCTCTATTACGATAAAGCCTTTAGTTGTCAAGGCAGAACCGTTCAGTAATACAGTAAGGAGAAAGCTGGCACGATTCAGTGAAATGGACAAAAATGAGCAAACATATAATCTCTCTGCTTATTTGATAGCGCAGCTTGGAAAAAATTTTAATGACAGAGTGAATGGCAGGATAACAGGGCAGGAGTTATTGGAAGCGGCGATTCGGCAAACACAGCTTTTACAGTATCAGGCTGGAGGAATGGTGGTGTTTGTGGAAGCAGATAATAAAGAAAAGCTGCTTTCTTTTTATAAAAATTATGGCTTTAAGCAATTCGATACCAGACAGACGATATCGGATGAAACTGAACCACATGAACTTGTGCAGCTTTTAAAGTTGCTTTAAAAGGTAAAAAAGGCGGTTCTTACGCAAATGTCCGTTTGATAGCATTTTTTCAGGCGGTCTGGTACATCAATTTTGCAGCAAGAAGTTTTATCCCACAACGGCCATACATGGCCCTTTTTACCATCTTTAATTTGCTGTTTGTCCCCTCCACGAATGCGGTGTTTAACGGACTTGCCACCGCATTCTCCACAGCAGCAAGGTCATTCTCAAGGCCTCTGGCAAACGACGCAAGCTCTTTTACTGAGGACTGTTTATACCGGTCTATAAATATGTAGAGAAGCGGCATACTTCTTTTGTCAAATATCTCACGGAACTGCCGAATACATAGCTCTGTTTCCTGCAGCACCGGGTATTCCTGCCATAGCAGCCCATGATGCCGGGATGTAAGCCCCATGCCCATCCAAAGGTCCTTTGTTGGCAACGGCACAGGCAGCAATCCGCGAAAGCTAGTAATCTCTAAGATAGCAGTTATTCGTTATCAGGTATAAAAATGTAAACTAAAACTAAAAAAATAGTTGACAATCATCATGAATCTGGTATAAATTGTTAACAAAAAAGATATAGAAGTTTACAAACGAATAAAAGAAGCAAACGGACTTCCTGCAGCCTGTTTACGGCACGATAAGCGGCGAAAGCAGAAAATGCGTTTGTTGATCGAGAGGAGAAAAGGCACATGAATGCGTTAGAGCTGGCACAGGAAATTATTGACGGAAGAAGAATGACACGGGAGGATGATCTGACAGGTTTCCTGACCTGTGATTTAAAGGAGCTTTGTGAGGGTGCGGATCGTATCCGGGCCCATTTTGTGGGCAATAAGGTGGATTTGTGTTCGATTATTAATGGACGGAGCGGCCGCTGCCCGGAGGACTGCAAATATTGTGCGCAGTCTGCTCACAATCATACTGACTGTGAGGTTTATGATTTTCTGCCGGAGGAGAAGATCCTGGAAGCCTGCAAACTGAATGAAAGTGAGGGTGTGGACCGGTTTTCCATTGTGACGGCAGGAAGATCTCTGAATGGAGAGGAGTTTGAGAAAGCAGTCCATGCGTTTGAGACCATGCACCGGGAATGCAGGATTGATTTGTGTGCATCCATGGGATTTTTGAATGAGGAGCAGCTTCATCGTCTCCATGAGGCCGGTGTGACCAGCTATCATCATAACATTGAAACTTCCAGACGGAATTTCCCCAATATCTGTACTACGCATACTTATGAACAGAAAATTGAGACATTGAAAAAAGTGAAGGCAGAGGGAATGTGTGCCTGCTCCGGCGGCATTATCGGCATGGGGGAGACCTGGGAGGATCGCCTAGATATGGCAGTCAGCCTGGCAGAGCTGGAAATCGATTCCATTCCGCTTAATGCGCTGATGCCGATCAAGGGAACGCCGCTGGAACATCTTCCCCAGCTGACGGAAGCGGAGATTTTGCGGACAATTGCCTTTTTCCGCTATATCAATCCGGAGGCGAATATCCGCCTGGCGGCGGGCAGAGCGCTGCTGACGAATGATGGAGAGCTTGCATTTCAGTCAGGCGCATCTGCTTCCATTACCGGAAATATGCTGACGACGGCAGCCTGCGCTACCATACGCAGCGACAGGAAGATGCTGAAGAATCTGAATCGTGACGTAACTCCGGACTATTCTGCATAATTCCGTTCCGTGGTTTCCCGTCGGAGCAGAATCGGCGTAATGATTTTATGAGTTGGCCTGTCCGGAAGGACCGGCCTTCTTTTTTTTCGTTCATTCATCTGCTCAACAAGCATGCGGACAGCCTCGTAAGCGATGGTGTTGATCTGCTGGCCGATGGTACTGATCGGAATGACGGCTTCCCGGGAAATCGGAGAGTTGTCAAAGCCGATGATCAGGTAATCATCGGGAAGGGTGCCGTATTTGCGGATCAGAATGTTCAGCAGAACATTGGCAATGGTGTCGTTGGAAACGAAAATACCTTTTTTCATGCCGCGAAAGTTCTGCTCCAGTTCTTCTGCAATAGGAAGCAGAACATGGCAGGTGCTCTCATAGTCATGCCCCATCTCCCGGAGAAAAATCTCATGCCTCAGATGTTTTTCCTCACACAGATCCCGAAAGCCGCGGATACGTCCATAGGAAGGAATCGATTCCGGTGTAGGGGAGTTGATATGAATCAGTACATCACATTGATGACGGGCAAGCAGGCTGGTGGCCTGATAGCCGCCCATGTAGTTGTCGGTATTGACACTGGAGACGAATTCATCTTCCCGCTCAATGGTGACCACCGGGATCTGCAGGCCGGCAAGCTCTTTGGAAGGAATGGTATGGCTCATAATAATCATTCCTTCGATCTTATATGCCATCAGCTCCTGAATATAGCGCCGTTCGGTTTCTTCTTTTTCATTTCCGATAAAGACAAGAAATTTGTAGCCGAATGTTTCGTAAGTGGATAAAATCTGATTCAGCATTTCGGAATAGTAGTGGTGGTACAGATCCGGTACAATGATGCCGACAAATTCGGTTTTCCCGTTGGCAAGAATCCGGGCTACCTTGTTTTCTTTGTAGTTCAGCTTTTCCAGTGCATCTGAAATAATCTGCTGGTTTTCCAGAGTGAGCGAATCCGGATTATTAAAATAACGGGAAATTGTGGTTTTGGAAAAGTGGGTATATTCTGCAATGTCATTGAAGGTTACATTTTTCTTATTTCCCATACGAATCTCCTTCTTCCTGCATTTCGAACCGACAGGATTATGGTTCGGGGCGAACCTGAAACGGCCTCCCAAAATATTATAGCAAAGTTGTCCGGAAGGGGCAAGAAAAATCGGTTACGTAACCGGTTTTGTGAAAGGTGAACAAAACGATTCCGGAGAGTTTGACATTCTTTACAAAGCTTGTAAAAAGGATTGACGAGTACCGTTTTACGTGATAATATGTAATCAAAAGTAACCGGTTACGTTACCGGTTACACAAAAATCAGGAGGCAAGTGTTATGAAGAGGAATGCAGTGTCAAGGGTGATCGCAGCTGGGCTTACGGCTGCGATGATGACAACCATGCTTACAGGATGCCGGTTCGGATTTGCGAGTGACCCGGACGATCCGAACGAAACCGTGGAAGAACAGACGATCGATACTTCGATCGATACGTTTTCCTATGATTCCTCCCTGAGCGGGACCAGCATCACACTTTTGAATTCAAAAGCAGAGATTCAGGTGGCGCTGGAGAAAATGGGAGCAGCCTTTGAAGACAAATCGGGGGTTCATGTAGAAGTCATGCCGGTAACGGACGGGGATTCTCCTTATACCAAGGTAGTAAGTCTTTATAATTCCGGAAATCCACCTACCTTGTCGATTTTGGATACGACAGATGTCCTTGCACTGGCTGAGGAGAAGGCTGAAGATCTGACCGATGAACCCTGGACGGCCGAGGCGGAGGCGTATCTGACCAGGGTAAACGGAAGAGTCTACAGCTTTCCATTATGCGTGGAGGGACGCGGTCTGATCTATAACAAAAAGGTGATTGAGGATACGCTGGGAGAGCCCTTTGACCCGGAATCGATTACGACACTGGCAGAATTTACGGAGCTTTTGGCCCGGCTGGCAGCTGCGGGGCTGGAAAAGCCGGTATCCCTGGCAAAGGAGGACTGGTCTTTGGGAGCGCACCATCTGCAGTATATTTACGAAGTTTATGACGGAACCTCCGAAGGAGCGCAGGAGGCGGTTGAACGTTTAAAGAGCGGGAAGCTGGATTTAAAAGCTTATAATCGAATGAATGAATTTCTGGATATGTTTGATGTTCTGAAACAGTATAATGTGGCGAAGGGCGATCCGCTGGGGGCCGATTATGATGAGATGGCCATTGATCTGGCAGACGGAAAGACGGCATTCTGGTTTAATGGGAACTGGGCATGGCCGACTCTTTCAGAGGCAGGCGCCGGAAAGGAAGACGAATACGGATTTCTTCCTTATTTTATGAATCAGGATCCGCAGGATTTTGTGAACCGGCAGATTCAGGGGGCTCCCTCCAAGCAGGTCATGCTGGACGGCAGGGTGGCTTCCGAGAAAGAGCAGGCCGCGGCAAAGGAATTTTTAAACTGGATCGTTTACAGTGAAATCGGACAGCAGATGTTAGTCAGAACCTGCAATGTGATTCCACCGTTTGTTAATAATCCATATGAGCCGTCTGATCCGTTAAGCCGCGACATTTATGAGAAGATTCAGGACGGCCGGGCCTTTCACGCATCCGCGATTGTGCCGAACGATCACTGGTCCGTTCTCGGTGCTGCCATGCAGAAGTACCTGGCCGGAAGATGCAGCCGGGAGGAACTGATTGAAACCATTCAGAAGTACTGGAATGAACAGGAATAAGAAAGGGGAAGGATTATGAAATCAAATAACAAGGGAAAAGATTTCTGCATGTTTGCACTTCCGGGGCTGTTTTGCTTCACTGCAGTTGTCATTCTTCCGTTTTTATACGGTGTCTATCTGACGCTGACGGACTGGAATGGAGTATCGGAGGTCAAGAATTTTGTCGGCCTTAAGAATTTTGCCGCTGTTATGAGGGATGAGGCGTTCTGGACATCCCTTCTGCTGACCTTTAAATATGTGATTGCGGTTGTACTTTTGGTCAATGTGCTGGCATTTGTGATCGCCTATCTGCTGACCAGAGGCATGAAGGGTCAGAATTTTTTTCGTGCAGGCTTCTTTACCCCGAATCTGATCGGCGGAATTGTGCTGGGATATATCTGGCAGTTCGTTTTTTCACGGGTGTTTGTAAAGATCGGGGAGGTGACCGGATGGGGACTCTTTGAAGTGTCCTGGCTGTCTGAACCGCACAAGGCCTTTGCTGCGCTGGTGCTGGTCTCCGTGTGGCAGCTTTCCGGGTATATGATTCTGATCTATGTGGCAGGCTTCATGGGGCTGAGCGAAGATGTGATGGAGGCCGCAGATATTGATGGGGCGTCCGGATGGTTAAAGCTGAAAAACATCATCCTGCCGCTTATGATGTCATCCATTACAATCTGCCTGTTTCTGACGCTGTCCCGTGCATTTATGGTTTACGATGTGAACCTGTCCCTGACGGCAGGAGCACCTTACGGCACCACGGAAATGGCAGCCATGCATGTGTATGAAAAGGCATTTACATCCAGACAGTACGGGGTCGGCCAGGCGGAAGCCCTGATCCTGTTCGTAATTGTAGCATGTATCAGCGGGCTTCAGGTATATTTGACAAAGAAACAGGAGGTAGAAGCGTGATGAAACAGACGAAGGTTGGAGGAACCAGGAGAAAAGCGGCAGATGCGCTGGCCATGCTGGGGCTGGTCGTGATTTTTGCAGCTTACATGTTTCCTTTTCTGATGGTTGTGATCAATTCCCTGAAACAGAAGCGGGACATTATCAAGAACCCGTTTTCCTGGCTGTATACGATCAAGGGCCTGTCCTTTGACAATTTTGTAAAGGCATTTACGCAGATGAACTTTCTGAATGCATTTAAAAACTCCCTGATCGTGACATCCGCGTCCACGATTCTGGTGACGCTGCTTGCATCTATGCTGGCTTACTACATTGTAAGAAATTATAATTGGATATCCCAAATTACATTTGCTTTGATGGTGGCGTCCATGATCATTCCGTTTCAGGCGATCATGATTCCACTGGTAAGCATTTACGGCGGCAGCCTGAATATTTTGAACCACCGTATGACGCTGATCTTCCTGCACACAGGATTTTCCATGGCCATGTCGGTATTTATGTTTCATGGATTTATCAAAGGAAACGTCCCTCTTGCGCTGGAGGAGGCGGCTTACATAGACGGCTGTACGCATGCACAGACCTTTTTCCGGATTGTTCTGCCGCTTTTAAAGCCGATCATTTCCACCATGGTCATTCTGAATTCAATGGCATTCTGGAATGATTTTCTGCTTCCGTCACTGGTTTTGACGGATAAAAAACTTCTGACGCTGCCGCTTTCTACTTACAGTTTTTACGGAACCTATTCAGCCGATTATGGCACAATTATGGCAGGGCTTCTGCTCTGCGTGGCTCCGATTCTGATTTTGTATGTGGTACTTCAGAAGCAGATCATCGGCGGTGTGGTAGCAGGCGCCGTAAAATAAAAAGACATGGAAAAGCGCGGCTTTTTCTGCCGCAGTGAAGAAAAAAGAGTCGAGAGGAATGGACAGAATGAAAATAAAGAATGTACTGCATCTAAGGGCTCCGGGGAACTGGATCAATGACCCGAATGGGTTCATTTTTTACAAAGGAAATTACCATTTGTTTTATCAGCATTTTCCGTTTGCGCCGGTGTGGGGAACCATGCACTGGGGACATGCGGTGAGCCGGGATCTGGTTCACTGGGAGCATCAGCAGGTAGCCTTATTTCCCACAAAGGATTATGACCGGAACGGCATTTTTTCCGGCAGCGCGCTGGAAGAGGACGGAAAGCTGTATCTGTATTATTCGGCAGTGCGGTATCTGGAGGAGGAGAGTGAAAATATTCACAAGGTCAAGAATGACCGCTTTGTGACCAGCCAGGCCATGGTGGTATCCAGGGATGGAGTGCATTTTGATAACTGGAAGGACAAAAAACAGATTATTCCGGTCAATAACAACGAGGAGCAGGCCCATCCGATGCACACACGGGACCCGAAGGTGTGGAAAGAAGGGGACACCTTCTTTATGGCTCTTGGGAGCACTCTTCGCGGAAAAACCGGAAGACTTCTGTTTTATACGAGCCGGGACGGGATCAGCTGGAAATTCCGGAAGCAGATCACCGATAAAAGATTTGGAAGCATTCTGGAATGTCCCGACATTTTCCGGACGAAGGAAGGCTATGTCTTTGAAGGCTCAGTGATGAATCTGGGAAAGAAGGAGGACGGCTATGAACATCTTGCGGTTTGTGCGCCGGTGGAGTTTGATCCGGATGCCTGTTTGCTGACTCTTCCGGATGAATATCAGTTTGTGGATTACGGACTGGATCTTTATGCACCTCAGACGAATCTGGACAAGGATGGAAGAAGAGTCATGATTGCGTGGATGCGCATGCCGAAAACCGTGACGGAGGAGGACGGCACGGAGTGGAACGGGATGATGTGCCAGCCAAGGGTGGTGGAGAGGAAGAATGGTCATGTGTATTTTCGGGTGCATCCGGAGGTTCGGAAGTATTTTGACGTGGAGGCGCCATTGTCTTCGCTGCCGGGCGGGCCGGATTTCTCCGAACCGTTCTGTCTGAAAACGGACCTGAGAGAAGGACAATACTTAAATCTGGGAGGGTACCGCATCTGGATGGAGAACGGAGCTGTGACAGCGGACCGGAGCCGGGTATTTGCCGGGCTGGACGGATACCCGCTGACCGGAAAAAGTCCGGCTGTTTCCGGCCGCTGCAGTCTGGAGATTTTTGTTGACAGAAATTTGATTGAAATTTATATTAATGATGGAGAGTTTGTGATCAGCCATGTGGTGTACGGACTGGGGGCATTTGCAGAGGTTTCCGGGTTTTCCGACGGGGAGGTGCTGTGCTGCTTCCACGGTCAGGACTGATCCATGAGAAAGAGTTCATGAAAAATAGAAGGAAGAAGGAGCGTGTTTATGAAAAAATATGATGTTACGGCTCTGGGAGAGTTGTTGATTGATTTTACGGAAAATGGAATGAGTGGTCAGGGAAATCCACTGTTTGAGGCAAATCCGGGCGGTGCTCCGTGCAATGTGCTGGCCATGCTGTCCAGACTGGGCCATAAAACAGC
Source organism: Candidatus Caccovicinus sp. (assembly GCA_051878975.1). Lineage (GTDB taxonomy): Bacteria > Bacillota > Clostridia > Lachnospirales > Lachnospiraceae > Caccovicinus. Next base: position 8,352 of record JBJELD010000078.1, read on the forward strand.
CTTCATCGGAAAGGTCGGACAGGACTTTTTTGGCGAGCTGTTAAAAGACGCGATTACCGAAGTAGGCATTGATGCGGATTATCTGTGCATGGATGAGCAGATTCACACAACGCTGGCCATGGTACATACTTATCCGGACGGAGACCGGGATTTTTCCTTCTACCGGAATCCGGGAGCGGATATGATGCTGACGGAAGAGGAGATACCAGAAACATTAATTAAGGATTCGAAAATTTTCCATTTCGGAACACTTTCCATGACTGATGAGGGCGTACGCCGGGCAACGAAAAAGGCGCTTGGCATTGCACAGGAGTCCGGTGCTGTGATTTCCTTTGATCCGAATCTTCGCCCTCCGCTCTGGAAGAGCCTGGATGAGGCGAAGGAGCAGGTGCTGTACGGACTGGGATGCTGCCGGATTCTTAAAATTTCCGATAATGAAATTCAGTGGCTGACCGGAAAAGAGGACTACACAGAGGGAGTAGAGTGGATCCAGGAAAGATATCACATTCCGCTGATCCTGGTATCGATGGGAAAGGCCGGAAGCAGAGCGTATTATCAGGGAAGGATGGTAGAGGTGGCTCCGTTCCTGCAGGAGAACACGGTGGAGACAACCGGAGCCGGTGATACCTTCTGCGGATGCGTACTGCATTATATCTGTGAGCACGGTCTGGAGGGTCTGACGGAAGAGAATCTGAAGGAGATGCTGACCTTTGCAAATGCCGCTGCATCGCTGATTACAACACGCAAGGGCGCACTGAGAGTGATGCCGAAGCGGGAAGAGGTGGAAGGTCTGCTGAAGGAGCGGGGCTGCCTGTAAGAAAATGGATCCGCTGAAACGGTACGCGGAAGATGGAAGAAAATGGACGGATTTGAGACAGCCATGTGTGAAAAACGCATGGCTGCTTTTCATGGGAGAACGCACAGAAGGCGCCGACTGGCGGCGAAATGTCATTCGGCCACAGAAAATACAGGAAATAAACACAGAAATTTCACAATTTTGTAAAGACAATCCATGCCTTTCATGATATGATAAAAAGGATGCAGAAAATGAAAGAAAAGGTATGAAAAAATAAGATGACAGATATGAAAAAAATTTTAAAACGAGTAAAGGGAAAAGCGGCTGCGTTTGGTCTAGGCATGCTGATGTTTCTGGAGTCAGGAGTATTTCCTGCTTATGCGAAGCCGGTGTGGCCGTCGGATACCGGTATTCAGGCGGAGGCGGGGATTGTGGTGGATGAAGATACAGGAGCGGTTCTGTTCGGACAGAACATTCATCTTCCGTATGCGCCAGCCAGCATCACCAAGCTGCTGACAGCGCTGGTAGTAATTGAAAACTGTCCGTCGCTGGATGAGATGGTGACCTTTTCTCATGACGCAGTGTATAATGTGGAGTCCGGGAGCGGAAATTCCCTGTCCCTGGAGGAAGGCGATCAGCTGACGGTGCGGGACTGCCTTTATGCGCTGCTTCTCCGTTCCTCCAATCAGGCGGCCAATGCTCTGGCGGAGCATGTGGGCGGGAGCCGGGACGGCTTCGTTGCCATGATGAATGAAAAGATACGGGAGCTGGGCTGTATAGAAAGCAATTTTGCGAATCCATCCGGCCTGAATGACGACAATCAGTATGTAAGCGCGTATGATATGGCGGAGATCGGCCGGGCTGCGTTTGCAAATGAAACGCTGATGGAGATCAATTCTTCCACCAGCTATCAGCTTCCGGCTACGATTCACAATCCGGACGGCCTGAGAATCAACATGGAGCATAAGCTTCTGATTACCACGGATGAGACGAGCCCGAATTACTATCCATCTGCGGTAGCCGGAAAAACCGGATTTACGTCGATTGCCGGAAATACGCTGGTGACCTGTGCCAGAAATGGGGAGCGGAGCCTGGTATCCGTAGTGTTAAAAAGTCAGCAGACCCATTACACGGATACAGTCGAGCTGCTGAATTTCGGCTTTCAGCGTTTTCAGAATCTGGACGCCACCGGAGACGAGGCATCCCTGTTTGACGGGGAAAATATGCTGACCATCGGTGATACAACCTACCGTCGGGATCAGCTGGAGGTACAGGGAAACCGCCTGGTAACGGTTCCGATCGGTGCAACGCTGGCGGATGTGGACCGGGAACTGGTGACCGGAGAGGCGATGAGTGTTCAGGCTCCGGAGGATGCGGTGGCGGAGCTTCGGTATACATACGATGAACGGGTGGTGAGCCGCTGCTATCTGGTGAGCCGGATTTCTCAGGAAGAGATCGCGGTCGATTCTGGTGAGGATGCGGTAAACAATGCGACCGCTTCGGATGGAATGACCGGTACGGGAGATGACGGAAATGGTTCATCCGGAGGGGGGACCGGGACGAAAAAGCCGATGGATCCGGCAGCCAAAAGCCGTTTGACCCGGATCGGCCTGGTTGGCCTGGCCATGCTGCTGATTGTTGCAGCCGGATTTATGATTTATATGGCGGTGAAAAACAGCAGGCTGGAGCGGCAGCGGCAGGAGGAGCTGCGCCGGGAAAGACGGCGCCAGAGACTGGCCGAGATCGGCTGTTCGGAGGAGGAGTTCCGCCGGATGGTAGAAGAACGATACGGAAAGAATCAGCAGTAAGTGAAAAGGGTCCGGCAAGGCATTCCGAAAGGGTTGCTTTGCCGGACCTTTTTGATAAGGGATTCTGAGAGTACATATTATTTTAATACCATTTTTTCCTCTTTCTCCTCGGACTCGGAAAAATGCGGTTCGGTCATTTCCTCCGGATCGAGCAGCTCATCCAGATGACGGGCATTCATCAGCCCCTCCTGGAGAATCAGGGTGCGGACCGGTGTTCCGGTCTTTAAGGACTGCTTGGCAATATCGGCAGCCTTTTTGTAGCCGATGTACGGGCAGAGGGCCGTAACGATACCCACGCTTTCATGCAGCAGCTGCTGGCAGCGTTCCTTGTTTGCGGTAATGCCGGTAATGCAGTTGTTTGTCAGGGTCGAGACGGCTCCGGTAAGGGTTTCAATGGATTCAAACAGGTTGTAAAACAGTACCGGTTCGAAGGCGTTTAATTCCATCTGACCGGATTCGGCGGCCATAGTCACGGTGGTGTCATTTCCGATAATATTGAAGGCGACCTGGGTGACCACCTCCGGAATGACCGGATTGACCTTGCCGGGCATGATGGAAGAGCCATTCTGTCTCGACGGCAGATTGATCTCGGCAATACCGGTCTTGGGACCGCTGGAAAGCAGACGCAGATCGTTGCACAGCTTGGACAGATTGACTGCGCAGGTTTTCAGCGCATTGGACATATCTACGAAGCAGTCCACGTTCTGTGTGGCATCGATCAAGTCATCAGCCTGGATAAAGCGGGAGCCGCAGACGGAGCTGATATTTTCCATAATATGCTCCAGATAATAAGGCGGAACATTGATGGCGGTTCCGATGGCGGTAGCGCCCATATTCAGAACATGCATTTCCTGTACGGTTTTTTCGATTCGGTCAATATCCCGTTTTACTACAGAGGCAAAGGCGTGGAAGGACTGCCCCAGGCGCATGGGAACTGCATCCTGCAGCTGAGTACGTCCCATCTTCAGGATCGGATCAAACTCCACACTTTTTTTCATCAGCGCCTCTACCAGCGCATGCAGCTCGGCAAGAAGCTGCGGAACCAGCGCGGCAATCGTCAGCTTTCCGGCAGACGGAAATACATCGTTGGTAGACTGGGACATGTTGACATGGTCGTTCGGATGAACCAGGGAATAGGAGCCGAGCGGGCCGCCGAGAATCTGAATAGCACGGTTGGCGATCACTTCATTGGCATTCATGTTGGCGGAGGTTCCGGCGCCTCCCTGAATCGCATCTACGATAAACTGGTCATGGTACTGACCGGCAATAATTTCATCACAGGCTTGGATCATGGCATCGGCAATGGTGTCCTCCAGAAAACCGCCGTCGCGGTTGGTAATGGCAGCGGCTTTTTTGAGAAAAGTAAATAGAATTCGGTGAAATGCGAATATTATCGAAAAAATCGGAGTTTAAACTTAATAAAATAAAGAAAAAGATGAAAAAAGTTAAAAAAATGCCTTTTTTCATACAGGATAAGATTGTTGACGCGGAAGCTTGAATAACCGATAAAAAAAGGGTAGAATGGAGATATGTGGGGAATACTAAAAGAAGAGAGAGAAACGAGAGATGGAAAACCTGATTTTTTGTCTGAATGCGACGATACCGATTTTTCTATTGATGCTGCTGGGGCTGTTTTTCAAGAAGAACGGGATGTTTGATGATTCCTTTGTGAAGCGGATGAATTCCTTTGTCTTCAAGGCGGCGCTGCCGGTGCTTTTGTTCCAGGAGCTTTCCGGAGCAGACTTTTTAAGTATCTGGGACGGTCGGTTTGTGGCGTTCTGTTTTACGGCAACGGCGCTGTCCATTGCGCTGGCGATGGCAGCGGCACATTTGTGGAAGGACACCGCGGTCCGGGGAGAATTTGCTCAGGCGGCTTACCGCTCCAGCGCGGCTCTTCTGGGAATCGGACTGATCGAAAACATTTACGGGAATGCAGGTATGGCTCCGCTGATGATCATTGGAACGGTTCCTCTTTATAATGTGATGGCCGTGGTGATCCTGGCGTTTATGAAGCCGGAACGGGGAAGGATCGACGGGGCGCTGTTAAAGAAGACTGCAAGGGGGATTTTGACCAACCCGATTATTCTGGGGATTCTGTGCGGAATGATCTGGTCGGCTCTTTCCCTCCCGCAGCCGGTGATCATGCAGAAAACGCTGAAATATGTAGCAAATCTGGCAACTCCGCTGGGACTGATGGCGATGGGCGCCACGTTCCGGGCAGAGGAAGCGCTGAAAAAATGGAAGCCGGCCCTGGTATGCAGCGGGATGAAGCTGATTCTGTTCTGCATGATTTTTCTTCCCGCAGCTGTGAAGCTGGGATTTTCGGAGGATCAGCTGGTGGCGGTGCTGGTGATGCTTGGTTCGCCGACGACGGTCAGCTGCTTTGTCATGGCAAAAAATATGGGGCATGAAGGCACGGTCAGCAGCAGTGCGGTGATGGTGACAACGTTTTTGAGCGCGTTTACCTTGACCGGCTGGCTTTACATTCTGCGTTCGGCGGGACTGATTTAATACCGGATTCAGATGGGGTAAATTTAAAGAGGGGTTCAAATGAAACAGAGATTATCATTTGGGAAAAGAATGCTGGTTGGATTTACGTTGTTTTCCATGTTTTTCGGCGCGGGAAACCTGATTTTTCCGCCGTTCCTCGGGGTGAAGGCGGGAAGGCAGATGTGGCCGGCCATGGGAGGTTTTTTTCTCAGTGCGGTATTTCTTCCGGTACTGGGAGTGGCGGCGGTGGCACTGGCCGGCAGTCTGGAGAAGCTGGCCGGCAGGGTTCATCCGAGGTTCGCGGTGCTTTTTACGGTGCTCATTTACCTTTCCATCGGTCCGTGCCTGGCCATTCCGAGGACTGCCGGCACCTCTTATGAGATGGCGGTTCTTCCGTTTCTGGGACAGCAGGGGAGTAAAACGGTGCAGCTGCTTTACACGGCGGTATTTTTTTCAGCGGCTTCCGGGATGGCCTTTTGTCCGGAGCGGCTGTCCGACCGGATCGGAAAGATCATGACGCCGTGTCTTCTGATTTTAATTGCGCTTCTGTTTGCCGGATGTGTCTGCTGGCCGATGGAGACCCCGGCGGAACCGGAAATGCTTTATGCACAGTATCCGGCTGTCCGGGGATTTCTGGAGGGATACCAGACCATGGACACGATGGCAGCCCTGAATTTCGGAATCGTAATTGCCCTGAATATCCGGGCGATGGGCGTGACAAGAGAGGGAGATGTAGTGCGGGAAACCATTTTTTCCGGCGTGATTGCCGGCGGAATGCTGATTGCCGTGTACAGCGCGCTGGCTTATCTTGGCGCGGTATCCGGTGCCGGGATGCAGAATGCGGAAAATGGTGCCAGAATTCTGACCTGGGCGGCGGAGGAACTGTATGGGAAGACCGGGCTGAGGCTTCTGGCAGTGATCTTTTTGATTGCGTGCTTTAATGTGTGCGTCGGGCTGCTGTGCTGCTGCGGCAGGTATTTTTCCGAGCTGATCCCCGGCATTTCTTATCGGCTCTGGGTGCTGCTGTTTGCAGTGGTAAGCTTTGGGATTTCCAATGTGGGGCTGACCAGGATCCTGGCGATTTCCGTTCCGGTAATTCACGCCATTTATCCGGCGGCCATTGTGCTGATCCTTCTGGCGTTTCTGCAGCCCTGGATCCGGACGTTTCCACGTGTGTATCCCTGCTGCATTTTTTGTACCGGTCTGATAAGTATTGTGGAGACCTGGAGCCGGTATGTGGGAGAGATTCCGGTAGTGACCGGTCTGATCGCACGTCTTCCCGGCTTTGAATATGGGCTGGGCTGGCTGCTTCCGGCACTTGCGGGTGCACTTGCCGGCTGCCTTTTTTCCGGCTTTGGTCAGCGTACAGTCAAAACAGCGCGGTAGCTTCGAGGAAAAGCTGCCGCGCTGTTTTTTGCTGTCTGATTTTTTTTCTATGATTGTCAGTCTTTCTCAAAATGATAGGAATCCAGCAGCTGGTTTTTGATGTGCCACAGCTCGTTGGAAAGGTCCACATGTACCTCATGCGGATTGACAAGACGCAGCGTTTCCTCCCACAGAGTAGAAAGCTCCGTCTTGAAGTATTTCTGAATATCCATGACCTTCGGGGACTGGTATACGCATTCGCCATTTTTAAAGATCGGAACCAGCAGCTCCCGCATGGTATAGCTTCTCGGAGCCAGATGCGTCTTTTTCCAGGTCTGAATCGGATCGAAGAGCAGCAGGGAATTGGACTCATCAAAGGATTCATCCGCCAGACAGATCAGATCTGCGATGATCTTTCCGGTTTCCCGGCTGTAAATACGCTGAATCGTCTTGTTGCCCGGGTTGGTGATTTTTTCAATGTTTTCGGAAAGCTTGATCTTCGGAACGAATTTTCCGGTGGCCTTGTCCTTGACGGCAGAAAGCTTGTAAACGCCTCCGAAGGACGGGCAGTCCTTTGCCGTGATCAGATTGGTTCCCACACCCCAGGAATTGATGGCAGCACCCTGGAGCTTTAAGCTGTTGATCAGGTGCTCGTCCAGGTCGTTGGAGGCGGAGATCACGGCATCCGGGAAACCGGCTTCCGTCAGCATCTTTTTCGCTTTCTTGGAAAGGTAAGCTAGGTCGCCGCTGTCCAGGCGGATTCCGTAGAAGGTAAGCGGAATTCCTGCGTCACGCATTTCCTGGAATACCTGAATGGCATGCGGAATGCCGGAGTTTAAGGTGTCATAGGTATCCACCAGGAGGATGCATGCAGAAGGATACAGCTTTGCATAGGTACGGAAGGCAGTCAGCTCGTCCGGGAAGCTCATGATCCAGCTGTGTGCATGGGTTCCCTTTACCGGCACATCAAACATTTTGCCGGTCAGTACGTTTGAGGTGCCGATGCAGCCTGCGATCATAGCAGCCCGAGCACCGTAAATGCCGGCATCCGGACCCTGGGCGCGGCGAAGACCGAATTCCATGACTCCGTCACCCTGAGCGGCATGAACGACACGGTAAGTCTTGGTGGCAATCAGGCTCTGATGGTTGACAATGTTTAACATGGCGGTTTCAATCAGCTGAGCCTCCATGATCGGCGCAATGACCTTGATCAGCGGTTCACGCGGGAATACAACCGTGCCTTCCGGAATCGCATAAATATCGCCGGAAAACCGGAAGTGAAGCAGATAGTCCAGAAAGTCCTCATCAAATACTCCGGTAGTCCGCAGATAGTCCACATCATCCTGGTCAAAATGAAGATTTTTAATGTAGTCGATCACCTGCTCTAAGCCGGCGCAGACAGCGAAGCCGTTTCCAAATGGATTGTCGCGATAGAAAACATCGAACACAACCGTTTCGTTGGCATCCTTCTGCTTGAAATAGCCCTGCATCATGGTGAGTTCATAAAAATCAGTCAGCAATGTTAAATTTCTTTGGCTCATGGTATGGGTCTCCTTAATCCTTTCAGTAGGTGCGTCTGTTGGGGAACGCTTATTTTTTACAATAGTATAACATAAAATTGACAAATAGCAAGGTAATCGTTAAATAAATAACAATACAGATGGGCTCCGCTGCGCTTCGTTTCCCGGTCCATCCCGCTGCTGATTGGCCGGAGTCAGTGAGAACCGTGCGGTTTCTCTGGAATTCCATGGAAAATTGTGGTATGCTGGATCTATTATGGTGACGGCGGAACGGTGTGCAGATCACGGGTTCTCCGGCACTGAAATTCAGGAAAGGACAGAATGGTGACACAAATGACAGGAAAAGGCTGGATAAAAAAAGGAATAAAGCGGATCGGAACGGGAGCTCTGGCGGCCGTCCTGGCCCTGGCGGCTTCGCTGGGAACCGGAGCAGGAGGGGGGATCACGGCATACGCCAAAGAAACGGTCTATGAGCAGGTCGGTCCGGGGTGGAGCCGGAGCCTGCAGATTGAGCAGCCGGAGCTTCGGGGTGTCTGGATCTCCTATCTGGAATGGGAGACCATGCCGAAAACGAAAACGGAATTTCAGAAGGCAGCGGACGAGATGCTGGATCATTGCGTTGGCTGGGGCATGAATGCCATCTTTCTTCATGCACATTCCCATTCGGATTCCATGTATCCGTCCGAGCTGTTCCCATGGTCCAAGTTCGCTTCCGGAAAACAGGGAATGGATCCTGGATTTGATCCTTTCGGTTATTTTGTGGAGGAAGCGCACAAAAGGGGACTTCAGGTTCATGCATGGTTTAATCCGTACCGGGTCACCGGCTATCAGATGAGCTGGGATGAGCTGGCGGAGGACAGCCCGGTCCGGCGTTGGCTTACAGATGATACGGCGGAAAATGACCGATGGGTGCTGCAGCTGGATGGAGTGTACTATCTGAATCCCTCGGTTTTGCAGGTGCGGGAGCTGGTCGCAGCAGCAGTAAAGGAAGTTCTGGTGAAATACGATGTGGACGGAATTCATTTTGATGATTATTTTTATCCGTCGGTCAATGACAAGGATCGGGCACGCTCCTTTGATAAGCCGGAGTATGAACAGTCAGGGAGCACTTTGCCAATTGCAGACTGGAGAAGGGAAAATGTGAATCAGCTGGTTTCGCTGGTTTACCAGACCGTAAAATCCGTGAAGCCTTCGGCGGTTTTCGGGATCAGTCCGCAGGGCTATCTGGAAAATCTGCGAAGTGATTCCGGCATGTTTGTGGATATTGACCGGTGGATGACACAGGACGGGTATGTGGACTACATCATGCCGCAGCTTTACTGGGGCTTTGAGGCCAAAACCTCGAACAAGGAGCCGGCGCCGTATGCGTTCGAGCCGAATCTGGCTTCCTGGATTGCCATGAAGAACCAGGGAAGGACGAAGCTTTACCTGGGACTTGGCATGTATCGGGCCGGAACGGATGTAAAGGATTATAATGAGGTTTCCGAATGGCTTCGATGCAGCGATATTATGAAGCGCCAGGTAGAGACAGGGCGGGCAACCGGACAGGTTTCCGGCTACTGCTTTTTCAGCTATCAGTCCTTCCTGGACGAAACTTCGGCAGCAGAAGTGGCAAATTTAACGGAAATTCTGTACTGAAACCGGGTAAAGACCGTTGAAAGATATCCTTGACTTTTCTGCCTTCGGTTTATATAATGGAGAGGTACGTAAAAGACTGTGATGGAGAGAGTAGGACGGTTTAAAAGGAACAGCGAGCCGGGGGCGGTGGAAGCCTGGTGCGAGTAAGACCTATCTGAAGATCACTCCGGAGTTTCCGGCTGAACAGGATGGTAGGCTGAGACGGATTTCCCACGTTATAGGGAACTCATATTGAAGTATGCAGTAATGGGTGGTAAAACGAAGCAGCCTTCGTCCTGATTACACAGGATGAAGGCTTTTTTGGTATAACTGGAGCTCATCTGGGAGTTCTGTGTTAAACTGAAAAGACGTCCCCGTCTGCAGGAAAGAGATGGAGGAGCAAGACATGTCTGACACAAAAAAAATGGTGTATCAGAAGGTCCCCACAGATTTGAAGTTTGTGGAGAGAGAAAAGGAAGTTGAAAAGTTCTGGAAAGAGAACAAGATCTTTGAAAAGAGCATTGAGAGCCGGGCCAAGGGAGAACCGTATGTGTTTTATGACGGACCGCCTACCGCAAACGGAAAGCCGCACATCGGTCATGTGCTGACCCGTGTGATCAAGGATATGATCCCGCGTTACCGGACCATGAAGGGCTATATGGTTCCGAGAAAGGCCGGATGGGATACCCACGGACTTCCGGTGGAGCTGGAAGTGGAGAAGATGCTCGGTTTGGACGGCAAGGAGCAGATTGAACAGTACGGTCTGGAGCCGTTTATCGAACATTGTAAGGAAAGTGTCTGGAAATATAAAGGAATGTGGGAGGATTTCTCCTCAACAGTAGGCTTCTGGGCGGATATGGATAATCCATATGTCACCTATCACGATGATTATATCGAATCTGAGTGGTGGGCATTAAAGGAAATCTGGAACAAGGGCCTGCTTTACAAGGGCTTTAAGATCGTTCCGTACTGTCCGCGCTGCGGAACCCCTCTGTCCTCTCATGAGGTGGCGCAGGGCTATAAAGATGTGAAGGAGCGCTCCGCAATCGCACGGTTTAAGGTAGTGGGGGAGGACGCATATTTCCTGGCATGGACTACGACACCGTGGACGCTGCCGTCCAACGTGGCACTTTGTGTGAACCCGAATGAAGAGTATGTGAAGGTAAAGGCTTCCGACGGCTATACCTATTATATGGCCGGTGCTCTGGTGGGAACTGTGCTGGGCGAGGACGCGAAGATCCTGGAGACCTATACCGGAAAAGATCTGGAATATAAAGAATATGAGCCGCTGTTTGACTGCGCGGTGGAAATCTGCAAAAAGCAGCATAAGAAAGCCTATTATGTGACCTGCGATACGTATGTCACGCTGACCGACGGTACCGGAGTCGTACACATTGCACCGGCGTTCGGTGAGGACGATGCCAACGTAGGACGCAGATACGATCTGCCGTTTGTGCAGCTGGTAGACGGCAAAGGTGAGATGACGAAGGAAACCCCGTATGCAGGCGTATTCTGCAAGAAGGCAGATCCGATGGTCCTTACTGATCTGGACAAGAAGGGCCTTCTGTTCTCTGCTCCGAAGTTTGAGCACAGCTATCCGCACTGCTGGCGCTGCGGTACTCCGCTGATCTATTATGCGAGAGAGTCCTGGTTCATCAAGATGACCGCGGTGAAGGAGGACCTGATCCGCAACAACAATACCATCAACTGGATTCCGGAAAGCATCGGCAAGGGACGTTTCGGCGACTGGCTGGAGAACATTCAGGACTGGGGCATTTCCAGAAACCGTTACTGGGGTACTCCGTTAAATATCTGGGAATGTGAATGCGGCCACATGCATTCGATCGGAAGCCGGGCAGAGCTTCGCTCCATGAGCCCGAACTACGAGGAAGTGGCAAAGAAATATGCAAAAGAGATGGATCAGAGCGAAGGCGGAACCGAGGTTGAACTGCATCGTCCGTTCATCGACGATGTAACGATCACCTGTCCGAAGTGCGGAAAGCAGATGCACCGCGTTCCGGAGGTAATCGACTGCTGGTTTGACTCCGGTGCAATGCCGTTTGCACAGCATCACTATCCATTTGAAAATAAAGAGCTGTTTGAGGCACAGTTCCCGGCACAGTTTATCTCTGAGGCGGTCGATCAGACCAGAGGATGGTTTTACTCTCTGCTTGCAGAGTCCACGCTGCTGTTCAACAAGGCACCTTACCAGAATGTCATTGTACTGGGTCATGTGCAGGATGAAAACGGGCAGAAGATGAGCAAGTCCAAGGGAAATGCAGTGGACCCGTTTGAGGCACTGGAGACCTACGGCGCAGATGCGATCCGCTGGTACTTCTATATTAACTCCGCTCCGTGGCTTCCGAACCGGTTCCACGGAAAGGCCGTGATGGAAGGACAGAGAAAGTTCATGGGCACTTTGTGGAATACCTACGCGTTCTTTGTGCTGTATGCCAATATTGACGGATTTGACGCGACGAAGTATTCTCTGGAGTATGAGAAGCTTTCTGTGATGGACAAGTGGCTCCTGAGCAAGATGAACACCATGGTAAAGACAGTAGATGAGGATCTGGCAAATTACCGGATTCCGGAGGCGGCGAAGGCACTTCAGGCATTCGTGGATGACATGAGCAACTGGTATGTAAGAAGAAGCCGTGAGCGTTTCTGGGCAAAGGGCATGGAGCAGGACAAGATCAATGCCTATGAGACCCTTTATACTGCACTGGTAACGACAGCGAAGGCTGCAGCTCCGATGGTTCCGTTCATGGCAGAGGAGATCTATCAGAATCTGGTAAGAAGCATTGACCAGGAAGCTCCGGAGAGCGTACATCTGTGCGATTTCCCGGCTGCAGACGCGAATGCAATGGATGCAAAGCTGGAAGCCGACATGGATGAGGTGCTGAAGGTGGTTGTGATGGGCCGTGCAGCAAGAAATACGGCAAACATCAAGAACCGCCAGCCAATCGCCCGGATGTTTGTAAAGGCGGATCATGTGCTGTCTGATTATTATGTTACGATTATTGAGGAAGAATTGAATGTAAAGCAGGTGATCTTTACAGATGACGTGCGGGAATTCACTTCCTATACCTTTAAACCGCAGTTAAAGACAGTAGGACCGAAGTACGGCAAACAGCTTGGAAACATTCGTACTGCGCTGGCCGGGATCGATGGAAGCAAGGCGATGGATACGCTGAATGCGACCGGTGAGCTGACCTTTACCTTTGGAGATGCCCAGGTCGTGCTGACGAAGGACGATCTGCTGATCGACGTGGCACAGAAGGACGGTTATGTAACCGAAGAAGACAATTATGTGACTGTGGTTCTGGATACCAATCTGACGGAAGAACTGATTGAAGAGGGCTTTGTACGAGAGATCATCAGCAAGGTTCAGACCATGAGAAAGGAGTCCGGCTTCGAGGTAACCGATCATATCAAGGTGTACATGGCGGACGGAAGTGAAAAGGTTTCCGGAATTCTGAAGGCAAATGCCGGGGAGATTGGAAAGGAAGTTCTTGCCGATCAGGTAGAGCTTGGCAAGGAGTGTCTGGAGGCTGCGAAGGCTGCCCAGGCAAATCCGGTCTTTACAAAAGAATGGAATATCAATGGCGAAACCGTAACCCTTGGTGTTACGAAAGCATAAATGGAGGGACTTGCCGTCCCTCCCCACATAAGGCGTCTTGAAGAGAAAGACGAAGCGAGGAGGAAATGAAGAAGATGAATACGGTGAAGAAAGAGTTTGGTTTTGACAAAGAGACTTTCAAGAAAAGCGTTGTTTACAATGTGAAGAGCCTTTTTCGAAAAACCATCGATGAGGCAACACCTGCCCAGGTTTTCCAGGCTGTAGCATATGCAGTAAAGGACGTGATCATCGATGAGTGGATTGCAACCCACAAAGAGTATGAGAAGGAAGATGTCAAAACCGTGTACTACCTGTCCATGGAATTTTTAATGGGCCGTGCACTTGGCAACAACCTGATCAACATCTGCGCTTACGATCAGGTAAAGGAAGCCCTGGATGAGATGGGCTTTGACCTGAATCTGATCGAAGATCAGGAGCCGGATGCAGCATTAGGAAACGGCGGTCTTGGCCGTCTGGCAGCCTGCTTTTTGGACTCTCTGGCAACGCTCGGTTATCCGGCATACGGATGCGGCATCCGTTATCGCTACGGTATGTTTAAACAGAAAATCGAGAATGGCTTCCAGGTAGAGGTTCCGGACGAGTGGTTAAAGGATGGCAATCCATTTGAGGTACGCCGCTCCGAGTACGCAACGGAAGTAAAATTCGGCGGTTATGTAAAGACCGAGTGGGATGGACAGAAGAATGTCTTCAAGCAGGAAGGCTATCAGTCGGTTATGGCAGTTCCGTATGATATCCCGGTTGTAGGCTATGGCAACAACGTGGTAAATACTCTTCGTGTATGGGATGCACAGCCGATCAATACCTTCAGTCTGGATTCCTTTGACCGCGGTGATTATCAGAAAGCCGTTGAGCAGGAAAACCTGGCAAAGAATATCTGTGAGGTTCTGTATCCGAACGATAACCATTATGCAGGCAAGGAGCTGCGCTTAAAGCAGCAGTATTTCTTCATTTCCGCCAGCGTACAGCGTGCGGTTGCAAAATACATGGAGAAGCATGATGACATTCACAAATTCTATGAGAAGGTGGTATTCCAGTTAAATGATACGCACCCGACCGTAGCCGTAGCCGAGCTGATGAGAATCCTGCTGGATGAGTATGGCTTAAGCTGGGATGAGGCATGGGCAATTACCACCAAGACCTGTGCATATACCAACCACACGATCATGGCAGAGGCTCTGGAAAAATGGCCGATCGAGCTGTTCTCCAGACTGCTTCCGCGTATCTATCAGATCGTGGAGGAGATCAACCGCCGGTTCATCATGGATATTCAGGCAAAATTCCCGGGCAATCAGGAGATGGTTCGGAAGATGGCTATTATTTATGACGGTCAGGTGAAGATGGCACATCTGGCGATTGCCGGAAGCTTCTCGGTAAACGGCGTTGCAAGACTGCATACGGAAATTCTGAAGAATCAGGAATTAAAGGAATTCTATCAGATGTATCCGGAGAAGTTCAACAACAAGACCAACGGTATTACCCAGAGACGTTTCCTGCTTCACGGAGATCCGCTTCTGGCTTCCTGGGTGACCTCCAAGATCGGCGACGAGTGGATTACCGACCTGCCTCATATCAAGAAGCTGGCAATTTATGCTTCTGATGAGAAATGTCAGCAGGAGTTTATGAACATCAAGTACCAGAATAAGATCCGTCTGGCAAAATATATCAAGGAGCACAACGGAATTGACGTGGACCCGCGTTCCATCTTTGATGTACAGGTAAAGCGTCTCCATGAGTACAAGCGTCAGCTGATGAATATCCTGCACGTTATGTATCTGTATAATCAGCTGAAGGACAATCCAAACATGGATATCGTTCCGAGAACCTTTATTTTCGGTGCGAAGGCAGCTGCCGGCTACAAGAGAGCCAAGCTGACCATCAAACTGATCAACGCCGTTGCCGATGTCATCAACAATGACAAGAGCATCAACGGCAAGATCAAGGTGGTCTTCATTGAAGATTACCGAGTTTCCAATGCAGAGATCATTTTTGCGGCAGCCGATGTCAGCGAGCAGATTTCAACCGCTTCCAAGGAAGCTTCCGGTACCGGCAACATGAAGTTCATGTTAAACGGCGCACTGACTCTGGGAACGATGGACGGTGCGAATGTGGAGATCGTGGAAGAGGTTGGCGATGACCGTGCATTTATCTTTGGCATGTCCTCGGATGAGGTCATCAATTATGAAAACAACGGCGGCTACCACCCAATGGAGATCTTCAACAGCGATCAGGATATCCGCCGTGTGCTGATGCAGCTGATCAACGGATACTACGCTCCAAATGATCCGGAGCTGTTCCGCGATATCTACAATTCTCTGCTGAATACACAGAGCAGCGACCGTGCAGATACGTACTTCATCCTGAAGGATTTCCGTTCCTATGCGGAAGCACATGAGCGGATCGACAAGGCTTACCGCGATGAAAAGTGGTGGGCAGAGAGTGCAATCCTGAACATTGCAAACAGCGGCAAATTTACCTCTGACCGTACCATTGAAGAGTATGTAAGAGATATCTGGCATCTGAACAAGGTGAAGGTAGATATGGAGTAATCCCTCCGTTCAGGAAAATAAAATTCATAAGAATACCGGGAAACGCCTCGTCATACACTGAGTATGAGGAGGCGTTTTTTCATGCGGAGAGGAAAGGGAGCAGGAGGAGGATTCCGAAGAAGAATCAGGAAGGTTCTTTTCCCGTTCGGGGCGGCACTGTGCATCCCGTATGTGCTGACGCTGGGGTGGACAGGCAGCATCAGCGGCAGCGAAAAGGTTCTGGAGCGGATGGGAGCCGGAGGGGAAGGAACCGGAATGTGGGAGAAAATGACGGATTTGGATGCAGATCCGGAGCTTTCCAGCGGAAGAACCGTCATTCTGGATCGGGAGCAGGTTTCCAGAATGGATGTGGAACAGTACCTGGTAGGGGTTGTGGCGGAACAGATTCCGGCAGATTTTGAGGCGGAAGCATTGAAATGCCAGGCGGTGATCGCGCGGACCTACATCTATCGTCAGATGAACGGCGCTCTGGAAATCCCGGAATCGGCACTGGATATGGATTATCTGGGAGAGACACAGATGGAAATGCTGTGGGGGACTGCGGATTATATGGAATTTTACCGGAAGATCGAGCAGGCGGTGGCAGCTACCAGGGGGATGGTCATGACCTTTGAGGGAGATTACATAGAGCCGCTGTTTTGCCGCTGCAGTGCCGGAAAGACAAGGCCGGGAGATGAAGCACATCCGTATCTGGCAAGCGTGGACTGTCCGGAGGATCCCATGGCAGAGGGGGCGCTTCAGCTGAAAATCTGGACGCCGGAGGAGTTTTCCAGGCTGATCAGCAGCATTCCGGAGGGCGGACCGGTATCGGCCGATCAGGTACCCGGTACAATCCAGATCGCGGAACGAGATCCGGCGGGATATGTGACGCTGGTGCAGATCGGAAGCAATTTGTATACAGGAGATGAGGTGCGCTATGCGCTTGGCCTTGCCTCCTCTTTTTTTCGTCTGGAGGATTATGAGGGAAATATCCGCGGGGTGGTGAAAGGAATCGGGCACGGGTACGGACTCAGCCAGATGGAGGCAAACCGGAAGGCGGCGGCCGGGTGGACGTTCGATGAGATTTTGAACGCTTTTTATCAAAATATTGTGCTGGTTTCTGAATAAGTCTTTCCACTTTGGTAAGAATATTACCGAGGTGATAAAGGTGAAGGAAAAAGTAAATCAATTGTTCAAGGATAAGCTTACCCTTGTCATGTTGGTGTTAGGCCTGCTGACTATAGTAGCTGCAGCGGGCGTGGTGACTCTGCAGAGAGGCCAGACAGAAGAAAGTCCATACTTAAATATGGAGAGAGAGCCGGAGCATCTGGTTGACGGCGCCGGAAACTCGGATGCAGGAAAAGAAAACGGAGACCTGCTGGAGGCACAGGCGCAGACAGAAGAGCCGGCAGGCGGTGCCGGAGAAAACCAGGAAGACAGGCTGGCAGAGGCAGAAGAGGATGTTTTCGAGGCAAAAGAATATGCTGCCGGAGGGCAGTCCGGCCAGGATTCTGACGGATTGCAGGCGGACGGATCATTCGGAGAGGCGGAAGCGGCCCCGGCCGGCGCCGGGATGGATGCAGCAAAGGGGCTGGTGCTGAATTTTGCACAGGTTCAGTCCATGGCCTGGCCGGTGGAGGGAAATGTTCTGCTGGACTACAGCATGGACTCTACGATTTATTTCCCGACACTGGAGCAGTACAAGTGTAATCCGGGTCTGGTGATCCAGAGCGATGTCAGCCAGCCGGTATCCGTGCCGGCGAATGCCAGAGTGCTGGAGTCCGGGACGAATGAGGAGATCGGAAACTATCTGGTTCTGGATTTGGGGGACGGCTACAGTCTGACCTGCGGCCAGCTGAAGGAAGTCCAGGCGGTTGAGGGAGAGTACCTGGAGCGGGGACAGATCCTCGGGTATGTGGCAGAGCCCACCAAATATTATACCCTGGAAGGACCGAATGTATTTTTAGAAGTTGCGAAGGACGGCAAGGCGGTGGATCCGCTGGATTATCTGGAGTAAGCGGCGGCGTCTGTATGCAGAGAGCATGCGGAATTTGTGCAGGGAACATGCAGGATCCGCACAGAGAAAATACAGCTGGACAGAGGGAGAGAAAACGGGAATTTCCGGACGGCAGCCAGTGCCGTGAGGAGATTTCCCGTTTTTGTTTGCGTTGTAAAAGAAAATCAAAAAAAGTTGTCATATTTACGGAAGTTTTACATATTCTTTAATTGTGCGGTCTGGTTTGAACAGCAGAATATTGATAAGCTAAGAAGGAAGAAAACGTGTATGTGGATTGAAAAAAGTCAGGAAATGAAGGATTTGGATACGAAAGATCAGGACGTGAAAGATAAGAATATGAAAAATCAGGATTTAAAAAAATTCAAAAGCAGTTCTTTTCAGGTGAAAAGCAGCTGCGCCATCAGCATGCTGATGGCAAAGCTGGAGATTGTGAATGCAGAGCTGTCGCTGAAGCTGGGGCGGAATGTTATGATCAACGTCTGCGGACGGATAAAGACGATAGAAAGCATTCAGGCAAAATGCAGAAAAAAAGGTTATGAGCCTACATATGAAAATGCAGTGGAGAAGATTAATGACATTGTAGGTGTTCGTGCGGTATGTTCGTTTGAGGATGATGTGTACCGCATGGCAGAGGTGCTGTATGCACATAAGGATTTGAAGATCATAAAGAAGAAGGATTATATTAAAACGCCGAAAAGCTCCGGATATCGAAGCTTGCATCTGATTGTGGAAATTCCGATTTATTTTCAGCAGGAGCTGCAGTGGGTACGGGCCGAAATTCAGCTGAGAACGACGGCCATGGATTTCTGGGCCGGTGTGGATCACCAACTGCGCTACAAGAAGGGGAAGAAGGAAGCAATCCTGATCGGAGAGGAACTAAAGGAATACTCGAATGTCGTGGCGGAGCTGGACAAAAAGATGGTCGAGCTCCGTGAAAGAATTGACGCGATTTAACAGCGTACCGTGTAACCGTGCATGGCAGACAGGAAGCCCGGAGCAGCCGGGCTTCCTGTTTTTTTGGTGTATACCGGTTATTGATCGGACATGGAGCGGTCACAGTGCTTTTTCATTTCCGCTTCTTTCTGAACTGCAGCCGGTCTGCGGCATGGAGTCGTCTGGGAGGGGAACGTCATCGGAGGCCGGACGGTCGGATGAGAGCATCCGGGGCCGGTGGATGCCGGCATTGACATATTCATACGGGAGGGCATCTGCGTGCGCATCGGTGCGGACATCGAAGCCGGAGCTGGAGTCGGCCTAGCTTGATTCTGGGTGCACTGCGGTCCCTGCGGCATGTCAAATGACGGGTTAAAGGCATAGAAATTTTTGCTGTTCAGATGTTCCTGGGCATCGCGGAGCACTTCGCCGAATCTCTGGAAGTGCACGATTTCACGCTTGCGGAGGAAACGGATCGGGTCACATACTTCCGGATCCTTTACCATGCGGAGAATGTTGTCGTAGGTGCTCCGGGCTTTCTGTTCTGCTGCAAGATCCTCAAACAGATCGGTGATCGGATCACCTTTGGACTGGTACTGGCAGGCATTAAAGGGGATACCTCCGGCAGCCTGCGGCCAAACCCCGACGGTGTGATCGATATAATAAGGACCGAAGCCGGAAGCTTCAATTTCTTCCGGCGTCAGATTGCGGGTCAGCTGATGCACGATCGCGCCGATGATTTCCAGATGGCCCAGTTCTTCTGTACCTGTATCGGCAGCGAGATTGCCCCTTTTGGGACTTGGCTCCGGTTTCTTTATCCGGCCTGGCAGACGAAGCAGCTGCTGAAAACGAAGGACGGCAGCCGCTTCATGCAATGGGTTCCTGCACCATATTCTATATAAAAGAAATAGCAGGTGCATATCAGATGTATGAAACAGAATTGGAAATGGAAAATGATTTTATAGGTTGGATGAAAAACGGAATTTACAAGGAGCTGCATTTCCGGGGATTGCTTACGGATATGCAGCTGAATCAGCTTCTGAATGAGACGAAAACGGATATAAATATAAAGAAAAAACAGCAGGCGGCTTCCGGGTAAGGAAGTCGCGGTCAGGTTCAGAAGGGATATATGGCAGGTAAAATAAGGGCGGCCGCTTACGCCAGAGTCTCCACCGACAAGGATGACCAGGCGAATTCTCTGGTGAGCCAGCGGCAGTATTTTGCGGATTTTATTACCAGTCAGGAGAACTGGCAGCTGACCCGTGTCTATTATGATGAAGGCATCAGCGGGACCAATACGAAGAAGCGGGCGGGATTCAATGAGATGATCGAGGATGCGCTTCATGGGGAGATCGATTTGATATTGACGAAAGAGGTGAGCCGTTTTGCCAGAAATACGGTGGATACGCTGGCGTTTACCAGGAAGCTGAAAGAGGCAGGAGTGGGCGTGATTTTTACGATTGACAACATCGATACGCGGGATTCTGACGGGGAGCTGCGGCTGACGATCATGGCCAGTATGGCCCAGGAAGAGAGCCGGAAGACCTCCGAGCGGGTCAAGTGGGGGCAGCAGAGACGAATGGAACAGGGGGTGGTATTTGGTCGGGACCTGATCGGGTACCGAGTGGAGAATGGAAAACTGATGATCAATGAGGAGGAGGCCCCCATTGTGCGTGCCGTTTTTCATAAGTATACCAATGAAGGAAAAGGGACCGGCGTGATTGCCAGGGAGCTTTTGGAGGAAGGAATGCGGCCGAAACGCGTCTCGGTATGGTCCAGCACTGTGGTTCTCAGAATGCTGAAAAACGAGAAATATGTGGGAGATCTCTGTCAGAAAAAAACGATTACGCCGGATTATCTGACCCATGCTAAGAAATATAATCGGGGTGAGGAAAAGAAGGTGTATATCCGGGACCATCATGAGCCGATCATCGAACGCGATTTATGGGATCGGACACAGGAGGAACTGCGCAGACGTTCCGTATCCGGGAAACAGCGGCAGAAATACAGCAATCGTTATTGGTGCAGCGGCAAAATTTTCTGCGGAGAATGTGGGGCGCGTTTCGTGAAAAGAAAGAAAATCCAGAAAAGCGGAAAACTCTATGAAGCATGGCGGTGTCATGGCGCGGCGCAGTACGGAGCACAAAAAACGAACAGCAGCGGCCGGACGATTGGGTGCAGCAGCAGTCTGATCAGTGAAAAAGCATTGTTATTCTGCATGAGTCACTGTATCCGGATGATTCCGGTGAACCGGGAAAGGCTGAAAAAGGAGGTTTTAAACGAAATCAAGCAGCTGAAGGGCTTCCCTGCTTTCGAATCTGACACGGTACGGATTCAGAAACAGCTGAAGGAGCTTCGGGATAAGAAGAGAAAAATGTATGATCTGCTTCTGGATGGTCTGGTGACGAAAGAAGACCTGGACGATCAGAATGCATGGTATACGGAAAACATGGATGCACTGAAAAAGCAGCTGGAACGTGCCGGTCAGGAAGAACGAATATGCAGTCAGCAGCTGGAGGAGATGGGGCCGTATATGGCGGCGCTGGATGACATCCTGAATTTCTCGGAAAAGGATCAGCTGCTTTATCGGGAAATTCTGGACAAAATCATTGTATACAAAGGCGGCAGGCTGGAAATCTGGTTTAAAGCGATTCCCTTTGGAATTGAGCTGAAGATCCGTTCTTTTGGCAGGCAGGAGCGCTATAGAACGGAGATTCTGGAAACCCGGTTTCTTACCGGAACGGAATGCTGCTGCGACCGCGGGTAACCCTTAAAAATAATGGTATGTGTGTCCGGACTGGAAAAAATCAAAAGGCAGTCATTGAAAAAAGTGTCCATTTATGGTAAAGTAAAATTAGAATAATTCTAAAAATGAAAAAAGAAGGAGGGGCTTTATGATCTACAAATGCAGCATTTGCGGGTACATTTTTGATGAGGAGAAGGAGGGATTCCCAATTTCCGAGCTGTCGGCATGTCCGCTGTGCAAACAGCCGGTTGACAAGTTTGTTCCGGTCGAGGAGGAAAAGAAACCGGAGGAGGCAGGAGCGGAGGCCGTATCGCTGGAATATCCGAAGGATACCAGACGCACGGACACCGGTTACCGTTATATGAAAGAGATTCATGAGATGGCAGTCAGCGGCAGCAGCATCATTGAGGCGATGGGAACGCAGATGCCAATGCCGAACTGGGATGATATTCTGGTACTGGGAGCCCAGTTAAATCCGATGCCGCTGGATGAGCATGCGCCGGTGAATACGACCACCGTCATCGGAAAGCATGCAAAGCAGCCGATGGTTCTGGAAACTCCGGTCTATATTTCTCATATGTCCTTCGGAGCGCTGTCCAAGGAAACGAAGACTGCACTGGCCAAAGGCAGTGCAATGGCAAAGACGGCGATGTGCAGCGGCGAGGGCGGAATCCTTCCGGAAGAGAAAGCAGCTGCCTACAAGTACATATTTGAATATGTTCCGAATCAGTACAGCGTGACCGATGAGAATCTGCGCAGCTCAGATGCGATCGAGATCAAAATCGGACAGGGAACCAAGCCGGGAATGGGCGGTCATCTGCCGGGAAGCAAGGTAACGCCGGAGATTGCCAGGATTCGAGATAAACCGCTGGGAGAGGATGTGATCAGCCCTTCCAGATTCCCTGGAATCGACACAAAGGAAGATTTAAAGGCCCTGGTGGATGAACTTCGCAGACGAAGCGGCGGCCGGCCGATTGGTATCAAGATTGCAGCAGGACGGATTGAGCGTGATCTGGAATATTGTGTATTTGCAGAGCCGGATTTTGTCACGATCGACGGCAGAGGCGGCGCAACCGGTGCATCACCGGCACTGATCCGGGATGCTACAAGTGTGCCGACCGTATATGCGCTGTACCGGGCAAGAAAATATCTGGACAGCATTCACTCGGATATCGAGCTGGTGATTACCGGCGGACTCCGCGTTTCTTCGGATTTTGCAAAGGCCATTGCCATGGGAGCCGATGCAGTGGCTGTGGCATCTGCGGCGATGGTTGCGGCTGCCTGTCAGCAGTACCGGATCTGCGGAAGCGGAATGTGTCCGGTCGGGGTAGCGACTCAGGATCCGGAGCTTCGGAGCCGGCTGCATATCGAAGCGGCGGCAAAACGTGTAGCAAATTACCTGACCTGCAGTACGGAAGAATTAAAGACCTTTGCCAGAATTACGGGACATGCGGACATTCATGACATGACGGTGGAGGATCTGTGCACGATCAGCCGTGAGATTTCCGAGTTTACCAATATCCGTCACGCATAGGGAGCGAAGTGTTTGAAACGCTGCGGCAGAAGGGGGCAGGATCGATACCGATACACCGATATCGGTCAATGCTCCCTTTGCTGTCTTGTAGGGCATGGTAAAACGCTGAGACAGATAGCGCATGGCAGCGCCGGCCTCCCCGTCGGGGCCGCCATATTGACTAATGACAAACTGTGCCAGCTTTGGATTCGGCTGACTGATTTTTACCGGATACTGAAGTCGTTTTTCGTATTTCCACATTTAGATGCAGCCCCCTTCCCACGGCCATGGTTCCTTCAGCCAGGTCCAGTTGTTTGAGTCGGTTTCATCGGTGATGAAAAGAGGACCGCACTGCTGCTCATAAGCCTGAAGTGCATTGCGGTAAAGTGTGCGCGCCTGCTGGTAATAGGCCAGCGCTTCGGTGTCGCAGGGGTGAGTGTCCAGATACAGCACGGCATCATCGACGGCGAAGCCGGTCTGGTAGACCTGATTTAACAGGGAATTACAAAGAGTCTGATTCATCGCATGCACCTCCTGTGGTCAAATGTCAGATCCAGTTCCGGGAAAATGGTACCGCGTTTAAAGGCCCGGTCCATGGGATAAGTCTGATTCCAGGTCTGCCACGGAATATATCCCATTCCGACCGGAAACTGCTGTTCAAAAGCGCCTGTACGGATCGAGGTGCAGGCAAATGGGGAAAAACAGTCCATAAAATAAAAATACCTTTCTGTCTTTGTTCTAATTTAGTTTATGTGAAAAGAGGATTTCAGTTCCGGAAGAACGGAAATATTTGAGTGGTTTCCGGGATGCGGAATACACGGAAGAACAAATGAGAGGGAAAGAAGCCGATCGGCCTGAAAAAATTTCTGCCTGAAAAAGGGAGGAGGCCGGTCGGGATGTCTCCCGCCGGCCAGGTATTATGAAAAAAAGTTTCAGCTTTAGCTCTTTACAAGGTAAATTATAATCGGAAAAGGTGAAAAAAGTTTGTTAGAATTGTAACTTTTCCGTGAACAAAATATAGATAATTCATGTCCGTGCCGATTATCGGAGGGAGTTTAACACAACGATGTCATTGGCCAGGAGCCGGGTTGAGCCGTCCGGGATGAGGGTTTCCTCTCCGCGGCGGATCAGAATGATCAGGGAATTTTTCGGCAGATCCAGTTCCATAATGGTTTTTTGGCACCAGGAATGGAACTGGTGGACGATGACCTCAGTCAGGTGAATTTGATCTTCACCGGTGTAGGCGGAGGCGCCCAGAACCAGAACATCCTGCTCCAGAATGACGGTATCTCCTCTGGGAACCAGATGTTCCCCGGCTCTTCGAAGAAAGACCAGGAGGGCTCCGGGCGGCAGATTCAGCTCCCGCACCTGCATACCTGTCCAGGGATGCCCGGGATGAATCGGGAGACTGATGAAACGGATGTTGGTTTCTTCGGTGTAGTCATTGAAGGTGGTCAGGACATTTCCGCTTTGGTTGATCATATCCAGCTTTTTGGCAAACCAGGGAAGGAAGGTTCCCTGAATGGAGATGGACAGCAGCACAATGCAGAAAACCGTGTGAAACAGGTCGTGCTCCAGCACGGCGCCTCCGGAAATGGCCATGATTGCAAATACGATCGACGCAGCTCCGCGCAGTCCGGCCCAGGAAATCAGTGCCTGCTGGCGAAACGGCGCTTTTAATGGGGTCAAAAGCAGGGTGACGGTCAGCGGCCGGGCAATCAAGGTGAGAAAGGCCGCGATTGCCAGAGCCGGCAGTATGGCAGCTGCAATTCGGGAAGGAAAGGACAAAAGGCCCAGCATGAAGAAGATCAGCATCTGCATCAGACTGGTAAGGCCGTCAAAAAAATTCACCAGCGCTTTTTTGTTGCGGAGGGGGTGGTTGCCCAGGATGATGCCCATCAGATAGGTGCTTAAGTATCCGTTCCCGCCTATGGCAGAGGGAAGGGCATAGGCAAGCAAAGCGGCAGCCAGCACGAAAGCCGTGTCAAAGCCGTTGGTTTCAAATGTGAAATTTTCCAGAAACCATCGGGAGACCGCGGCCAGCAGCACACCGGCCAGGATTCCGAAGAAAATCTGGGAAAAAGCCGAGGTGAGAATCTGCATCGGAATATTTCCTGCAGAGCCTCCGTCCTTCATGGCGGACAGCAGAATGAGGGTCAGCATGTAGGCGAAGGGATCGTTGCTTCCGCTTTCTACCTCCAGAAGGGAGTCGGTGCCGTATTTCAGGGAAAGCTTCTGGGAACGGAGAACCGAGAAGACGCTGGCGGCATCCGTGGAACCCAGTACAGCGCCGGTAAGAAGACCCTCCAGAAGCGAAAATTTCAGTACGACGCAGCAGAAGGCTCCGGTCAGCAGCGCAGTCAGGATGGTCCCCAGAGAGGACAGAAGCAGTGCCTTCGGGGCGGATGGCCGGGCCGCTTTCCAGCGGGTGCCGAAGCCTCCGTAAAACATGATAAAGATCAAAGCAATGGTACAGATCTGCTCGGCAAAGAGAAAGTTATCGAAGGGGATTCGGAATAAACCTTCCGAGCCGAAAATCATTCCCAGCAGAATGAAGGCCAGAAGCATAGGGACACCGAACCGGCTGGTCAGCCGGTTACAGAGAATGCAGGCAATGATGACAAATGATCCAATCAGCAGCAGTTGATTCAAAAGCAGTTCCTCCTTTTTTTCTCAAAATTATAACAGAACCCCTCCAAAGGGAAAAGAAAAATGACGTAAAGATTTTGTTAAAATCCGGAATCGTGGCGGATGCGTCGCAGTTTCGCCCATTTGTCTAAAAAAATCATTTTATTTTGTTAGAAAAAGATATTGCAATGTAGAAGAATCTATGCTAACATATATGTATACAAAACAAAATGTTTGTATACAAACTTTGACGGTGAGATACAAACATAGAGCGTAAAAAGAAAAGGAGAAGAAGACATGAAAAGCTTAAATGATTTTTCCCTGCAGGGCAAAGTAGCATTAGTTACCGGCGCATCCTACGGAATCGGTTTTGCAATTGCAACCGCTATGGCACGCGCAGGCGCAACCATCGTTTTTAACGATTTAAAGCAGGAATTAGTAGACAAGGGTCTTGCTGCATACAAGGAAGAGGGCATTGAGGCTCACGGATATGTATGCAACGTTTGCGATGAGGATGCAGTAAATGCTATGGTAGCTCAGATTGAGGCTGAGGTTGGCGTAATCGACATTCTGGTTAACAATGCAGGCATCATCAAGAGAATCCCGATGATTGAGATGAGCGCAAAGGATTTCCGTCAGGTTATCGATGTTGACTTAAATGCTCCTTTCATCGTAGCAAAGGCCGTTATCCCGTCCATGATCAAGAAGGGCCACGGCAAGATCATCAACATCTGCTCCATGATGTCCGAGTTCGGCCGTGAGACCGTTTCCGCATATGCAGCAGCAAAGGGCGGCTTAAAGATGCTGACCAGAAACATTGCATCTGAGTACGGTGAGTACAACATTCAGTGCAACGGCATTGGACCTGGCTACATTGCAACTCCTCAGACCGCACCGCTGCGTGAAACTCAGCCGGACGGCTCCAGACATCCGTTCGACCAGTTTATTATTGCAAAGACTCCTGCAGGACGCTGGGGCGAAGCAGAAGATCTGGGTGGCCCGGCAGTATTCCTGGCTTCTGATGCTTCCAACTTCGTAAATGGCCTGATCCTGTATGTAGACGGCGGTATCCACGCTTACATCGGCAAGCAGCCTTCATAATGAAAACGATTTGAACGTAATAGACGGCAGCAGCCGTGAGGTTTCGACTTCACGGCTGCTTTTTTTGGAGAAAAAGTCGGCTGGATAAACTTTACATGACAGAACACAGTTTCTGTGGTAAAATAGCAGGCGGCATAAAGAAAGACTGGAGGAAAAGAAAATGAATGTGATTGTGTGTCTGGATGACCGAAACGGCATGATGTTCAACCAGAGAAGGCAGAGCAAGGATCGGGTCCTTCTGGAGAATGTCATGGAAATCAGCCGGGAGGGCCGGCTGTTCATGAATGCGTATTCCGAAAAGATGTTTGAGCAGTACGAATTTTCCGGCTGCCATGCGGCACCGGATTTTCTGGAGCTTGCGCAGGAGGGGGATTTCTGCTTTGTGGAAGACTGCAATTTCCAGAAGTATCTGGACCGGGTGGAGTCCATCATCGTATATCGCTGGAATCGTCATTATCCGTCTGATTTTTATTTTGATACGGATCAGCTGAATGGTTTTACATTGAAGGATCAGCTGGAATTTGCCGGCTCCTCTCATGAAAAGATTACCAGGGAGGTATATGTACGATGAAACAGATATTAAAATGGACAAAGCTCTGCATTCTTGCAGCGCTGTGCGGCACACTCTGGTTATGCGGCTGTGCCGATGTGATAGATGTTACATTTGTCACGGAAGAGGCGGCTCAGCCGTCTGAAGGAGCCGCCTCTTCCGGGGGTTCCTTTTCGCTGGATCAGATTCCGGAATATTCCGGTACTCCTTATGTGGCAGTCAACGATAATGTGCCCTTTTTTTCAGAAGCAGATTATACAACCGATTCCTTTGAAACCTACAGCGAGCTGGATTCGCTGGGAAGATGCGGGGTGGCCTATGCAAATGTAGGAACGGATCTGATGCCGACGGAAAAGAGAGGGGATATCAGTAAGGTAAAGCCCACCGGCTGGCAGTCGGTCCGGTATGATTTTGTTGACGGAAAATCGCTTTATAACCGCTGTCATTTGATCGGATATCAGCTGACGGCAGAAAATGCAAACAAGGAAAATCTGATAACCGGAACGCGGTATCTGAATGTTGAGGGCATGCTTCCTTTTGAAAATATGGTGGCAGACTATATTAAAGAAACCGGGAATCATGTACTTTACCGGGTGACGCCGATTTTTGAAGGCGATAATCTGGTTGCCGACGGCGTGGAAATGGAGGCTTTGTCAGTGGAAGATCGTGGCGAAGGCGTCATGTTTCATGTTTATGCCTATAATGTGCAGCCGGGTGTCACGATCGACTATGCAACCGGCGACAACTGGGAGACGGAGCTGACAAAAGAGGCCGGGGACAAACAGACTGGGGCAGAACAGACCGAAGAAGAGATCCGGGGAAATTCGAAATCCAAGATCTACCATTGTCCCGGCCAGGCTGCTTATGAAGGGATGGAGGATTCTCCAAACCTGGTGATTTTCCATTCCGAACAGGAGGCGGAGGCCGCCGGATACCGGAAGGCGAAGAGATAGGCTGGAGGGAAGAAGGTCGAATAACAAAGGGGCTGTTGCACTAACAAAGGTGCTTCCGTCCCTTTCCCTCTGCTTTTTACAGGCAGGTTCTTCTGAGCCTGTTTTTCTTTTTTTACACAAAAAGAAAGTCGCTGCTCCACAGATGAAACAATCATCTATTTTGCAACGGTCCATTTGTTATTAATAAAGAATTTTAAAGGTATTGCAATCAAAATAGAACAGAGACTTTTTATACAAAACAAATGGATGAAATGATTTGATTGAGAATAGGTATGATATAGTGACAACACAATGCTGTTATTAGCATAAAAATAAGGACTCGGATAGGTGAGCATAACGAGTTAATACATGCAAGATAGGAGGCTGAGTTATGTCAAAGGCCGGATGGTATCAGTTAGTATGGAATGGTGTTAGTGAGTGGTATTATTTCAATGCAAACGGAGATTTAATTTCCGGATGGTTTATGGATGTTGACGGAAACAAATACTATTTACATACGCTTCATGATGGTAATTTTGGAAGAATGTACACTGGATGGAATATTGTAGATGGAAAGTGGCAGTTCTTTAATGATGATCCGGCTGCAGGCAAGATCGGCGTGTGGATGGAAGGTAAGGAAGTTCCTGCTGAATTAGTAAATCCACATATATAATGAAGTTTAAGTAAATTTTGAAAACCGGTGTGGTTTTGTCCACACCGGTTTTTCAATCTATTTTGCAGAAGCTCCTTCTATCAGTATAAACAGATTTTCATCCGTTTTTGCGCTGACTTTGCTGTATTTCGGTGCGGAAGAATAGGAACGAAGCAGAGAAATCATCTGTATCAGTTCCTGCTCCGGCAGTGCCCCTGCCATGAGGCGGGATTCGGATATACTGTGGTAAACATTGCGCTGAACCGCGTTTTCCAGTACAGGTAAAAAGTTTTTTGATACCTGAGGAGATTTTTTAAAAGCTTCTAATTTTTTGTCAGAAATCACAATTTCAGCGCCATTCAGGAGAAGCTGTCCTTTCAGATAGGAAAGCTGTTCATCAGAAAGCTTTTGCGAGGAAAGGCAGATACGGTGAACGGTCGGGCGTCTGCTGACACCGGATGAAGTTGTGATTGCATTTGCCATGATACAAGTTAAGGGGCTGTTGAACAGATAAAAATGCTTGAATATTAAAAAGCACATTTCACCCAGGGCGTCGGAATACAGTTCACAAAAGCAAACCTGCATCGTTAATGAAATGGAAAGACTGCCGGTATATATTTTTTCGATAGAAGATGCGTGGTCGGCATCGCTTCCTGTTATCGGTGCATGCAGTATAAAATGGGCTTTGCAGATCGTTTTGTCCTGGGACGGAGAAAACGTCAGTTCTCCCTGAAGCAATTCAGAGTTTTTTCCGGCGGTCTGATAAAAATACACATGGAAGGTCTGCAGATACCCACGGAAGGCGCTGTCAGAAGGATTTGTAATCAGATTCTGATAAGAAACGGTATCTTCCCTTTTCGGTGACATAGGAGGAGAAAACACCTGACTGATTTCAATATCCAGACCAACACAGATTTTTTCAAGGGTGGAAATTGAACAGGAGGAGGTGTTATTCAATACATTAGAAATGGTTCCCTGGCTGATGGAAAGTCCTTTTTGCATACATTTTTCTGCCAGGGATTTTTGCGTGATTTTCTTTTGTTTCATAATAAGCTTCAGGTTTTGGGAAACCGTCTGAGACAGATCGGACATATGCATCACCTTTCTTAAAATATTAATATATTGAATTATACATCAAAATAATGAATTTTAAAACCTAAATATTAAAATAATGAATAAAAAGGCGGGATTGTTCTTTTTGAGATACAGCGGATAAAATGGCCGAAAACGATTGACGGAAAAAGAATACAGAAGTATAATAAAAAATAAGACTCAAAAAAGGCGCTTCCCCACCTCGCAAATGGATAAGCACCTTTTTAGAATAGGTATAAGATGTCCTGCAGTATCATTGCTTTCCCAAAGCCTTTGATTGTAATGAGATCATGCTTCTTCTTTATAAAATAAAGAAAACAATATCTGACTGGATATTGCAAAAAGCATATTTCATGCAGGAACTTATGTTCAATTTGAGGATATCATATAAACGAATGGTTGTCAAGAAAAAAACACAACGCTGTTACTATATCATAATAATTGTGGTCCGTCAAGAACATATTTTATTTGTTATACAAATTATGAGTTTTACAACGGGAGGCGGTTATGTGGAAGAGAAGGAAAAGGACAGGAATAAAAGAACTAAAGAAACAACATGGGAAAAAGTAACTGGTCTGTTCGGTGGAATTTTTAATGCCGTACTTGGTGTGATAGTGGGTATTGTTGTTACTACGGTTTTTAGAATAGCGAAAATGGATGCAGACTCTATTCAAGAAGAACGGCAGCGCCAGTGGGAGAACATTCCGGATCTGACCGCTATGGAGGATAAAGACAATACATATGTTTTTGATACGATCTGTGACGGGTATATTCTGGAAAATCATGGAGAAAACATATTGAATGGAGATGCAGAAGTCATTGCCATGCTGAAAATCAGCTATGATAACAGAGTGGTGAAGCAAATTTTAATCGAGGGAGCGTTTTACGATCCAGTCAATATTTTGTTTAACAATCAGGACAAAAAAATCCTTCTTTTTCTAAAGGATCCGGCTTTGCTGGATGAGTTTAGGACAAATCTGAGGAAGGATATATACAGGGCAATGCAAAAAGAGGAGACATTCCGGCCGGAAAAATTCAAGATAGAATTATGTGCGTATTTTACCTTGGATTATGATGCGACGAAAAATGAATCCGAACAGGAGCAGTATCTTTTAACACTGGAAAATACCGTGAGATGCGAGCGTCTGGAGGAAGGAAATACTGTGCTGGTTGATCGCTATTCACTGAAATATGGAATGCCATACAATCAACAGGAGTACAGCATGATTATAAAGGATATTGAGGAAAAGCTCTGGATTGTCCTGGGATAAACATGCGGAGAGGACAGGCCATTTATGGGAACCAAAGAGGAGAGATGCCGAAAAAGAAAAACACAATCACGAAAGAGCCGGGGTCGATCTGCAGCGAACCGGAAGATGCGTCGTTTACGTGCATTTGCAGCAGTATTCCTTGGAATTGCTGGAAGCGCGGCGATTTTTTCGTTTGCTCATCCGCGGAACAGGGTTCCGGAAGGTCAAAAATTTTTAGAAAAAAACACCAGTGAAAGAGATCAGGATTTGCTGGAACATGAGGCCTGGACAAAAAATGGACAGATGGAATTTCATGTTGAATGGTTCCGGGAGACGGAAGGTATGAGCGTGGAAGAGCGCAGAAAGGCGTATGGGCATTATGTGGATGAACTGTTTCTTCAGAAGCCGCAGATTTCAGACCGTGAGGAAAACGAATTGACAGGAGATCAGGCCGAGAAATGGAGAAAGCTGTATAATAAGAAGCAGATATTGGAAGAAAAGAAAGTTCCGGAGAAATATTGGGAATATTGGCCGGATAACTTTGAAAACATTCCGGTAACAGAGCTGAACACTTTGGCTGAAAACGTTTATGTCGAAATTGCAGAAACGTGTCGGAGTGCCTGTAATATTCTGCCCCAGAGCGCCATGAAAAAACAGGAAGCGAGAAATTATGGAGATGCGATGGTAGTGGCGATGAAAAATCAGAGGTGGAGTTATGGGATTGAGTACGGAAAATACTGTCTGGAAGGCTATGAAGGGCTGATTTGTTTTCAGGATCGGAATATGTCCGATGCAGATTTGGATTATTGGCTCGCTGATACAAATTTCCAGTTGTTTTATAACTATCAGCCGGGATATTTGAATATACTGCCGGATGAAGATATGAAACTCCATTTCCTGCTCTGCGCGGACGCGTTTGCCCAAAAAGGCTGCCGACTGTGTGAAAAGGAAGGATATGCCGAAAACACAATAGTGAACAATCAAGACAAATTAAATGACAGAACAGAAGAGATAGAAAACGCGTTGAATCGATATCGACGATAAGGCCGGAATTACGGTTCGAAAATAATCTATGATGCTTCCTTCTGACGCAATTTTATTAAATTTTGCGCAGGAGGAAGTATTTTTTTATTCTATGAAATCAAAAAAGTCTTTAAAAAAATTTAAAAAAATAACTGCATGAAATGATTCCCTTGAGAATTCTTATGATAAACTATGCCTAAACTTTAATCCGAATCTATGATACTGCAAAAGTGAAACGAAAGGTACAC